>NZ_LPNR01000090.1 GCF_019266065.1 Nocardia sp. MH4 | reverse complement strand
ACCATCGTCGGCCTGTTCGGCCCGTTCCTGCCCGCGGCGGCGGTCGGCTGCCTCGGCGGCATCCTCGCCATCGGCGCCCTCGGCACCGTGGCGGGACAGATTCTGGTGACCGCGCCGGTCGCCCTCGGCGCGGCCATCCAGTACTTCACCACGATCAACCAGCCGTTCACCCCGCCCGCCAAGTAGGCGGGAGTCCCGTGGCCCGCGGGGGTCGCGGGACTCTAAGGGTTTCTCGAGGAAATTCGTTACCGCCGCAAATGGCCGTCTGATCGCATTACGCTGCGGCTATGAGCACTACCGTCCATGGATTCACCGATGATGCCCTCGGCACGCTGGATGCCGTCGGAGTGGCCGCGGCGTTGCGCGCGGGAGAGGTCAGCCGCGCGGAGGTGCTCGAGGCCGCCATCGCGCGGACCCGGCGGGTGGACCCGAGTCTGGACGCGGTGCAGGTGGCGTGCTTCGAGCGGGCGGCCTCGGCGCCGGAGACGGCCGGCGTGTTCGCCGGGGTGCCCGCGTTCGTCAAGGACAACACCGATATCGCCGGACTGCCCAGCTGCCACGGGTCGGCCGCCTTCACTCCGCGCCCGGCCACCGTGACCAGCGGTCCCGGCGCGCAGTTCCTGCATTCGGGCGTGGTCGTGCTCGGCAAGTCGACGCTGCCGGAGTTCGGGCTCACCGCCAGTACCGAGTTCACCGGCCGGGCGCCGACCCGCAATCCGTGGAACATCGAGTATTCGGCCGGGGCGTCCTCGGGCGGTTCGGCCGCGCTGGTCGCGGCCGGGGTGGTGCCGATCGCGCACGCCAACGACGGCGGCGGCTCGATCCGGATCCCCGCCGCGGCCAACGGTCTGGTCGGCCTGAAGCCCACTCGCAACCGGCTGCTCGATCAGCCCGGCGCCCGGCAACTGCCCGTGCATCTGGTCGCCGAGGGTGTGGTGACCAGGTCGGTCCGCGACACCGCGCACTATCTGGCCGCGGTCGAGCGGTTCGGCGCGAACCCGAAGCTGGCGCCGATCGGCCTGGTCGAGGGGCCCAGTGCGCGGCGCCTGCGGATCGGACTGATCAGCGAGGACGTGCTCGGTCGCCCGGTGCACCCCGACAATGCCGCCGTGCTCGCCTCGGCGGCGCGGATTCTGGCCGGTCTCGGTCACGAGGTCGTCGAGACGCGGCTCGACGTGGAACCACGGTTCGTCGAGGACTTCAAGCGATACTGGGCGATGATGGCCGCCGCGATGACGCTGTCGTTCCGGTTCGGTCACCGCGACCACTTCGACGCGGGCAAACTCGATCCGTTCACCAGCGGCCTGATCGGGCTGGCCAAGCGCAATCCGCTCGCGGTGGCCGCGTCCACCTGGCGGTTGCGCTCCGGAACCGCCACCTACGACCGGCATTTCCGTGATGTCGACGTGCTGCTCACCCCGGTGCTGTCGCATCCGGCGCCGCGGATCGGCGAGCTGGCGCCGGGGCAGCCCTTCGACGCGCTGTTCACGAAACTGGTCGACTACGTGGGCTTCACGCCGCTCAACAATGTCGGCGGCGGGCCCGCGGTGTCGCTGCCGCACGGTCTGCTCCCGCACGGCCTGCCCGGCTCGATCCAGCTCGCCGCCCGCCGGGGCGACGAGCGGTCGCTGCTCGACCTGGCCTACCAGCTGGAGGCGGCCAGTCCGTTCCCGCGCATCGTCGACCGGACGGCGGCCGAGGGCGCGGCCTGATCAGCTCTGCCGCACCGCGACATTGATCGGGCGCAGCCGGCCGGGGCTGGCGGTGCCCGCCTCGAATGCCCAGTGCTCGCCGTGCCAGCCGGGGAATTCGGTGTGCCAGCGGCCGACCAGGCGCGGGTCCTCGAGCGAGTCGATGACACCCGCCGAGCCGGTGTACTGCAACCGCTCGTACTTGTGGCGGGTGATGGTGTCGACCGTGGCGACGGTGGCGAGGGAAGACATGACGATCCTGTCGGGAGGGTGAGAACGGTGACTGACGTGACGAGGCGCGTCCGGTGCGATGGTCCGGATGCCGCGGTGGCGCGTCACCGCTCGCTGCCGAGTATGCCGCGCGACGCGACACTACGCGGGTTCTTTTGAAAATCCTGTTCTTCGGATTAACCGTTACCCGTCATCGCCCGGTGATGATCACCACGACGGGCGCACCCGGCCCGGTGTGACCATCCGGGCGATCGCATTCCTGGTCTGCGCGAATGTCGTCGGACCGAGGGTGTTCGCCCAGTGTGCGGCGAAGGCGGCGGCGGCCGCGTCGGCGGCGCGGGTGCAGGCCCAGCCGCGGTCGGTGAGGGTGATCAGGCGGGCGCGCGCGTCGCGCGGATGCGGGTTGCGGTCGGCGTAGCCCTTGGTGACCAGCTCGTCGACCAGCTGGCTGGCCGCCTGCTTGGTGACGCCCAGGTGCTCGGCGATCTCGCCCACGGTCGCGCCGTCGGGCGCCATCCGGACGAAGGCGAATCCGTGCGCCGGGCGGATGTCGGTGAAGCCCGCGGCGGTGACGCCCGCCTGGATCGCCGCGCTCACCTCGGTCGCCGCGGCCAGCAGCAACAGGGGCAGATCGGATGCCGGTGGCGGGTTCTCGGGCACAGCGGTCATTCTGGCACTTGACACAATGGTCAATCTACTTGACTATATGGACAAGTTAATTGACTATTCGAAAGAGGCGCTCATGCCGGTCATCCGTTCCGCCGACGCTCAGGTCCACGAGATCCACAACGCCCGGTTCACCTCGTTCATCCGTCCCGGCACCGGCAGTGCCGAACTCTGTGTCTGGCAGACCGAGGTCGCACCCGGCTCGGTGGGCGTCCCCCATCGCATCCTGCGGGAGGAGGTCTTCGTCCTGCTCTCGGGCGAGGTCGAGATCACCATCGACGGCGAGGTGGCATCGATGAAGCAGCGGGATGCCGCCGTCGCGCCCGCCGGGTCGATGATCGGTCTCACCAATACGACCGATGAGCCCGCGGTCCTGTTCGTGACGGTTCCCGTCGGCTTCTCCGCGGAACTGCCCGATGGTTCGACTTTCGTCCCGCCCTGGGCATCCTGAACCGTCACAGCGTCTGTTCCAGGCGTTGAACTTGAAAGTTCGGTAACCCGAACAATATAATTCTGGAATGAAGGTTGGGTTTCACCGCACGCCGGGTTCGTCACGGCGCCGGCTGCTCGCGGCGTCTGTGCTCAGTGTCATGGCGTTCTCGCTGACCGCGTGCGGTGGAGTCGCCGCCGACGACGACGGCAAGAAGGTGGTGCTCACCACCTTCACCGTGCTCGCCGACATGGCGCGCAATGTCGCGGGCGAGCATCTGCGGGTCGAGTCGATCACCAAGGTCGGCGCCGAGATCCACGGTTACGAGCCGACACCCGGCGACATCAAGAAGGCGGCCAAGGCCGACCTGATCCTGGACAACGGGCTCAATCTGGAAGCCTGGTTCGCCCAGTTCGTCGCCGATCTGAAGGTGCCGCACGCGGTGGTCAGCGAGGGCGTGACCCCGATGGACATCGGCGAGGACGCCTACCGCGGCAAGCCGAATCCGCACGCGTGGATGTCGCCGGTGAACGCGCAGATCTACGTCGACAACATGGTCCGCGCCTTCGCCGATCTCGACCCCGAACACGCCGAGGCCTACCGGGCCAACGGCGCCGCCTACAAAGCTCAGCTCGGCGCCGTCCGCGACGATCTGGTCGCCGCCGTGAACACCCTGCCCGCCGACCAGCGGGCCCTGGTGACCTGCGAGGGCGCGTTCTCCTACCTGGCCCGCGACACCGGGCTCACCGAGAAGTACATCTGGCCGGTCAACGCCGAACAGCAGGCGACCCCGCAGCAGATCGGCTCGGCCATCGACTTCGTGCGCCAGCGCGGCGTGCCCGCCGTGTTCTGCGAGTCCACCGTCTCCGACGCGCCGATGCAACGCGTGGTGGAGGCCACCGGCGCGCGCTTCGGTGGCACGCTCTACGTCGACTCGCTCTCGGAGGCCGACGGCCCGGTGCCGACCTACCTCCAGCTGATCCGCCACGACGCGAACACCATCGCCACCGCACTCGCCGGAGCCCCGAAATGACCACCGCGCCTGTCGTCGAGATCCAGGACGTCACCGTCCACTACGGTGACGTGCTCGCCCTCGACAATGTCGAACTGACCCTGAAATCCGGCCGGGTCTGCGGCCTGATCGGGATGAACGGTTCGGGTAAGTCGACGCTGTTCAAGACGATCATGGGCCTGGTCACCCCCGACCGCGGCCGCGTGCTGATCAACGGCAGCGCGCCCGTCGCGGCCCGCAAGGCGGGCAGCCTCGGCTACGTGCCGCAATCCGAGGACGTGGACTGGAGCTTTCCGCTGTCGGTGCGCGATGTCGTGATGACCGGCCGCTACGGGAAGATGGGCTTCACCCGCCGGGCGAGCAGGGCCGATCGCGCCGCCGTCGCCGAGGCGCTGGCCCGCGTGGACCTCACCGAGCTCGCCGATCGCCAGATCGGCCAGCTCTCCGGTGGCCAGAAGAAGCGGGCGTTCGTGGCCCGCGGCATCGCGCAGGAGGCGACGATCCTGCTGCTCGACGAGCCGTTCGCCGGCGTCGACAAGCGCTCGGAGGCCACCATCACCGCGCTGCTGCGCGAACTCGCCGCCGACGGCGCGACGATCCTGGTCTCCACCCACGACCTGCACGCCCTGCCGCAACTGGCCGACGAGGCGGTGCTGCTCAACCGCCGGGTGCTCGAGCACGGCGACCCCGATGTGGTGTTGCGACCGGAGAACCTGGCCAAGGCCTTCGGGCTCGACGTGGACGCGTGAGGAAGACCTGATGAGCCTGGAAGAATTCTTCATCGATCCGCTGCGCTACGAGTTCATGGTGCGCGCGCTCGCGACGACCGTCACCGCGGCGGTGGTGTGCGCGGTGCTGTCGTGCTGGCTGGTGCTGATCGGCTGGTCGCTGATGGGCGACGCCGTCTCGCACGCGGTGCTGCCCGGGGTGGTGCTGGCCTACATCGTCGGCTGGCCGTTCGCGGTCGGGGCGGTGATCTTCGGTTTCCTCGCGGTCGCGCTGATCGGCGTCGTCCGTGACACGAGCCGGGTGAAGGAGGACGCCGCGATCGGCATCGTGTTCACCACGCTGTTCGCGTTCGGTCTGGTGCTGGTGTCGGTGACGCCGAGCCAGACCGACCTCAACCACATCGTGTTCGGCAATCTGCTCGGGGTCAGCCGGGGCGAGATGATCCAGATCATGATCCTGGCCGCGATCGTGCTGACGGCGCTGGTGCTCAAGCGCCGCGACTTCACCCTCTACGCCTTCGACGCCACCCACGCGCACGCCATCGGGCTCAACCCGCGCGTGCTCGGCACCGCGTTGCTGGCGTTGCTGGCGCTGACCTCGGTGGTGGCGCTGCAGGCCGTCGGCGTGGTGCTGGTGGTGGCCATGCTGATCATCCCGGGCGCGACGGCGTATCTGCTGACCGACCGGTTCTCCCGAATGCTGCTCATCGCGCCGACGGTGTCGGTGGTGTGCGCGGTGACGGGTCTGTACCTGAGCTATCACCTCGACACCGCCGCGGGCGGCATGGTGGTGGTCACCCAGGGGGTGGCCTTCTCGTTCGTCTACCTGTTCGCGCCCCGGCACGGCGTCATCGGCCGCAGGCTGACCGCCGCGCGGGCGCGCGCGAAGGTGGGCGTCGCGAGCTGATTTCGGCGAATCCGCCGCGCGGAACCCGGTCGCGTCGCACCATGTGACCTGGAACGTGTTCCAGTTGCCCAGGGCTACCCGCCGCTGCGGCACGCGGGAAAGGTCGCTCGATGTTCGGACTCGGGATTCTCGATTCCGTCGCCCTCTCGCTGGACGCGCCCGACGGGCGTCCGCGTGAGGTCCGGCGGGCCCAGCAACTGGCGGTGTGGCAGGCCGTCTACTGCACCGGTCTCGCGCTCGTGACCATCCCGGCCACGCAACTGCTGCCCGCCGATTCCCTGCTGCTGCGCTACGAGGGCTTCGCCTACCCCGCCGCGATCGCCACGGTGCTGCTGGCGGTGCTCACGAGCGGATTCGCCAATCGCAGTCGATACGTGCACGCGCTGGGCTGGTACGGGGCGGCGGTGATCATCGGCGTCGCGTTGTTCGGGCTGCTCACCCTGCCCGCCGTGGTGGTGTCGGCCGCGGTGATCACGCTGCTGGACCGGCCCGCCTCCACCGCCTGGTTCGGGGTCTCCGGTACCGCGGAACCGGTCGCGTTCTGTCGTCGGGCGACGCTGCCTGCCTGGGCGGTGCCGGTCGCGCGTCCGGTGGGGCAGCGGTGGAAGGCGCTGCTCGCCGAACGGTGAGCCGGCGAGCTGTCGGGGCCTGCTGGCAGGATGACGGCCATGCAAGCCACTGGGGAGGATGTCCGGGCGATCGTCGCCGCACTGCCGGAGACGGTGGAGCAGTTCGCCTGGGGCATGCCGATTTTCAAGGTCGCGGGCAAGTTGTTCCTGACCCTGCCCGAGGACGAGACCTCGATGGCGGTGCGCTGCCCGATCGTGGACCGCGACGAACTGGTCGTCGCGGAGCCGGACAAGTTCTGGATCGCCGCGCACGAGGCGGGCAACCCGTGGGTCCGGGTTCGGCTGGCCGCCCTCGACGATCGCGCGGAACTGACGGCGATCGTCACCGACTCCTGGCGGCTGGCCGCACCGCGGGCCCTGCTCGAGGCCGCGGATCAGTAGCCGACCGGGGTGATGTCGGCCTCGATGGTCGCGATGGCGTCGTGGGGGATGACGAAGGTCTCGACGATCTCGACCGTGGTCAGGCGCACGCCCGCGAGACCGGTGTCGAGCAGATAGCGGGTGGTCACCGTGTCGCCCGCTTCGGACATGCTGAGCTCGCGCACCCCCTGGATCACCCGGTACTGCGGCCCGTTCTCCAGGTCCGCGCTCAGCTGCGGGCCCGAATAGCCGGTCTGGATGCCGACCTCGACCCGGGTGGCGTCGGGGGTGAACGGCACCGCGCTCGCGTCGTGGGAGACCAGCGCGTCGATGTAGGCGCGAGCGATGGCCTGGCGCGGGGTGTCGGCCGGATTCGGTTCCGCCACAGCGGTTGCCGTGCCGAGCGCCAGGAACGTGGCGGCTATTGCTGAAACATGGGTGATTCGCATGCAGCGATGCTGGTCGTCGGGGCGGGAGAGCGCAAGCGGTAGTCTCAGAACTCCTATGGCACTCAGCGCAACCCTGCATCATTTCGCCGTCCAGCTCGCCGACGTCGACCGCGGCGTCTACGAGGACCTCGAGCTGCGGGTCGCTCGTCATCCCTCGGAAACCCTCGAGTACATGCTCACCCGCATCCTCGCCTACTGCCTGCAGTACGAGGAGGGCATCGTCTTCAGTGAGGGCGGCATCTCGGCCACCGACGAACCCGCCGTGCAGGTCCGCGATCTCACCGGCCGGGTCACCGCCTGGATCGAGGTCGGCGCGCCCGACGCCGACCGGGTGCATCGCGGCAGCAAGCTGGCCGGTCGCGCGGCGGTCTACACCCATCGCGATCCGGCGAAGGTGCTGGCGCAGTACGCGGGCAAGAAGATCCACCGCGCCGAGGACATCCCGCTCTACGGCATCGACCGCGCGTTCATCGACGCCGCCGTGCCGCTCATCGATCGCCGCAACACCGTCGGCCTCTCGGTCACCGAGGGTGTGCTCTACCTGGATCTCAACGGGACCAGCCTGCGCGGCGACATCAGCGAGCACCGGCTCGGCCAGGTCTGACCCGCGATCGGATTCGGTGACCTATCCTCGGTTCGGACAATTGACCAGGAGGTTGCCGGTGCCCAGTGTCATGAGCAGGATCGTGGTCCCCGCCTTCCTGCGGATCACCCGGCGCAATCGCCACTACATCGACGCCGCGGCCGCGCGCGAGCACGTCCGCAAGCGGAGCGCGGCGCCGCTGGACTACGCCCCACCCAAGCGCCTGCGCGGGGTCGAGGTGTCGATGGTCGAGGATCGCGGCTGGCCGGTCTACACGCTCACCCCGGCCGAAGGGCGCTCGCGCAGCGGCCTGGTCTACGCGCACGGTGGAGGTTGGGTCGGCGAGATCGCGCCGCAGCACTGGCAGCTCGCGGCCCGGCTGGCCGCACAGCTGCGGCTGAGCGTCACGGTGCCGATCTACCCGCTGATTCCGTCCGGCACCGCGGCGCAGGTGATTCCGCGCTTCGCCGAGATCGTCGCCGCGAGCGTGCGGCAGCACGGCACCACCTTCCTGGCCGGGGACTCCGCGGGCGGTCAGATCGCCCTGTCGACGGCCCTGCACCTGCGCGACACCCGCTCGATCACGCTGCCACGGACCGTCCTGATCTCCCCCGCGCTGGACCTCACGCTGGAGAATCCGCAGATCACCGAGGTGCTGCCGCGCGATCCGTGGCTGGGCCGCGACGGCGGCCTGGTCTTCGGTGAACTGTGGAGCGGCGAGCTGCCGATGAAGGATCCGATGGTCAGCCCGCTGTTCGGCGACCACACCGGTCTCGGCCCGCTCACCGTGTTCAGCGGCACCTGCGACATCCTCAACCCCGACACCCGGCTGCTGGTGGACAAGGCCCGCGCGGTCGGCGTCGAGGTCGATTACCACGAGGTCGACGGCCTGGTTCACGTCTATCCGCTGACCCCCACCCCCGAGGGCGCCGCCGCGCGTCGCACCATCGTCGAGACGCTGCGCGCCCACCTCTAACGCTGGGACAGGTGCAGGTTGAGCAGGATGGTGAGCTGGGTGACCGCCTGATCGAACGGATGCGGGGACTTGAGCGCGCGGCTGTGCACGATCGTGCCCTCGATGGTGGTGAGCAGGAAGCCGGCCAGCGACACGGCGGTGGCGCGCTCGATGCCGGTCGCGACGATGCCGTCGGCCAGGCGCGCGGTCCATTCGGCGAAGGCCTGGCCCGCGATCGACTGGACCGCCGGGTCGAGTTCGTCCAGCGCGGCGGCCATCATGAACGAGCCCGCGCTGTAGTCGGACTTCTCCAGCGGAACGCGCCAGAAGGCCAGCAGATCGGTCAGCCACTGCTGGACCGAAGGGGCCGTCTGCAGCGCGTCGGCCATGGTGCTCACGTGCGAGTAGACCAGGCGCGAGACGATCCGGCCCGCGGTCTGCACCAATTCGCCCTTGCCGGAAGGGAAGTGCTGATACAGCGAGTTGCGTGAGGTGTTGCTGCGTTTGAGCAGTTCACTCAGCGCGGCGGCGTGCACGCCGTGCTGCTGGACGGTGCTGATGGTGTGTTCGATCAGTCGGGCGCGTGGTCCGGCTGCCATCCGATCTCCTCTCAACCCTTGATTGAACCGATCGGTCCATGTTAGACCTATTCCAGCGTGAACCGATCGGTTCATATGGAGAGGATGCCATGCCCACCCCCATCGCCACCGCAGTTCCGGTCACCCATACGGGAATTCTCGGCCTCGGCGTGTATCGCCCGCGCCGGGTCGTGCCCAACGCCGAGATCGTCGAGGCCATCGATTCCTCCGACGAGTGGATCAAGACCCGCTCCGGGATCGCCGCCCGGCACTGGGCTGAGCCCGACGAGACCATCGTCGGGATGAGCGTCGCGGCCGCCCGCGACGCGCTGACGGCGGCCGGAGTGGCGGCCGAGGAGATCGACGTCGTCGTGCTCGCGACGTCGTCGCAGATGGTGCTCGGCCCGTCGGCGGGCGCCGTCGTCGCCACCGAACTCGGCATGGACGACACCGCTGCCTACGACATCTCCGCCGGCTGCGCGGGCTTCTGCTATGCCCTCGGCGACGCCGCGAACCTGGTGCGCTCCGGTCAGGCCCGCAAGGTCCTGGTCATCGGCGTGGAGCGCCTGTCCGATCTGCTCGACACCTCCGACCGCAGCTGCGCGTTCATCTTCGCCGACGGCGCGGGCGCGGTGGTCGTCGGCGCGGCCGAGCAGGAGGGGATCGGCCCGGTCGCGTGGGGCTCGGACGGCAGCCGGACCTCGGCGATCAAGCAGGACAAGGACTTCCTCGAGTACTTCGCCGAGGTCGCCGAAGCGGAGGCGAACGGCGGCACCTCGGTGCGCCCGTACATCCGGATGAACGGGACCGAGGTGTTCCGCTGGGCCGTGACGTTCCTGGAGAAGGCGTGTCGGGCCGCGCTCGACAACGCCGGCGTGGCGGCGGCCGACCTCGACGCGTTCGTCCCGCACCAGGCCAACATCCGGATCACCGACGCGCTCGTGCGCACTCTCGGACTGCCCGAATCGGTGGCCGTCGCGCGCGACATCGTCGAGACCGGCAACACCAGCGCCGCCTCCATCCCGATGGCGATGGAACAGCTGCTGCGCTCCGGTGGCGCGAAGCCGGGCGATACCGCGCTGCTGCTGGGCTTCGGCGCGGGACTGGCCTACGCGGGTCAGGTCGTGCACCTGCCGCCCCTCGCCTGAGCGGTGCTCAATCCACCAGCGCGCGCAGGTATCGGCGACGGTAAAAGCGCTGGGCCAGTAGCAGTATCGGGAACACCGCGCGCCAGTAGCCCGCCTGCGCGGGTCTGGTCAGCGACCGCAGCGTGAGGACCACGGTGCCGTCGGGACGCCGGTGCACCACGAAGGCCTCCTCGCCGGTCACCGGGTGGCCGGGCAGGGTGCCGTAGGCGAATCCGCACCGGTCGCCGGTGTCGACGACCGCCACCACCCGCACCGGCTCGTGCACGCGGAGCGGGCCGATGCCCGCGGTGATCCGGTAGTCGGCGCCCGTCGCCACGGGAGTGTCGGGCGCCACGCGAAAGCCGCTGCGGCGCTTGACGCCCCAGCGCAGGATGGTTTCGGTCGCGGCGGTCCAGACACGATCGCCGTGCCCGATCACCACCGATGTCTCGAACCGGCGGAACCCGGGGAGTTCCGCCGTCCAGGAGTGCTCGGCGGGGCAGGTCGCCCCCGCCGGGTGATAGGTGAGTGCCTCGGGCATAGGGTCGACGATAAACCTCGGCGCCCGCCGCCGTGGGGTGGTCAGGCGGTCGGCTGCGGGGTGCGTCCGGCTCGCTCCTCGGTGACGGGGATCGCGTAGGCGGCGCCGTCGCGAATGCCGAATTCGAACCGGCACGGGAACAGTGAGGGTAGGCCGGTGGAGCGTAGGTCGTAGTTCGCCGCCAGGGTCTGCATCGCCCAGTTCTGCAGCGAATCCGGCAGCCGCAGGGTGGTGCCGTCGACGCAGGAAACATAGGCGTGTGTCCGCTCGCCGTCGACGGGAAGCGGGTTGCGCAGACCGACCGCGCCGATTTCCAGAATTCGTCCGGCGTTATGGGCAGAAGCGACGCTCGGCAAATCCAACTCGATGTCGTCCATGCCGGAAACGGTAACTCGGCAACTATTCAGGGAACACGGAAATCGAGTGCCCTTGACCGAACTTCGCAAAGTCACTCCGATCCGCCGGACGGGCAGTCCGCCCGGCGGATCGCGGGCGCGCTAGCGCAGGGCGACGGCCGGGAAGTCGGCCGGCACGCGCAGCGCCACGTTCACGTAGTTGGTGAACAGATTCAGTGCCACGTGCGCGATGAGTTCGACGATGTCGGCATCGGTCCAGCCCAGTGCGCGCGCTCGGTCGAGCTGCTCGTCGTCGACGGCTCCGCGCTGCTCGACCAGCGCCAGTGCGAGGCCGAGCAGTGCCGCGGTCTTGGGGTCGTCGGCCTCGCCGACCTGTGCCGAGGCCAGCGCCGCGGTGGACAGCCCGGCCTTGCGGCCGAGGCCGGTGTGCGCGGCCAGGCAGTATTCGCAACTATTGCGATTGGCCACGGCTACCGCGATCTGTTCGGTCAGTGCCGGGCCGAATGTGCCGTCGCCGAGTGCCTGGAACGATCCCCACATACTGCGCAGCGCCGCGGGCGAATTCGCCACCGCCCGGAACATGGCCGGGGTGGTCCCGAAGGCGCCGTCGATCTGATCGAGCAGCTCGCGCGTGCCGCCCGTGGTGTCGGTCCGGGCGATGAGCGAGACATGCGACATGGTGATTCCTCCGTGGTGCAGGGGTGCCGCCGGGCCGATCGGCTCCGGCGGATGCCGTGGCATGACTCCAGCTTCGTCGTCGATACGGGCTGAATGGATACGAAAAGTCCGCGATGATTACCGGATCGTCTAACTTTGAGGGATGTCTTCGGTCGATCGCCTGTCACCTCTGCTCGAACAGTTCCGGGTGCGGGCGCACGTGCTGCACACCGGACCGCTGTGCGGCGTCACGCGATTCGGTGCCGAGCAGGGGCGCGGGTTCCTGCACCTGATCCGCGCCGGCGCGCTGACGGTCGAGCATCGCGATCCGCTCGGTGCGCCGCAGCGGCTGGCGGTGGCCGAGCCGAGCGTGCTGTTCTACCCCCGGCCGCTGGCGCACATCTTCCATACCGATGCCCACGGGGATAACGATTTCGCCTGTGCCACAGTCGATTTCGATGGCGGGTCGAACCATCCCCTGGCTCGGGCGCTGCCCGCGGTGGTGGTCGTTCCGCTCGCGCGGGTCGACGGGCTCGATCAGGCGCTGGAGTTGCTGTTCGGCGAGATCGACCGGCATCGGTGCGGACATCGGGTGCTCGCGGATCGCCTCTTCGAAGTGGTGCTCCTGCAACTGCTGCGCTGGCTGCTCGACCACCCGGACGACATCGCGATGCCGCCCGGCCTGCTCACCGGTATCGCCGATCCCCAGCTCGCCCCCACCTTGCTCGCGATGCACGAAGCGCCGGGCGACAACTGGACACTGGCGAGCATGGCCCGGCACGCCGCCATGTCGCGCAGTGCCTTCGCCGCCCGGTTCCGGGCCGTCCTCGGGCAGACACCGCTGGACTATCTGACCGCGTGGCGGCTCACGCTCGCCCAGCTGCGTCTGCAGACCGGGCACTCGGTGAAAGCCGTCGCCGCCGAGCTCGGCTACGCCAACAGCTCGGCCCTGTCGCGGGTGTTCACCCAGCGGGTCGGCAGGTCGCCGACGGCCTGGCTGGCCGAGCTGGGTGACTGACTACTGGATCGCGAAGCGCAGCAGGGCCTGGCGGTCGCCCTGCTTGATCTTGCCCTTGCGGTCGAGTACTTCCAGCTGCCAGACCGGGCCGTTGCGGAATGCCCTGGCGATCGCGTTGGCGTTCTCCTGGCCGAGCAGGGAGGGCCAGATGTCGGCGACCGGCTGGCTGTCGGCGCCGGTGGCGTCGTAGATCTTGAACGAGACGTTGTTGGCCTTCTCGAACGAGGACCCCTTCTTGAAGGCGGCGGCGACGAACACGATCGCGTCGATGCCGGGCGGGACGTCGGCGAAGGTGACGTGCACGGTCTCGTCGTCGCCCGCGGCCGCACCGGTCTGTTCGTCACCGGTGTGCACCACCGCGCCGTTGCCCAGTGGGTTCAGGGAATCCAATCCGGCGAACCGGACCGGCTCCCCACCCTGCAACAGGACCGCGATCAGATCCAGGTCGACACCGCGCTTGCGCCGCGCGATCCCGAGCAGCCCGCCGCTGGATCCGGCCGACGGGTCCCAGCTCACCCCCACGCTCATCTTGGTGATGCCGGCGAGGTCGGCCGCGCCGTCTTCCTTCTTCAGCGTAATCACGATTCCAGGCTACGGACTGGTGGAGCGGGCTGCAGGGCAACAGAATTCACACCGACCGGTGCGCGGCTGTTTCGGGCTCCGGCTGCCGGTCCACCGCGCGTCCCGCCGCCCGTAGCGCCACGTTGGTGACGACGACGGCGACCGTGCCCGCCGCCGCGGTGGCGTACATGCCCGCGCCGGCGAGCGCGCCCACCGCCGCCGCGCACCACAGCGTGGCCGCGGTGTTCAAGCCGCGGATATTGACGCCGTCGCGCAGGATCACCCCGGCCCCGAGAAACCCGATGCCGGAGACGATCTGCGCCGCCACCCGCGTCGGATCGGCATCGGCGCCGTGAAAACCGTTGGCGGACAGGAGAACGAACAACGCGGACCCGGCGGCGACGAGCGCATTGGTCCGCAGCCCGGCCATCCGGGCACGATACTGACGCTCGATCCCGATCAGCGCACCGAGACCGATCCCCGCGCCGAGGCGGAGCAGCATTTCCAGAGTCGACATGACGACCACACCTTCCGGCGTGCGGCGGTGTCGCTCAGCGCGCGGACGCGGCGGCGATCACCGTGTGAACGAGGGACAGCACAGCTCTATGACTTCCGTCGGGCACGACAACCACCTCCTCACGCGACCTCCCGGCCGCTGCCACTTCCTCGTAAGACCTTCGGCACTCCACGGCGTGAACCCGCGCACCGCTCGGTGCCGGGAGCCAATCGGGGCAACCCCTTAAGCCGGGGAAACCTGTCCTGACCCGGGGCGTCTCTCGACGTTCGGGGTCGCTGGCCTGTATCCGTGAAGGAGCCTCAGCGAACGACGGCACCTTGCGCCCACCAGTAAACCCCCGGCTACCGATTCCCGCAACCCAGTTTGTGTATTTCCCGAGTTACGTTGATTACCAATATGTTTCGCAATCTACAATCGATGCGGGCAGCCTTCGCTTTCCTCGCCGGGTTCAGACGATTTTCGAGGGGTGAGATGGGCACACGCGAGTGGATTGCCGAGAAGGTGGAGGAGTCCAGGGAAGCCACCTACAAGGTGCACCTGCGGGGCGAGCAGGTGCTGGTCGTCGAGCGGACACACGGTCTCTCGCCCGCCACCGTGTTGTGCCTGGAGCGCTCGCCCGCCGACTTCACCGCCGCGGATCTGGATGCGATCTGTACGCAGGTCCCGGAAGTCGACTTCGTGGTGGGAACGCGGTCGAGTCCGATCGCGCATCAGACCTACCACCGTGCCGACATGCTCGGCATCGGGATCGGATCTCTCGGCGACCTGTTGTTCGCGCTGCGTCACGAGGATGTGGCGAGCGCGCGGACGAAGGAACGTGTCTTCGTCGAGAACGGGTTCGCCGGCCATACGGGCGTGGAGAGTTTCGGCCGGATCGCGAAGCGGGCGTACGAGATCGTGCTCCGAGCCGCGGACGCCCGGACCAGGCGGGTCGTGATCACGAAGGAACCCGAACTGTCCGCCGAGGAGGTGAGCGGACTCGTGGCCGAACACCGCACGCTCGCCCTCGACTCCATCGCGTCGAGCAACCCCGCGACCCGGGGGTTCGGCCCCGACGCCCGCGACACGGCCTGCTCGGCGGGTGTCGCGTTGTTCACCTGGAAATCCCTCCTCGCCGACCTCGCCAGGGAGGCCGGCGTGCCGGGCGGGACACCACGCCCGCAGACCGAGTCACGGTGAGGAAGGGACGCGGTCAGCGCAGGGACTCCGGGCGGGTGATGAGGAGGGGTCGGGAGGTGCCGTGGAGGACGGCCTGGGCGACCGAGCCGAGGGTGGTGCGGGCGGCACCACCGCGGCCGTGGCTGCCGACGACGATCAGCTGGGCGCCCGCGGCGGCGGTGAGGATGGCTCTGGCCGGGCGGTCCTCGACGACGATGCGCTCGACGCGCACGTCGGGGTACTTCTCGCGATAGCCCGCCAGGCTCGCCGAGAGCTCGGCCTCGGCCTCGGCGCGCATCGTCGCCCGCGAGTCGTAGCGGAAGAACTCCGACCAGGCGTGCACCGCGATCACCCGGACATCGCGTCGGCTCGCCTCGTCGAAGCCCTGCGCGATCGCGTCCGCGTCGGCGCCGGAACCGGCCACGCCCACCACCACCGCGCCGCCGGCGACCGGCGCTTCCGGCACCACGGCCACCGGGCAGGACGCGTGCCGGGCGATGGCGGTGCTGACCGAGCCGAGCAGGGTGCGCCGCAGGGCGCCGAGTCCCCGGCTGCCGACCACCACCAGCCGGGCCCGCTCGCTGCGGTCCCGCAGCACCGCGCGCGCGTCACCGACCTCGACGAAGGTGTTCACGACGAGCTGATCGGCGGCGACGAGCGCCGCCGCCTCCGCGACCACGGATTCGCCGTGAGCGTAGAGCGCCGCACCGTCGAAGAGCGGACCGCTGAGGCCGGGCCCGTACTCGATCGGGACCTCGACGGCGTAGCCGATCACCAGCGGCGCTCGATGGTGGGCGGCGTACGCCGCGGCCCAGCGCACCGCGAACAGCGACTGTGCCGAACCATCGACACCGACGACGACCGGGCGGCAAGAGTGTTCGGAAAGGGACATGACGGCCTCTCTGTCCCGTTCACCCTGCGTTCCGGGCTTCGCGCCGGAACAGGGCCGCAGGACCTGAGCGCCAGGGACTTCGGTCCCTTCAGTCCAGCGGCGCCGACCAGCGGAGGAGGGTGCCGCCCTCGGGCCGTGCGATCGCGGCGAAGGCACCGCCCGCGGCCGCGGCCCTGGCAGCCGGATCGGCCGGCCCGCTGCGCCGGATCACCTCGGGGGGCGACGCCGATGCCGTCGTCGGTCACCTCGTCGCACACCACGAGTTCCACCGCGACCGTGCGCGCCTTCGCGTGCCGCACGACGTTGCTCACCGCGGTACCCCGGCCCGCGCGCGATCCGGTCGCGGTCGGCAGCACGGTGGTCAGGACGCCGGTGACCGGTCCGTTCGCGCGCAGCGGCAGGGTGAGCACGGGCCCGAGGTCCGCGATCGAGACGAAGTCCGGCTCGTGGTCGGGGGGATCGGAGACTCGCGTCCCGATCCGGTGACGTCTCCGCCGCCCACGCGCGCGACGGCGCACAATATCGGCACTGTGTTGGAGCACGTACTGCCCGGATTGCGGCAGTTCCGGAACTATCAGCGCGCCTGGCTGCGGTCGGACGTGGTCGCGGGTGTGACCGTTGCCGCGTACCTGATCCCGCAGGTGATGGCCTACGCGACCGTCGCCGGGCTGCCGCCCGTGGTCGGGCTGTGGGCCACGATCGCACCGCTGGCGGTGTACGTGCTGCTGGCGACCTCGCGGCAGCTCTCCGTCGGCCCCGAGTCGACGACGGCGCTGCTGACCGCGGTCGCGCTGGCGCCGCTGGCCGCGGGCGACCCGTCGCGCTATGCCGCGCTGGCCGCGCTACTCGCCCTGCTGGTCGGGGCGTTGTGCCTGGTGGGCGCGGTGGCCCGGCTCGGGGTGCTGGCCGATCTGCTGTCGCGTCCGGTGCTGGTCGGCTACCTGGCGGGCACCGCCGGGCTGATGATCGCCGGGCAGCTGGGGCGGGTCACCGGCGTGCCGGTGGACGGCACCTCGGTGATCGAGCAGGTGCATTCGTTCGCGGCCGGTATCGCCGCGTGGCA
The DNA here is from genome assembly GCF_019266065.1 of Nocardia sp. MH4. Lineage (GTDB taxonomy): Bacteria > Actinomycetota > Actinomycetes > Mycobacteriales > Mycobacteriaceae > Nocardia > Nocardia canadensis. The sequence goes on along the minus strand of NZ_LPNR01000090.1, from coordinate 52,165 downwards.
TCCGGCGACCGCTCTGCTGGCAGGCACCGTCCTGGTCGCCCTGCTGATCCTGGCGAAGTGGGCGCCGCGGGCGCCGGGGCCGCTGCTGGCGGTGCTGGCCGCGACGGTGGCGGTGGCGGTGTTCTCGTTGCAGGACTTCGGCATCGAGGTGGTGGGGGAGGTGCCCGCAGGCCTGCCGACGCCGGGTCTGCCCGCCCTCGGGTTCGCCGATATGGCGGCCCTGGTGCTCCCCGCCGCGGGCATCGCGGTCGTCGGTTTCTCCGATAACGCGCTGACCGCACGGGCCTTCGCCGCCCGGCACGGCGAGCGGATCCAGGCCAATACCGAGCTCGCCGCCCTCGGCGCGACGAATGTGGCGGCCGCGTTCACCCACGGATTCCCGGTGAGCTGCAGCGGTAGCCGCACCACCATCGCCGACCTGATGGGCGCCCGCAGCCAGCTCTACACCCTGGTGACCCTCGCCGCGGTGCTGATCGTGCTGTTCGGCGCGACCGGGGTGCTGGCCGAGTTCCCGATGGCGGCGCTGGGCGCGCTGGTCGTCTACGCGGCGCTGCGGCTGATCGATGTGCGGGAGTTCCGCCGGATCGCCCGGTTCCGGCGCAGCGAACTCCTTCTCGCGCTCGGCACCGTCGTCGCGGTGCTGGTGTTCGGTGTCCTCTACGGCGTGCTCGTCGCGATCGCGCTGTCGGTGTTCGACCTGCTGCGCCGGATCGCGCGCGGGCACGACGCCATCCTCGGTTTCGTCCCCGGCCTCGAGGGCATGCACGACGTGGACGACTATCCCGAGGCGAAACCCCTTGCCGGACTGGTGGTGTACCGCTACGACGCGCCCCTGTGCTTTGCCAACGCCGAGGACTTCCGCAAGCGCGCGCTGGCTGCCGTCGACTGGTGGGCCGAGCGCAGCGGTGAACCCGTGCGCTGGTTCGTGCTCAACGCCGAAGCCAATGTCGAGGTCGACCTCACCGCCCTCGACGCCGTGGAGCAGGTTCGCGACGAACTGGCCGCGCGCGGTGTGGTTTTCGCGATGGCCCGGGTCAAACAGGATCTGCGCGACGACTTGGACGCGGCCGGTCTCACCGAGCGCGTCGGCACCGATCGCCTGTTTCCCACCCTGCCGACCGCGATCGAGGCCTTCCGGAAGGCCACGTAGCGGTGTCACTTCTCGGTGAGTACCTCGGCCAGCGGTCGACGCGGCGTGGGCGGACGGCGCACGTCGACGGGGGCGATGCCGATCCGGACGACGACCTGCGGGACACCGGGCCGCCCGGCCAGACCGGCCAGCAGGCGCCGGTTCGCGGCGAGTTCGGTGATATGGGTCAGCGCGCAGGTCGACAGGCCCGACGCGGTGCACTCGAGCAGCACCGCCGAGAGCGCCTCACCCGCGCGCAGCCAGTCCAGCGGGGACTCCGCGCCGGTGGTCAGCACGGCCAGGCGGGCGTGATCGTCGTCGAGATCTCCGCGACGCGCCGAGCGCCCCGGTGCCGGGAACGCGCGCGCGACGCCCACCCGGGCCAGCTCGGATTCCGAGGGCAGCGCCGTGGGCGGCACGCCGTCGGGTTGGTCGGAATGTCCAGCCCACCAGCGGAGTTCGGCCTGGTATTGCCTGTCGTACTGGCGTAGTGCGCTCGCCTGCTCGGACGCGGTGGTCATCCGGGGGCGCGAGTCCTCCGGCAGCAGATCCACATCCAGATCGTGCGGCGCGACGAGTGCCCCGATGGTGGACATGACCGAGGACAAGCCGATCGGTGCCGCCATCGGCAGCCGGTCGGTGTAGCGGCGGTCGATCGCCTCCGCGCGGCGCAGTTCGCCGATCGGTGGATCGGGCCACGGCTGGAACCGGACGCGGGCCAACAGATCCGGGCGATCCGGCTCGGGCAGCCGGGTGACGTCGGTGTGCCAGTGGGCCGCGGCGAACGCGGTCCGCACATGGTGCAGCACCGCCCCGCAGCTGATCACCGCCTGGCGTCCGGTCGGGTCCGCGGCCGTCAGCCCGCGGGTGGTGTCGCGGCACAGCTCCAGGGTGGTGCCGTCGAAGATCCAGCGCCACGGCTGGGTGTTGTGCACCGACGGTGCCCGGCATCCGAGCCGGATCGCCGCGCGCACCGTGGGATGGTCGGGGATCGGGAGCACCGGCTGCTCGGTCATGTCATCGAGCCTGATTCGCGATGCCCGCGGCCGATACGGTCGTTACGCCCTTTCGGCGGGGACCGAAGTCACTCATCGGCTCAGGCCGGTGGGGCGGACAGGCTGCGGGTGGCGCGGCGCTCGACCAGCAGCGGAACGAAGTCGCGGACGTGCACGTCGGCGAATCGGTCGTAGGCCGTGTGGACGGTGTCGGCGATGTATTCGGGGGCGATGCTGGGATATCGCTGCGTGAGTCGGATGACGACTTCGTCGATCTGCTGGGCTTCGTCGGTGGCCATGAGTCCATGGTCAGTGTGGGTCGATCGGGGGTCAATGGATTGCGCGGATCGTTTGCCAGATGTTGCCGGAGCGGTACCTGGTCCCGCGGGCGACCGTGGAGGTGGTCCGGTGCGCGGGGCCCGCCGGGGCACGACGATACTGGGCGGCGGGCGATCGCCGATGTCGCCACGTCGCCCGGATCCGCGCCGCACGTCAACTGAATCCGAGATCGCCGGGAGAGGTAGACCGATCATGAGCAGAATCCGACCGACTACAGCCGTCGCACTGGCCGCCGGGCTGAGCGCCTGCGTGCTCACCGCCGCGCCCGCCCTGGCCGCCGAGAACCCGACCGTGGTGCTGGTGCACGGCGCGTTCGCCGACACCACCAGCTGGGACGGTGTCGCCGCCGCCCTGCGCGCCGACGGCTATCGCGTGGTCGTGCCGGACAATCCGCTGCGCGGACCGGCCAACGACGCCGCGGCCGTCGAGCGCGCCATCGCCGGGATCGACGGGCCGATCGTGCTGGTCGGCCACTCCTACGGGGGTGCGGTGATCACCAATGTCGACGATCCCGATGTCACCGCCCTGGTCTACATCGCGGCCTTCGCCCCGGTGCCGGGCGAACCGACCCAACTCCTGCTCGACCCGATCCGCTTCCCCGGCAGCAGGCTGCTGCCCCCGGTCCTGCAACTCGAGCTGGTCGACGACAGCCAGGGCGTCGCGGGCAAGAACCTCGACGGCTACGTCGATCCGGCCTCGTTCCACGAGGTGTTCGCCCAAGACGTCGACGACGCGACCGCCGCCGAGATGATCGCCCACCAGCGCTCGATCGCCGTCGCCGCCAACCTGGAGCTGTCGGGTCCCGCCGCCTGGCAGCACCTGCCGAGCTGGTATCTGGTCTCCGGCGAGGACCGGGTCATCCCGCCCGCGTCCCAGCGCTTCATGGCGGGCCGGATCGGCGCCACCACGAGCGAGATCCCCGCCTCGCACGCCTCTCTCGTCGCGCAGCCGCAGGCTGTGGCCGAGGTCATCGAGCGGGCCGCCGGGAGCTGACCCGCCGACTGCCCGCGCGGCGTGGCCGGGCGGGCAGTCGGGGGAGTGGCGTCAGGCGGCCATGGCCCGCCGCCGGGGTTCGATCGCCGCGGCGAGCAGGTAGCTGCCGCCGCCCGCGACGGCCAGCACCCAGTACGGGCTCGCGCCGTCGAGGAGGAGGGCGGCCGTGGAGGTGAGGGCCAGCCAGGCGCCGAGCGCGTATTGCAGGACGTCGCGGTAGGCGGCGCCGCCGGCGAGATAGAGCAGGCCGACGATCAGGCCCGAACCGGTGGGCCACAGCAGCATCTTCAGATCGTCTTGGGCCAGTGCCGAACTCAGCGCGGTGATGACGAAGAACAGCGCGCCGAACCCGACCAGCCACGACGCCGCGAGCAGCTGGCCGACGACCGCGTCGGCCCCCGTGACGCCGCGCTGGGCCCGCATGGTGACGACGCTGGTGATCACCATCGCGATCAGCAGCCCCGCGATCAGCAGCGCGCTCGGCGCCGCCGCGGGCAGCCGCACCAGCGGATCGGCGCCGTGGGACAGGGCGTAGGCGCCGTGCCCGAGCAACCAGGCCAGCCCGAAACTCAGGTAGGACGGCCGGTTGTCGAGCAGGACACGCAGGGTGGACGGTCGGGGGTCGGTAGGCGAGATGAGCTGGGACATCACGGATCTCCTGGGTGTGGGCGGAACGGATCAGGCGACGACGACGACTTTGCCGACGACCGTGCGGGACTCGGCGAGCGTCATGGCACGGGCGGCCTCGGTGAGCGGGATGCGCGCGGCGACTTGGGCGCGCAGGTCGCCACGGGCGGCGAGTGCGAAGACCTGGCCCAGGTCCTCGGTGACGCGGGCGCGGAAGGCGGCCTGGCGGCGCTTGCCCGCCCACAGATTGAAGAAGTGCGCATTGCGCTTGTTGGGCAACACGTTCCACAGCATCAGTCGCGCGAACAGCTTCAGCACGGGCAGCCGGGAATCGCCCTCGTCGTTCTTGGTGGCCGCGGTGCCGTAGGAGACCAGCGTGCCGTGCGGCGCGAGCAGCGCGAACGAATCGGCGATCCCAGGGCCGCCGATATGGTCGAAGACCGCGTCCACCCCGCCGGGGGCGAGCGCCCGAACCTGCCGCGCCACGTCGCCGCGGTAGTCCACCCAGGTCGCGCCGAGCGCGCGCACGGCCTCGGCGTGGCGGGCCGAGGCCGTCCCGATGACCTGAATTCCGTTGGCGCGGGCCAACTGCACCAGCGTCGAACCGACCCCGCCGTTGGCGCCGTGCACCAGGATCGTCTGTCCCGCGCGGACGCGGGCGGTCCGGAAGAGCATCTGCCAGGCGGTGATTCCGTTGACGACGAAGGTCTCCGCCTCGGCGGCATCGAGCGCGGCGGGCACCGGCACCAGGTCGGCCGCGTCGAGCACGGTGTGACTGGCCCAGCCGCCGATCTTGGTGAGCGCGGCGACCCGCGTGCCGATCAGCGCCGGGTCGACGTCGGTCCCGACCGCGGTGACGGTCCCGACCAGGTCGTAGCCCGGCACGAACGGGAAAGGCGGCTGGTCGTAGTACTTGCCGCGCCGCATCTGCTGTTCGGCGAAGGACACTCCGCTGGCCTCGACCCGGACAAGGGCCTGCCCGGCGGACGGCGCGGGCAGTTCGCGCTGGGTGATCAGCAGGCCCTCGGGTTCGACGCGGCCGGGCAGGACGATCTCGGTGGCGGTGATGGACATGCGATACTCCTAGTGTGTGACTGGTCAATCACTCGTTGGGTCGAAAAAATGCCCCGCGAGGGGCATCGGGGTTCAGTGGGGTTTGGGGTGGCGGATGCCCGCGGTGACGATCTGTGCCCAGGCGCTGTTGTCGCCGTCGAGCCCGAGGGTGGTGATCAGATGGCAGAGCTGGCCGAAGGCGATGAAGCGCTGGACGTATTCGTCGGCCGCGCCCGAGCGCTGCTTGGCGAGCTCGGTCACCCGGGCCAATCCGTCGCGCAGTGCCGCGCCGATCTCCGGCACGTCCGCCACGGATTGGGCGTGGACCTGCAGCATCAGCAGGCTCTTGTCGCCGATGAGCTCGGCGTAGGCGCCGCCCATGTCGTAGAGGATCTGTTCGGGACTCTCGCCGGTGGACCTCGCCGCACCGCCGGACATGGCCGCCACGATCCGGTCGAAGCACCGCTCGAGCGCCGCGACGAACAGGGCGACCTTGCCGGGGAACAGCTTGAAGACATACGCGGGCGAGATCTGAGCCGTCGCGGCCACCGTGCTGATCGGCGTGCCGTGATACCCGGTCCTGGCGAACTCGACGATCGCGGCATCGACCACGGCATCGCGCCGCACGTCCGACTTGGAGAGGGTGGCTCCGCTCTTGCTCATGTGAGTGACTGTACACTCACTCTTTTCGGGGCGTCAATCCCGACGTGGTGACGACGTCCGTCGCCTGCTTCGGTCGTCGACCGCAGGGCGCATGATGGGAGTACGGGGTAACGGGTGCCCGCCCAGGCGGGCCCGACCGGATATCTCTGGAGGACCGATGACCGAACGGCGAGCGGGGAATCGTGGCGAAGTGCTGCGCGTCGACGGTCCACCGGGCGCCTCGGTGGCTTCCACGCATCTGGTGGTCGGCTACGACCGGCACCGGGCCGGCGAGGTCGCGCTGGGCGTCGCGATCGGCCTGGCCGCCCGGCTCGACGCCCATCTGCACGTCGTCCACGTCATCGACGCCGACGATCTGCCCGACGACCCCGACGCGGCGGAGTGGGAGGACACGGTCGCCGCCATGGTCGACCGCGAACGCGCCGCCGCCTGCGCCCGGCTCGCCGAATGGCCCGGCAACTGGACCTATTACGCGCGCCGCGGCAATCCCGCGCGCGTGCTGGACGCCCTCGCCGAGACCTGCGACGCGTCGATGATCGTGATCGGCGCACCCCGGCCCGGCCTGCGATCCCTCCTCGAACGCCTGCTCGGGGAGTCGGTCTCGGCCCACCTCGTCCACCACGCGCACCGCCCGGTGCTGCTGGTCCCGGCGGGACCCGGCGACTGAAGTCGGACTCCGGCCGGGTGGCTCAGCCGTCGCGGGTGCCTCGGCGTCGCTCGGCGCGGTCGGCGAGGGTTTCGACGATGCGCCGCCAGGCCGGGGAGGCGCCGGCGATGTGGGTGGTGATGAGGTGGTTCGCCGGGCGGGCGGTGTCACCGGCGTGGGCGATCTCCCAGGCGTCCAGGTCGTCGATGAGCTGGTCCAGGCGCGGATCGCGGGGGTCCCAGTCGACGGATCGGTCGCAGGCCAGCAACATCCGCGTCGTCTCCGGGTCGTCGAGGTCGGTGTTCTTCTCGCGCACGCGCTGGGGGAGGACGCGGGGGTCGATGGCCTGCAACAGGATCCAGGAGTCGCGTTCGAGCCGCACCCGCCGTTCGCTGATGCCGAGTGCGCGCATCCGGTTCAGCAGGGTCACCACCTCGGCGGGCAGGACCAGACTCTCGCCGCTGTCGAGCGCGGCGATCCGGCGGCGGTAGTCGGTGAGCTGATCGATCTTGCGCTGGAGCTCGGCGTCGATGGCGGTGACGGCGGCGGCGAACTCGGTCGGCTGGGCGTGCAGCAGCACGTCGATGCGGGCCAGCGGCACCCCGGCATCGGCCAGGGTCCTGATCCGGATGAGATCCACCGCCGCCTGTGCGCTGTAGCGGCGATACCCGGAGGCATCGCGGTCGGGCTCGGGCAGCAGGCCGACGTGGTGGTAGTGGCGCACGGCGCGCACGGTCACCCCGGCCGTCGTCGCGAGCTGGCCGATCGTGAGCACCGTTCCCCTCGGGTCGTCGAACATCGTCGGCGCCGAGTCTAGGGGCGCGCCGCCCGGTCGACGACGTCCCGGATCGCCTGGACCACGGCGTCCGGGCGATCGAAGCAGAGCCGATGGTGGAACGTGTCGGTGAGCAGGCGTTGCTCGCCGTGCGCGACCGCGCCGACCAGCGCCGCGTCCATCCGCGTCTTGGCGTCCTCGAGTTCCCGCTCGGCCGGGTCGCCGGGAACCACGGTCAGGGCGATCACCGGCACGTCCGGAAGGCCGGGCCCGTCCCGCAATTCGGCGGCGAGCGGAACCAGGGTGCGGCGTTCGGTCATGCCGGTGCGCAGCCACGCGTCGCTGCCCTTGGCGTCGAGCAGCGCGTCCCGGATCTCGGCCGGATAGTCCGTGAGCAGTTCGGCGCGCATGGCGCGCATGGCCGGGCGCAGCTCGGCGAGCTGGGCGAGATCGGGACCGAGTCGCTCGGTCGCGGCCAGGCGCGCGCCGCTTGGCACGTACTGGTCCCAGTCGCGGTGGAGGGCATCGAGCCAGACCAGCCCCGCCACCTCGCCCGGGTGCAACTGTGCGAACCGATGCGCGTAGAACCCGCCGAGGGAGTGCGCGGCGAGCACATACGGGCCGGGAATGCCCTGGGCGCGCAACAGCTCCCGCAGTTCCGTGGCGACCGCGCCCGCCGTGCGCGGGAGCGGCAGCGCGTCGCTGTAGCCGGTGCCGCCGCGGTCGTACACGACGGCGGTGGTGAACCGCGAAACCTGTTGCTGGACACCGAAGTAGTCCAGGCCGACGGCACTCGCTCCCGGCAGGAACACGACCGCGGGCCCGCCGCTGCCCGAGCGGAGCACGAAGAGGCGGCGGCCGTCGATCTCCTGGAACGCGCCGACCGGCGGGACGCGGTGCTGCGGGGAGGTGCGGAAGTTCGTCATGCGCCCACTCTCCAACCCTGACGCAGGGTCAAGGTCAACCCCGCTCCGGGATCGTGGTGCCCGCCGCGCGCAGCCGGTCCGCCAGTGTGTGACAGCGCGCCGCCAGATCCGGGGGTTCCAGCACCTCGAAGTCGTGGCCGAGCAGCAGGATCCGCATCAGCAAGATGTCGAGATCGGCAGCACCACTGAGGATTTCGCACGAGTCCCGGTCGCGCTCGCGGACCACGGCGGTGGAGCCGGGGAGCTGGGCCCGGACGGTGTCGGCGGTGGCGTGGACGAGGAAGCGCGCCTGCTCGGCGTAGACCCGGCTCGCCACGCCCTCCTGCACGTAGGTCGCCGCGTCCGGCGCCGCGCGGGGGCGGAACCGCCAGGTGCGCGCGGCGACCTCGGCCATCCGGTCGACGCGAAAGCTGCGCCAGTCGGCCCGGTCGAGGTCGTAGGCGAACAGATACCAGCGCCGATCCGAGGCGACCAGGCGATAGGGTTCGACCCGCCTGCGCCGCGTCGCCCCGGCGGACGGATAGTCGAACGCCGCCTCGACCTCGTCGCGACAGGCCCTGGCCAGGGTGATCAGCACGTCGGGATCCACCGGCGTGTGCCCGGTGCCGAACGACTCCACCGACCCGGTCAGCGCGCGCACCTCGTGCCGCAGCCGGGTCGGCAGCACCCGGTCGAGCTTGGTCAGCGCGCGCAACGCACCGTCGCCGGTGACCGCCCCGCCCGCGCCGACCAGCAGGGAGACGGCGGTGGCGATCGCCTCCTGGTCGTCGAGCAGCAGCGGCGGCAGGTCCTGGCCGGGACCGAGCTGGTACCCGCCGCCGACCCCGTGTCCGGCCCGCACCGGATAACCGAGAGCGCGTAGCCGCTCGATGTCGCGCCGCACCGTGCGCGGGGTGATTCCGAGCCGTTCGGCCAGCTCGGGGCCGGTCCATACCTGCCGTTGCTGAAGCAGTCCGAGCAGGGTGAGTACCCGTTCGGTCTGCCCTCGTTCGTGGTCCGCGGTCGTCATCTCGTCAGCCTGTCAGCAATAGCGGACCTGATCTGTCCGCTATTGCTGTCAGAGTAGGCGAAGCGAATCAGCCGAACGAAAGGGAGCAACCCGATGAGCCGCCATCTCCAGATCACCTTCGACGCCGCCGACCCGAAGGCGCTGTCGACCTTCTGGCGCGAGGTCCTCGGCTATGTGCACCCCGGCCCGCCCGGTGTCGAGTTGCCCGAGGGCGCGGATCCGCTGGCGGCCTGGGACGACTTCCTCGCCCGGATCGGCGTGCCGGAGGATCAGCGCAACACCCGCTCGGCGATCGAGGACCCGGACGGACACGGCCCGCGAGTGTTCTTCCAGCGGGTGCCCGAGGGCAAGGTCGCCAAGAACCGCGTCCACCTCGACGTGCGCGCGGCGCCGGGGCTGCAGGGCGACGAGCGGATGGCTGCCCTGGAAGCCGAGTGCGAACGGCTCGTCGCGCTGGGCGCGACCCGCCTGCGCCGCTTCGAGCCCGAGCCGCCGATGAGCGCGGGATTCATCGTGATGGCCGACCCCGAAGGCAATGAATTCTGCCTCGACTGACGGGAGCCGTCTGCCGGGCCGACGCGGCCCGGCGGCGGGTCAGCGACTGATGATCGGTACCAGATAGGTCCGCGCGAACGCGTCGAGTTCGTCGTCGGTGCGCAGCGGGAGCAGGCCGGTCGGCGCCAGGATCATCGAGTGCACCACGCGGCACAGCACCTCGGCGCGGGCCAGCAGGTCCGGCGTCTCGGCCAGCAGCCCGGCGGCGATCGCGTCCCGGAGCATCGATTCGGTGGTCAGGATCGACATCGTGAAGGTCGACGCGCTGTCGGTGGTGAGGTGCGGCATCACCCGGTCCGGTTCCAGGACCAGCAGCCGCTGCACGAGCGGGTGCTCGCGCCACCGGCCGATGACGGTCACGAGGATGTCGGCGACGAGGTCGTCGAGGTTGTCGTGCCTGCTCGGCAGGCTCCGCAGATCGGCCAGCACGCGCGCGACCTCCCGCGCGAACACCGCGGTGACCACGTCGTCGCGGGAGCCGACCCGGCGATAGACGGTCGCCCGGTCGACCCCGGCCTGGCGGGCGATGTCCTCGATCGTCGTCTTCTTGACGCCCACCTGTTCGAACTGGACCAGCGCCGCGTCGAGGATGCGCGCCGCGGCGGAATCGTCGGTTTCCGGGGTGTTCGTCGAGGTGGGGGACGCCGCGGTCATGTCGACCACGGTAGCAACTCGGCGCCCGATGCAACATATCCACACAATTTGTTGCTGCAACATTGCAATCATTTGTGTTGCATCGTACGGTTGAGGCATGGCTCACTCCGCTGACGCAACGAGGCGTCATCACCGCGAGGAAGCGCACGCGATCCACGCACGCGACGTGCACTTCGACTTCGGTGATGTGCCGATGCACTACATCCCGGGCGAGGTCTTCGCGACCCACGTCATCAATGTCATGCACCTGGTGCTGCCGGAAGGCGAACGGGCGATGGCTCGAGCGCTGACCGAGGCGCTGCCCTACATCGACGACCAGCGGCTGCGCGAGGAGGTGCAGGGCTTCGTCGGTCAGGAGACGATGCACGCCAGCAGCCACGCCGGCGCGCGCGATCACCTTCAGTCCCTTGGCCTCGACGTCGACTCGATGGTGCGGACCTTCGCCTGGTTCGTCGATCGCATCCTCGGCGACCACGGCCTCACCGGCCGGGCGAAGGAGGAATGGCTCAAGGAACGGCTCGCGCTGTTCGCCGGGATGGAGCACTACACCGCCGTCATCGGTGAATGGCTGCTGGAGAACGACACCTTCGAAGACCTCGGCATGGATCCGACCATGCTCGATCTGATCCGCTGGCACGGCGCCGAGGAAGTCGAACACCGCAGCGTGGTCTACGACGCGTACATGTATGTCGACGGCGGCTACGTGCGCAAGGCGCGCACGGCGGTGGCGGCGAGTGTGTCGCTGCTGGCCACCTTCCTGGTCTCCTCGGCCTACCTCTACGCCAAGGACCCCGCGCCGCACAAGGGTCCGTTCTGGCCGGTGCAGCTGGCCCGGGCGACCGCGCGTGGCATCGTGCCGAATTTCGGCCTGTTCCTCAGCGAGATCCCGCGCTACCTGCGGCCGGGCTTCCACCCCTCCCAGCTGGGGCCGATGGATCGCGCGCTGCGCTATCTCGCGCATTCGCCCGCCGCCCGCGCGGCCGCGCGGTGACGGCCACGGTGACTCCGATGGCGGAGCGGTACACCCCGCCGGTCGCCCTGCGGGCGATCGGCGCCGTCGCCGACGGCTACCGGCAGCTGTTCGTCGCGGGCCGCGCGGCCTCGCTGATCTCGCGACCGAATCCGGTGCGGCACGACGACTTCGAGATCGCGGTGACCGTCGCCGGGATCGAGTCGGTAGCGGTCGATGTCCGCAGCCTGAGGCTGACCTCGCCGACCGGCGCACCGCTGCCGCCGTGGCGGCCCGGCTCGCACCTCGACATCGTGCTGCCCTCGGGAGCCCAGCGTCAGTACTCCCTGTGCGGTGACCCCGACGATCGCCGCCACTACCGGATCGCGGTGCGCCGCATCGCCGACGGCGAGGGCGGCTCGATCGAGGTGCACGACCGCTTGGCGGTGGGCGACACGCTGCGAATTCGTGGTCCGCGCAACGCGTTCGACTTCATCGCCGCGCCGTCGTATCTGTTCGTCGCGGCGGGCATCGGCATCACCCCGATCCTGCCCATGGTCCGGGCGGCGGCTCGCGCGCGGGCGCGCTGGCAGCTGGTCTATCTGGGCCGCTCGCGGGCGACCATGCCGTTCCTCGACGAACTGGCCGTCCTCGGCGGCCGGGTCGACATCCGTCCCGACGACGAGTTCGGCACCCCGGATGTGGGCGCGTTGATCGGCCGGGCCGCCCCCGGCGCGGCGATCTATGTCTGCGGTCCGCCGCCCGTCCTCGACGCCGCGCACCGGCACGCCTTCACCGTCAACCCGACGGGATCGCTGCACACCGAGCGTTTCTCCGCGCCGCCGGTGATCGACGGCAGGGAATTCGAGGTGACGCTGGCCCGGTCGGGCAGCACGGTCCGGGTCGGCGCCGACGAGACCGCGCTGGCGGCCATCACCCGGGTGCGGCCGGACGCGCTGTATTCGTGCAGGCAGGGGTTCTGCGGCACCTGCAAGGTCGCGGTCCTGGCCGGCGAGGTCGACCACCGCGACCGCAAACTCCTCGACGCCGAGCGCGGCGATCACATGCTGACCTGCGTTTCCCGCGCGGCAGGCGAATCCCTGGTCCTCGATCTCTGAGCAGGGCACGAACGAGAAAGGTCGTCCATGGGGCGAACAACACTCCCGTCGGCAACATCCACGCCCGCCGAACCCGCGCGCGATGATGCGACCTTCGACGTCATCTCACCCGCGACCGGCGCCGTCGTCGGCAGCTATCCGATCCGCACCCCGGCCGAGGTCGCGGCCACGGTCGCCGACGCCCGCCGGGCCGCGGACTGGTGGTCGCGGATCGGCTTCGCCGAGCGAGCCCGCCGACTGGATGCCTGGCGGGGCGAGATCACCCGGGGGCGAGCCGAACTCGCCCAGCTCATCCACCAGGAGATGGGCAAACCGCTCGCGGACGCCCGGCTCGAGATCGCGATGGCGCTCGAGCACCTGGCGTGGGCGGCGGGCAACGCGCGGCGGGTGCTCGGCCCGCGCGCGGTGCGGCCCGGCCTGCTCGCCGTGAATCAGGAATGCACGCTCGAGTACCGCCCGTTCGGGGTGGTCGGGGTGATCGGCCCGTGGAACTACCCGGTGTTCACCCCGCTGGGTTCGGTGTCGTTCGCGCTCGCGGCGGGCAACGCGGTGGTGTTCAAGCCCAGTGAGTACACCCCGGGCGTCGGGCACTGGCTCGCCGGCCGGTTCGCGGCCGTCGTGCCGGAACAGCCGGTGTTCCAGGTGATCACGGGCCTGGGGGACACCGGTGCGGCCCTGTGCCGGTCCGGGGTCGGCAAGATCGGCTTCACCGGATCCACCGCCACCGGCAAGCGGGTGATGGCCGCCTGCGCGGAGACCCTGACGCCGGTGCTGATGGAACTCGGTGGCAAGGACGCGCTGATCGTCGATGCCGACGCCGACCTGGACGCGGCCGCAGACGCCGCGGTGTGGGGCGGCATGTCCAACGCGGGCCAGACCTGCCTCGGCGTGGAGCGCGTGTACGTCCACACCGACGTCTACGACGAGTTCGTCCCGAAGCTCCTCGCCCACGCGCGGAAGCTGCGCGCGGGCACCGGTGCGGCGAAGATCGGGCCGATCACGATGGGCAAGCAGATCGCGATCATCCGTCACCACATCGAGGACGCGCTGGCTCGCGGGGCACGCGCCCTGCTGGGTGGTGCCGACGCGATCGACGGGCAGTTCGTGCAGCCCACCATCCTGGTCGATGTCCCCGAGGACGCGGTCGCCGTCACCGAGGAGACCTTCGGCCCGACGCTGACGGTCGCGCGGGTGCGGGATATGGACGAGGCGATCGAGCGCGTGAACGCCGGCCCCTACGGCCTCGGCAGCACGGTCTTCTCGCGCCGCAACGGCAGGCGCATCGCCGACCGGATCCGCGCGGGCGGCACCTCCATCAACGCCTATGTCGCCCATGCCACCATCGCGCGCCTGCCGCTGGGCGGCGTCGGCGACTCCGGCTTCGGTCGCGTGCACGGCGAGGACGGACTCAAGGAGTTCACCTACGCCAAGGCCACCACCCGGCAGCGTTTCGCCCTGCCGTTGGCCCTGACCACATTCACCCGCGGCGAGACCACCGACGCGATCGTCGATCGCCTGGTCACTGCGCTGCACGGAAGGAATCGGTAAACCATGGCACCAACCGAACACCGTCACATCGTCGTGATCGGTGCCGGATTCGGCGGCATCGGCCTCGCGATCAAGCTGCGCGAGGCCGGCTTCGACGACCTCGTCGTCCTCGAACGCGCCGCGGATCTGGGCGGAACCTGGCAGGCCAACACCTATCCGGGGTGCGCGTGTGATGTGCCCTCGCAGCTCTACAGCTATTCGTTCGCGCCCAATCCCGATTGGTCGCGGACCTACGGCAAACAGTCGGAGATCCTGGCCTACATCCGGTCGGTGGCGACGAGATTCGATGTCGTCCGGGATATCCGGTTGAGCACCGAGCTGCTCGAGGCCCGCTGGGACGAGGCCCGCTCACTGTGGCGTCTGGAGACCTCGCAGGGCGCACTGACCACCGACTACCTGATCTCGGCCACCGGGGTCTTCGCCGAAGCCAAGTACCCGACGCTGCCGGGGGTGGAAACCTTCGCGGGCGCGACGTTCCATTCCCTGCACTGGGATCACGACCACGATCTCACCGGTGAGCGAGTCGCGGTGATCGGCACCGGCGCCTCGGCGGTGCAGTTCGTGCCCGAGATCCAGCCGAAGGTGGCCGCGCTCACCGTCTTCCAGCGTTCCGCGCCCTGGATCGTGCCCCGGATGGACCGGCCGACGCTGGCGGTGGAGCGCTTCGCCCTGCGCCGGATTCCACTGGCGGGCAAGGTTATTCGCGGCGCCTGGTACACCGCGATCGAGGGCTTCGGGCTGGTCGGCTTCGTCGACAAGCGCTTCCGGCACCCCTATGAGCTGCTCGGCCGCTGGCAGCTGCGTCGCCAGGTGCGGGATCCGGAACTGCGCGAGAAGCTGACGCCGGACTACATGATCGGCTGCAAACGCGCGATCTTCGCCGACGCCTACCTGCCCGCCCTCGACAAGGACAATGTCGAGGTGGTGACCGACGGCATCGCCGAGGTGCGCCCGCACTCCATCCTCACCCGCGCCGGAGTCGAGATCCCGGTCGACACGATCATCTACGGCACCGGATTCGAGCCCGCGCCTTCGTCCTACGACCGGATCGTCGGCGGCGACGGCGTATCCGTGGGCGAGGTCATGCGCAAGCACCGGCGGACCTATCTGGGCACCGCCGTCGCCGGGTTCCCCAACCTGTTCCTCACCCTGGGTCCGTTCGGCGCGGCGGGCAACCAGTCGGCGATCTTCATGATCGAGTCCCAGATCGCCTACATCGTCGACGCGGTGAAGACCCTGCGCGACAAGGGAGCACACCGGGTCGAGGTCCGGCAGCAGGTCCAGGACGCGTTCGTCGAGGAGATGCATCGGCGCAGCGCCGATACGGTGTGGCTCACCGGCGGCTGCGACAGCTACTACACCACCCCGGACGGGCAGAACGCCGGGCTCTATCCGAACTGGAGCTTCGAATACCGCAGGCGGACCAGCGCTTTCGATGCCGAGTCCTACGAAGTGAGTGCCTGATGGACATCACCGCGCTCCATCCGCTGAGCCTGCTCACGCGCCGGTCCTACGACGTGCGCGACAAGACGGTGCTGATCACGGGCGCCGGGCAGGGAATCGGCCTCGAACTGGCCAGGATCCTCTCTGCCCGCGGTGCCTTCGTGGTCGTGGTCGACATCGATGAGATCGGCGCCGAGGTGACCGCGGGCGAGCTGGGGCCTCGGGCCCTGGCGATCACGGCCGATGTCAGTGACCGCGCGGCGATGGTGGCCGCGACCCGGCTCGCGGTGGACACCTTCGGCCATCTCGACGTCGTCGTCGCCAACGCCGGGGTGACGCCTGCGCCCGCCACCGTGCGCACGATGGACCCGGCCGATTTCGACCGGGTGATGGCGATCAACCTCGACGGCTGTTTCAACACGGTCCATCCCGCCCTCGACCACATCGTCGCGGCGCGGGGGCACGTGGTCGTCGTCTCGTCGTGCGCGTCGTTCGCGCCGGGCATGGCCGGGTCGCCGTACATGATGAGCAAGGCCGCGGTCGAGCAGTTCGGGCGCGCGCTGCGGGTGGAACTCGCCGCGGCGGGCGCCAGCGCGGGCATCGCCTACTTCGGTGTCGTCGAGACCGAGATGACCCACGCCATGCTCGACCGCGACGACCTCGGCCGGGAACTGGACGAGATGCTGCCGTGGCCGCTGAACGTCCGCATCACCGCGACACACGCGGCCACCGTGATCGCCGACGGCATCGCCCGCCGCGCGGCCCGGACCATCGCCCCCAGCGGGTGGGAGCCGTACGCGCTGCTGCGCGGCGCGGTCAATGTGGTGCTCGACGCGCAGCTCGCGGGCAGCGGCAAGGTCAAGGACCTGCTCGACCGGGTCGAGCGGCGGAGCGGCCGGTGACCGCGTCGGGGCGGGGATCGTTGCGCACCAGGGCCGCTCGGCTGCTGGCCGAACGCACGGTCAAGCCGTTGGCCGCCGCGCTGCCGGTCAACACCGCCACCCTGCCGGTGGCCCGGCTGGCGATCGATGCCGCGATGCGGGTGGTCGGGCCGAGCCTGGCGGGCACCTCGGTGGAGCGCGTCGACGACGGCCCGGTCCGCGGGGAGCTGGTCACCGGGCCGAAGGCCGACCGCACCGACGCGGTGATCCTGTACGTGCACGGCGGCGGTTTCGTCGCGGGCTCGGTGGCGGCGTATCGCGGTGTGGCGTCGCGCCTGTCGACCACGAGTCGCGCCCGGGTCTTCGTCGTCGACTATCGCCTGGCGCCGGAGCATCCGAGCCCGTGCGCCCAGCTCGATGTGGCGCGGGCGTATCGGTGGCTGCTGCGGCGCGGGTTCGCCCCGGACCGGATCGTGCTCGCCGGCGACTCGGCCGGGGGATTCCTGGCCGCCGATCTCGCCCTCGCCAACGCCCGCCTGCGACGTCGCGGACCGGCCGGGCTGGTGCTGTTCTCGCCGATGGCCGACCTCGGCCTGCGGATCGCCCGCACCGGTGTGCGCAGCCGGGACGGGGTGATCTCGTACACGCTGTCGGCGAAAGCGCTCGCCCACTTCACCAGCGAGCATCTCGAACTGCGGCCGGAGCGGGGCATGACGCTGCCGCCCACCCTGATCCAGACCGGTGGGGCGGAGTACTTCGCCGCCGACGCCATCGAACTGGCCGAGCGCCTGCGGCAGGTCGGCGGGGTGTGCGAACTCCAGGTCTGGCCCGATCAGATGCACGTCTTCCAGGTCATGCCCGCACTGGCGCCCGAGGCCCGTTTCGCCTTCGGCGCCGCGGGCCGCTTCATCACCTCCCTGCTCGCTCCCGACACCGCCACCGCGGTCTGAACCACGGAAGACCTCCATGTCGACACCACGTTTCGAAACCCTCTGTGCCGCCTTCCAATACAACGCCACCATCGATCCCGACGCCGTCGCGTTGCGCACTCCGGGGAATGCCCACACGCTGACCTGGCGCGAATACGCCGACGGCGTGCGCGCGGCCGCGGCGGGCCTGGCGGCGCTCGGCGTCGGCCGCGGCGACACCGTCGCGCTGATGATGAGCAATCGCGTCGAGTTCTATCCGCTCGAAGTCGGCGCCCAGCACGTGGGCGCGACCTCGTTCTCGGTCTACAACACCCTCTCCGCCGAGCAGCTCGCGCACGTCCTCGGCAACGCGGGCGCGCGCGTGGTGATCTGCGAGCCGCAGTACGTCTCGCGGCTGCGCGCGAGCGGCGTGCCGCTCGATCACCTCGTCTGTCTCGACGAGCCGGTCGAGGGCACGGTGCCGGTGGCCGAGATGATCGCCGGTGGCGCTGTGGATTTCGACTTCGACGCGTCCTGGCGGGCGGTCGAGCCCGCCGATGTGGCGACGCTGATCTACACCTCCGGCACCACCGGCAACCCGAAGGGCGTCGAGACGACGCACGCGAACCTGATGTTCCAGGCCTATGGTCTCGGCGATGTGCTCGGGTTCGAGTTCGGCGATTCGATCACCTCGTTCATGCCGAGCGCCCACATCGCCGACCGGCTCACCGCGCTCTACCTCCAGGAGGTGTTCGGCACCCAGGTCACCACGGTGTCGGACCCGAAGCTGATCGCGGCCGCGCTGGCGGATCTGCGGCCGACCATCTGGGGTGCGGTGCCCCGGGTGTGGGAAAAGCTGGCGGCCGCCATCGAATTCGTCGTCGCGAACGAGCCGGACGAGACACGCAGGCAGGGTATGCGGTGGGCGCTGGCGGTGGGGGCCGAGCGCAGCGAATACCAGCTGGCCGGGCAGCCGGTTCCCGACGACGTCGCCGCCGAATGGGCCAAGGCCGACGCACTGGTGCTCTCGAAGCTGCGGGCGAAGCTGGGTTTCGATCGCCTGCGCTTCGCGCTGTCCGGCGCCGCCCCGATCCCGCCGCGCACGCTCGGCTTCTTCGCCGGGCTCGGGGTGCCGATCTCCGAGATCTGGGGCATGTCGGAACTGTCGTGCATCTGCAGCGTCAGCCCGCCGAGCGAGACCCGGCTGGGCACGGTCGGGCGACTGCTGGCCGGCATGGAATCGCGCATCGCCGAGGACGGGGAACTGCTCGTCAAGGGGCCGTTGGTGATGAAGGGCTACCGCGGCGAACCGGAGAAGACGGCCGAAGCCGTCGACGCCGACGGCTGGCTGAGCACCGGTGACGTGGTGACCGTCGACGACGACGGCTACCTGCGGGTGGTCGACCGCAAGAAAGAACTGATCATCAACGCCTCCGGCAAGAACATGTCGCCGACGACGATCGAGCACGCCATCAAGGCCGCGACGCCGTTGATCGGTGCCATGGCCACGATCGGCGACGCCAGGCCCTACAACACCGCGCTGATCGTCCTCGACGCCGAGAGCGCCGAACCCTATGCGGCACAGCACGGTCTGCCCGACGCGTCGGCCGCGGCACTGGCCGCGAATCCCGCCGTGCGCGCGCAGATCGCCGCGGGTGTGGCGGCGGGCAACGCCGCGCTGTCGCGGGTCGAACAGGTCAAGCGCTTCCGGATCCTGCCGGTGTTCTGGGAAGCCGGTGGCGACGAGGTGACACTCACCATGAAGCTCAAGCGGAAGGTGATCGCCGAGAAATACACGGCCGAGATCGCCGAGCTCTACGCCGACAACCCGCCCGTCGAGGTGCTGGAACCGGCCTGACCTGTCGTCGGCGGGCCCGCATCGGGCCCGCCGCACGGTCAGGGCAGCACGTTGGGGATGATCTGGGGAGCCTGCTGGGCGACCAACGTGCCCAGGTAGGCGCCGGCGTAATAGCCGGCGTAGGTGCCGACCACCCCACCGACGATGCCGCCTGCGACCGCGCCGACCGGGACGCCGAGTCCCGCGGTGGGGACCGCCAGCGGGGTGGCCAGCGCCGCTCCGCCCGCCGCGCCGAGGCCGGCGCCGGCGATGCCGCCGATCACCTGACCGGCCGTCGAGCCGAGGAAGGTGGCGTTCTCGATCGGGCTGGCGATCGGCGCCGCCGTGGCGATCGGCCGGGTATCGGCGACCGGGTGCGCGGTGGCGAACTCGGCGGTGTCGCGCTGGTTCGCGCCGAGCGCGAGTTCGTCGCCGACTGGGGAAACCGACTGCGCGACAGCGTGTTCTTCGAGGGGTGCGACGGCGGCCACGGCTTGGACCGGCTCGGGCCGCGGTGCCGCGTATTCCGGCAGATCAGGGGTCTGCGAGACAGCCTGCACGTGCGCGGCCTGCGCCGCGCCGGGCCCGATGCCGAAGGCGATCGCCGCGGGCAGCGCCACCGCCACGGGAAGTCCGCGCAGGGCCGTGCCCCGCTTGCTCACTGCTCGATGCCGTCCAGCCACCTCGATGTCCTTCCCGAGTCCACAGTCGTCACAGGGCAGATCGCGGTCGGCGGAGCGCGCGCTACCGGGATGTGAGTCGCTTCTCTCACCCCGGGCGGCGGCTATGGCCCGACCGGGCTGCGGCGACGGGCGGCTGTTTCGGTGCCGGAGATCCGGGCATGGCCTGGTCAGAAACCACCGGAAAGCAGCGGCGGGCCGCCGAGCGAGCGGATGCCGCGCCGCTGACGCGCTGCTCGCCAGGAGACGGTCCTCGTCAACAGGAAGGCTTCGATGATGGGAAACGCCGGACCACAGCAGGGGGCTTCCGGGCCCGCTATCCCTCCCGAGTACACCCGGCCGGCGACTCCTCCGGACGAGGACCCGGACCACCCCTGCACCGAGCCGGGACCGGCGGCCGACCAGGAGGGGCCCGCGCTGCGCGGACCGACCGGCGTGCCGATCCCCGGCCCCGCCGACCTGCGCGCCCAGCACGGCGGCGCCCTGACCACCGCTCAGGGCCTGCGCGTCGCCGATACCGACCACGCCCTCAAAGCGGGCCCGCGCGGACCGGTGTTGCTGCAGGACATCCACCTGCGGGAGAAGATCACCCACTTCGATCACGAACGCATCCCCGAACGGGTCGTGCACGCCCGTGGTGTCGGTGCGCACGGGGTGTTCGTGGCCAACGGCGCCGCCGCGTCGCTCACCCGCGCCCGGTTCCTCGCCGCCGGCGTGCGCACCCCGGTATTCGTCCGGTTCTCCACGGTGCTCGGTTCGCGCGGGTCGGCCGATACCGTGCGCGACACCCGCGGTTTCGCGGTGAAGTTCTACACCGACGAAGGGGTCTACGACCTGGTCGGCAACAACATTCCGGTGTTCTTCATCCAGGAGGCGATCAAGTTTCCCGATGTCATCCACGCCGGAAAACCCCAGCCGGACCGGGAGATTCCGCAGGCGCAATCCGCGCACGACACCTTCTGGGATTTCGTCACCCTGCACACCGAGGCGACCGCGCACACCTTCTGGAACATGTCCGATCGGGCGCTGCCGCGCTCACTGCGGATGATGGAGGGCTTCGGAATCCACACCTTCCGGCTGGTCGCCGCCGACGGCACGACCAGCCTGGTGAAGTTCCACTGGAAGCCACGCCTGGGCGTGCACTCCATGCTGTGGGAGGAAACCCAGCTGACGGCCGGATTCGATCCCGACTTCCATCGCCGGGACCTGGCCGACGCCATCGCGGCGGGAGCGGCCCCCGAATGGGATTTCGGGGTGCAGGTCTTCCCCGACACCCCCGATCACCTCTTCGACGGCATCGATCTGCTGGACCCGACCAAGATCGTGCCGGAGGAGCTCGCGCCGGTGCAGGTGATCGGGACGCTGCGGCTCACCGCGAATCCGGTGAACTTCTTCGCCGAGACCGAACAGGTCGCGTTCTGCCCCAGTCATCTGGTGCCCGGCATCGAGGTCACCGACGACCCGCTGCTGCAAGGCCGGTTGTTCTCCTACCTCGACACCCAGATCAGCAGGCTCGGCGGGCCGAATTTCGCCCAGCTGCCGATCAACACCCCGCATACCGCGGTCGACGACATGTTCCGCGACGGCATGCACCAGACCGCCGTGCACCCCGGCATCGCGCCGTACAAACCGAATTCGCTCGGCGGTGGCTGTCCGTACGCGGCGAGTCTCGCCGACCAGGCCTACACCGAGACGCCGACGCCGATCCCGCCGCCGGCCGCCGAGCTGCGGACCTCGGCGACGAGCGCCGGGGCGGTCTCCTTCGCCGACCACTACTCGCAGCCGCGGATGTTCTATCGCAGTCTCACCCCGGGCGAACAACAGCACCTGGCCGACGCCTTCGCCTTCGAGCTCGGAAAATGCACGTCGACGGCCATCCAGCGGCGCGGCCTGCAGATGCTGGTCGACGTCGACGACGAGCTGGGCGGCTACGTCGCTGCGCAGCTCGGGCTCGACACTCCGGCGCCGGATGTCGACGACCGGGTCGAGCTCGACCCGAGTCCGGCACTGTCGCAGCGACGCGGCGCGTTCCCGGTCGACGGCCGCACCGTCGCGGTGCTGGTGGACGACACGGCTTCCGCGGCGGCGCTCGAAGAGGTCCGCGCCACGCTCACCCAGGCCGGGATCCGGCCGTTCGTGGTCGCCGCGCACGGCGGCGAGATCGACGGTGTGCCGGTGGCGCGCACGTTCGCGACGATGCGATCGGTGGAGTTCGACGGTGTCGTCGCGCTGGCGGGTCCCGACGACGACCGGGTCGACCTGCTCATCGAGGAGATGTGGCGGCACGGCAAGGCGATCGCCGCCGTCGGGACCGCCGCATCGATCCTGGAGCGCACCGGCGTCGACCCCGACGCCCCTGGTGTGACCGTGGCCGAGGCGGTCCCGGCCATCGAGGCACTGCTGACCGACCTGGGCGAACACCGAGCGTGGACGCGGATCGATCCGCCGGCATTCCCACGCTGACCACCGCGCAGGAGGTGCGCACGATGGACCACACCACCGCCCCGCTGCTGGCCGCCGTCGCCGAGTACCACGGGCTGGGCCGCTACGGATTCACCCCGCCGGGGCATCGGCAAGGACGCGGAGTGGACGACCGGGTGCTGGCCGCGCTCGGCGTCGACGCCTTCCACAGCGACATCCTCGCCGCCCCGGGGCTCGACGATCGGCTGGCCAGGCACCACGTGCTGGCCGAGGCCGAGGAGCTCATGGCCGACGCGGTCGGCGCCGACGCCGCCTTCTTCTCCACCTGTGGGAGTTCGCTGTCGGTGAAGGCGGCCATGATGGCCGTGGCGGGCGGCCACGACGGCGGCCTGCTGGTGGCCAGAGACAGCCACAAATCCGTGGTCGCCGGGCTGATCTTCTCCGGGGTGCAACCGCACTGGATCACCCCGCGCTGGGATGCCGAGCGACACCTGTCGCATCCGCCCTCGCCCGAGCAGGTCGAGCAGGCCTGGCGGGCGCATCCGGACGCGGCGGGCGCGGTGATCGTCAGTCCCAGCCCCTACGGCACCTGTGCCGACATCCGGGGGATCGCCCGGGTGTGCCACGCGCGCGGAAAGCCGCTGATCGTCGACGAGGCCTGGGGCGCGCACCTGCCGTTCCATCCGGACCTCCCCACGTGGGCGATGGACGTCGGCGCCGATGTGTGCGTGGTGAGTGTGCACAAGATGGGCATGGGATTCGAGCAGGGATCGGTGTTCCATCTGCAAGGCGACCTGATCGACCCGGTGCGACTGCGCGGCTGCGCCGACCTGCTGATGACCACCAGCCCCAATGTGCTGATCTACGCCGCGCTGGACGGATGGCGAAGGCAGATGGTCGAATTCGGCCACGACCTGCTCGACCGGGCCCTGAGCTCGGCCCGCCGGGTGCGCGCCGAGCTCGCCGAGATCAGCGGGCTCACCGTCATGCACGACGAGCTGCTCGGCGTCGAGGCCTCGCACGACCTGGACCTGTTGCAGGTCCTCGTCGACGTCGCGGGCACCGGCGCGAGCGGCTACGCGGCCGCGGACTGGTTGCGCGAGCATCGCCGGATCGACCTCGGCCTCAGCGATCACCGGCGGGTCCTGGCGACGCTGTCCTCGGCGGACGACGCCGCGACGGTCGACGCCCTCGTCGACGCGCTCGCCCTGTGGCGGGCCGGGCTGAACCACCCCGAACCGCCGCGGATCCGGCTGCCCTCACCCGAGGAGTTGCAGCTGGAGACGGTCATGCTGCCGCGCGACGCCTTCTTCGCACCGGCCGAATCCGTGCCCGCCGAGCGGGCCGTAGGCCGGATCGCGGCCGAGCAGCTCACCCCGTATCCGCCGGGCATTCCCGCCGTCGTCCCGGGGGAGCGACTCGGCGAGGCCGTCATCGACTATTTGCGCACCGGCATCGAGGCGGGCTTGAACCTGCCCGATGCCGCCGACCCGCGGCTGCGCACGATCCGGGTGGTCCGGGCCGGCTGAGAGCTACCGTGCGGCCGGTGGCAGGTCACGCCACGGCGGTCAGCTCCGCGATGAGCGCGTCGATCCGCTCGCGGACGGCGTCGCGGATCGGGCACACCGCCTCACCGCCCTTGCCCGCGGGATCGTCGAGCTGCCAGGCGCGGTAGTCGACGCCGCGGAAGGGCAGTGGCGGCTGGGATCTGCCGCGACCGGGTGCTCGCGTCGGCTATCGGCAGGCTGCGGGCTCGCAGGCGTCGGCGGCGTCCACGGCGGCGCGGCGCTCGAGCAGGACGGTATCGCGCCACACCCCGTCGAGGGTCGCGATGCGTTCGCGCACCCCGACCGTGCGGAATCCGGCCGAATGATGCAGCGCGATCGCGGCCCGATTCTCCGGGAAGGCCGACGTCTGCAGCATCCACAGGCCCTCGTTGTCGGCCGCGATCACCTGCCGGTGCAGCAGTGATTTCCCGACGCCACGGCCGCGCGCGGCCACGGCGACGTAGACGGAGGTCTCGGCGACTCCGGCGAAGCCGCCGTGGCTCGATACCGGCGCGAGCGCGGCCCAGCCGACCACCTCGCCGTCGAGCTCGGCGACCCAGCGGTGCGCGGGAAGCCAGGTGGCGTCGAGGTATTCGCGAGTCGGAACCTCGGTGGCGAAGGTGGCGTCGCGGGTGGCGATGCCCTCGCCGTAGATGCGGAGCACGACGTCCCAGTCGGCGTCGGTCATCGCGCGCACGGTGACGTCGGTGGGTAGATCGGTCGGGCAGCACGGACGCGGGGTGAGCACGCCCATGACGGCGTCGGCGGCGTGCGGGAGGCCGGTGCAGCAGGCGGGATTGACGGTGACGACGGTGGATGTGCCGTGCTTGTGCACCCGGACGAACCCGACGTCGGCCAGCTTGCGGACGTGGTGGGAGACGGTCGGCTGGGAGATCCCGAGCGCTTCGGTCAGCTCGCCGACGGTGATCCCCTCGGGCCGGGTGGCGACCAGGTGCAGCAGCCGGACGCGGGTGGGTTCGGCCAGGCAGGAGAACCAGGCGGCGTAGGTGGTCGCGTCGTCGATCGACAGGGCGTCGACGCGCGGCGCGGCGGAGTCGCGGACGGAGGGCATGTCCAGGGACGTCATGCCTCCGATTATATCGACGTAGATCGATGGTTGCATCCATCGACATTCGTCGATACAGTTTGGTCATTAGATCGATGGGTGTCGATGAATGGAGTCTGTGATGACCGAACTGCCTGTTGTCGTCGTCGGAGCCGGCCCGGTGGGGCTAGCGGCAGCCGCGGAACTGCGCGAACGCGGCCTCGAACCGATCGTGTTCGAACGTGGTCCCCGCGCCGGTGCCGCGGTCGCGCAGTGGAATCACGTGCGCTTGTTCTCCCGCTGGGCAGAGCTGATCGCCCCCGCGGGTGGCCGTCTCCTCGATGGCACCGGCTGGGTGGCTCCGGCCGACGCGGACTACCCGACCGGCCAGGACTGGGCGCACGCCTACCTCGAGCCGCTGGCCGAGGCCCTGGGCGAGGCGGTGCGCTACGACACCGAGGTCGTCGGCGTCGCCCGCCGCGGCCGCGACCGGGTCGTGGACTCCGGTCGCGACACCGAACCGCTGTCGGTGCACCTGCGCCGCGCCGACGGCACCGAGGACCGGATCCTCGCCCGCGCGGTCATCGACGCCTCCGGCACCTGGACCGCGCCGAATCCGCTCGGCGGAGAAGGACTTCCCGCCCTGGGCGAGCGCGACAGCGACGCCCTCACCTACCGGGTGCCCGACGTGGAGGCCGAGCGGGCGCGCTATCGCGGCAAGCACACCGTGATCGCCGGAAGCGGGCACTCCGCCCTGACCGCGATCGTGGCCTTGGCGCCACTGGCGAACGAGCCCGGCACCCGGCTGACCTGGGTACTGCGCCGGGGTCGGACCGAGGCCACCTTCGGCGGCGGCGAGGCCGACGAGCTGCCCGCCCGGGGCGCGCTCGGCCTGCGCGCCAAGCGGGCCGTCGAGGACGGACTGCTCACCGTGGTGACCGGATTCCGCACCGCCGCGGTGGAAACGGGGCCCGACGGGCGCACCGCGCTCGTCGCCGACGACGGCCGCCGGATCGACGGCGTCGACACCGTGATCGCGCTGACCGGCTTCCGTCCCGACCTGTCCTGGCTCTCGGAGGTCCGCCTCGACCTGGACCCCGTGCTGCAGGCCCCGGTCCGGCTGGCGCCGCTGATCGACCCGAACGTGCACTCCTGCGGCACCGTCTACCCGCACGGCGTCGCCGAGCTGACCCATCCCGAATCCGGGGTGTACCTGGTGGGCATGAAGAGCTACGGCCGCGCGCCGACGTTCCTGGCGATGACCGGCTACGAGCAGGTCCGGTCCATCGCCGCCGAACTCGCCGGTGACCACGAATCCGCCGCCCGTGTCGAGCTGACCCTGCCCGACACCGGTGTGTGCGGCGGGGCCGGTGTCTTCGACGACCCCGACGGCGCGAGTTCCGGCGGTTGCTGCGCGCCCGCGCCCGAAGTGTTCACGCTCACGGTCGGGTCGCTCTCGCGCTGACCGCCCGTGTCGTCCACTGTGACGGCCACGCGGACCGGACCGGCTGCGGCCGGTGCCGGTCTGCGGCGGCGCGTGCTGATCACGTTGTGCCTCACCGAGATCACCAGCTGGGGCATCCTCTACTACGCGTTCCCGGTGCTGTCGGTGTCGATCTCGGCCGACACCGGATGGTCGCTGCCGATGCTCACCGCGGCGTTCTCGCTGAGCCAGCTCGCCGCGGCCCTGACCGGCATCCCGGTCGGGCGCGTCCTGGACCGCGTCGGGCCACGGTCGGTCATGACCGCGGGATCGGTCCTGGCCGTGCCCGCGCTGGTCGTGGTGGCCCTGGCCCCGAATCCGCCGGTGTTCTTCCTCGGCTGGCTCGCGGCCGGGGTCGCGATGGGCGCGGTGCTGTACCCGCCCGCGTTCGCGGCGCTGACCCGCTGGTTCGGGACCGAGCACGTCAAGGCCCTGATGATCCTGACGCTGGCGGGCGGTCTGGCCAGCACGGTGTTCGCGCCACTGACCGCCGTCCTGGTCGAACGCACCGACTGGCGTGCCACCTATCTCGTCCTCGCGGTGGTGCTGACGGTCGCCACCGTGCCCGGTCATCTGTTCGGGCTCACCGGCGCCTGGCCACCGGCGCCCGCACCAGCGACCCGGCACGACGACGACCACCGCGCGATCGCCCGCAGCCCCGCGTTCCTGGCCTTGGTCACCGCCCTGAGCCTGGGCGCGTTCGCGGCGTTCGCCGCCGTGTTCAACCTGGTCCCGCTGCTCATCGAGCGCGGATTCTCCCCGGCGGCGGCCGCGCTGACGCTCGGCCTCGGCGGTATCGGACAGGTCCTGGGCCGGCTCGGCTACCTCCCGCTGATGACCCGCACCACCCCGGCCGTCCGGATCGTCGGCGCGTTCGCCGTCACCGCGCTCGCCACCGCGCTGTTGGGTTGGGTGACAACGGTCTTCGCGCTGGTCGCGGTCTCGGTCGGCGCGGGCCTGATCCGCGGGATCATGACCCTGGTGCAGGCCACCGCGATCACCGACCGCTGGGGCGCCACCCACTACGGCCGCCTCAACGGCCTGCTGTCGGCTCCCGTGGTGATCGTGATGGCCACCGCGCCGTTCGCCGGAACCGCCCTGATGAGCTGGACCGGCACCTGGTCGGGCACCTACCTCGTCCTCGCCGCGATCGCGGCACTCGCCGCGCTGATCGCCGTCGGCAGTGTCCCCCGGACCCGCCGATTCCTGAGCGGGGTCGGCTGATCCCCGCTGGAACCGCTGTCCGGTCGCGGACCGTTGTCGACTTCGGCCGACAGATGGATCACCCCCGTCGCGATGGTGCCGACCATCGGGCCGGGGCGGACCACCGGCGGTCGGTGTTCCCAGGTCCCGTCGGATCGGCACTGCTCGGGCTGCTGCTCCACGGTGGGCGGCGGGACACCACGGGGCACGCCACGCTGATCCGCGCGGTGTCCCGCGGCGCGACGTAGGTGGTGACTATGACCGTTTGCCGGGGCACCGCCGCGTCGCACACCACGTTTCGACCGCACCCGGTAGGTGTCGTCGGTGTCGTTGCGGCAGGTGAACCCGTCGCAGGCGACCCCGGGCGCGAGGTCGGCCGCGCCGCGTGCGGCGCGGCCGGTACGAGATGCGCGATGCCTGCGGCGACGGCCAGCAGTCCGGCGCGCTGTGCGGTGAGTTTCCTGTCGGGAGGCAAGAGGGGTATCGCCGTCGTCACGGTGACGCATCATTGCGGCGGCGGCTTTTCGCGTCATCCGCCGCCGCCGGGGGAGTGCCCTAGGCTGTGGACGCCGAGATCGCGTCCCAGTCAGAGGAGGCTCGAAGCTATGCCCAAGTACATGTGGCGGGTCAGCTATCTGCAAGACGGGGCCAATGGCCTACTCGCACAGGGTGGTAGCGCTCGCCGGGCGGCCATCACCGAGATGGTCCAGAGCGTGGGCGGGCACGTGGAGGCCTGCTATTTCGCGTTCGGCGACGACGATCTGTTCGTGATCGGTGACGTCCCGGACGAGGTCGCCGCCGCGGCGCTCGCGATGCGCACGGCGGCCGCGGGCGCGGCCGTGTCGCACACCGTCGGCCTGCTCACTCCCGAGCAGATCGACGCCGCCGCGGCGCTGGATGTCACCTACCGGCCGCCGGAGTAATCAGCCGAGCGCGGGTTTCCAGCCCAGTTCGGGCGCGATCAGCGTCACCGTGTCGTGCAGGATCTGCTCGTAGTCCGCGCGGTGGAACTCGTACGGCAGCTCCAGCCGCAGCTCGCTGGTCCGCGCGAGGACCGGATCGGCCCGCAACCGCTCGAGGATCTGCTCGGCGGTCCCGACGACATCGGGGGCATAGAGCACCCGCCGCTCACCCTGCGGTCCGAGGGTGCGTTCGTGGCGGCTCGCGGCATAGGTCCGGTAGCGCTCGCGGGTCGCGCGATCGGCGCTGTCGAACGGGACGAGCACCCGCCCCACGGCGACTCGCGCCGGTCGCGCCGGATCGATCCGCTCGCGGTAATCGCTGATCAGGCCCAGCTGGGCGGTCGCGAAGTCGTCGCTGCGGTCACCGAAGACGATATTGCCGCTGAGCAGATTCAGCCCGCTCTGCGCCGCCCAGCGCACCGACCGGGTGCTGCCACCGCCGTACCAGACGCGGTCGGCGAGGCCGGGACTGTGCGGCTGGAGCCGGGGCCGCTGGGTGGTGCCCGGCGAGTGGATGACGGTGTCGGCGTCGCCGAGGTAGTGGCCGCGCAGGTTCTCGACCAGCCGGGCCACCCGGCCGTAGGACAGGTCGAAGGTGCGCCAGTCGCCGTCGAAGACCAGATCGCCGATCAGCTCGGCGTGCGGTGGGGTCCCCGCGCTGAACCCCGGCTGTAGGCGGCCCTTGGACAGCACATCGGCCAGCGACAGATCCTCGGCCAGCCGGAACGGGCTCTCGTACCCGATCGGGATGACCGCGGTGCCCAGCTCCACCCGGCTGGTGCGCTGCGCGGCGGCGGCCAGGAAGACCGCCGCCGATCCCACTCCGTGCTCGAGATGCCGCTGCCGGACCCACGCGCCGTCGAACCCGAGGCGCTCGCCGTACTCGAACAGTCGCAGCGTGTCCTCGAGACCGGTGTACGGATCGTCGTCGAGGTAGTTGCCCGGGGACAGGAAGGCCAGCGAGCTGATCCGCGGCGAGCTCATCCCCGGCGCTCGAAGGGGATCTGCTCGCCCGCCTCGACGGCGATCGGCAGCCGGTTCGCCGCCGGCGGCAGCGGGCAGGTCGCCAGATCGGTGTAGGCGCACGGCAGATTCACCGCGCGGTTGAAGTCGAGCACCACGGTCCCGTCGGCCGCCGGCATCGGCACCTGCACCACCGGATTCGCCGCGTAGGTGGTCACCCCGGAGGTCGCGTCGGTGGACAGCACCGACAGATCCTCGGGGTTCTTGCCGGGAAACGCGGTCAGCCGCAACGCCGGACCGACGATCTCGAACTCGACCTGTCCCGGTGCGTCGTAGACGTGCTCGAGCCCCTCCACCGACGCGCCGACCGTCGTCGGGCGCGGTTCGTCGAAGCGCACGTACTTCCCGGTCACCACCCACTCGCGGTCCGGGGCGAACGCGGACCGGCCACGCACCACCTCGCCGTCGACGCTCAGCTCTTCGCCCTCGTCGAGCACGACCACCACCCCGTCGTCCCCGGTCGACCAACTGCCGGGCGCGTCATCGAACCGCTCCGGCGTCTCGGTCTCCGGCGCTGCCTGCGTAGCCATGTCATCGATGGAATCCGACGCGTCGTCCGATCGACAGGATTCCACTCAGCCCGAACGCAATGGGGTTCTCCAGGGGGAGGCGCGATCCGATCGGACCACACCTGGCGACTGTCTGAGATAATCAGTCGAAAATGGGGTCCAAATACTCGATGGCCGGAGAGGACTCCGAGGGGGCGCTCACATAGGCGGAAGTATGCTGGCTCTTATCAGGCTATTCGGGCGGCACCATCCCGGCCACCGACTGTCTGAGTCAATTGTCGACAAGTCGGGCTCGAACCGTTGACTCGGGGTCGATCACGGGTCTATCGTTCCTACTCATGCGTAGTAATACTTCTACGCTCGAGTAGGAAATGGATTGGAACCCGCGATGGCAACAATTGCTTCCTTGCGTGAGTGGCTGGCGATACCCCCACTCACGCCCGCGGAGGACTACGGCTTCTTCGGTCCGGACTCGGTCGCGTGGCGCGTCTGGAGTTACCCGACCAGCCTGACGGTCGGCTTCCAGCGGGCGGTGGTGATCGAGGAGCTGGACCCGGCGCTGGTGGCCTCGGTCGACGCCACCCACGCGATCTACGACCGGCCGCGGACCCGCTACGACCGCACGCTGCGGTACTTCGCCATGGTGATGTTCGCCGACAGCCGCTCGACCGCGCACGCGGCCGACATCCTGGTGAAGATCCACTCCAAGGGGATCGGCGTCGACCCCGTCACCAAGCGGTCCTACGACGCGAACGACCCGCAGTCGCAGCTGTGGATTCACCTGACTGCCTGGCATTCCATCCTCGTCGCGTACGAGAAGTACGGTCCCGGCCGGCTCAGCGAGGCCGACGAGCTGCAGTACTGGGCGGAATGCGCGCGGGCGGCCGAACTCCAGACCTGCGACCCGGCGGACGTGCCCCGTACCAGGGCCGGGATCAGCGAGTACTTCGAGCAGATGCGTCCACAGCTGATCGGGTCCGACATCGCTCGCAAGGCGATGCGGCACCTGCTACAGGCGGAGGTGATGATGCCGGAGATCCCGCTGCTGCTCCGGCCGATGTTCAAGATCGTGTACGCGTTCCTGCGCCGGGGCACCCTGGCCACCATGCCGCGATGGATGCGCGAGATGGCCGGATTGCCGAAGGGCAGGCTGCTCGACGCGCTCGTCACGACGCCGATGAGCGTCGCCTTCACGCTGGTGAGTCTCAACGCGCGCTTGCAGATTCAGCTGCTGCGCCTGATCTCGCCGATGTCGGTCCCGGTGGCCGGTCCGGTGCTGCTGAAGATTCCGCCCGTGAGCGCGACCACGATGACGCCGCGGCAAGCGCAGCAGCGCTACGGCTACGACATTCCCGCCCACGCCCATCAGGCGCTGCGGGACAAGCAGCGCGCCCGGGTCTTCGGTCGCGGGGAAGCCCCGGACGATCAGGGGCTGATCGAGTCCCAGGCCGTGCTCGGCGAGATTTCCTGAGAGGTGGGGTGATGATCAAAGAACTGCTGGGCTATCGAATCAGCCTGCGCCAGCTCATCTTCCTCGGCATCGCCTTCGGTGTGCCGTACTTGCTGATCGGGCTGTTCTGGCTGGGCGCCCACCACGAGCACCTCGACGATCTGCACGGCGTCGACAAGCTGTTCTCGGCGATCGGCGAGATCATCGCCTGGCCGCCGCTGCTGATCTCCGATATCGAGCTACGGTGACGCGGCCTGGTCGGGCGGGGTCGGCGCGTTCCCGGCCTGCCACGCGGAGACCACCGATCCGCCGGCCGGGATGATCCGGGTTCCCTTGTCGTCCTTGGGCAAGGTCCGGGTCAGCGCCCGCACCGTGGGCCGAAGTGTTTCGGGCGTAGCGAGATCCGGATTCGACAACACCAGTCGGCCCAGGGATTCGATGAATCCGAGCATGATTCGGCCGGCCAGTTCGACGTCGACGTCCCTGGGGCCACCTCGCCGCGCGATCCCCGTCTCGAGCAGTTGGGCGCAGCGCGCGACGACCTTCTCCCTGGCGCCGGCGAGCAGGCCGCGATAGGAGGCGGGGGCGCCGTCGGCGGGCATGAGGATCAACCGCCAGCGCACCGGATCGTCCTGGACCGCGGTGAGGAAGGCGATGACGGCCTGCTCGTACTCCACGTCCGGGTCGGAATCGTCGAAATCGGCGGGCAGTGCCTCGAGGACCTGCGCGATGCCCCGGGTGTGTTCGCGTCGAAGCAGCGCGTCGAGCAGTTGGGGCGCGGTGGGATAGATCGCGTACAGCACGGGTTTGGCGACACCGGCTTGCTTGGCCACCGATTGCATCGTGAGCTCGGACAACCCGTCCCGGCCCGCGACCGCGAGGGCCGCGTCGAGCAGTTGCTCACGGCGTTGCTCCGGCGGTAGTCGGGGGCCGTTGCGGCGCCGCGGCCGGGCCGGTCGCGGTGGGGCGATCCGCCAGACGCCGTCGGTGTCCTCTTCGATGCTCATCAAGAAATGATCCCCCAAAGCTCTGGTGCCGCGTCATCGGCGCTGTTAGTGTCCACATATCTACTCTAGCGTAGTAATTAATATCTACGGATACGTAGAAAAGAGTGAACCCATCGTGCAGCAGTCGTCGACCAGGATTTCTGGTGAATTCCATGCCGGGGCAACAGCTCCACCCGGGGGCGGTGATGCCCGCGATCAGGTCATCGCCTTCGGGCTGACCTACTGGCGCGAACACCCGCAGCGAGCTGTCGAGACGGCCGGGCGTCAGGTCCTGATGACCGGCCGGGCCCTCGCCGAACTGGTCCGCGCCCTGGTCACCCGGCGGTTCCCGACCACGGAATTCGTCAAGCAGTGCGCGTTCATGGCCAGTGTGTCGGCGTCACCGACCCTGCTGGTCGCCATCCCCATCGCGGTGGTGGTGTCGATCCAGGTGGGCTCGCTGGTCAGTCAGGTCGGGGCGACCACCTTCATCGGCGCGGTCAACGGGCTGGGGATCATCCGCCAGGGCGCACCGCTGGTGACCTCGCTGATGATCGCCGGCGCGGTGGGGTCGGCGATCTGCGCGGATCTGGGTTCGCGCACCATCCGGGAGGAGATCGACGCCATGACCGTGATGGGGGTCGATCCGGTCCGGCGCCTGGTCGCGCCGCGCCTGGCCGCGGCGGTCGTGGTCAGCACCCTGCTGTGCGGGCTGGTCGTGTTCGTCGGCTTCGCGACCGGCTACGTGTTCAACGTCTACATCCAGGACGGCACGCCGGGCTCCTACATCGGCACCTTCGCCTCGTTCGCGGTGGCCGCCGATCTGGTCGTCGCCATGGTCAAGGCCACGGTCTTCGGCGCGCTGGCGGCGATCATCGCCTGTGACACCGGACTGCACACCCGGGGCGGACCGGCGGGTGTGGCCGACGCGGTGAACTCCGCGGTCGTCAACTCCGCGATCGTGCTGTTCGCGGCCAACATCATCCTCACCCAGCTCTACAACGCCGTGTTCCCGTCGAAGGTGCTCTGAGATGGCCTCCGAATACGTGCCACCGGTGTTGCGTCCGGTGCGCCGGCTGCGCGCGGCCGCCACCGTGCCCGCCAGGGTTCCGGTGCGGCTGGGTCATCAGGGACTGGTGTTCCTGCAGGCGGTCGCGGCGATTCCCTTCGTGCTCAAGCACTATCGCAAGGAATTGCTGCGGCTGATCACCGACGTGAGCTTCGGCAACGGCTCCTTGATCGTCGGCGGCGGAGTGATCGGCGTCGTGGTCATCCTCTGCGGTTTCGGCGGGATCACCGTCGGCATGGAATCGCACACCGCGCTGAACCTGCTCACCATGAGTCCGCTCACCGGCGCGATCTCCGGATTCGCCACCACGCGGGAACTGGCGCCGCTGCTGGCGACCTTGGCGTTCGGCGCCCAGGCCGGCTGCCGATTCACCGCGCAACTGGGCTCGATGCGGATCTCCGAGGAGATCGACGCCCTGGAGTCGATCGCCATCAGGCCGCTGCCCTACCTGATCACCACGCGCATGCTGGCGGCCGTCGTCGCGATCGTGCCGCTCTACACCGCGGGCCTGGCCATCGCCTACATCGCGACACGATTCACCGTGGCCTTCCTCGGCGGGACGACGCTGGGGACCTACGATCACTACTTCCACCAGTTCCTCGACCCGGTGGACGTGGCCTACTCGATCCTCAAGATCGTGGTCTTCGCCGCCGTGGCGACCTTCATCCAGTGCTACTACGGCTATACCGCGGCGGGCGGACCCGAAGGGGTCGGCGTCGCGTCCGGCCGCGCCATCCGCATGACCATCGTCACGGTCGTGTTCGTCAATCTGCTGTTCTCCCTGTCGATCTGGGGGATCGACCCGGGCATCAGGATCACGGGATAGGCATCGACCATGATCATCGACCCCAGCGGCCGTGGCCCGAGCGCCCGGCGACTCGGCCTGCTCGGCGGGCTCATCGCCGTGCTCATCGCCACCGTCGTCTATCTGCTCGGACTGCGCTACAACGGCGCGTTCCTCGACACCGTCGAAGTGACGGCTCGCATGACCAGCACCGGCGACGGCGTGCCCGAGCGCGCCGACGTCACCTTCCGCGGCGTGCTGGTCGGCCAGGTCGCCCGCACCGACATCGCGGCCAGAGGCGAACGCCAGAACGTGCTGCTGCGCATCGAACCGGCCATGGCCCAGCGCATTCCCGCCACGGTCACCGCCAGGGTGGTGCCGAACAACATCTTCGGCGTCACGGCGGTCGAACTCATCGGCAACGGCGCTTCGCCGGATCGATTGCGCGACGGCGCCACCATCGCGCAGGACACCAGCGAGGTGGGCGCCCAACTCCAGACGACCTTGACCACCCTGCGCACCGTCCTCGACGCCATCGATCCGATTCGGCTGGCGACCGTCCTCGGCACGCTGGCCGACGCCCTCGACCCGACCTACCGCATGCCCGGCTCCACCATCGAACGGCTCGACACCTGGACCACGCAGGTCCGGGCGACCCCGGGGATCGGCGATCTGCTCGGTGACCTCGGCGCCGCGGCGTCGGCGGTCAACGAGTCGGCGCCGCAGCTGGTGGACACGCTCGTCTCCTCGGTGACCGCGGCGCGCACACTCACCGAGAAGCGCGCGAACCTCATCTCGCTGCTGACCGCCGCGCGTGGCGTGGTCGGCGTCACCAACACCCTGTTCGAGCGCAATCCGGGCGCGGGCCCGGAACTCGTCGGCGGGTTGCACGAGACATTCGGCGCGCTGGCCGCCGACTCCGGCGCGATCGGGGCCGCGGCCGCCAACCTCAATGTCGCGCTGCGCAATCTGGCGACGGTCTTCAACTGGGGACCCGACAAACAGATGCGCTGGGTCGTCGACGTGAGCTTCACCCCCTTCACCCAGTACACCGCCGCGGACTGTCCCCGCTACGGCGACCTCGCCGGGCCCCGCTGTGGTGGTTCGACGGTGCCGTATACCGCTCCGGAGCAGCACATTCCGACGCAGCTGCTGCCGCGCCGGCTGGAAGCGGCGGGCCCGCCGCCCGTCGTCCCCGGTCTCCCGGCGATTCCCGGCCTGCCCGCGCTCCCGGGTCTGCCCGCGATTCCCGGCCCGACACCGATCGAGGCCGGCCCCGGACCGGCCGCCGCCCCGGCGTCGACTCCGGCGTCCCTGCACGGCATCGAGGCCATCGAGGCGCTCGTCGGGCGAACGCCGAACGCCGCGCAACTGGTGCTGCTCGCGCCGGTCCTGGCCGACGGGGCCGTGCACGTCACCTACGCCAACGCCCAGCCCCGGGGGAATTGACATGATGAAAACCCGCACCGCGGTGCTGATCCTGGCCTTGTTCATCGGCGTGGCGCTGGTGGCCAGTTACACCATCTTCTCGACCTTGCAGCGCGGCGTCAGCGGCGACACCGTCCGCTACACCGCGACGTTCGGCAATGTCCTGGGCTTGCGCGTGGGCGACGACGTCCGCATGGCCGGAATTCGCGTGGGCCGGGTGGATGCCATCGAACTCGACGCCGATCGGCGCGCCTCGGTGGTGCTGCGCGTGCAGTCGCGCCAGCAACTCACCACGACCACCAAGGCGCTGATCCGCTATCAGAACCTCATCGGGCAGCGATATGTCGCGCTGGCCGCCGGCGATCGTGGCGGTGACCGGTTGCCCGCGGAGGGCACCATTCCCTACGAGCGCACCGAGTCGTCCTTCGATGTGTCCACGGTGCTGGCGGGCTTCGAGCCACTGTTCGCCACCCTCGAGCCCGACGACATCAACTCGTTGTCGCACACGCTGGTCCAAGCCCTCCAGGGCGACGGCGTCTCGCTGAGCGCGCTGGTGACCCAGGCCGCGCAACTGGCCGCCACCTTCCGCGACCGGGACGAGATCCTCGGCCAGGTGATCACCAATCTCGGTGGTGTGGTGGAGGGTCTGGCCCACCGCAGCGGTGAGCTGGAAACGCTGATCACCCAGACCCGCACGCTGACCGTCGACCTCTACGAGCAGGGCACGACGCTGGCGGGCGCGGTCGAACAGGCCTCGGGCTCGACCAGGCAGCTCGCCGATCTCATCGCCCGGATCAGACCCGGACTCGCGCAGGCCCAGCAGTCCGCGAACGAGGGTGTGCGGCTGCTGATCGGCAACGGCGCTCGGCTGGACCTCACCGCGGCCGAATTGCCGTTCGTGCTGGCCGGTCTCGCCCGGATCAGCGGCAACGGCGCCTACATCAATTCCTATGTCTGCAGTCTGGATGTCTCGCTGTGGGGTGTGCTGCTGCCGCCCGGGATGTTCAACCAGATCGGTGGCAATTCCCATTCGGAGGTATGCCGGTAATGACGTCCACCCGACCGAGTCAGCGCCGCGGAACGCTGCTGCCCATCGCGCGGCGACTGTGGCAGGCGATACCGAGCTATTCGAGCAATCGTCACTGGTGGCTCGGCCTGAGTGCCGGGGCGGCGGTGGTGGTGCTGCTGTTCGGTTCGAGCGCGCTCACCGAGTTCGATCTCGGCAACCGGACCGTGCACGCCGAATTCGCCCAGACCGCCGGGCTGCGTACCGGCGACAGCGTCGATATCGCCGGCATCGAAGTCGGCACCGTGAAGTCGACGCGCCTGGCGGGCGACCGGATCGAGGCCGCGCTCTCGATCGACAACGGTATCCGGGTCGGCGACGACGCCAGGGCCGCGATCAAGATGTCGACGATCCTGGGCCGGATGCACGTCGAACTCGATCCCGGCGCGCCCTCCTCGCCCGAGAGCAAGCGCATCCCGTTGAACCGGACCGAAGTTCCCTACAACCTGGCCAAGGTCGTCAACGACGACAAATACACCCACGCGTTCGAGCACCTCGAACGCGTCGACCCCGTGGCACTGCGGGCGTCGCTGGACGCGCTCGCTCGGCAGATGGGCGACTCACCGCAATTGACCGCGGCGGCATTGGATTCGGTGGGCTCGCTGGCCCAGGTGATCAGCGATCGGCGCGACGAGGTCGAGCAGTTGCTGCGCAATATCGACAAGGTCTCGAGCGTGGTGTCCGACAATCAGAACGCCGTCCTGCTGCTGCTGACACGTGGTCAGGCCATCGGCGACGCGGTCGCCCGACGGCAAGCCCTGGTCACCCAGCTGCTCGACAGCATCGCCGCGGTCTCCGCGGACCTGCAGGCGATGGGCATCGAGAACAGGGGACAGCTCGCGCCGCTGATCGCCGATCTCAACACCATGTCGGCGGGGCTGCAGAACAACAAAGCCAATCTGGACAACCTGTTCCAGATCATGCCGGTCACCCTTCGCCAGTTCAACAACACCCTCGGCAACGGCCCGTACGGGGAGATCTATCTGCCCTGGATGTTCCCCGACAACTGGCTGTGTGCCGTCCACGCTGTGGAAGGGTGCCGCTGATGCGCACGACATTCGTCCGCCTGGCCGTGCTGGCCGCTGTCGCCGCGTTGTTGTCGGGGTGCTCGGCACTGCCGCAGAGCCTGACCTCGCTGCCGGACCGGTTGCTGGGCAAGGAGAAGACCATCACGGCGGATTTCGAGAACGTCGCCGGCCTGTATGTCGGCAACGAAGTCTCCGTTCTCGGGATGCCCGTGGGCCGGGTGACGGAGCTGGTCCCGCGAGGGCAGTACGTGCAGGTGCACATGGTCGTCGATCCCGAGGTCGACCTGCCCGCCGACGTGATCGCGGCGCTGGTCTCGCCACAGATGATCACCAACCGCCACATCGAACTCACCCCCGCCTACACCGGCGGCCCCACTCTGGCCGACGGCAGCCACATCCCCTTCGCCCGGACCCGGACGCCCGTCGAGCTGGACCGCATTCTGCGCAACTTCGACGACATCGGAAAGGCGCTGGCGGGCAACAACTCCGACGGCCCGATGGCCAGCCGGGTGCTGTTTCCGCTACTCGACGGCAACGGTGACCGCATCCGGGAGACCCTGGACGCCCTCTCCGGCGCCTTCGAAGTGACCCTGGCCAACAAGGACCAGATCGCCAACGCGATCGTGCGGCTCAACGATGTCACCCAGATCCTCGCCGACAACGACGCGACGGTCCGGGACTTCAGCGCCCGGCTCACCCAGCTGGTCACCCTGATGCGCGAGCAATCCCCGGGATTGCAGGCCGTGCTCACCCAGATCAACGACTTCGTCGCCAACACCAGCGCCGTCGTCGGCGAGAACAAGCAACCGCTGACCGACGCGCTGCTGCGACTGATCACGATCACCGCGCAGATGCGCGATCACGCCCGCGGGCTCACCGAGATCGTCGATATCGCCCCGCTGTTCCTCGACAACCTCGGCAACGCGGTGAGTCCGGAGAATCGGGCCGTCCGCCTTCATCTGCTGACCGACAAGAGCCTGCTCGACAACGAATTGCTCGCGCTGTTCTGCCAGCGAGTCGAGCTCCGGGCCGACGGCTGCCGGACCGGCAAACTGCAGGACTTCGGGCCCGACTTCGGACTGTTCGCCGCCCTGTTGGGACTGACCCGATGAGGCGACACCTTTCCCGCGCGGTAGTCCTGGGGCTGGCGGCGTGCGTGGTCGCCGGGTGCGCGGTCACCGTCGACTCCATGCCGTTGCCCGAGCCCGGCCTCGACGGCCCCACCTACACCGTGCGCGCGCTGTTCGACAACGCGCTGAACCTGCCCGATCGCGCGCACGTGAAAACCGGCGGCACCGACATCGGCGTCGTCACCGGCCTGGACACCACCGACTTCGTCGCCACCGTCGAGCTCGAGATCCGCGGGGACGTCCGGCTGCCGCGCGGGTCACGCGCCGAGCTGCGGCAACCGACACCGCTCGGCGACATCTACGTCGCCATCGTGCTGCCCGAACTTCGTTCCGGCACACCGATGCTGGTCGACGGCGACGTCATCGACAGGGACCACACTGCGGCGGGCGCCTCGGTCGAGGAACTGATGATGTCGCTGTCGATGCTGCTCAACGGTGGTGCGCTCAGCCAGGTGGCCCGGATCACCAGCGAATCGAACTCGATCTTCGCCGGCCGCGGGCCCCAGCTCGCGCATCTGCTCACCGAACTGACCGCGACGCTCACCGCGCTCAACGCCCGCACCGGTCAGATCGACGCCGTGCTGCACGGTCTGGACTCGCTCAGCGCCACCCTCAACCAGCGCCGGGCCGAGCTGGGCCAGGCCGCGGACACCTTCCCGCCGCTGATCTCGGTGCTCACCGAGAACAACCGCGCCATCACCGATCTCACCACCGAGGTCTCGACCACCCTCGGCGCACTGGGCGAGTTCACCGCCACCAGCAGCGCGGACTTCGTCGGCCTCTTCGACAGCGTGCAGGCTCTGATGACCGGCTTCACCCAGATGGGCGACAACCTGGCGGGCGCGCTGGACCAGCTGCACGCGTTGCATCCCGCACTGCTGGCCACCACCGAGGGCACGAGCCTCGCGGTCGCGGCGACGATCTCCTACCTCAGTGTCGGCGCCCTGACCGACCCGAACGGGAGCAGGCTGCCCGACGGATCGGACCCCGGCGCCTTCGTCGGCAGTCTCGCCGAGGTCCTCGCGCGGGTACTCGGCCGGTTGCAGGGCGGTGGGCGATGACCGAATATCCCCGGGGCAGTGTCCGATACACGCTCGCGCTGGTGGTCACCTTCGGCATCTGGGCGCTCGGCGTGGCACTCGAGGTCGCCGCCGAATTCCTGCTCCGGGCCGCGAGCTGGGGCAAGCGGCACGTCAACGGCGTCGCGGCCGTGGGACTGGTGGCGACCCTGCTGGTCAGCGGCGGCTACCTGCTGCTCGACGTCATCCGGATCGATCCGTTGCGTGACACCTTCACCGTCCGGGTGGAACTGGCGGGCTCCGGTGGCCTGCTCGCGCATTCCGATGTCACCTTCCGGGGGGTGCGCGTCGGGACGGTGCGGTCCCTGGAGCTGTCGGAGACCGGGGTCGTCGCCGTCGCCGAGATCGATGCCGCCTACCGCGTCCCCGCGGGCGGCGCGGTGGTCGTCGCTCGATTGTCGGCCGCGGGGGAGCAGTACCTCGATATCCGGCCAGATACCGACGACGCCCCGTATCTGGCCGACGGCGCCGTCGTCGAGCTCGCCCGGACCGCCACGCCGGTCACCATCAACGAGTTCCTCACCAACACCGGCGATTTCATCGGCGGGCTGAATCCACAGCGATTGAACGTCATCGTCGCCGAGCTCGACAAGGCGCTCGCCGGCGGGCCGGACCAGTTGCGCACCGTGATCAGCGGGATCAGCCAGGCCATGGTGGGGATGACGGAACTGCTTCCGCAGACCCGCAACCTCGTCGAGAAGCTGTCGGTCATCGCGGAGACGACCTCGCACGCCCAGCCGGACCTGCGCATTCTCGTCGAGGGTTCGGGCGTGCTGTTCGGGCAGTTCGCCGCCGCCGACCAGGAACTGCGGCGGATACTCGACCTCGGCCCCGGACAGCTGGCGACGCTGGGCGGCGTGATCACCGAGACCACCGACCCGATCACGAATCTGGTGACCAACCTCCGCGCGATCACCCAGGCGGCCCGCCTGCGCACACCGGCGCTGTCGGCGCTGTTCCCCGCCTTGCGCTCGGGCACCGCGCTGCTCGGAGTACCGGCGCACGACAACGCTTTCCACACGATGGTGGACATCTGGCCGCGCCCGTTCTGCGAGTACGACACCATCCCGGTCTCACCCGCCACCGTCTCCGACGGCAGCGTGCGGCTCTACAACTACTGCGTCATCAACGATCCCGCGCAGCAGATCCGCGGGTCGGCCAACGCGCCACGGCCCACGACCCCCGACAACACCGCCGGACCGCCGCCGGGCGTCACCGGCGACGAACGTTCCGTGCCGCTGCCCGGCCGCTGACCCCTGCTACCGAGAGGAACCCCATGACCGACACCGAGGATTCCGCAGTCACCGCGCCGGAGACGCCGGAGGAGGCCGGCCCCGCGGCAGTGTCGTCGGCCCGTCGGCCGCGCACCACCGCGATCGTGGTCGCGCTGGCGATCGCCCTGGGCATCGGGGGCTGCGCCGCCGGTGGCTACTTCGGCTGGCAGAACCACCGTGCCGGGGAACTCGAGCGATCCCGCACCGACGCACGGGCCGCCGCCTGCGCGTACGGCTCGGTGCTGTCGACCTACAACGCCACCGACCTCGACGCCTACTTCACCGCCGTGCTCGATCGGGCGACCGGTGCGTGGAAGCAGGAATTCGAGTCCACCAGCGCCGACCTGCGCGAGGTGCTGATCCAGGGCCAGGTGCAGTCGACGGCGGGCACCGTGGATTGCGCGATCGCCACCAGTGACGCCGACACCGCCGAAGCGATCGTGGTCGTCGACCAGTCCATCGCCAGCGTCGGAACACAGCAGCAGCCCCGGCGCGGTCAGCTGTCGATCACCTTGTCGCTGACGAAATCCGGGGACCGATGGCTGACGAGCAAGGTGTCCTCGCCGCTGCTGCGCACCAACCCCTGAGACCTCTACTTACGCGACAAGGACTGCGCTGCACATGGTTTGGCTCGTTCTGCTCGGTTCCGCGCTCGGCGCTCTCGTGGCCGCCGCGGGAGCCGGACTCGCCGCTGTCGTCGTCGCGCAGCGCCGCGCCGCTCGCCTGCTCGGCACCGAGATCCCGCCGGTCGACGACCAGGCGATCCTGCTGATCGAGACCCGGCGTCCGACCTTCCGGATGACGGTCGAGCAGCACTTCCCCGCCCTGCCCTGGGAGGTGTGGTCCGCGCTCGAGGACGGCGCCTTCACCTGGATCCCGATGATCGAGGGGGTCACCTACCGCGACCAGCGGCGTGGTCCGGGCACCGTCCGCACGCTCGACGGCATCGTCTTCGCCGCCGCCGAGCAGGTCACCCGCCGCGATCCGCACACCTGGCTGAGCGTGGCCGGGATCAAGACCTCGATCCCGCTGCTGATCGAGTCCTACACCATGGATTTCGATCTCACCGAAACATCCGACGGCACAACGGTGCTGCGGTGGACGATCGCCGGCCGACCGGCGATCTTCGCCTTCCTGCGGCTGAGCTGGACCGCGTTGTTCCTCCGCCCGTTCGTCCGGGTCGTGCTCGGGAGATGGGCGAACTACTACCGCTGAAGGACACATCGTGGAGCCGGTTCCGAACTATGCCGCCGGGGTCAGCCAGGAAATTCTCAACTACTTCGGCACCTGCGGCGCCTGTGGCTACCCGGCACAGGCCCACCTGGTCAGCGCTCTCGTCGACGGCCACATCGCGACCAGGGTCGTCGCCACCTGCGGCTTGCCCTGTGGGTGGCGCAGTGTGTGCGCCCGCACCACGATGACCTGACCGCCGGCCACGAGCGCGCTCAGCAGGTGCTTACCGCGGGCCTGCCGGCGAATCGGTCGGCCAGATACGTCAGGGCCGTCGGTAGTCCCACCATGGCCTCGGTGCCGTGCTCGCCGAACGAATGCTCGACCAGCTCCACCGCGATCCCGTCGGCGCAGTATTTCCCGGCCATCGCGCGCGCCGCGGCGACAGGTGCGAATTCGTCGGCGACCGCGTGGTAGATCAGCACCGGCGCGGTGGGTGCGCCCGGACGGAACAGGGGACTGGCCCGTCGCACCACCTCGCTCAACGCGGGGTTGTCCGTGATCGATCCCGGCCACGCTTCCAGCGTCGCCGCGTCGAGGAAGGGATACGCGACCGCGGCGTCGAGCAGGCAATCGGCCCGGCTCGCGGCCATCATCGCGCGACCGGCTTCATTGAGGTATCCGGCCACATCGGCGTCGGGATAGGACCGGTCCAGCCCCACCAGTCCGACCACCGCGCCCCCGCCCGCGATGCCACCGCTGAACCCGGCCATGGTGGCCTCCAGATCGGCGACGATCCCGCCCAGCGCCACCCCGGTCACCGGCAGCTCCGGGGCGTAGCCGCGCTGCTGCTGCGCGGCGATGGCGGTGGCCTGCGCCCCGCCGGAGTAGCCCCACATGCCGATCGGCGCCGCGGGGTCGACCGCCGCGGGCGCGAACGCTCTGGCCGCTCGGATACCGTCCAGCACGCCGTGGACATACCCTTCGGCGCCGAACAGATCGGAATCGGGCCCCTGATAGTCGGGCACGACCAGGGTCCACCCTTGTTGCAGGGCGAACCGGATCATGCCGGTCTCGGTATAGGCGTTGCTCGGGACGCCGTCGATCCCACCACGCAGTGCGTACGAGGGCGCGCAGCGCGCACCCACACCGTCCTCGGCGACCTGATAGGACAGCAGCGGCCGTGGTCCGGCGCCGGTCCATTCCCCGTGCGGCACAAGCACTGTCGCGACAAAAGCGCGGGGTGCCCCGTGGTTGTCGATCGTCTTGTACTGCACCTGCCACGCGTGCGCGGGTAGCGGCAGCAAGAACGACTTCGGCTCGACCACACGGGACGCGAGCACCGTTCCGTTGGGGAGGTCCGCGAGATCGGCGGGCTCGGCGTAGAACGAATCCTGGTGCGGCGGTGGCACTGCCGCGGCCCACCCCGCGCACGCCGTCGAAAGCGCGACCGCCATGCCGGCCACCGCTGCCCGTATCGCCGTGATTTCCCTTGCCCGCATCGAATGCTCCCACCCCTGGAACCTGTTCTAGTTCGCGTCCGCGAGCGTAGTGCATTCGATGGAATTCGATGCCCGATCCCGTGGGAAAGCTCACGGCGGCACGAGTCGATCGACCGGATCGAGCGCTGCCGTGCGGCGGCGACGGATGGCGTCGAGGCTGAACTGTGCCCAGCGGATGTTCTCCTGCTCGAAGGCGATGCCGCGCAGCAGGGTCAGGTAGGGGCCGATGTGGACGGATTCGCTGAGGTAGGCCTGTTCGCTGCGGCCGGCGAGCATCCGGGTCCGCGACCGCTCGTAGCGGGCGAGTTTCGCCTCCGCCCAGCCGATTCGCTCGACCAGGACGGCCTCGACGGCCGGGGCGTCGCCGGAGTCCATGCCCTGGATCTTGACCAGCATCTCGTCGCGGATGACGGTGGGTTTGGTCGAATCGGCGATGAAAGCCCGCAGCGCCGCCCGCCCGGACTCGGTGATCGAATGCAGCCGCTTGTTCGGGCGTTTCTCCTGCTCGACGACCCGCGCCGCGATGAGGCC
The DNA here is from genome assembly GCF_019266065.1 of Nocardia sp. MH4. GTDB lineage: Bacteria > Actinomycetota > Actinomycetes > Mycobacteriales > Mycobacteriaceae > Nocardia > Nocardia canadensis. The sequence goes on along the minus strand of NZ_LPNR01000090.1, from coordinate 7,747 downwards.
GTCGGCCGTCATTCGCTCGAGCTCCTTGTACAACTGCTGCGGGGTCGCCATCCAGAAGTTCGCGACCGACGCGTCGAATTGCTTGGCCAGGTCGTAGCCGGACGCCTCGCCGTCCAGGAGGGCGGCCAAGACCGCGTGTCGTAACGCCATCGAGCAAGCCTACCGGACCTGAATGGTGAATTCGGTCAATGGTGACACCATCCTGGACAGCGGTGCACGCTGGGGATAGCCTCGTTCGACCTAATCAATTATTTGCCTAGGAGGCACAGGTGCATCAACGGTTTCGGGCCGCGGTGGAGTCGAAGAATCTGGATAACGTCGAAGAACTGCTGGCCGACGATGTGGTGTTCACCAGCCCGGTCGCTTTCGCGCCGTACCCCGGCAAGGCGGTGACGGCGGCGATTCTGCGCGGGGTTTTGCGGGTCTTCGAGGACTTCCGTTATGTGCGCGAGATCGGTGCGGCGCAAGGGCCCGACCACGCGCTGGTGTTCGAAGCCACCGTGGACGGCTTGCAGTTGACGGGCTGCGACTTCCTGCACTTCGACGACGACGGCCGCATCGACGAGTTCACGGTGATGGTGCGACCGCTCTCGGCGGCCCAGGCGCTGGCCGCCCGCATGGCCGAGCAGTTCCCGCGCATCCAGCGGGAAGCCCGGGAGGCGCTCGAGCGCAAGGCCGCACAGTGAGTGTCCGGCACATCTTCTCCCGACGGGTCGGGTCGCCGAGCGGCCGTTGCGGCTCCGTTCGCGGGCATGCTCCGAATTCGCCCGTGTTGTACGAAATGGATTGGCCCAGCTGTGTCAATGTGAAATAGATCACAAAAGTTGCTTTTAATATTGCTTGGCTATTACTAATAGCCCGGTCGACATTCGGTTGGTCCAGTCGGGGGCACAAGGTCGAGAGGGTACTTAAATGTTCAAGCGCTCAACTCGCAATATTCTTCTCGGTGCACTGCCGGTCATCGTGGCGGTCACCTTCGCTGGAAGCGGCGTCGCGTCGGCGGATGCCTCCGCCGATCAGCGGGCTCAGCCTGCTGTCGCGACGACGCTCCAGGATGACGGCTACGACACTGCCATCGCCGCGTTCTCGTTCGGGTCCGCCACCCCGGTGGCCGCCGAGATTGCGCAGGACTCCGAGCCTTCCGGCGAAAGTCCCGTTGTGGAGGCGGCCGTTCCCGTCGCCGCGGATGTGGTCGCTCCCGTGGTTTCGGATGTGGTCGAGACCGGCCTGCACGACGTCGCGACCGACCCGAAGGCCGAGAACTCCGATCCGGTGGTCAACGGTGCCCTCGCCGGTGCCGGTGTCGGTGCCCTCGCCACCCTGGTCAATTGCCTGCCGTCGGTGATCCTGCTCGGCGTGGGCTACCCGATCTGCCTCGTCCTCGGCGTACTGCCCCACGCGGCCATCGGTGCCATCATCGGTGGCGTCGTGGGTCACGTGAACCCCGAGGCCATTCCGCAGGTCCTGCCCTGAGAAGGTGAGCCGGCGGGTAACTGCCTCCGGCCGAGGGACTCCCGGTGCTGCTGCGGTGACACGCGGTCGCGCCGGGAGTCTCGCCTTTTGTGGGGGATCAGGTCCGGGTGTGTCCGCACTCGGCGTCGACTGTGACTCGGTAACCGATCCGAACCGCGGGCGCATCCTCGCCCATGGCTCAGTTCTGCGATGTGGCCGTAGCGTGCCTCTCGCGGGAGCGTTCGGCCCGGTGAGGGGCCGTTAACCCGTTCCTGGAGCGAGGGCGGCGGCGGAATGATCGGCTCGATTACGTGGACCTGCCCGGCCGCTGGAGCCGTCGGGCACGGCTGACCGGGCTCGCGGGGTCGGCGGATCTGCCGGGAAAAGCGGCATCAATGCAGGTCGGGGGATTGATACGACGAGGGCCTCGTGGGCGAGCGCACTCGACCACCGGTCCGGGCACGACCAGCGCAACCGCTGGAAAACTGTGCGCGAGAGGGGACTTGAACCCCTACGTCCGTGGACACCAGAACCTAAATCTGGCGCGTCTGCCAATTTCGCCACTCGCGCTGGATGTGTACGACCGTCCAAACTCTACCGGGCAAATCCGGCTTCGCGAAGCGTTCCGGCGGCGTGGCGTACTCGTCGGTAACACGACCTGGGATTATAACGATTCGATATACCTCAACATGAGGGCCACTCATGTTTGCGAAGTGAAATAACAGGCTGGACCTGCGGTTTGAACATGAGGCGGAGTCATGTTTCAGAAAAAACTGGTACGAGCGTGCAGAAATACTCGGCGGTAGCTGCCGTCGGGGCGAGAAACGTGAGGCTTTCCTCATGATTTTGTGCGATCGTGGCTCCCAACAGGCCCGAGGGGCTGCCGGATACGTGTGCGTGCCGTCGGTGGGCGGAGCGCCAGGAGAAGGAAGTCGAGCGTCTTGACGATCAACGAGAGCACCGAGATGGGCACGGGGTCGACCGCGAAAGCTGGTGGTCGTGGCCAGGCATCGGGTGTCCGCGCAGCGCTGCTGGAGCAGCTGCGCGACGGGGCCGGGTACGCGTTGGCGTTCGGTGGGCAGGGTGCGCAGTGGCTGCGCGAGCTCGAGGAGATCGGTCGCGACAGTGCGCTCGAGTCCGAGCTGACCGCGCTGGTGCACGCGGCCGAAGCACTGGTCGAGCCGGTTGCGGCGCAGTTGCTGGTGGTCCGTCCCGGCGGCTTCGACCCGATGGGCTGGATGCTGGAGAGCGAGCTGGACGAGCCGGACGAGCCGTCCTCGGCGCCCGCCGACGCGGTGCTGCGCTCGGCCGCGGTGTCGATGCCCGGTGTGCTGCTGGCCCAGCTCGCGGCCATCAGGGCGCTGCGGTTGCAGGGCCTGGACCCGACCGAGCACGCGCCGGTCGCGATCGTCGGGCACTCGCAGGGGCTGCTGGCCGCCGCCGCGGTCGAGGCCCGTGGTGAGCGCGACGCCGAACTGCTGGCCATCGCCCAGTTCATCGGTGCCGCGGCCGGGCTGGTCGCGCGCAGGCGCGGGCTGATGCCGGTCGGCGAGCGTTCGCCGATGGTCGCGGTGTCCAATGTCGATCCGGAGCAGCTGCGGGCGATCGTCGCCGAGGTCGCCGAGGGCGTCGACCCCGCGATCGCCGCGGTGGTGTCGATCCGCAACGGGCGCAGGCGCGTCGTGCTGTCGGGCGCCCCGGCGCAGATCGATCGGGTGCGCGTGCGCTGCGCCCAGCTGCACGACGAGCAGACCCGCGAGCGGGAGAGCAAGTCGCGCGGTGGCGCGGTCTTCGCGCCCGTGTTCGAGGACATCTCCGTCGACGTCGCCTTCCACCACCCGGCGCTGGCCGAGACCGTCGACCTGGTCACCGGCTGGGCCCGCCAGTGCGAGCTCGACGCCGACCTCGCCGCCTCCCTGACCCAGCAGGTGCTGGTCGATCCGATCGACTGGGTCGCCACCGTCGACGAAGTCGTCGAGGCGGGCGCGGAATGGATCCTGGACCTGGGCCCCGGCGACCTGCTCTCGCGCATCACCGGCGGTTCGCTCAAGGGCGCCGGCGTCGGCGTGATCGCCGCCGCCACCCGTCCGGGTCAGCGCAGCCTGCTCACCCCGGGCGCCGCGCCCGAGCCCGCCACCCCGTGGTCGGCGTTCGCGCCGAAGCCGGTGCGGCTGCCCAACGGCCGCATCGTCGTCGAGACCGCGTTCACCAAGCTGACCGGCCGCTCGCCGATCCTGCTGGCCGGCATGACCCCGACCACCGTCGATGCCAAGATCGTCGCCGCCGCGGCCAACGCGGGCCACTGGGCCGAGCTGGCCGGCGGCGGTCAGGTCACCGAGCAGATCTTCGCCGACCGGATGACCGAGCTGCGCCAGCTGCTGCAGCCGGGCCGCGCGGTGCAGTTCAACTCGCTGTTCCTCGACCCGTACCTGTGGAAGCTGCAGCTGGGCGGCAAGCGCCTGGTGCAGAAGGCGCGTGCGGCGGGTGCGCCGCTGGACGGCGTCATCGTCACCGCGGGCATCCCCGAGCTCGAGGAAGCCGTCGCGCTGATCGAGGAGCTGACCGAAGCGGGCATCAGCCACGTCGCCTTCAAGCCGGGCACGGTCGCCCAGATCCGCGCGGTGCTGCGCATCGCCGACGCCGTGCCGGACTACCCGGTGATCATGCACATCGAGGGCGGCAAGGCCGGCGGGCACCACTCCTGGGAAGACCTCGACGACCTGCTGCTGGCCACCTACGCCGAGCTGCGCAGCCGCGCCAACGTGGTGGTCTGCGTCGGCGGTGGCATCGGCACGCCCGAGCGGGCCACCGACTACCTCACCGGCACCTGGGCCACCGGCCACGGCTACCCGGTGATGCCGCTGGACGGCGTCCTGGTCGGCACCGCCGCCATGGCCACCCTGGAGGCGACCACCGCCCCCGAGGTCAAGCAGCTGCTCGTCGACACCCCCGGCACCCCCGACTGGGTCGGTGCGGGCACCGCCAGCGGTGGCATGGCCTCGGGCCGCAGCCAGCTCGGCGCCGACATCCACGAGATCGACAACGCCGCCTCGCGCACCGGCCGCCTGCTCGACGAGGTCGCCGGTGACGCCGAGGCCGTCGCCGCGCGTCGCGCCGAGATCATCGCGGCGCTCGACGCCACCGCCAAGCCCTACTTCGGTGACGTCGCCACCATGACCTACCAGCAGTGGCTGGAACGCTATGTCTCGCTGGCGGTCTCGAGCGAGGTCCCGATCTCGTTCGACTGCGGCAGCGACATCGGCGACGCGATCATCGACGCCACCCGCTCGGACTGGCTCGACATCAGCTGGCGCGACCGGTTCGCGGAGATGATGCGGCGCACCGAAGCCCGGCTGCACCCCGCCGACAGCGGCGAGATCGAGACGCTGTTCGCCGACGACGAGGCCTTCGAACACCCGGTGCAGGCGCTGTGCGCGCTCAAGAAGCAGTACCCCGCGGTCGCCGAGACCGTGCTGCACCCCGCCGACGTGCCGTTCTTCGTCGCGCTGTGCAAGACCCCGGGCAAGCCGGTGAACTTCGTGCCCGTCGTCGACGCCGACGTGCGACGCTGGTGGCGCTCGGATTCGCTGTGGCAGGCCCATGATCCGCGCTACTCGGCCGACCAGGTGTGCATCATCCCCGGCACCGTCGCCGTCGCCGGCATCACCCGGGTCGACGAGCCGGTCGGCGAGCTGCTCGACCGGTTCGAGCAGGACACCGCCTACAGCCTGGTCCGCGCCGGCGTCGTGCCCGCGCCGGTCGACGCGCGTCGCGTCGCCGGGGTGGTGTCCGGCTCGCTCGACACCGTGCTCGCGGCTCCCGACGTGCAGTGGGCCGGACGCACCACCGTCAACCCGGTGCACCGGCTCGGCGCCCCGAACGAATGGGTCGTGGAGCAGGGCGTCGCGGTGCACCAGAGCACCGGCGCGACGCTGACCGAGGTCTCCGGTCCCGAAGCCGAATTCGGCTACGTCGAGCTGGCCGTGCCGCTGCTCGGCCGCGACGCGGTGAAGATCCGCATCACCGTGCCGACGAGCGTCTACTCCGGCGGCGCGCCGGTGATCACCGAGGCCGACGCCGAGACCGCCATGTCGGCGCTGCTCGGCGTGGCCGCCGGCCAGTCGCTGCCCGAGGTGAAAGCCGGTGTGGCGCACCTCAACCTGGCCTGGATGCCGGACCTGGTCGCCGACCACGCCGGTGTCACCGGTTCCGGCCTGCCCGCCACCCTGAGCACCCTCGGCCGCACCGCGCCCGACGTGCTCGTCGGCGCCTGCTGGCCCGCGGTCTTCGCGGTGCTCGGCGCGGCCCGCACCGGCAACGGCGGCTCGGTGATCGAGGGCATGCTCGACCTGGTGCACCTGGATCACCAGATCCAGCTGCTGAGCGAATTGCCCGCCGAGACCGGCATTCTCGTGGTGCGCGCCGAGAGCGGCGCGGTCGTCGACACCGACATGGGCCGGGTCGTCGAGGTGACCGTGCACGTCGGCCTGATCCTGGATCAGGGCCTCGAGCCTGCCCCGCTGGCCCGTCTGGTCGAGCGGTTCGCGATCCGCGGCCGCAACGGCGCGGGCGAGCTCACCGATCCGCCGCGCGCGGCCGGAACGGTCTCGGCCGAGGCCACCGACACCCCGCGCCGCCGTCGCCGCGACGTGTCCATGACCGCCCCGCGCGCCATGCACGCGTTCGCCACGGTCTCCGGCGACCACAACCCGATCCACACCTCCGACGCCGCGGCCAAGCTGGCCGGGCTGGGCAGCCCGATCGTGCACGGCATGTGGCTCTCGGCCGCCGCCCAGCACGCCGTGGTCGCCGTGGATCCCGAAAGCTCCGTTCCCGCACGCACTCTCACGGCCTGGACCACCCGGTTCCTCGGCATGGTGCGCCCCGGCGCGACCGTCGACGTGCGGGTGGAGCGGATCGCGGTGGACGCGGGCAGCGAGATCATCGAGGTCTCCTGCCGCGTCGACGGTGACCTGGTCATGACCGCGACCGGGCGCACCGCCGCCCCGAAGACCGTCTACGCCTTCCCGGGCCAGGGCATCCAGCGCAAGGGGATGGGCCTGGACGCGCTGACCCGCTCGAAGGCGGCCAAGCAGGTGTGGGAGCGCGCCGACGCGCACACCCGCGAAGCCCTCGGTTTCTCGATCCTGGCGGTGGTGCGCGACAACCCGACCTACCTCAAGGCGCGCGGTGTCGAGCACCGGCACCCGGACGGCGTGCTGCACCTGACCCAGTTCACCCAGGTCGCCATGGCGACCCTCGGCGTCGCCCAGGTCGCCGAGCTGCGCGAGGCCGGCGCCTTCGTCGAGGGCGCGATGCTGGCGGGCCACTCGGTCGGTGAGTACAACGCCCTGGCCGCCGTCGCCGGGGTGCTGCCGCTGGAGGCCGTGCTCGAGGTGGTGTTCCAGCGTGGCTCGGCCATGCACGAGCTGGTGCCGCGCGACGCCCAGGGCCGCAGCGACTACCGGATGGCCGCCATCCGCCCGTCGCAGATCGGGCTGCCGGACGCCGAGGTCATCGACTTCGTCAACGGCATCGGCGAGGCCACCGGGGAGTTCCTCGAGGTCGTCAACCTGAACCTGCGCGGCTCGCAGTACGCCATCGCGGGCACGGTCGCCGGACTCGAGGCGCTCGAGACCGAGATCGACCGCCGCCGCGAGGAATTCGGTGGCAAGCGGGCGTTCATCCTGGTGCCCGGCATCGACGTGCCGTTCCACTCCTCGGTGCTGCGCGACGGCGTCCCGGAGTTCCGGCACAAGCTCGAGCAGCTGCTGCCCGCCGAGGTGCACCCGGAGGTGCTCGTCGGCCGCTACATCCCGAACCTGGTGCCGCGTCCGTTCTCGCTGGACCGCGCGTTCCTCACCGAGATCGCCGAGCTCGTGCCGTCCGAGCCGCTGGCCGCCGTGCTGGCCGACTTCGACAGCTGGGCCGAGCGGGACGCCGAACTGTGCCGCGTGGTGCTGATCGAGCTGCTGGCCTGGCAGTTCGCCAGCCCGGTGCGCTGGATCGAGACCCAGGACCTGCTGTTCACCGACGCCGCCCACGGCGGCCTCGGCGTGGAGCGCTTCGTCGAGATCGGCCTCGGCGCCACCCCGACGGTGGCCAACCTGGCCTCGCAGACGCTGAAGCTGCCCGCGTTCGGCGGGGCGACGGTCGAGGTGGTCAACGTCGAGCGCGACGCCGCGGTCGTCTACGCCACCGACACCGATCCCGCGCCGGTCGACGACATCGAGGAGACCCCGGCCGAGGCGCCCGCGGCCGCTCCCGCCGCCGCGGCCGCACCGGTCGCCGCGGC
>NZ_LPNR01000089.1 GCF_019266065.1 Nocardia sp. MH4 | reverse complement strand
TACGAGCGCGGCGGCGACGACCGTCGCGGCGGTTACCAGCGCGGCGGCGACGACCGCCGGGAGGGTGGCTACCAGCGCGGCTCGGCGGGCAGCCCGGCACGGGGGACCCAGCGCGCGGGCGGCACCGCCCGTCCCGCGACGTCGCAGGCGCCCGTGCGCAAGACCAAGAACGCCAAGCCGCAGCGCAAGGTCGTCGCCCCGACGATCCTGAACAACGCCAAGCCGGCCCGGCACCAGCACGCCGAGAACACCGAGGGCCCGAAGAAGCTGCCCTGGGGCGAAGGCGAACGGTTGCAGAAGGTGCTCGCCAAGGCCGGTGTGGCCTCGCGCCGCGCGGCCGAGGACATGATCGCCGCCGGTCGCGTCGAGGTCGACGGCCGGATCGTGCGCGAGCAGGGTCTGCGCGTCGATCCGGAGAACGCGGTCGTGCGCGTCGACGGCACCCGTGTCGTCGTCCGCGACGAGCTGGTGCACCTGGTGCTGAACAAGCCCAAGGGCTGGCAGTCCACCATGTCCGACGATCTGGGCCGTCCCTGCGTCGGTGACATCGTCGCCGAGCGGATCGCCGCCGGGCAGCGCCTGTTCCATGTCGGCCGTCTCGACGCCGACACCGAGGGCCTGCTGCTGCTCACCAACGACGGCGAGATGGCGCATCGCCTGATGCATCCGTCGTTCGAGGTGCCCAAGACCTACCTGGCCACCGTCAACGGCGAGGTCAACTACCGCCTGGTCGGCAAGCGGCTGCGCGAGGGCGTCGAGCTCGAGGACGGTCCGGCCAAGGTCGACAAGTTCATGCTGCTCGAGGCCTACGAGGGTCGCTCGCTGGTCAAGCTCGTGTTGCACGAGGGCCGCAAGCACATCGTGCGTAGGCTGCTCGACGAGGTCGGCCACCCGGTGATCCGGCTGGTGCGCACCCACATCGGCCCGGTGGCGCTGGGCGACCAGCGTCCCGGCACGCTGCGCGTGCTCGGCCGCGACGAGATCGGCAAACTCTACGAGGCGGTGCAGCTGTGAACGGAGTGGATTTCTCGGTGGAGATCTCGGGCGACCGGATGACCGGTGACGGCACGCTCGTCGTCGCGATGGACGGCCCGTCTGGCACCGGCAAGTCCAGTGTGTCGCGTCGGCTGGCGACCCGCCTGGGCGCCCGCTACCTCGACACCGGCGCCATGTACCGGGTCGCGACGCTGCGCGTGCTGCGTGCCGGGGTCGACCTGACCGACGTCGCCGCCATCGCGGACACTGTCGCGGCGCTGCCGTTGTCGATCGGCACCGATCCCAGCCACGAGGTGATCGAGCTCGACGGCGAGGACGTCTCCGCCGAGATCCGCGGCGATGCCGTCACCAAGGCCGTGTCCGCGGTGTCCGCGGTCGCCGAGGTGCGCGAGCAGCTCGTCGCGCTGCAGCGTGAGATCGCGGCCGTGTCCGGACGCATCGTGGTCGAGGGCCGCGATATCGGCACCGTTGTGCTCACCGGCGCCGACGCCAAGATCTACCTCACCGCCTCCGCGGAGGCGCGCGCCCAGCGGCGCAATGCCCAGAACATCCGCGAGGGCCGCGGCGACGACTACGCGGCCGTGCTGGCCGACGTGCAGCGCCGCGACACCCTCGACTCCACCCGCACGGTGTCGCCGCTGCGCCCCGCAGCCGACGCGGTGCTCGTCGACACCAGCGACCTGACGATGGACGAGACCATCGACGAGCTCTACCGCGTGGTGGCCCAGCAGCTTTCGGCCACGACAGGAGGGTCGCGATGATCGACGAAGAGGTACTGGTCGGAGACGGCACGTGGTCGGACGAATCCGACTGGGAGATCGCCGATCTCGAAGGTGAGCACGAGGGCGACGAACACCTCGCGATGCCCACCGTCGCGGTTGTCGGCCGTCCGAACGTGGGCAAGTCGACCCTGGTGAACCGCATCCTCGGCCGCCGCGAGGCCGTCGTCGAGGACATCCCCGGCGTCACCCGCGACCGCATCTCCTACGAGGCCAGCTGGGCCGGACGCCGATTCCTGGTGCAGGACACCGGCGGCTGGGAGCCCGACGCCAAGGGTCTGCAGCAGCACGTCGCCCGGCAGGCCGAGGTGGCGATGGAGACCGCCGACGCGATCCTGCTCGTCGTCGACGCGACCGTCGGTGCCACCGCCACCGACGAGGCCGCGGTGCGCAAGCTGCGCCGCTCCAAGATCCCGGTGATCCTGGTGGCCAACAAGGTCGACGACCAGAAGGTCGAGATCGAGGCGGCGAGCCTGTGGTCGCTGGGTCTGGGTGAGCCGCGCATGGTCTCGGCCGCGCACGGCCGTGGCACCGGCGACCTGCTCGACGACGTGCTCGGCGCGCTGCCCGAGACCCCGCGCGAGGGCACCGGCGCCGCCGGACCGCGTCGGGTGGCGCTGGTCGGCAAGCCGAACGTCGGCAAGTCCAGTCTGCTCAACAAGCTCTCCGGCGACGAGCGCTCGGTCGTCCACGATGTCGCGGGCACCACGGTCGACCCGGTCGACTCGCTGGTCGAATTGGGCGGCAAGACCTGGAAGTTCGTCGATACCGCCGGTCTGCGCCGCAAGGTGTCCAATGCCACCGGTACCGAGTTCTACGCCTCGCTGCGGACCAAGTCGGCGCTGGAGGCCTCCGAGGTCGCGATCATGCTGATCGATGCCTCGGTGCCGATCACCGAGCAGGACCTGCGCGTGATCAGCCTGGTCGCCGACTCCGGTCGCGCGCTGGTGCTGGCGTTCAACAAGTGGGACCTGGTCGACGAGGACCGCCGTTACATGCTCGAGCGCGAGATCGACCGCGATCTGGTGCGGGTGCCGTGGGCCCAGCGGGTCAACATCTCCGCCCACACCGGCCGCGCCGTGCAGAAGCTGGTGCCGCAGATGGAGACCGCGCTCGAGTCCTGGGACAAGCGCATCTCCACCGGCCGCCTGAACACCTGGCTCAAGGAAGTCATCGCGGCCACCCCGCCGCCGATGCGCGGCGGCCGCCAGCCCCGCGTCCTGTTCGCCACCCAGGCGGGCACCCGCCCGCCGACGTTCGTGCTGTTCACCACCGGCTTCCTCGAGGCGGGCTACCGCCGCTTCCTGGAGCGCCGTCTGCGCGAGGAGTTCGGCTTCGACGGCTCGCCGGTGCGCATCTCGGTGCGCGTGCGCGAGAAGAAGGAACGCAAGAAGTAGATCGTCACCACGCGAGCCCCGGGTCGACCGCCCGGGGCTCGCGCTGTCTCCGGACTGCTCCCGGCGGCGGTGCGCGGCGGAGCCTCGACCACGACGAGCCAGGGCTGATAATCGGCTGAGAACCATCCGGGAAGGACACTTCGGCGCGGTGGTCGGCGTTGATCGGGTACGAGGTCCAGTGCGGCTTCCTAAGGAGTGGCGTTATGAGTCTCATCGGAACCGTGGTCGGCTACGCGCTGACGGTGTTCATGTTCGTGCTGCTCGCGCGGATGGTGCTCGATTGGCTGGCCTTGGCAGGAAAGGGTCCGGACTGGGTCGGCAAGGCGCGGTCGATCACCCATGCCGCGACCGAACCGGTGATCGCACCCGTGCGACGAATCCTGCCGCCGCTGCGGATGGGCGGCCTGGGCATCGATCTGGCCTTCACCCTGGTATTCATCGCCGTGCTGATCCTGCGCGCGATCGCCTTCAGCCTGTAGCGGCGGTCAGCGACACGACGCGCCTAGTCGTCGGTGCCTTCGATTCGCCAGCGGGTCCGCACCTCGCGGACGCAGGGGGCGTCGGTGAGGGCGTCGATCGTGTCGATGAGTGCGGACTCGCGGGCTCGGTGGGTGAGGACGATCAGGTGGGCGTCGGTGCCCTGGTGTTCCTGGCGTACGCGCGCGATGCTCACGCCGTTGTCGGCGAACACCGCGGCGACCTGGGCGAGGGCGCCGGCGTGGTCGGTGACGCGCAGGTTGAGGTAGGAGCGGGTGGGGGTGTCGCCGAGCGGGGCGATGGGGAGCTGGGCGTAGTAGGAGGCGCGCGGGGCGCGGCCGCCGTGGACGCGGTTGCGGGCGGCGGTGATGAGGTCGCCGAGCAGGGCCGACGCGGTCGCCGTGGTGGCGCCGTCACCGTAGAACATCAGCCTGCCCGCACCCGCGGCGTCGACGGCGACCGCGCTGGACGGCGCGTCGACGCGGGCGAGCGGGTCGGTCGCCGGGAGCAGCGCGGGGTGGACGCGGACCGAGACCTGTTCCTTGCCACCGTCTTCGGCGATCCTGGTGCAGACGGTGAGGGTGCGCAGACGCAGCCCCAACGCCTCGGCGGCGGCGAGGTCGGGCGCCGCCGCGGGCCCGGACTCCTCGAACTGCACGTCGCCGACCTCCACCCGAGTGTGGAAGGCGAGCGTCGCCAGGATCGCCGCCTGCGCGGCCGCGTGCCTGCTGTGCTCGGGGGGAAAGACGCCGAGCACCTGGTTCACCCGGTCGCCCGACAGTGATTGGGTCAGTGGCCGCACCACCGGAACACCGCCCGCCACCGCCGCTTCGAAGAACAGGTCGGCACCGTGCTGCTCGGCGGTCGCGGCCAGCCGGTGCCCGTACTCGGCGATCAGCGCGGTGTTCGCGGTGATCACCGACCGTCCCGCGCGCAGCGCGTCGAGCACCGCGTGCGCCGCACCGAGGTGCTCGGTCGCGTCCACCACCAGCTCCGCGGGCTCGGCGAGGACCAGGTCCGCACCGGCGCGTTCCCGCAAATCGCCGCCCGTGTCGCGCAGGATCCGCACGACCTCGGCGGCGAGTGCTCCGGTGCCGAGAACGGCGACCCCGAACGAGGCACGTGGGGAACGAAAGAGCTGATCGGTCATGGGAATTCGCCTTACCGCCGAGAGATGTCGAGCCGGGAACGAACGCCGCGGACGTCACCCCCGTCCAGCCAGTATCGCGGCCGAATCACCTCGGCGGCAGTCGTTTTCACCACGAATCAGGACAGCCGTGCCAGAAATGCCGGGATACTCGGAGGGGTTACCCGCGGGTCACGCGTGGGCGAGCAGGGGAGAGGACGAGGGATGGCCCTGGTTGTGCAGAAATTCGGCGGATCGTCGGTGGCGGACGCCGAACGGATCCGGCGGGTCGCCGAGCGGATCGTGGAGACGAAGAAGCAGGGTCACGATGTGGTGGTGGTGTGCTCGGCCATGGGCGACACCACCGACGAACTGCTGGACCTGGCGGGCCAGGTGGCGCCCGCGCCGCCGCCGCGCGAGATGGACATGCTGCTCACCTCCGGCGAGCGGATCTCGAACGCGCTGGTGGCCATGGCGATCCACGCGCTCGGCGCGGAGGCCCGGTCGCTGACCGGTTCGCAGGCGGGGGTGATCACTACCGGCGCGCACGGCAACGCCAAGATCATCGAGGTGGACCCGGACCGGGTCCGGCGCGCGCTCGACGACGGCGAGGTGGTGCTCGTCGCCGGGTTCCAGGGTGTCAGCCAGGACAGCCGCGACGTCACCACGCTGGGCCGCGGCGGGTCCGACACCACCGCCGTGGCGCTGGCCGCGGCACTGGGCGCCGATGTGTGCGAGATCTACACCGACGTCGACGGCGTGTTCACCGCCGACCCGCGTATCGTGCCGGACGCGCAGAAACTCGACCAGATCTCCTACGAGGAGATGTTGGAGATGGCCGCCTGCGGCTCGAAGGTGCTGATGCTGCGCTGTGTGGAATACGCGCGCCGCTATCACGTTCCGGTGCATGTGCGGTCGTCCTACACCGATGCGATCGGCACCACCGTGTTCGGCTCGATGGCCGAAATTCCCGCCGATCAGGCGGTGCTCACCGGCGTCGCCCACGACCGCACCGAGGCGAAGGTGACCGTCGTCGGCCTGCCCGACGAACCCGGTTACGCCGCCCAGGTGTTCCGCGCGGTCGCCGACGCCGAGATCCCCATCGACATGGTCGTGCAGAACACCGGCACCGGCCGCACCGACATCACTTTCACCTTGCCCGCGGCCGACGGCGCCCGTGCGGTGGCGCTGCTACGGAAGCGGCGCGCCGAGATCGGGTTCACCGATGTGCGCTACGACGATCGTGTCGGCAAGGTCTCGCTGATCGGCGCCGGTATGAAGAACCATCCCGGCGTCACCGCGACGTTCTGCGAGGCACTGGCCGAGGCGGGCATCAATCTCGATCTGATCGCCACCTCGCAGATCCGGATCTCGGTCCTGGTCCGCGACACCGACCTGGACGAGGCGGTGCGGGTGCTGCACCGGGCCTTCGACCTCGGCGGCACCGAGGTCGCCGTCGTGCACGGTGGAACGGGCCGGTGACGGGATGGTTGACGGCCAACTGAACGCCAGGTAATTTACCCATCAGTCAATTAGGCCGTCGATCGACCGGAGAGTCCCTTGAGCAACCGACTGACCTCCTACACCCGCGCCGGACTCCGCTTCGATGTGGTGGACTCCGGTCCGATCGACGGCCCGGTCATCCTCGCGCTGCACGGTTTTCCGCAGACCGCCAGCTCGCTGACCGAACTCTGCGCGCTGCTCAACGCGCGCGGCTACCGCACCATCGCCCCGAATCAGCGCGGCTACTCGCCGGGTGCGCGGCCACGCGGCCGCTTCGCCTACCGGATCACCGAACTCATCGACGACATCCTCGCGCTGATCCGCGAGATCGACCGTGGGCCGGTACATCTGGTCGGCCACGACTGGGGCGCCATGGTCGCCTGGTCGGTCGCCGCGGCCCGGCCCGACCTGGTGCGCACCCTGGTGACCGTATCGGTACCGCACCCCGGCGCCTTCCGCCGTTCGCTGATCAGCAGCGATCAGCTCGCCCGCTCGTATTACATGGGTCTGTTCCAGCTGCCGGTGCTGCCCGAGCGGGTGCTGACCGCCCGTCCCGAGCTGCTCGACCGGGTGCTGGCAGGCACCGGGATGACGCCGGAGATGATCGCCCGGGTGCACACCGAGATCGTCGATTCCGGCGCCCTCACCGGGGCACTGAACTGGTACCGGGCGATCCTGCTGCTGGGCCAGCGCGCGATCTCGGCGCCGGTGCGGGTGCCGGTGACCCATGTCTGGAGCTCCGGTGACTCGGCGCTGTCACGCCGCGGCGCCGAGCTGACCGAGAACTATGTCACCGGCGACTACCGCCTGGCCGTCTTGGACGGCGCCTCGCACTGGCTGCCCGAGGAGCGTCCGCGGGAGCTGGCCGAGCTGATCGTGGAGCGGATCGCTACCGTCCGGAGCTGAGCCTCAGCCGATCGGAGAAGCCAAGGGCCGCAACGACTCGGCGGTGGCGGGGATCAGCGGCGCGCGCGGCAGCATGGTGCGGGCGGCGAGCTGCTCGGTGATCCGCAGCCGCACACCCGCCCATTCGTCGTGCAGGATCGAGTAGAACGCGGTGTCGCGCACCGCGCCGTCGAGTCCCCGCGAATGGGCCCGGCGCACACCGTCGCTCACCGCGCCGAGCCGTTCGATCGCGGCGCGCGATCGCAGATTGCGGGCGTCGGCGCGCAGGGTCACCCGGCGCACGCCCCAGGCGTCGAAGGCGTGGGTCAACATCAGCAGTTTGCACTCGAGGTTCACCACGCCGCCGCGCGCCGCGGGCGTCAGCCAGGTGTTGCCGATCTCGACGGCGTCGGGGATCGAGCCGCCGGGCAGCGCGGTGACGGGCTCGGCGGCCAGCGGCCAGCTCAGCGGGCCCTGCCAGTAGTCGAGCCGGGTGAACCTGGTCGCCCCGACCACGCAGTCGTCGTCCACGGTGACGATCGCGAAGGCCAGGGCGGTGCCGGCCAGCTGGGCGGACTCGGCCTGGAAGACGTAGGTGCGTGCCTCCTGCTCACCGTGCGGGACGACGGTGAACCCGGCCGGACCGAGTGCGACCGAGGCTGCGGTCAATCCGGGAACATGGTGGGGTGCAAGGGGTTCCAGCCGTGCGATGCGGCCGTGGAGGATAACGGGTGCGGGCATGGTGACCGGCGTCCTTCGTCTGATGAGGGTCGCCGAAAACACGAGGCGTGGATCTCACGCGACACGTGCTTGCGGCGAAGCGACACGAACGATCCAGCAGCATCGAGAAAAACTAGATGCACAAGATAGCCGAACGTGACGCGTTCACCCGCGCGAACGGACGAGATGTCGTGGCCCGAATTTCGCCGGTGTCACCGACCCGGACGAACCGCCCTAGACCTTGTCGGCGATGGCCGCCACGATGAGTTCCTCCCAGACCGAGAGCTCCCGGTCGGGCGAGCCGATGCGGGCCGAATCGTTGTCGTCGGTGGGCACGTCCTGGTGCCAGCGGGCGGCCGCGGCCACGCCGGGCTCCCGCAGTCGCAGGTCGCCGAACAGCGCGACGATCTCGGCATCGGTGCGCCAGCGGCCGCGGCCGAAGGTGGACTGCAGCTTGGCCTCGGCCTCGATGGTCTCGGCGTTGTCGCCGGAGCGGAAGTGGGAGATGAACACGCTGCTGCCGACGGGAATCTGCCCGGTCCAGTATTCGACGACGGCGCGCGGGTCCTCGTCGTCGTTGAGATGGTGCAGGATCGCGCTGAAGATCAGGCCGACCGGCTTGTCGAAATCGATGAGCCGGTTCACCTCCTCGTTGGCGCGGATGCCGACGGAGTCACGGACATCGGCGTGCACGACGGTGGTGTTGTCGTTGGTCGCCAGCAGCGCGCGCCCGTGGGCCAGCACGATCGGGTCGTTGTCGACATAGACGACCCGCGTGTCGGGGTTCACCCGCTGCGCGACCTGGTGCACGTTGTCGGCGGTGGGCAGGCCGCTGCCGAAGTCGAGGAACTGGGTCAGGCCCGCCTCGGCCATCTCACGCACCGCGCGGGTGAGGGCCTGCCGATTGGTGAACGCGATCGCCACCGAACCGGGCAGGTTCAGCTTGAAATGATCGCCGATCGCGCGGTCTACCTCGTAGTTGTCCTTGCCGCCGAGTAGATAGTCGTAGACCCGGGCGATGCTCGGACTCGACTGGTCGATCACATTCGCGTTGTCGCTCATCGTCGACGACCTTCCACGCTGTTATCGGTGTGTGCCGCCGCCCATCGTAGGAGAACGACGGCGTGTCGGCATGCTGTCCCTGTCGGTGATACCCGAAAACCGTTCCGGGCGTGTCGGTTCCGGTGCGTCGCGTACCGCCGTCGGTGTCCGGTCCGTCCGCTACGGGGCCGAGGTCTCGGCACGGGTAGCAGCCGTGTCGCAGTTTGCTCACGGCCTGTTTTCGCACGTCAGGGCCGTAACGGTTCGATAAATCACAGCAGTGTCGGCCTGTTGAGCAAATGTCCAGTTGTGGACGGGTTTCGCCAGTTCCGAGGGGTGTTTGCCGGATATGTAACGCGCGTTATCGCATCGTGCCGCACATCTGTTCGATGTGATGCAGATCACATCAACTGCCATTCGGCTACCGATGGTGGCACGCTCGTAATTGCTGAACGTTAACCGTTTGTGATCAACGACAGGGTCGACGCGGACCTTTCGTCACAAACGCCCTGCCTGCCCGCTTCGGTGTCGCGGGCCTCGAAAGATCCAGGATGGATCAGCAACCGGCCGTGTCGGGACGGCCACCCGGAAGGGGGCTCAGTGTGATGAGCAGCATCTACTTCGAATCGAATAGCAATCTGTCAGTTACCGGCCGCGATGGTCGGGTCACCGCGCCCACCGAAGCGTCGGTCGGCCCGCTGGGGATGCCCGGATTGATCCTGGGTCTCGCCCTGCTCGGCCTCGGCATCGTCGCGCTGCTGCGTCTGGGGGACTGGGCGGGAAGCTACGGCCCCGAGCTCGTCGTGCTGGCCTACGTCCTGTACATGGGGGCCGCGGCGTGGCTGGCGCTGTGGGGCGCGGGCGTCGTGCGATCTCTGCACCGCCACTAGTCCCTTTCGGGGAACCCGGCTCGACGCGGGCCCGTCCGCATCACCGCCACGCGCCGGTGCGCTGGCCACAATTCCACGTCACGGCGTCAGGCAGTTGTCCGGGGTAATTCGGCCGACCGAAACGGAACTCCGCCGAGGGCTGCCGATACTTCCGGAATCATTTCGAGCTTCCGGAAATGTTCGACGCTCCATTAGGGTGCAGGAATCGACCGACCCTTTCGGCGGAGGTGTGGACATGACCGATTCTCAGCGTGGATCCACCGAGCGGGAACCCGAGGGGCCGGGAGGTGTGCTCACCCCGCCGGTGGTCGGCGGGCGTGGGCCCGCCGACCACCTCATCGAACCGAACTCCGACACCCCCGTCCGGATGTCGCGCACGGTCCAGGACGACACCGGGCGGGTGCTGGTGTCACCGGTGACCGAACCGCCTGTCGGCGCCGAGACGCCCGAACGGGCGGCCATGCGGGCCAGGATCAAGAAGTTCGTGCTCACCGTCGTCATCATCGCGGCGCTCGGTGGCGCGCTGTTCGGCTACGACACCGGCGTCATCTCGGGTGTGCTGGTCTACCTGACTCCGGACTTCGGCCTCACGCAGGCCCAGGTCGGCATCGTCACCAGCTCGCTGCTGGTCGGCGCCGCGATCGGCTCGATCGCCGGCGGCTGGCTGGCCGATCGGTGGGGTCGCAGGCTGACCCTGCTGCTGGCCGGGGGGCTGTTCTTCGTCGGCGCGCTGGCGCAGGCGCTGGCGCCGGACGCGAACGTCATGATCGTCACCCGCCTGATCCTCGGTGTCGCGGTCGGCACCGCGTCGCTGGTGGTGCCGATGTATGTCTCCGAGATCGCGCCGCCGACCTATCGCGGCAGGCTCGTCTCGATGAACAGCCTGATGATCGCCAGCGGTCAGCTGCTGGCCTATATCGTCAACGCGCTGCTGGCTCCCACCGGGAACTGGCGGCTGATGCTGGCGATGGCGGCGATTCCCGCGGCCGCCTTGGTCATCGGTATGTATTTCATGCCGGATTCACCGCGCTGGTATCTGAAACAGGGCCGCGAGGACGACGCCAGGAAAGTCCTGCGGCAGTCCTACTATCCGGAAAATGTCGAGCCGACAATTCAGGACATCGAGAAAACCGAAGCCGCCGATGCCGCTGTCAAAGACAGTTTGCGGGATCAATTGCGGAAGCCGAAGGTGCGCGCGTTGTTCGTCACCGGCGTCGGGCTGGCCTTGATCCAGCAATTCGTCGGGGTGAACACCGTCATCTACTACGCGCCGTCCACGCTGGCCCAGGCGGGCATGGGCGACAACGCGGCCATCACCTCGTCGATCGGGATCGGGGTCGGCGCGGTGATCGGCGTGATCATCGGGATGAGTCTGATCGACCGGATCGGCAGGCGGCCGCTGATGTTCATCGGCCTGTCGGTGATGGTGGTCGCGCTGGTCGGCATGGCGCTGGTCGAGCGGATGACCCAGGACACCGCGACCGGCTATCTGCTGCTGGCGCTGATGATCGTCTACATCTCCTCGTTCCAGGTCGGCGTCGGCGTGCCCACCTGGTTGCTGCTGTCGGAGATCTTCCCCGCCCCGATCCGGGCCACCGCGATGAGTATCACCACGTTCCTCATCTGGGCGGGCAATTTCCTGGTCTCCCTGGTGTTCCCGCCGCTGGGCGAGCTGTGGGGCGCCTCGACGATGTTCTTCCTCTTCGCGGCGATCTCGGCGGTGTCGCTGGTGTTCTGCTACCGCCGGGTGCCCGAGACCAAGGGCGTGTCGCTGGATCAGATCACCGCGGTGGCGGAGAGCTGATCCAGCGCACCAGGTCAGGCCTGCGGCGGGTCGACGAAGATGTCGTACTCGAGGGTGCCCGAGCCGCCGTAGCCGGACAGATCGGTGATGCCCTCGGCCGCCAGGACATCGACGTCGAGGTAGGTGTTGCCGGTGGTGGTGCGGGCGTCGCGGCCCAGGATGGCGACGGCGGCGTCGGCCACGATCTCCGGGGTGCGGGCCTTGGCGATGGCCTCGTCGCCGCCGAGCAGGTTCTGCACCGCGGCGGTCGCGATCAGCGTCTGCGGCCACAGGCAGTTCGCCGCGACGCCGTGTTCGGCGTACTCGGCCGCCCAGCCGAGCGTGAGCAGCGACATGCCGTACTTCGCGACCATGTAGGCCGGATGTCCGCCGAGCCAGTGCGGGGCCATGTTCAGCGGCGGCGACAGGCTCAGGATGTGCGCGTTCTCGCTGTTGCGCAGGTGTGGCAGGCAGGCGCGGGAGAGCAGGTAGGTGCCGCGCAGCTGGATCTGCTGCATGAGATCGAAGCGCTTGATGGGCAGTTCCTCGGTGGAGGCCAGCGCGATCGCCGAGGCGTTGTTGACGCAGTAGTCGATGCCGCCGAAACGCTCCACCGCCTGGTCGACCGCGTTCGCCACCGAGGCCTCGTCCCGGACGTCGCCCACCACGGCCAGCGCCTGACCGCCCGCTTCCTCGATCTCGGCGGCCGCGGTGTGGATGGTGCCGGGCAGGCGCGGATCCGGCACGTCGGTCTTGGCCAGCAGCACGATATTGGCGCCCTGGCGAGCGGCGGCGACGGCGATCGCCAGCCCGATGCCACGGCTGCCACCGGACATGATCATCGTGCGCCCGGCGAGCGGGTGGGTAGCGGTCATGGGCGAGGCTCCTTGTCGTCGGCGACGCCGGAGAGGCGGCTGATGGTCGGCAACGTTACATATTTCTGATGGCCGTGGCAATAGTGAAATATGTAGACTCGATCCGTGCAACCCCCTGTGACCGGCCCCGATACCGAGGTCCGCCCGGTATCGGCCCGCTCGGCGCTGGTCCGGATTCTCATCGCTGCCGATTCGCCGACGATGACCTCACGCGAGATCTGCGCCGCCACCACCACCCTCGGCTACCCGGAGGCGACCGTCCGCGTCGCCGTGTCCCGCATGGTCGCCGCGGGCGAGCTGATGCGGGAGAACCGCGCCTACACCCTCGCTCCCGCGTTGCGCGCCCGCCGCACCGAACTCGCCGAACCGGCGACGCTCCCGTGGACCGGCGACTGGGAACAGGTCGTCGTCACCGCCACCGGCCGCCCCGCCACCGACCGTGCCGCCCTGCGCGCGCGCCTGCTCTCGCTGCGGCTGGCCGAACTGCGCGAGGGTGTCTGGATGCGTCCGGCCAACCTCGACCGCGCCTGGCCCGCTGACCTCGACGACACCGTTTTCCGCCTGCGCACCCGCCCGGTCGCCGACCCCGCCGACCTCGCCGCCCGGCTCTGGCCGCTGGCCGACTGGTCCGCCCGCGGTCACGCGCTGCTGGCAGCCATCGAAACCCCCGACCCCACAGCCAGATTCGCCGCTGTTTGCGCCGGGCTGGATCACCTCACCACCGACCCCGTCCTGCCCGCCGAACTCCATCCCGACGACTGGCCCGTCGCCCGCCTGCGCGCCGTCACCGCCGACTACCTCGCCTGGTTCGCCGCGCTGGGCGCGGAAGCGGTCACGTCCTGAGGCCGGCTCGCCCGGCCCGATCCCCGTCTCGGCATCGTGCGGGGCGAAATCGATAGTGAGATCTGCGGACAACCCGGGGTCCGGCATGTTGTCCTCGGCAGTCCGGGTGTGGTTGCGGGAGAGATGAGGTCGGTCCGTCTACGATGGACCCTGCCGTGCGACGTGGCGGCGCCGCATGGTGCATGGGGAAGGGCCCGCCCCGAGAGTTTCGGGGCGGGCCGCACCGTCAGCGGGGGATGCCCAGGACGCCGAGGGCGAAGTCGGCGTAGTCGGTGGCGATCTGTTCGGGCGTGGCCGGGCCGTCGAGGCGGAACCACTGCGGCAGGGCCGTGCACATGGTGGCGATCGCGCGGCCCGCGGCGCGCGCGTGTTCGGTGCTGCGCTGGTTCTCGGTGAGCGCGGCGTCGATATCCGCGTCGAGCAGATACTGGATCTCGTTGCGGGAGTCGGTGATCCGGCGCCGGTTGGCGGGTTCGAGGCTGCGCATCTCACTGGCGCCGATGAAGGCGAGCTCGCGCCGGTGGGTATGGAACAGTGCCAGCGCCTCGACGACCCGCGTCACCCGGTCGCGACCAGTGCTCGCCTCGTGACGCGCCGCGTCGACCCGCCAGTGCAGCTCGTCCATCGTGAGGTCGAGCGCGCGCACCAGCAGGTCCTGCTTGTCGCGGTAGTGGTGGTAGACGCCGGGCACGCTCATCCCCGCGCGCTGGGCGATCGAGCGCATGGTGGCGCCGTGGTAGCCGGTCTCGACGAAGGAGTCGATCGCGGCGGCGAGGACGGGATCGATGTCCAGCGGCGGGAATCGGCGCCAGGCGCGGGCGGTGTCGGCCGCGGGGGCGGCGCCGCGCGGCCGCGGTTGCGGTGCCCGCGCGGACTCCTCGCCGATCAGCCACTGGGTCGTCGTGTCGAGTTCGGTGGCCAGCGACCGCAGGCGCGGGACCGAGATGCCGGTCTTGCCGGTCTCGATGGCGCTCAGCGTGGCGGCGCTGACCTCGATGCGGCGCGCGGTCTCCCGCAGCGACAGGCCGGCCGCGGTCCTCGCCTGTCGCAGGCGGGCGCCGAGCCCGCCGTCGGAGGTGTTCATGATGTTCAGAATAGCTGAACATTGCCCCCTCGAGAATCCGTCGATTGACAGCAGTTATCGGGTCATGTCACTGTCGTAGGTGTCCGGTGCCGAGCGAACGTTCGGCAAGTGTGTGGAGGAGTGAAGCCCGTGGCGATCGACCTGTCCCATCCGCCCGAGGTACAGCGGCTGGCCGAGCGCACCCGCGCCTTCATTCGTGACCGGGTGCTTCCGCTCGACGACACCCATGACGGCGACATCACCGCCGCGGGCGGCGATGCCCTGCGCGTGGAGTTGCAGCGCGAGGCGCGCGAGGCCGGCGTGTTCGCCCCGCACGCGCCGATCGAATTCGGCGGGCACGGCCTGGGGATGTCGGATCGCGCCCCCATCTTCGAGGAAGCCGGGTACTCCCTGTTCGGGCCGACGGCGCTGAACATCGCCGCCCCGGACGAGGGCAATGTGCACATGCTCGCCCACATCGCCGATCCGGAACAGAAGCAGCGGTTCCTGGCGCCGCTCGCGCGCGGCGACATCCGTTCGGCCTTCGCGATGACCGAGCCGGCGCCCGGCGCCGGCTCGGACCCCGCCGCCCTGGCCACCCGGGCGGTGCGTGCCGAGGGCGGCTGGCGCATCAACGGCCACAAGTGGTTCATCACCGGTGCCGACGGCGCGGGCTTGTTCATCATCATGGCCCGCACCTCGGGCGAACCCGGCGATCGCGGCGGCGCGACGATGTTCCTCGCCCCCGCCGACACCCCCGGCATCCGGGTCGGCAGGCATATCGACACCCTGGACCGGTCGATGCTCGGCGGCCACTGCGAGGTGTTCTTCGAGGATCTGCTCGTCCCCGATGCGGCGGTGCTCGGTGCGGTCGACCGCGGCTTCGAGTACGCCCAGGTGCGGCTCGGCCCCGCCCGGATGACCCATGTGATGCGCTGGCTCGGCGCCGCGCGCCGCGGCCACGACGTGGCGGTGGACCGGGTGGCGCAGCGGCGCGGATTCGGTTCGCGCCTGGGCGATCTCGGCATGATCCAGCAGATGATCGCCGACAACGAGATCGACATCGCGGCCACCCGCGCGCTGCTGACCCGTGCCTGCTGGGAACTCGATCGCGGCGAGTCCGCGGCCGACGCGACCTCCATCGCGAAGACCTACGCCGCCGAGGCGATCTTCCGGATCATCGACCGCAGCATGCAGATGTGCGGCGGCCTCGGCGTCGCGGCGGACCTGCCGCTGGCGCGCCTGTCGCGCGAGGTCCGGCCGTTCCGGATCTACGACGGTCCCTCCGAGGTCCACCGGTGGGCCATCGCCAAGCGCGCGGTGCGCGCGGCCGAACGAGCGCATCGGGCCGCCGAATGAGCCTTCCCGGAATGGATGTCGCCGCGCTGGAGCGGTTCTTGCGGGCCGGCGGCGTCGAGGTGCGCGGCGAACTGCGCGTGGAACTGATCAGCGGCGGTCGCTCCAATCTGACGTTCAAGGCCGCCGACGACGCGTCCACCTGGGTGGTGCGGCGCCCACCCGTCGCCGGGCTCACCCCGTCCGCGCACGACATGGCGCGTGAGTTCACCGTCACCGCCGCGTTGCAGGGCTCGGCGGTGCCGGTCGCGCGCACGGTCGCCTTCGACGAGCGGGGATCCGCCCTCGGCGCGCCGATGACCGTGGTCGAGTACGTCGACGGGCGGGTGATCCGCGACCAGGACGACCTCGCCGCACTCACCGACGACCAGGTCGCCGCGAGCGCGACCGAGCTGGTCGACGTGCTGGCCCGGCTGCACGCCGTCGACCCGGAGGCGGTGGGGCTCGGCACATTCGGCCGCCCGGCCGGTTTCGTCGAACGGCAGGTGAATCTGTGGGCGTCGCAATGGGATCGGGTGAAGACCCGGGAGCTCGCCGATGTCGCGGTGCTGCACGCGGCCCTGTCCGAGGCGGTGCCGAGCACGTCGGCGTCCTCGATCGTGCACGGCGACTTCCGCATCGACAACACCATCCTCGACGCCGCCGATCCGAGCCGGGTGCGTGCCGTGGTCGACTGGGAGATGTCGACCCTCGGTGATCCGCTCACCGATGTCGCGCTGATGTGCGTGTACCGGTCGCCGATCTTCGACCTGGTGCTCGGCTCGTCGGCCGCATGGACCAGCGACCGCATGCCCAGCGCCGACGCCCTCGCTCAGTCCTACGCCGACGCCTCCGGCCGTGACCTCGGCGACTGGGGCTTCTACCTCGCGCTGGCCAACTTCAAACTCGGCGTGATCGGGGAGGGCATCACCCACCGGGCGCTGCGTGGCTCCGGCGCGGGAGCCGCCGCGGAGCGTGCCGCGGAGGCCACCCCGGAGTTCATGGCCGCCGGCCTGCGCGCATTGAAAGGACACCGGAAATGACCGCGACCAAGTCCGCACTGATCAGCGGAGCCTCCCGTGGCATCGGCCTGGGCATCGCGAATCGGCTTGCTCGGCAGGGCTATTCGCTGACGATCACCGCCCGCGACGCCGACCGGCTCGCCGCTGTCGCCACCGAGCTGCGCGCTCTCGGCGCCCCCGACGTGGTCGCCGTCGCCGCCGACATGGCCGACGAGGACGGGATCGCCCGCCTGCTCGCCGAGCATGCCGACCGGTACGCGACCCTGTCCGCGCTGATCCTCAACGCCGGTGTCGGTACCGCGGGCACGCTCGCCGAGTCCTCGATGAAGCGGTTCGACAAGACCATCGCGGTGAATCTGCGGGCCCCGCTGCAACTGATCCAGGGCGCGCTGCCGATGCTGCGGGCGGGGGCCGCCGCCGATCCGGACCACGGCGCCAAGGTCATCGCGCTGTCCTCGATCACCGGCGTGTACGCCGAGGCGGGTCTGGCGGTCTACGGCGCGGCCAAGGCGGCGATGATCTCGCTGCTGGCCACGCTCAACGCCGAGGAGTCCGGCAACGGTGTCACCGCCACCGCCATCGCGCCCGCCTATGTCGACACCGACATGAGCGCCTGGATCCACGACCGGATCCCGCCCGAGCGGATGCTGGCGGTGAACGACATCGTCGAGATGGTCGACTCGCTGCTGCGGTTGTCGGCCCGCGCGGTGGTGCCGACGATCGTGATGTCCCGCGCGGGCGCCGACGGCTACCGCGCCTGAGCGGTGCGGCGGTCGGGCTCGCTGCGGTAGCGGGCCTGACCACCGTCGATCTTGAGCAGCTTCCACAGCGGCCTGGTCACCGGGTTCAGCAGACCGAGTTCGCCGGCCAGAGCGCGCATGTCGCCGAAGAACCCGCTGAGGATCTTGCGGGAGGTCGGGCTGCGCCAGAAGGCGTCCTCGAACACCTCGTCGGGAATGTCGAACTTGGTGGCGAACGACTTCGACGGCTTGACCAGTTCGTCGGCGAGCCAGCGCATGGCGATCGGGAACGCCACGGCGCAGACCGCGGTGCTCACCGGGTTCATCCGCGCGAGGTGGTTGCGCAGGAACTCGTTGGCGAAGGAGATGTGGCGCGCTTCCTCGGCGATGTGGATCTCCATGATCCGCAGCAGCGTCGGCTGGGTCGCGGTGCCGGACCGGATCAGGGCCTTCTGATAGTGGTCGATCGGCTCCTCGCCACCGAGGATGCCGATGAACAGGATGGCCCAGAAGTAGCCGCCCGCGACGCCGATGAACGGCGAGGCGACCCGGAACAGCGGCCGCATGCCCGGCACGTCGTCACCGATGCGGTTCACCAGCTCCTGGAACATCTGGATGTGGTTGCACTCCTCGGTCATCTCGTGGAGGCAGTACCGGAATTCGGGCGACCCGTTGGGCAGGGCCATCGCGTACTGCATCATCCCGCGGATGAGGATGGACTCGAAGGCCAGCCCGACCTTGGCGGCATTGGCCTGCCGCCAGCGGCCGATCTCGATGCGGCGCTCGAGCGGCAGCGATTGATACCACGCGGTGGCGCCCAGCGGATCGAGTTCGGCCGAGAGAACCCAGCGCGGGTCGTCCCGATCGATCGCGAATTCCGGTGCGTCCCAGTCGATATCGAGGAAGGGATCGAACCTGCGGTGTACCGAGCCCTCCGACAGGGTGAGCAGGGCGTCGGTGTAGTCCGGATCGGCGGCAGCGGTCTTCGAGAACGTCATTGTTTCTCTCCATCGTCACAGGGATCGTCGTCGAGCCGACTCTCCCTGATTTGAATGTAACGCACTGTCTCACCTAAATCCAGGGGTGAACTCCGCGATCAATCGGCGCGTGGAATTCGGCCGTCGACGTCGGTGAATCCGTAGTCGACGGCGAGGTCGGCGACCTTCCAGGCCCCGCCGCCGCGGGTCGATCGATCGGGGTCGGCGGCCAGTGCCACGACCGCGCGGCCGGGGAACCGCGGCGTTTCGGCGGCATTGAGATCGAAGGTGCCCTCGCCGGGCAGGGTCACCTCGCGGCGCCCGTTCTCGTCGGCCGGAACCATCTGTAGCAGTTCGGTATCCACGATGCCAGGCCAGATCGAGACCGCGGTCGCGCCGGTGCCGAGCAGGTCGTGGGCCAGGTCGGCGGTGAGCCGGTCCAGTGCGGTCTTGGCGACGCCGTAGACGGCGTTGTGCATGTAGCGCTGGGAGCCGGGGGAGGAGACGTTGACGATCAGCCCGGCCGACTCGATCAGCAGCGGCGCGGCGAACACGCTGGCCACGTAGTGCGAGCGGACGCCGATGTCGAAGGTCTCGTCCCAGGCCTTCGGTGGGACGTCCCAGAACTTGCGTCCGAGCCAGCGCGCCGCCGCGGGGGAGTTGTAGACGTTGTTCACCAGCACATCGAGGCGGCCCTGCTCGTCGCGGACCTGCGCGAACAGCTTCTCGACGGCGGTGTCGTCGGCGTGGTCGCACACGACCGCCACGCCGTGACCGCCCAGCGCGGTGATCTCCTCGGCGGTCGCGTGCACGGTCCCCGGCAGTCGGCCCGCTGTGGTGGTGCGGCCGGTGACGTACACGGTGGCCCCGGCCGCGCCGAGTTCCTGGGCGATGCCCTTGCCGATGCCACGGCTGGCGCCGGTCACCACCGCGACCCGGCCGGCGAGAATCTTGGGTGTTCCGCTCATGGCCTCCAGACACTACCGTCAAAATAGGAACACGTTCTAGAAACGGAGACGGTAGTGGAGCTGACCCATCGATTCCTGGACACCGGCGGCATCCGGATGCACGTCACCGAGCAGGGGCAGGGGTATCCGGTCGTCTTCTGCCACGGCTTCCCGCACACGGGTTTCGTGTGGCACCGCCAGCTCGCGGCCGTGGCCGGCGCGGGTTTCCGGGCCATCGCCCCGGACCTGCGCGGCTACGGCCGCACCGACGTCCCCGCCGACGTCGCGGCATACACCAACGAGGCGGTGATCGGTGATCTGCTGGCGCTGCTCGACGACATCGGCGCGGCGAAGGCGGTGTTCGTCGGCCTCGACTTCGGTGCCCAGCTCGTGTGGGAACTGGCGTTGCGCGCCCCCGAACGCGTGGATGCCGTTGTCGTGCTGAACAATCCGTTCTCCCCGCGCCCGCCGCGCGCCCCTTCGGAGTACTGGACCAAGGCTGCCCAGCGGCACTTCCTGCACCTGGCCTACTTCCAGGAGCCGGGCGTGGCCGACGCCGAACTGGCCGCGCGACCCCGTGAATTCCTGGCCAGGGTCTACTACTCGCTCTCCGGCGACTACCACTACCTCGACACCTGGAAGAACCCGCCGGGCCTGGGCTACCTCGATGTCCTGCCGCAAGCCCCCGACCTGCCCTGGCCGTGGCTGAGCGAGAACGAATTCGACACCCTGGCAACGGAGTTCGAACGTACCGGCTTCACCGGTGGCCTGAACTGGTATCGCAATCTCGACCGCAACTGGGCGCTCACCGAAGCCCTCGCGGACGCGCGGGTGTCGGTACCCACCTACTTCCTCTACGGCGAGAACGACCCCGACATGGAGGGCTTCAGCGGCCGCGACCCGCTGGCCGTGCTGCGCGCGAACGTCCCGGATCTGCGCGCGGTGGTGAAGGTCCCGGGCGCGGGCCACCTGGTGCAGCTCGAACGCACCGACGCCGTCGACGAGTTCCTGGCCGACGCCCTGCGCGACCTCGGTGTCGCCGCCTTGCCGAGCGGTCAGCACACCCGGTCGTAGTCGAGCGCGAGCCCACCGAGTTCGCCCACCCCACCGATCCCGCTCGGCGAAGCCCTTCCGCGACGGGCTATCGGTCGCCGATGATCTCCGGGGGTAGGAACATCGTCGCGAGCTGGGCGGCGATGGCACTGGTGTGGTCGATGATGCGGTCGGCGTCGACGTCGAGGACGCCGGTGCGCCAGGCCGAGAGCAGTTCGATGAAGCCGCCGATGCCGGTCAGGGTGCTCATCCGGATATCGGTCTCGTCGACGCCGGCGCGCAGGTAGGGCCAGGCGGCGGCGATGAGCAGATCGGTCGCGTCGGTGAGCATGGTCTTGCGGCGCTGCTCGAGCACGGCGCTGCCCGCGTGATCGGCGAGCAGGATGCGGGCGCGCCCGCGCGGGTCGGCCTGGAGCTCGACCGCGCGGGTGATCGCCGCGCGCATGACCTCGAGTGGCGTGCGATCCGCGGTCTCGGCGAGCACGCAGGCCAGGTCGGCGAAGACCTCGGCACACACCTCGTCCCACACCGCCGCCAGCAGCTCGTCGCGGTCGGCGAAGTGTTCGTAGAAGTAGCGGTCGTTGAGCGAGGTCCGCTGGCAGACGCCCCGCATGGTCACCGCGGCCCAGCCGTGCTCCAGCCAGATGGTCAGGGCGGCGTCGACCAGGCCGGCGCGTCGTTGCGCCCTGCGCTGGTCGGCGGTCAGTCCGCCCCAGGTTCGTGCCGGTGCGCGCACATCCATGGTTGACAAAGTACTCCGCCGCGAGCCTAATTGGTGTCAGGTGCGGCCAATGGTGGCAGATGCCACCAATTCGAGTCGTACCGGGTCGACCCGGGAGTTGCCATGCGACTGTTTCCCTTCGGCGGACGCCGCCGGACCACGAGCGCCGATGCCGTGGTGACCGGCGCGGGCAGCGGCATCGGGCGGGCCTTCGCCGTGGAGCTGGGCAGGCGCGGTGGCCGCGTCGTGTGCTCCGACCTCGATCCCGACCGCGCGGCCGAGACCGCGGGACTCGTCGAGGCCGCGGGCGGGAAGGCGATCGGCACCGCCTGCGACGTCACCGCGATCGCCGAGGTCACCCGGCTCGCCGCCACCGCCCAGGACTGGTTCGGCGACGCGCCGACGGTCGTGATCAACAACGCGGGTATCGGCGCGGGCGGACCGGTGATCGGGGAATTCGCCCTCGACGATTGGCAGCGCACCCTCGGCGTCAACCTGTGGGGCGTGATCCACGGCTGTCATGTCTTCGCGCCGATCCTGCGGGCGGCGGGGCGCGGGGCGATCGTCAATGTCGCCTCGGCGGCCGCGTTCGGCGCGGCGCCCCGGATGGCCGCCTACAACGTCAGCAAGGCGGGCGTGCTCGCGCTGTCGGAGACCCTGTCGGCGGAGCTGGCAGGCACCGGCGTCGGCGTGACGGTGCTGTGCCCGACCGGCGTGAAAACCAACATCATGCAGGCCGATTCGCCGATGGACGAGACCGCCGAGCGCCTGGGCGGTCTGCTGCTGCGGTGGACCGGTCGCGCACCGGCGACCATCGCGCGCGCCACCCTCGATGCCGTCGACCACGGCGAGCTCTACGTGGTGCCGCAGCTCGAGGCCAAGGTGCTCTGGCAGGCCAAACGCTGGATGCCGGCGACCTACACCCGTTCGGCCGGCCTGCTGGAGCGGGTCGTGCGCTGATCCATCACCGAAGGAGATCGAACAATGACGTTCGCCTATCCCGATATGCTCGCCACCGTGCGCGCCAAGCAGTGGGCGCTGGCCGACATCGACTGGGACGCACCGGGTGCCGACACCATCACCGACGAGCAACGCCCCCGGCTGGCCACCTTCATGGCCGATCTGGTGTGGATCGAACACGTCGGCGCGCGCGGTTTCGCCGCCCTCGTGCACCAGGCGCCGCCGGGCCCGCTGCGCGAGATCTACCGCTACTTCCACGCCGAGGAACAGAAACACGCCAACGCCGAACTCGCGCTGATGCGCCGGTGGGGAATGCTCGACGGCGACGAGATGCCGGTGCCCAACAAGAACATCCGCCTCGTGATCAGCTGGCTCGACCGCTACGCCGATCAGCTGAGCCTGCCGGTGCTCGGCACCGTCATCCCCTCGCTGGAGACGGCGCTGGACGGCGCGCTGGTGAAATTCCTGCTGGACGAGGTCGACGACCCGGTGTGCCACGAGGTCTTCCGCCACATCAACAACGACGAGTCCCGGCACCTGGCCGTCGGTTTCCAGGTGCTCGAACAGCTCGGCGCCGGGCCCCTCCGCCGGATCGCCATCGAGACGGCCGGTTTCGCGGTGCGTCCGTCGTTCGTGCTCGGCGCGCTGCTGTACGCGCCGCTGCTGTCGCGGATGTCGACCAACATCATCGCACTGGGCCTCGACGAGGAGAAGCTGTGGCAGGCGGTGCGCCGCTACGAGAACGTCGGCGAACGCAGCCCCGCCATCCGCCGGGTGCCGCTCTATCACGTGGTGAAGACCCACGGGAAGGCCACGATTCACCGGCGACAGCCGTTCCAGCTGCTGGCGGATGTGTCCAACGCCTGTATCGACCGGTTCCCGATCCGGGTGCTGGGCCGCAGGCCGGCCTGGTCCGACGAACTCACCTACGAACCGGTGGCGAAATGACCGCGCTTCGTTTCGCCGAGACCTTCACCGGCCGCCAGCTCCATCACACGAGCTTCGTCCCGCGCCACGAGTTCAGCGGCAGGCGGGTGGCGATCGTCGGCAGCGGGGCCGCGGCCGCGCGCCTGCTGCCCGGCATCGCCGCCGAGGCCGCGCGGGTGACGGTGTTCCAGACCGACGCGGTGTGGATCGTGCCGCGCGCGCCGCTGCCCGGCGCGATCCTGCGCCGGCTGCCCGAGCCGGTGGTCCGCCTGGGCGCGCGGATCAATCTGCGTGTCCAGGTGCGGGATTCGTGGCTGCGGCACCGGCTCACCCCGGACGAGGATGCCGGGGTCGCCGTGCACAACGGCTACTACCGCACACTGCGGCAACCACACTGCTCCCTGGTGACCTGGCCGATCGCGCGCCTGGTCCCGCTGGGCCTGCGCACGGTCGACGGGATCGAGCACCGGGTCGACACCATCGTCTACGCCGAGGACACCGGACACGTGATCCGCACCCTCGCCCGTCGCGGCCGCACCCACTACTCGCCCGAATTCGCCGGCGAGACGAAGGAGATCGCATGAGCACCACCGGGATCGACCACGAGATCGTCATCGTCGGCGCCGGATTTTCCGGGATCGGCGCCGCGATCGCACTGCGCAACGCCGGATTCGAGGACTTCCTCATCGTCGACGAAGCCGACGGCGTCGGGGGAACCTGGCATTGGAACACCTATCCCGGTGTCGCCGTGGATATCCCGTCGTTCAGCTACCAGTTCTCGTTCGAGCAGCGCACCGACTGGTCGCGGGTCTACGCGCCGGGCCGCGAACTCAAGGCCTACGCCGAGTCGTGCGTGGACAAATACGACCTGCGGCCCCGAATCCGCTTCGGCACCACCGTCACCGGGGCCGACTTCGACGAGAAGGGTCGGCGCTGGGTGCTGCACACCGCCGACGGCGCCGATCTGACGGCGCGGTTCGTGATCAGCGCGACCGGCGTGCTCACCCGGCCCAAACTGCCCGACATCCCCGGCATCGAGGACTTCGCCGGTATCACCATGCACACCTCGCGCTGGGATCACCGCCAGGATCTGCGCGGCAAGCGGGTCGCGATCATCGGCACCGGCGCCTCGGCCGTACAGGTGATTCCCGAGATAGCGCCGGAGGTCGCGCAGCTGACGGTGTTCCAGCGCACGCCGATCTGGTGTCTGCCCCGACCCGACATGCCGCTGCCGCTGCCCGCGCGCTTGGCGCTGAAAGTGCCGGGCGGACGCACCCTGACGCGGTTGGTGAGTCAGACCTATGTCGAATTCACCTTTCCCCTCGCCGCCCACTACCACCGGTCCCTGCCGACCGCCGCGATCGGGGAACGCGCGGGGCTTGCCCATCTGCGCCGCCAGGTGAAGGACCCGGCGGTCCGCGAGGCGCTGACCCCGAAGTACGCGCTCGGCTGCAAGCGGCCCAGCTTCTCCAACGACTATCTGTCGACCTTCAACCGGTCGAACGTGACCCTGGAGACCACGGCGATCAGCGCGATCACGCCCACCGGCGTGCGCACCGAGGCGGGCGCCGAACACCGCGCCGACGTGCTGATCCTGGCCACCGGGTTCAAGGTGATGGAGTCGGGCAACATGCCGACCTATGACCTGCACGGCGTCGGTGGCCGCGATCTGGAGACCTGGTGGGACGAGAACCGCTTGCAGGCCTACGAGGGCGTCAGCGTCCCCGGCTTCCCGAACTTCTTCTCCATCATCGGTCCCTACGGCTACAACGGCGCGTCCTACTTCACCCTGATCGAGAACCAGACCCGTCACATCCTGCGCTGTCTGCATCACGCCCGCAGCACCGATGCCGAGCGCATCGAGGTCACCGAGGAGGCCAACGACCGCTACTTCCGGGAGATGCTCGCCCGCCGCGGCGGGCAGGTGTTCTGGCAGGACAGCTGCGCCACCGCCAACAGCTATTACTTCGACAAACACGGCGACGTGCCCCTGCGTCCCGCCTCCACCCTCGAAGCCGCTTGGCGCAGCGGTCATTTCGCTCTCACCGACTACGCCTTCACCTAGCGGACGGCGGCGCGGCGGCGGCCGGGATCGCGGGCGCGGCGACGGCAGCGGAGACGGCACTGTCGTCGCGATCGGCGTGTGCGATGCTCGAGGGAGGCGACGCCGGGGGAGCGTCGGAACCGAGAAAGGGATGTCCGTGCCGATCCGAGGTGTGCTCTTCGACGTCGACGACACCCTGTTCGACTACTCGTCCTCGGAAGCGGCCGGTCTCCTCGCGCACCTGCGGGCGGACGGACTGCTCGACCGTTTCGCCGATCCCGCGGCGGCGGTGACGCTGTGGCGGGAGATCACCGAGGTCGAATACCACCGCTTCGTCGTCGGTGAGCTCACGTTTGCCCAGCAGCAGCTCTCCCGCGCTCGCAC
Organism: Nocardia sp. MH4; assembly: GCF_019266065.1. Taxonomy (GTDB): domain Bacteria; phylum Actinomycetota; class Actinomycetes; order Mycobacteriales; family Mycobacteriaceae; genus Nocardia; species Nocardia canadensis. The sequence continues at coordinate 42,056 of NZ_LPNR01000089.1, read as the reverse complement.
GTTCGTCTCCCGTCTGCGCGGCGTCGCGCCGTCGGCGGTGCCCGACCCGGAGGCGGCCGCCTGGTTCACCGGATACGCGGCGCGTCGCCGGGCCGCCTGGTCGGCGTTCCCGGACGCGGAGCCGGTCTTGCGGCACCTCGCGCCCGGGTATCGCCTCGGCATCGTCTCGAACGCCGCGGTGCCCCAGCAGCGGCGCAAGCTCGCGGCCGTCGGGCTGCTGGACTACTTCGGTGACCGGGTGGTGTGCAGCGAGGAACACGGTGCGGCGAAGCCGGAACCCAGCATCTTCCTCGCCGGCTGCGCGCTGCTCGGGCTCGCACCGCGCGAGGTCGCGTTCGTCGGCGACAAGTACCTCGTCGATGCCGTCGGCGCCCACGAGGCGGGCCTGCGCTCCTGCTGGCTCGATCGCGCGAACATTCGCTCCGGCACCGTGATCCGCGACGGCATCCACGTCATCGACACCCTCGACCACCTCCCGCAACTGCTGACGGAGTAGATCCTCAGCTGCGGAAGTCCGCGAAGTCGAAGCCCGGCGCGACCAGGCAGCTCACCAGGACCTCCTCACCGCCGGCGGGCCGCGCGGCCTGCCAGTGGCCCGCCGGAACCACGTACTGCACGCGCTGACCGGCTTCGATCAACGGCCCCAGCGTCACCGTCGTCGCGGTACCCGGCCGATCGCCGTCACCACCCAGATCGAGCTCGAGCGGCCCGCCCCGATGCCACAACCACACCTCGGCGGAACGCACCGCATGCCAGATCGACTGTTCGCCGGGCGGCAGCAGGAACAGGATCCCGGTCGCCGCGGCCCGCGTGCCCGGATAACCGTCGGGCGTGAAAGTGTGCTCGCTGCGCCAGGTCTCGCGATACCAGCCGCCTTCGGGATGCGGTCGCAGGTCCAGTGTCGCCGCCGTCGACGGCTGCCGCAGCACCTGGGTGTGGCGTCCGTCCGGTCCGCGTCGCATCCACCGGACCTCCTCGACGGCGTCGACCGGCACACTCTCGACGGTCGTGCCGAGCTCGGGCGTGGTCAACGCCAGCACCTGGGCCGTCGCGGGCAGGTCGTCGGCAACGCGCAGTGCGGCCTCGTCGTCCTCGGCGTGGACTACCTCCGCGCCGATCCGCAGCCGGTCACCGGCCGACTGCCACCTCTCGCGGGTTGTCACGATCATCGGCGTCGTCCTTCGTTCGGGAGTCGGGCTGCCGGGTCCATGGTGCTCTCCGAGACCTGCCGGTGCGCATCCGGACCAGCCGCGGCCGCCAGGGCAGCCACCAGTTGGCTTCTCCCATCAACCGTACGAGGGCGGGGACGAGCAGCATGCGGACCAGCGTGGCGTCCAGGACCAGGGCGATGATCATGCCGAGGCCGAGGAAGCGCATGGGAGTCAACGGGGAGAGGGCGAACGCACCGGTGACGAGGACGAGCAGGACGGCGGCGGCGGTGATGACGCGCGCGGTCTTGACCGTGCCGACCCGCACGGCGGTGGTGGTGTCGGCGCCCGCGCGGTGCGCCTCGGCCATGCGGGAGAGCAGGAACACCTCGTAGTCGGTCGACAACCCGAACACGACCGCGATGATCAGCACCAGCATGCCCGCCGGGATCGGCCCGGCGGTGATGCCGAGCGGACCCGCGAGATGCCCGTGGTAGAAGATCATCGTCAGCACGCCGAAGGTGGCGGCCAGGCTGAGGAACGCCATCGCGACGGCTTTGAGCGGCAACATGATCGAGCGGAACGCGACGGTGAGCAGCACCATGGTGGCCAGCACCATCACCGCGATCATGAGCGGCATGCGCCGCACCGTCGAGTCGACCGTGTCCACGGTCGCGGCGGTGTCGCCGCCCACAGCCAGCGTCGTTCCCGGCGGTGGGGCCAGTGCCCGGATGGCCTGGACGGCGGCGGTGGCGTCCTCGCTGCGGTCGGCGGCGGTGAGGAAGGCGTGCAGGACGACGACATCGTCGGCGCGCCCCACCTGCACCACATCGCGCACGCCCGCGATCGCGTCGACATCGGTGAGCACCGCGGTGATCGCGGCCGTCTGCGGTGGACCGTCGAGCCCGTGGATCAGCACGGTCGCGCCACTCGCGGCGGCCGGGAAGGTCGTAGTGAGCTCTTCTACCGTGCGGCGCATCTCGCTGTCGGGTGGCAGGGCGCGATGGTCGATATCGCCGAGCCGGATGCCGGTCAGCGGTGCGGCCAGGGCGAGCAGGATCGCGCCGACGACGACCGTGACGACCCCGGGCCTGCGCAGCACGGCGTCGACCACCCTGGTCCAGAAGTGCTCGGTGCGGGTGGTCGACCTCGCTCGTCCGATGCGGGTGCCGAACAGCGCCAGCAGGGCGGGCAGGACGGTCGACGAGAGTCCGGCGGCCAGGGCCACCGCCGCGATGGAGCCGATGCCCAGCGATCGCAGCACCGGCTGCGGGAACACAAAAGTGCCCGCGAACGCACACATCAGCAGCAGCGCCGACAGGGCGACGGTGCGCCCGGCGGTCGCGTAGGTGCGGGCGATGGCCGCTGGCACGTCCCGGCTCTCGGCGTATTCCTCGCGAAACCGGTTGACCAGGAACAGGCCGTAGTCGATGGCCATGCCGAGGCCGAGCAGCGAGGCGATGTTCACCGCGAAGGTGGTGACCTCCGTGGTCTCGGTGAGCAGCCGGATCACCCCCAGGGACCCGGCTACCGCGAGCGCCCCCACCAGCACGGGCAGCGCGCCGGCGAGCAGTCCACCGAAGACCAGCACCAGGATCAGCAGTGTCAGCGGCAGCGAAATCGACTCCGCCACCACGAGATCGCGCTGCGAGCGCGCGACGATCTCGGAATTGAGCGCGCTGTAGCCGGAGAGCCGGGTGTCGACGCCGGGCACGCGCAGCGCGTCGGCGATCGCGGGATAGGCGGCGATGCGCGCGGTGTCGTCACCGGCGGTGAACACCGCCGCCACGGCCTGCCGGCGATCCGGCGAGATCAGGAAGTTCCGCAGCGGCGCGGCGGTGTTCCAGTAGCTCTGCGCCGGTCGCGCGAGCAGGGCCGGATCGATTCGGTCCAGCGCCGCGGTGATCTGCGGGCCGATCTCGTCGACGGTGCGGCCCGCGGGCACGGTGTAGAGCGCGATCACGTCGGGACTCTGCGGTCCGAAATGCTCGGTGACCGCCCGATCGACCAGCGCCGACTCACTGCCCTGATCGGCGAACCCACCCGCGCTGAGCCGCTGGGTGACATCGGCGCCGAAGGCCGCGCACAACCCGACGACCGCCACGATCACCGCCAGCACCGCGCGCGGCCGGGCGATGACCAGGCGAACCAGCGCCGTCACAGCGGCCGGTCCACCGAGGGACGCGCGGCCAGTTCGGTCTCGAGCATCGCCACGATCCGGTCGAGCAGCGCCTCGAGCCGGGCCTCGACGCCGTCGCCGTTGCGCGCCGACACCGTCAGATCGGTGTGGCCGTCGAATTCGGTGAGCCCGAACAGCAGCGGCATCGCGACGCTGTGCTGGGGCAGCACGTACAGCCCCGTCGGCCGGAAACCTGGCACGGCGAGCTCGTCGGCGGTGAAGCGGCCCATGTGGGACACGGTGGCCGAGGCCAGATTCCGGCCCCAGCGGGCGCCGAGCCAGTTCGTCGTGTGCAGGACACCGCGATTGACCGGGTCGGGCACCAGGGTGATGCGGGTGTTCGCCAGCTGGTTCAGTTCGCGCCGTTCGCGCAGACCGGTCTTGATCTGCTCCTTGACCCACGTCCAGTCGCGTCCGGACTCGATGTCGAGGAACAGCGGCAGGGCCAGATTGGCGGTCGAGCGCAGCGCCGGGTCGTGCCTGCGCAGGTCCACCGGCATCATGATGCGCGAGGTCCCCGGTGTCTCGGCGGCCAGCAGCGCGCAGACCCTGGCCAGCGCACCGGGGCCCGCCGCGTCGATGCGCCGGTGCCGCAACAGATGCCGGGCGACGCCACGGCGCTGCCTGGCCCGGCCCGTCGCGCTGCGATAGCGCGGCACCATCGCGGCGGGCTTGCCGGGCGCCCCGACCCGGTCCACGAGCTCCTGATCGGCCACCGGGTCGAGCTGGGGGATCGGGTCCTGCCCGCGCAGCGCGCGCAGGACATTGGTCACCCACAGCACCATGCCCATGCCGTCCATCACGCCGTGGAAGACCCGGAAGACCAGCGTCACCGGCGCGCCCGTCAGCAGCAGCACCTCGACGGTGGTTTCCGGCGTCGGTCCGATCGGGCTGGCGAGCACCGGATCGGCCTCGAGCGTGGTCTCGTGCAGCACGTGACCCGGCACCACCCGGACGGCGGGCGCGATGCCCGCGTCGACCCACTCGGCGCCGCGACGCACCAATCGTGCGCCGGGGGTCACTGTGGCGGCCACGGCGACCGCGCGGCGCAGCCGGTCAGGGTCGAGATCGCCGTCGCCGGGGACGACCAGCTGCATGAGAAACGGCGGCGCGAGGTCGCGCATGGGGAAGTACATGCGCTCGGTCGTCGAAATCGGGCGGCGGAAGGTGCTGCTGCCGTTCATGATTGCCTCCGGTGGGTCGGTCGTGCGGTGACTACCGCAGGTCCCTGGTGAGAGTCTCGATGCCGCCCGCGGCGTCGAGCCAGGTGAGGAATTCGGTCAGTCCGGTATCGCGATCGGTGACCGGCGCATAGCCGAGATCGCGGCGGGCGGCGCCGGTGTCGTAGGTGGCGCTGCGCGTCATCAGCGCGACGGCGTAGCGCGACAGCGGCGGCGACCAGCGCTGCGCCACGGCGGGAATCCGCCACACGGTCTCGACGGCGGCCACGACGGCGGTGAGAACACGGCGATTCGGTCTGCGCGACGGCGGTGCGTAGCCCAGCCGGGAGGCGACCGCGCCGAGGAACGCCCACACGTCGGTCTTCTCGGCGTCGGCGACGAAATACGCCTTGCCGCCGACGGATTGCGCCGTGAGCGCGAGCCGGCACGCGTGCACGATGTTGTCCACGTGACACAGCGAGGCTTCGATCGTGCGGCCGTAGGACAGATCGGGCAGCGACCCGGTCGCGGTCCGGCCGAGCAGCCGCACGATCGGCCCCGAACGATCGCCCGCGCCCCAGATCGCCCGTGGACGCAGGGCGACGGTGGTGAAGGTGTCGGTGTTCGCGGCGAGCACGGTCCGCTCGGCGGCGGCCTTGGTCTCGGAGTAGAAGTTCAGGTAGCGGTGTGGATAGGGCAGTGATTCGTCGACGTCGACCTGATCGCCGCCGTCCCGGTCCATGAGCGCGCTCGGACTCGACACGAAGACGAATCGGGACGCGCCGCTGTCGCGGGCCGCGTCGAGCAGTGTCTCGGTGGCGGCCACGTTCTCCGCCCAGAAGCGGGCCCTGGTGCCGCGTTCGTCGACTCTGGCCGCGCTGTGCACCACGACGTCCATGCCTGAGGTGGCGGCCGCCAGCGACGCCGGATCGGCGAGGTCGCCGTAGACGACGGCGACCCGGTCCCGCGCGGACCCGAGGTCGTCGAGCACGCTGGTGGGCCGCACCAGGATCGACACGTCGTGGACGCCGTCGGCGACCAGCGCGCGCACGAGCGCGCCGCCGAGGAACCCGGACGCGCCGGTGACCAGAACCTTCATCGTCGTGCCTCCAGTTTCTTCGCCGCCCACCGCGCGAGTTCCTCGCGGCCGATCTTCGCGTTGTGCCGGATGTCGACCGGGAAGCGGGGATGGACGAGGAATTCGGTGACCGGCGCGGTGACCTCGAATTCGACGGCGCGGGTGCGCAATCGGGTCAGCGTCGCCGCCGGATCGGCGCCCGGTTCGAGCTCCACGCACAGCACCGGCCGCTGAACCCCCCGCGTGCCGAGGCCGACGAGCGCGGTCCGCGCGACGCCGGGCACCACGTTGAAGACCTGCTCGACCTGCACGGTGAACATCGGTCCCCGCGCGGTCTCGACGCGCTGACTCTTGCGTCCGCAGAACCAGATCCGGCCCTGCTCGTCGATCCAGCCCAGGTCGCCGGTGCGATGCCAGGTGCGATCACCGTCGGCGATCTTGCCCGCCGCGTTGGCCGCCGCGGGCCAGTAGTAGCGGGTGCTGACATTCGGGCCGGTCACGACGATCTCGCCCACCGCGCGCGCCCCCGCGGGCGACGCCGCCGCGTCCCAGTTCGGCACCGGGTCGTCGGTGATCGCAAGCAGCCGCACCTCGACCCGATCGGCCGCGCGGCCGATACAGGTGCCGTCGCCCTGGTGGGCGCGCTCGACCAGACCATCGAGCAGTTCCCTGGATTCGATGGTCGACATCGGCAGCGCCTCGGTCGAGCCGTAGCCCGCGTAGATCTCGGCGTCGGGGCTCAGCACCTCACGCAGCCCCGCGACGCACCAGTCCGGGACCGGCGCACCGCCGGAGAACACGCTCGACAGGGTGCTCAGTTCGGCCGGATGCGCGCGCAGATGTTCGAGCAGCGGAATGAGCAGGGCGGGGGAGGCGAACATGGTTCGGACGTCGAAACGTTCGATCGCGTCCACCACGTGCGCCGGATCGGTCGACCCGACCTTGCTCGGGATCAGCGGCGGCAGCACGCAGCGCGCGCCGAGCAGCAGATCGAGCACACCGACCAGCGGCAGGGTGATCAGCGAGGTCTCCGGCGGGGTGTGCCCGCGGGCGGCGTGCACCTGCTCGACCATCGCGGCCAGATTGCCGTGCGTCAGCTCCACCGCCTTGGCCGGACCCGTACTGCCGGTGGTGAATCCGATGATCAGCACGTCCTCGGGTGCGGCGGGCACCCGCTCGGGCAACGTGCCCGAGGGCCTGCGGCCCCAGGCCCGCAACGTCGGGCCGCCCCAGAACCAGCGGCGTCCCACCGTCAGCGTGGTGCGCACGCGACGGAAGCTGCGTGGGAACAGCACCCGCAGGGCATGCGCGGGCGGAATGCCGATGAACGCCTCGGCCTCGACCGCGCGCAGGCAGTGCACCATCCGGCGCACGCCCATACCCGGATCGATCACCACCGGCACCGCGCCGATCTTCAACAGCGCGAACAGGATCGCGTACAGCTCCGCGCTGGGCAGCACCAGCACGATGGTCCTGGTCCCACTGCCGACGCCGGACCGCAGGAGCTGCTCGGCGATCGCGTCCGACCACTGGTCCAGCTCCTGGTAGGTGATCCGCCGGTAGTCGGGCAGACCCGCGGCGGTCTGCCCGTCGGGGTAGATCACCGCGGCCCGGTCCGGTTCCGCCTGCGCGAAGCGCCGGAAGTCGTCGATGGTCCGCCAGTAGGTCGCCGTCCTCACGCGGTGGTCTCCGCGGGTAGTCGGTACACGGTGGCGGCCGCGGCCGGACCGGCGCCCGCCGCGACGAACAGCACGTGGGTGCGGCCGGTCAGCGAGCGCTCGGCGACCGCGCGGTCGTAGGCCAGCGGCAGCGCGGCGGTGTGCGGGTCGCCGTCGGTCAGGTCGGGGGTGCGCACCGCGTCCTGGTCGATGCCGAGCGCGTCGGCGAGCCGCTTCGGGAAGTGCGGAGTCGGCGTCGAGGCGATCAAGACCAGCCCGGCCGGGTCGATCTCGGCCGTGGCGAGGGCGGCGCGGGCCGCTTGGTCCGCGACGGCCAGGATCCGGTCCTCGAAATCGGGGTCGCGTTCCACGGTCATCAGGCTGCGGCCGGTCGTGCCCATGGTCGCGGTGTCGACGTAGGCGACCTCGGCGGGACTGCCTGTCGAGCGCGCGGAGTGCACGGGCCCGAACCCCTCCGGCCCCTCGACCTGTTCGAGCAGCAGCGCGGCGCCGGCGGTCGCGTAGGGGAACGCGGCGTCGGCGGTGCCGCGGGTGAGCGACGGATGGGTGTCGCCCGCGACGATCAGCACGTGCTCGGTGCTGCCGGTCGCCAGCACCGACCCGGCGACCCGGACGGCGTCGAGCACGCCGACGGCGCCGTTCATCAGGTCGAAGGAGAAGGTCCGCGGATCGTCTCTGGTGTAGTCGAGGCCGATGCCCGCCGCCTTCTGGATCAGCGCGGAGACCGCGGGTTCCACCGTGTTGGAGTCACGGAAGATGCCGGTGTTGATCAGCACGCCCACCTGGTCGGGCCGGATCTCGGCGCGCTGCAGGCATTGCCGCGCGGCGCGCCCGCTGTGCTCGACGATGCTGTGTGTGTCGGCGGCCTTGCTGGCGCCGGTGGCTCGGATACGCACGCCCATGACGAACCTCAGACCTTCAGCGAAGAGATGGTGGTGGACAGGAAGCCGGCGACGACGCCGGAGGCGGCCGGAACCATGAGGAGTTTCGACCCGGCCTCGATGCTCTGCTCGGACAGCTGGTCGTGCAGCACGATGAAATGCGAGGTGGTCGAGGTGTTTCCGTACTTCTCGATCACGTTCAGATCCGGCGGCATCGGGGTGCCGAACTCGCGGGCGGCGACACCGTTGATGTACGGCACGGCGGCCGCGCCGAACTGGTGATGGATGATGTAGTCGAACTTCTCGTCGGCGAAGGTGCGTCCGCGCTGCTCGAGGTAGGTGCCCTGCGCGTCCGGCCACAGCATGAACCGGGCCTCGTTGTGCATCTTGCGGTTGTCGGTGTAGAGCGCGACGCCGGCCGACTTGTCGCTGGGCATGCCCAGGCACAGGTGGGAATGCTCGGACGCGGTGAACAATTCGACGTAGTGGATCATGTCGGCCTCGTCGACGGCCTGGTCGAGCACGACCGCGCACCCCGAGTCGCCCACCGACAGCGACGCGAACTGCAGGTCGTACTTCTCGGAGATCTCGTTCACGGCGGTGTCGGCGATCGGGGTGATCGACTCACCGCTGACGACCATGCCGTTGCGCACCACGCCGGCCCGGATCATCCGGTCGAGAATGTAGGTGCCGGTGAGCATTCCGGCGCAAGCGTTGGACACGTCGAAGGTGATCGCGGAGTCGGCGCCCAGCGCTTGCGCGATCGTCGAGGCGAACGAGGGCTCCATGTACATCCGGGTGCCCTGGTTGCTGCGGGTGATCGAACAGGAGATGATCACGTCCAATTCGCCCGGGGCGTAGCGGGACCTGGTCAGACAGTCCTGCGCGGCGTTCATCGCCAGTGCGAACGAGTCCTGTATGCGGTCGGGCGCGGTGTCGCGCACCCGGCGTTCCTTGATCCCGGTGATCCGCTCCAGGTCGAACGAGGGCGGAACTTTCAAACGGGAAATCAATTCCGCGGTGGACACGATATTCGACGGAAGATATGCGCCGATCGACTCGAAACGTGAATGCAACACGTGAACTCCTCCAACGTCTGTAAGTGCGCCTGGGATCATTTCCGACCGTCGGTGGGACGGAACCCTACCTGAGTTATTGCGTTCGCCCGGAAACGATCTGAGGGCCCGGTATTCGAGGAACAACCATCGACGAGCCTACGTGTGACCGGAAGTGCTGGATATGTGGCTATCGCCGGAAAAGCGAGGCTGTGCAGGGGTGATGCATTCATTTACGGCGTACGGGCAGTGGGTGGCTATCGCTGCTTCGCGATCTCTCGGCCAAGGCGGATGCCGGATTGCCGAGGCTTCGGAGTGAGGGACCTCACGAAGGAACTCCGGATGGAATGTATCGCCGGGGCCACACCTTTTGTCGCCGGGGCACAATGGTCGCCGTGAAGTTTGTCGCGAAAGGAAAAGGTCCCGCGCGAACGACATCGCGGCCCCGGGGCGCCGTCGAAGGTGGAACCTCGACGACGGTCGGCGCTGTCACACGCCCCGGCTCGGGCTCTGGCGCCACACCTGCGAACAGACACCGCGAAGACCGTCGAGGAGATCCTGGCCAGGGCCCGGACCGAGGCCGCGGTGGGCTGAGTCAGTGGGCCGGGGAGCGCAATCCGGCCAGGCGCGCCAGGCGTCGATGCGAATCCAGCCGTGCCGCGCGATCGAAAGTACTGGTGTGTACGAGGATTTCATCGGCGCCCGACTGGGTAATCAAGTGCCCCAATGCGTCCGCGACCTCCGTCTCGGCACCGTGGATCTGGTCCTCGAGCGCCCGCTCGAACAGGTCGCGCTGCCGGGCGGTCATCGTCGTGGCATCGACCTCCTCGGGAGAGACGAGGGCGGGGAATTCCCCGCGGGTGCGCGAATACGCGCTCGACCACGCCTCCGGGAGCAGGAGTCGGTGTGCCTGCGCCGCCGAGTCGGCGATCATGACCGTTGCCGAGACGATCACATACGGCTGCTCGGCCCACGCCGACGGCCGGAACTCGGCCCGGTAGCGATCGATCGCCCGCACCATGGCCGCCCTGCCCCCGACCTGCGCGATGACCAGCGGCAGCCCGAACCGGGCCGCGCGCTCGGCGCCCGAACTCGTCGCCAGCAGGAAGGTCGGCAGGTGGGTGCCCTCCGCCGCCACGGCGTGCACGCCGGCACGGCCCGCGCCGAAGTAGTCGAGCAGTTCGACCAGGTCGGCATCGAAATCCTCGGCATCGGCGCGGTCGTGGGCCAATGCCCGGCGGACGCCGTCGGTGAATCCCACCGACCGGCCCAGACCCATGTCCACCCGCCCGGGGAACAGGGACTGCAGCACACCGAACTGCTCGGCGACGACCAACGGCTGGTGGTTGGGCAGCATGACCCCGCCGGTCCCGACCCGGATCCGGTCGGTCGCCGCCGCGACCGCCGCGGCCAGCACGGTCGGGGCGGTACCCGCGACACCGGGCACGCTGTGATGTTCGGCGACCCAGAACCGGTGGAATCCCCACTGCTCGGCGAGCTGGGCGAACTCGACGGTCTCGCGCAGCGCGTCGGCGTGGGACTGCCCGCGCCGGACGCGGGAACGATCCAGGATCGAGAGGCGAGTCGACTCGAGTGTCGGGGTCATATCGATGTCAACGCCGCGTGTCGCGAGGGATTCCACCGGCGGGTCGCGGCTTCGCAAGATTCGATCGGCACCAACCCTGGACCAACCTTGCCCACCCATAGTGTCTGGCGACCCCGACAACCGAGATTCTCCGAGGAGCGCACCATGCCTTACCAAGCCGGGTCCGGACGCCGTGAACGGCATCCGCGCGTACGTGCCGCGAGCCACCGTCACCGCGCGATCGAGACGACCGAGGACGCCCGCCACGTGCTGCAACTGCTGACCGCCATGCACGGACCGGTCGTCCTCTACCTCCCCGCCGACGCCGACGGCTACACCCCGATCTGTGTGCGCCGCACCGACTTCCACGCCGGCGCCGGCGACGTCCTCGCCGGGCAGACGGCCTGGCACACCGAATTCTGGCTGGCCGAGCGCTTCCACGTCGGCCTCGAGGATCTCGACGTCGGCATCGACGTCCGCAGCGCGCCCGGCGGCGACCGCCGGACCGCCTCGCTGGAATCCTCGTGCGGTTTCCGCTTCACCCTGCGCATCGAGAGCGCCCAGGACGTCACCGGCCTCGTCGAGGAGGCCTCCTAGCCGTCGACGACCACGGGGGGTTGTCGGTGGGTGTGGATACCCTGCCGGGATGGTCGGACTGGACTCGGCGTTGCGCCGGTTGACGCGGGATGTGGGAAAGCTGCTGCAGCCGTACGGTTTCCATGGATCGGATGCCAGATGGGTGCGGGTGGCGGCGGGTGGGGTGGCGTCGGTCGGCCGCGGCCGGGTCCAGCGGAGCTGGACGGACGGACAGCAGGAGGTCCGCTTCGGGCTGGAGGTGAGTGCCACACCGACCGCGTGGTGGGAGTTCGGCAACTGGTGCCATGAGCGGGCGGGTCGCGCGCACACGATGCTGGCGGACGCGACCGGGCCGGGCCTCGTCGACGCGCGGAGCATACCGGCCGAATTCACCGAACCGTGGTCGCTGCGTGTCGATCCCGCGGTCGACGGACAGCAGGTGCGCCCGTCCGATATCGAGGCGTTGCGCGCCGACCTGCCCCGGCGGGTGCACGTGTACGCGCGCCGGGCGCTGCGGTTGCTCGAGCCGGACCGCTATCTGGACGAGTTGCTGGCCGATCCCGAGCCCGGGTGGCGCACCTGGGAGGCGATCGTCGTGCTGCTGGCCGAGCACGGCCCCGACGACCGCCTCGACGCGGCGCTGGACCGGCTGCGGGCCTGTCTGCCCGCAGCGGAGGACGCCGGAGGGTCCGCGAATGTCTTTGCCTACGTGCGCGACCGGTCGGCGGTCGCCTCGATGCCGCTGTCCCCGAGTCCCTGCGACCTGACACGCTGACCGGTAGCATCGCTAACCGAATCGGAAGATTCAGTCCAGCAGTATGTTTCGATGCGATCGCCTGCATTGGGGTCCGGGAAACACCGGTGATCGAGAGGTTCATGGTGGAATCGGTGACGAGTCGGTTGGTAATCGATACAACGGGAGAGGACATCCAGGGCGAGATCGCGCGCATCCGGGAGCAGGGTCGGGCCACGCTGGTCGAGCTGCCCGGCGGGGTGCAGGCGTGGTCGGTCACCGATGTCGCGCTGCTGGAGAAGCTGCTCACCGATGCACGGGTCTCCAAGGACGCCGGGCAGCACTGGCCGCCGTTCGTCGCCGGCGAGATCCCGGCCGACTGGCCTCTGTATCTGTGGGTGGCCGTGGCGAACATGTTCACCGCCTACGGCGCCGACCATCGCAGGCTGCGCCGCCTGGTGGCGCCCGCGTTCACCGCCCGCCGCACCGAGGCCATGCGGGAACAGGTCGAGCGGATCACCACCGATCTGCTCGACCAGCTGGCCGCGACCCCGCGCGGCGAGGTCGTCGATCTGCGGGAGCACTTCGCCTATCCGCTGCCGATCCAGGTGATCTCGGAGCTGATGGGCGTGCCCGAGGCGCTGAACCCGGGCCTGCGCACGTGCGTCGACGGCATCTTCGACACCACCCTCACCCCGGAACAGTCGCAGGCCAACTATCTCGAGATGTACCGGATTCTGGGTGAGCTGGTGGCCTTCCGGCGCGAGCACCCCGGCGACGACATGACCAGCGTGCTCATCTCCCAGCGCGACGAGGACGAGGGCGGCGCGCTCACCGAGGAAGAACTGATCGGCACCCTGCTGCTGGTCATCTCGGCCGGACACGAGACCACCGTCAACCTCCTCGACCAGGCGATCACCGCCCTGCTCACCCGGCCCGCGGTGCTCGCCGAGGTCCGGGCGGGCGCGATCACCTGGGCCGACGTCGTGGAGGAGACGCTGCGCTACGAGTCGCCGGTCGCGCACCTGCCGCTGCGGTTCGCGGTGTCCGACATCGACATCGACGGCGTCCACATCGGCCAGGGCGAGGCGATCCTGGCGAGCTACGCCGGCGCGGGCCGTGACCCGAAGCGGCACGGCGCGACCGCCGACGAGTTCGATCCGACCCGGCCCGACAAGTCCCACATGGCCTTCGGCTACGGCGTGCATCACTGCCTCGGCGCGCCGCTGGCTCGGCTCGAGGCACTGGTCTCGCTGCCCGCGCTGTTCGACCGCTTCCCGGCGATGAGCCTGGCAGCGCCGGTCGAGGAACTCGGCACCGTGCCCAGCTTCATCTCCAACGGGCACCGGCACCTGCCGGTGCGCGTGCACGGCGAGTAGCCCCGAGGGGTCCCTGCTCGGCCGGCCGAGCAGGGACCACGCTCATCGCGTCGGCGCCGCGAGCGGTGGCGTCCTCGGGAACCGCACCGGCAGTGCCGCCAGCGCGCGGTGGAAAGGCCCGGGCCGCCAGACCAATTCGGCCTCCGGTACCGCCAGTTCCAGCTCGGGCAGCGCGTCGAGCAGCTGATCGATCGCCTCCTGCGCGATCAGGTAGGCGGGGGACTTGGCCGGGCAGCCGTGCGGGCCCGTGCTCCACGCCAGATGCGCCCGGTTGTCCAGGAAGTCGCCGCTGCCGATCGAGGGATCGTTGTTGCAGGCGGCCATGCTGATCACCACCGGCTGATGGGCGGGCAGCCACACGTCGTCGACCAGGATCGGCTGGCGCGGGTAGGTGGTGCAGAAGTTGGCCATCGGCGGATCGGTGTAGAGCACTTCGTCGAGCGCGTCGCGGGTGGACAGGCTGCCGCCCAACAGGCTGCCCGCGAAGCGGTGATCGGTGAGCATCAGCCGGATCGTGTTGAGCACCAGGTTGAGCATCGGCTCGATGCCCGCGCCGTACATCGTCAGCAGCTGGTTCATCAGCTCTTCGTCGTTGAGCTGCTGCGGGTGCTGCACGAGCCGGGTGGTGATGTCGTCGCCCGGGGTGGCCTGCTTGAGCCGGACCAGGTCGTAGAGCGCGTCCTCGAGCATCTGCGCGCCGCGCACCGCGGTGTCACCGCCCTCGAACATCTGCGCCATGCCGGTGGCGACCCGCCCGCCGATCTCCTCGGGCACGCCGAGCATGGCGTTGATCGTCGCGAAGATCACCGGAAAGGCATACTGGCTCAGCAGATCCGCCGTGCCGTCGGAGCAGAAGCCGTTGATCACCGGCATCGCGATCTGCTCCACGGTGCGATGCAGCCGGTACAGGTCGACGCCGGCCAGACCGGCCACGGTCACCTGCCGATACCGGACGTGTTCGGCCCCGCTGGTGCGAATCGCGTTGGGGCGGTACCGCATCATCGGATACACCGGGCAGTCCACGGGGATGTCGCGCTGCCACATCCGCGGATCGGCCGGGAAATGGTCGGGATCGTTGAGGATCTGGACCGCCGTGCGATATCCGATCACGAGGGTGGCCGGGACTCCGGGCACCAGGTCGACCGGCACCAGCGACCCGTAGCGATGCCGCATGGCGCGATAGGCGCTCTGCGGGTCGGCGGCGAATTCCGGGGAGTACAACGGCACGCGATCCTGGCCGTCCCGCGAGTCCGGTGACACCGGGCAGCGGGTGGGATCGAGGTCGAGCGGAAGGTCGAGCGGCACGGCGTGTTCTCCTCTCGATGGCACGCGCAGGGGGGTCGGGTCGGCCGTCACGCGGGAGACCGATCGTTGCGCCGCGGTGCCGTCCCCAGCTCGCGCCCGACCCGTGCCGCCAGTTCGTTCATCCGGTGCGCGACCAGGGCGAGGTCGACGTCGCTGGTCGTCGCGACCCCGAGCAGGGTACCCGCGCCACCCGCGGTGATCAGCACCATGCCTTCCTCGTACTCGGTCATGTTCTGGCGCACGGGATTCCCGGCCGTGCCGCAGAACTCGCCGAGCGCCTTGCCCAGTGACCGCAGCCCCGACGCGGCGGCCGCGAATCGCTCGGCCTCGTCGCGGGTGATGCCGGCGGAATGGGCCAGGCGCAGTCCGTCATCGGACAGCAGCACCGCGAAGCGCACACCGTCGAGCTCGAGATCGTCGAGTAACCAGGCGAGCCGGTTGGTGCTGTCTGCGAGGGGAGTGCTCATCGGATGTCCTGCCCTTCCGTCGATTGCGCGGCCGCGGCGCGGCCGTGTCGGGAACCGCTGTGCCAGGCGGCGGCGAGTTCCGGCCTGCCCGGGGTGTCGGCGACGTTCGCGCGGTCGTCGGGTGGGGCGACGTCCCTGCGCCTGCGTTTGGGGAGCCCGCCGGTGGTCCGGCTGTCGGCGAGGTCGTCCGGCGCCGGCGCGGCGGGCAGTGCCGCCGTGGGCCGGTGCCTGCCGGTCGACTCGGCCTCGGCGGTGATCGCGACCTGCTCGCGCGCGACGGGTTCGGCCTCGATCGGGCGCGGCTCGGGCTCGGCGGCGACGAGCAGGGCCGCCGGGATGAAGACCATCGCCCGCGTGCCGCCGTAGATGTTCGGTCCGTCGACATAGGCCGCGAAGCCGTAGCGCCGCGCCAGCGCGGCGACGCCCGGGAACCCGACCCGGGGCGAGGGACCCAGCGAGTTGATGTCGACCACGCGCTCGCCGGAGAGCACCTGACGCGCCTCCTCCATCTGCTCCTGGCTCATCCGCACGCCCGCGTCGTCGATGATCAGCGTGACGCCGTGGTGGCCCTCCTGGAAGGTGATGTCGACGAACGACGAGGGCGGTGAGTAGCGCAGCGCGTTGTCGAGCAGTGTGGCCACGGTGTGGACGAGCGGTTCGACGGCCCGGCTGACGATCACCTGATCGCAGTGGCCGGCCCGGATCCGCAGGTAGTCGCGCACGCGGCTGGTCGCGCCGCCGATCACCTCGTCGACGGTCTGCTGCGGCCAGCGCCTGCCGGGCAGGCCGCCGGAGACGATGACGTAGGACTGCGCCTGCCGGATCATCTGCTGCACGGTGTGGTCGATCCGGCTCAGGATCGCGTAGACCTCGTCGTTGCGGTTCTCCCGCAACGCGTTGCTGACCACCTGGCCGACATCGGCGCCGAGGCTGACCACGGTGGTGCCGAACGCGCGGACCGCGCTGTTGGTCGCTGCCCTGGCGTCGGCCGCCACCTGTGCCCGCGCAGCCGCCTCCGCCGCCTCGACCCGCGCCGTGGCACGCTCCTCGGCGGCCAGTTCCACGGCCGTGGTGGTGTCCTGGCGGAGCTGGCGCAGGTCGGCGGCATGGGTGACCGCGATCCTGGCCAGCTTCTGCGCGAACGGGGAATCCTGGAGCAGCGCCGGGACTTCCGCGGTGACGACCGGATCGGTGTGCCGGCGGATCTCGTCGGTGATGCGCGGCAGGGTGAGCTCGGCCAGCCGCGTCATCGCCTCCTCGTGGGCGTAGAGCTCGCGTTCGGCCGCGTCCAGGCGGTGGCGGACACGGCGTTCGTTCCGCAGCGCCAGGACCGCGACCGTCACCGCTCCCAGGAGCACCAGAGTGGCAAGGCAGAACAAGAGCACCGCGATTGTCGGAGTCATCGGTTCCTTTGTCGTCACCGACCGAAGAGCCCATGTGGCCGGCATCCCGCCGGTCTCTCCGGCGAGCCGCGTCGCCGCTGCTCATTGTCCGAAGTGGTTGTACCGCTGCACCCTTCGAGACGAACAAGGGCGAACTCGGTTCCTGCCCGAGCTCGTTGCCCTGCGCTGTCCGGCGATCCCGGACACCCTAGCAGTGCCGTGTCGGACTATCGAAATGTGTTGCTGGGAGCTGCTATTCAGCGCGCCGGCCAGATCGGCAGGCGCAGCGCGGCAGCGGCAGTGGCGGGCACCACCGGACGAGCGGGCGCCACCGGGGCGATCCGCCGGTAGGGCACGCCCATCGGTGGGCGCGGGTCGGGCTCGCCGTTGTTGGGCCACAGCGACGCCGCGCGTTCGGCCTGCGCGGCGATCGTGAGCGAGGGATTGACACCGAGATTGGCCGAGATGGCCGACCCGTCGACGATGCTCAGCGTGGGATAACCGTGCACGCGGTGGAACGGATCGATGACACCGGTGTCCGCGTCCGTTCCGATCACACAGCCGCCGAGGAAATGCGCCGTGACCGGAACGCCGAACACGTCGGGCCAGGTGCTGCCCGCGGTCGCGCCGAGTTTGTCGGCGACCCGGCGGGTGGCCTCGTGGCCGGCCGGAATCCAGGACGGATTCGGTTCGCCGTAGCCCTGTTTGGAGGTGAAGCGGCGGCCGAACAGGCCGCGCCGGGTGTAGGTGGTGATCGAGTTGTCCAGGCTCTGCATCACCAGCAGGATCAGCGTGCGCTCACTCCATCGGCCGGTGCGCAGCAGCCGCGGGGTCAGCACCGGATGCCGCGCGGCGGTGAGCAGGACCCGGGCCCACCGTGGCGTGCGGTGACCGCCGTCGACGAGATAGGTCTGCAGCAGCCCCATCGCGTTGGAGCCCTTGCCGTAGCGCACCGGCTCGACGTGGGTGTCCGGGGTCGGA
Organism: Nocardia sp. MH4; assembly: GCF_019266065.1. GTDB lineage: Bacteria > Actinomycetota > Actinomycetes > Mycobacteriales > Mycobacteriaceae > Nocardia > Nocardia canadensis. Next base: position 24,468 of record NZ_LPNR01000089.1, on the reverse strand, counting down.
TGGAACGAGGAGGTGATCGCCACGCCCGCGGTGAGATCGCGCTCCGGGTCGATGGTGGTCCGGCCCGCGCCGAGGATGGCCTCGGAGTTGGTGCGGGTCAGCACCCCGAGCCGGTCCGACAGACCGGGCAGCACAGCTTTGTCGCGCATGCGGAACAGCAGGTTCTGGGTACCCCAGGTGCCGGCCGCCAGGACCACCTGCCGAGCCGACACGGTGGTGCGGTTCTTGCGGATCCAGGCGCCGGTGCGGTGGGTGTCGACGCGCCAGCTGCCATCGGCCTGCGGCCGGATCGCTTCGACAGTGGTCAGCGGAAGTACCTGCGCGCCCGCCTGCTCCGCGAGCCCGAGATAGTTCTTGACCAGGGTGTTCTTCGCGCCGTGGCGGCAGCCGGTCATGCACTCGCCGCAGGCGACGCAGCCGGTGCGGGCGGGGCCGACCCCGCCGAAGTAGGGGTCGGCGACGGTGCGGCCCGGCTCGCCGAAATAGACGCCGACCGGCGTCGGCACGACGGTGTCGCCGACGCCCATCTCCTCGGCCACCTCCCGGATGACGGTGTCGGCGGGGGTGAGATGCGGATTGGTGACCACACCGAGCATCCGGCGGGCCTGGTCGTAGTGCGGGCTGAGTTCGGCGTCCCAGTCGGTGATGTCGGCCCACTGCCGGTCACCGAAGAACGCGGGTCCCGGCTTGTAGAGGGTGTTGGCGTAGTTGAGCGAACCGCCGCCGACTCCGGCGCCGGCCAGGATGAAACAGTCGCGCAGGCGGTGCACGCGCTGGATGCCGAAACAGCCGAGGCGCGGGGCCCACAGGTAGCGGCGCAGGTCCCAGTTCGTCGCGGCGAAGTCCGAGTCGGCGAACCGGCGGCCCGCCTCGACGATCCCGACCCGGTAGCCCTTCTCGACCAGTCGCAGCGCGGTGACGCTGCCGCCGAACCCGGAGCCGACGATCAGCACGTCGAAATCGAACCCGGCCTCGCTGCCGTCGGTGGTCTGTTCCAACACCGTCCAGACACTAGGGCGCGGGCTGTCGCGGGAGGGAAACGTCACAGGGAGTTGGACGAATTCACCATGGCGGCCCGGCCGATCTGTCACGTGGAACAGCCGGAGCGGCCGCCGTGCGGTGGACGGTTCTCCTATTCTGGGGAGCGCTTCAGGTCCCGGGCGTGAAATGTGGAGGTCAGTGAATGCCGCCCAAAGCAACCCGCCGGCGGAAGCAGCCGAGCCAGCCGCGCCGCCAGCCCTCCCAGGATCGCGCGAAAGAGACTCGGGATCACATTCTCGACACCGCCGCGGAATTGTTCGGCTCGCACGGTGTCGCGCAGACCTCGACCAATCGCATCGCGGCCGAAGCGGGGGTCAGCATCGGTACCCTGTACCGGTACTTCGCGGACCGCTCGGTCATCGTCGACGAGCTGCTCGATCGCCTGCTGGCCGATCTCGAACACGGCTTCACCGCCCGGGCTTTCGAGTTCTCGGACTCGGTAAGCGAGGCCTCGGCCGAGTACTGCACGCGCGTGGTCGGTGAGATCCTCGGGATCTTCAGCGACATCCTCGTCGCGAATTCCGCGCTGTTGCGGGCCCTGATCGGCGGCGTGCAGTTCTACAGCACCGGACTGCCGCAGTTCGAACAGCGGCTGCGGCTGATCGTCAAGGTCGTGCTGATCCAGGGGCTCGGTCCCGCCGACGACGGCTACCTCGACACGGTGGCCTTCGTCTTCATCAACACCGGGTTCGCCGCCGTCGTGCGCGCCGCCGCGGTCGAGGTCACCGCGGCGGAGCGGGCCGACGCCATCGCGATGACCGCCCGCATGATGGGCACCTGGCTGGCGGCCGAGGTCGCCGAGCGGGAACGGGCGGAGGCTCAGGCGGCGCGCATGGCCCGGTAGACGGCCGCGCCGACGAAGGCCCCGAGTTCGTCGGGCGCCCAGCCGGATCCGCTGGTGAACAGGGTCCGCACCGCGCCCTCGCCGGCCGAGACCCACAGCTCCACCAGGGCGGGCAGCTTGTGCTCGGCATCGACGGTGCCCCAGGCGTGCAGCGTCGGGCGCAGCAATTCGGTGCAGCGCGCGATCGCCAGGGTCCGGCCCCGGCCGAAGGACGCGGCGACCGCGGGATCGGGATTGCCGTACAGCAGTCGCCACGCGGCGGGCCTGCTCGCCACCTTGTGCAGCAGCGCGCGATAGCCCTCGACGAAGACCGTCTCGTCGGCGTCGGTCGCGCGCGGTGGCAGGACGTCGAGCACGCCGGAGACGAGGAAGGCCTCCTCGCGCTCGATCAGCGCGTCGATCAGCTGGACCCGATCCGGGAAGCAGGCGTAGACGACCGGCCTGGTCACGCCCATGTGCTCGGCGATCGCCCCCATGGTCACCGCGGCGATACCCTGCTCGGCCGCGATCGCCAGCGCGGCGTCGAGGACCTGGGGGCGCCGCCGCTCCGGACCCAGATGTGCCGCCCGTTCTCGCCGCCGCACGGCCGACTCGCTACCCATCGCACCACGATAGCAATCGCCGACAGCTTCCTACACATGTGTAGATAAATGCTACATTCATGAATGAAGCGTCCGACAACGCTAGACGCCCGCACGAGGAGCCGACGATGCCCCAGGTCCTGTTCAACCCGAAGAGCTGCGATTTCGCCCAGTTCGACCCGGAGACCCGCAGGCTGCTGCACGCGGTCGTCGACTGGTTCGAGGCCCGCGGCAAGGTCCGGCTGCTCCAGGACGACAAGGAACAGGTCTGGCCCGCGGACTTCGTGGACTTCGTCAAGCGCGAGCGCCTGTTCGCGACGTTCCTGACCCCGGCCGCCGAGGCCGACGGCGACCCGAACAAGCGCTGGGACACCGGCCGCAACGCCGTGCTCAGCCAGATCTTCGGCTTCTACGGCATGACCTACTGGTACGTCTGGCAGGTCACCATCCTGGGCCTCGGGCCGATCTGGCAGAGCGGCAACGCCGCGGCCAAGAAGAAGGCGGCCGCCCAGCTCGACTCCGGGGAGATCTTCGCCTTCGGGCTCTCGGAGAAGGAGCACGGCGCCGACGTGTACTCCACCGACATGATCGTCGACCCGCAGCCCGACGGGGGGTACTCGGCCACCGGCGCCAAGCACTACATCGGCAACGGCAACCTGGCTTCGATGGTCTCGGTGTTCGGCCGCCGTTCCGACAAGCCGATCATCGACAGCGCCGAGGCGCTGACCGCCAAGCCGACCGAAGCGGATTACGAGGGGTATCTGTTCTTCGTCGCCGACAGTCAGCACCCGGCCTACAAGCTGCGGCGCAACGTGGTCAACAGCCAGATCTACGTCGCGGCCTTCGAGCTGGACAACTACCCGGTCGCCGAGGCCGACATCCTGCATCGTGGTGAGGACGCCTTCCACGCGGCGATGAACACCGTCAACGTCGGCAAGTTCAACCTCGGCTTCGGCGCCATCGGCGCCTGTGAGCACTCCTTCTACGAGGCGATCGATCACGCCGAGAACCGGATCCTGTTCGGGCACAGGGTGACCGAGTTTCCGCAGGTGCGCTCGCTGATCGCCGACTCCTACGCGCGCATCGTCGCGATGAAGCTCTACAGCGAGCGTGCGATCGACTACATGCGCTCGGCCTCGCCGCAGGATCGTCGCTACCTGCTGTTCAACGCCATCGAGAAGATGTCGGTGACCCGGCAGGGGCAGCGCGTCATCGAGGATCTCGCCGACGTCATCGCCGCGCGCGGTTTCGAGAACGACATGTACTTCCCGGTCGCGATGACGGCCATGTTCGGCCTGCCGCGGCTCGAGGGCACCGTGCACGTGAACATGGCGCTGTCGCTGAAGTTCATGGCCAACTACATGTTCCACCCGGCCGACGCGGGACTGGCCGCGCTGCAATCGATTCCCGGCGCCGCGGTGGCTCCCGCCGGTGCCGCGCGGGCGGTGACCAACGCGCTGAGCTGGTCGAGCCGCAAGCTCGCGCCGCGACTCGGCGCGGTGGTGAAGCCGCTGCGCGCCGAATTCGCCAGTGCCGGCTACGCTCCGGTGCCGACCCGGCGCGACCCCGCCGACGACGAGTTCCTGTTCCGCCAGGGTCCGAGCAGTGGCCTCGGCCGGATCCGCTTCGCCGACTGGCGGCCGGTCTTCGAGGGCTTCCGCGACGTGCCGAACGTGGCGGTGTTCCTGGAGCAGGTGCGCGCGCTGCAGGGCCTGCTGGCCGCGGCGGGGCCGACGGCCGCGCAGCGCCAGGATGTCGACTTCCTGTTCGCCCTCGGCGAGTTGTTCACCGCGGTGCCCTACGCTCAGCTGATCCTGGAACAGGCGCGCATCGACGGCACCGACGCCTCGGTGCTCGACCAGATCTTCGACGGCTTCGTGCGCACCTTCTCCGCGAACGCGGTGACGCTGCACAACAAGCCCACCGCGACGCCCGCCCAGCAGCGCCGCGCGCTCGACCTGGTCCGTCGGCCCGTCGTCGACGACGTGCGCTTCGACCGGGTGCTCACCGAGGCCCGCTCGCTGGCCGGCGCCTACCGCATGAACCCCTAGCCGGGTGGCGTTTCCTGCGAACTCGAATTATGTTGCTGTGCAACATTATTGATAGTGTTCGTGGCGGTGGTGTGGCCGACGGATCCCGCAGACCCGTTGCGCCGCACCACCTCTGGGGGATCGATCAGGAACCGGTGCCGACCGGATCCCAGTGCCGCAGGATCCAGCGGTTCTTGCCGAGTGCCTTGGCCGCATAGAGGCAGTTGTCGGCGGCGGTCAGCAGGTCGCGGGGCTCGGCGCCGGCGATCCGCGCGAAGATCGCGCCGAGGCTGATGGTGATCTGGATCTCGTGCTCGGCGACCACGAAGGGTTCGTCGACGGCGGCGTGGAGCAGATCGACGGTGCGCTGGATGCGTGCCTCGTCGGCCGGGGGTGGCAGCACCGCGATGAACTCGTCGCCACCGATACGCGCGAGCACATCGGTCTCGGGATCGAGGCAGGCCTGCATGCGCGCGGCGACCTCGATGAGCAGGCTGTCGCCGACGGTGTGCCCGAAGGCGTCGTTGATCTCCTTGAAGCCGTCCATGTCCAGCGCGCACACCGCGGCGATGTCGTCCGGCGCAGCCTCGGTGATCAGGGTGTCGAGCTGGGCGAGCAGATGCCTGCGGTTGGCCAGGGCGGTGAGTGGGTCGTGGTGGGCCTGCCAGTGCAGGCGTTCGGTGGTGGTACGCCGCTCGGTGGTGTCCTCGCCGAAGCCGAGCAGGTAGCTGCCGCCGGAGGCGGAGACGCACCGGGTGACCGTCCAGTTCGCCCAGCCCTCGCTACCGTCGGGGCGCACGTATTCGCCTTCGATCCGGATGGTGCCGGTCTCGGAGCGTTCGAGTTCGCCGTGGACGCGCTCCCTGGCCTGGTGCACCTCCTCCTCGGCCAGATCGAAGCCCGAGGTGCCCTGGAGCTCGGCCAGGGTCTTGCCGGTCAGCCGCTCGAAGGCGGGATTGGCGTTGATGATGTTGCCGTAGGCGTCGCCGATGGAGATGGCGATGGACGCGTGCCGGAACGCCGCCTCCAGCCCCTCGGTAGCGGGCGTGGCCGCCTGCGCCAGTGCCCGCGCGAAGCCCTGCCCGAATCCACCCGCGAGGGTGCCGAACGCCGCCGTATCGGCGCCGGTCGCCTCGGTCATGGCCTGCAGGATCGGCATCGACCGGGCGATGGCCACCGGATCGGCGCAGCCGAGGTCGTGCACGGCGGCTCCGGCCCGCTCGGCGACGGCGGGATCGGGACGCCCGGTGGCGAGGGCGGCCAGCAGTCGATCGGTCCAGGCCGCGAGCTCGGCCACGAGCCGCTCCGGGGGCGCGGTGTCGTCGGCGGCGGCGAGTAGCTGCGCGGCCCAGCGCGCGGCGAATGCGCGGGACATGTCGGCTGACCACCTCCTGACCGAGTGGGATCGGCAACCAGCTATGGGCTGGCAACCGAACCTACCACCTGCGGAAACGGTCGACGCCAGGGTTGCCGAACTCCAGGTCGATCGTCCGACAAGGAAGGCTCCGCGGACTGGGCCGACCACTCGTCGGCGGTGGGGGCCTGCGCCGCCGCCGGCGTGCCCGGAGGCCGATCGGAGTGCCGCGCGGTCAGCGGAGGCGGCGCAGTGCCCGCTCGGCCGCGTTGGCGCCACACATGCCGTGCGCGCCCGGCCCCGGTGGGGTCGCCGCCGAGCACAGGTAGTGGCCGGGGAGACCGATGTCGTACGGCTGCAGTGTTTTTCGTGGGCCGAAGACCAGCTGGGAGATGTCCTTGGCGCCGGTCATGATGTTGCCGCCGACGTAGTTGGGGTTGTAGTCGGCGAACTCCGTGGTGGTGCGGGTGGTGGAGCCGACCACCCGGTCGCGGAAACCGGGGGCGAAGCGTTCGAGCTGGGCGATGATCGCCTCGGTGGCGTCGCCGGTGTAGCCGCGGGGGACGTGGGCGTAGGTCCACACCGGGTGGACCGAGCCCACCGACCGCTGCGGATCGGCGAGGTACTGCTGGCCGACCAGGACGAACGGGCGTTGCGGCATCCGGCCCGCGTGGATGTCGCGCTCGCCCGCCGCGATCTCGGCGAACGAGCCCCCGAGATGCACGGTGCCCGCCCGGCGGGCCGCCTCGACCGTCCACGGGACGCCGCCCTCGACGGCGAAGTCGACCTTGAAAGCGCCGGGGCCGTACCGGAATCGACGATAGGCGCGGGCGACCCGGACGGGCAGCCGGTCGCCGAGGATCTCGGCGACCGCGGTCGGCGCGACATCCCAGACGGTGATGTCGGAGGCGGGCAGGTCGGCGGCCGACCGCACCCGCACCCCGGTCTCGACCTTGCCGCCGTGATCGGCCAGGACGGCCACCATGCCGTCGGCGATCCGCTGTGAGCCGCCGACGGCCACCGCCCAGCCGTAGCGGTGTCCCGCGGTCAGAATGCCGAGCCCGATACTCGCGCTCAGCGGCCGTTCTAGCGGATGGAACGCGTGCGCGGCGACACCGCCGAACAGGGCCCGCCCGGGTTCGGTGCGGAAGGCCCGCGCCAGCACGGACGCGGGCGCCGTCGCGGGAATGCCGAAGCGCGCCAGCCGGAACGGATGCCGGGGGAGCCGCAGCAGCGGCCGCATGATGTCGGCGCCGGTCTCGTCGTAGCCGGCGACCGTCCGCTCGAACAGGGCGCGCCACAGCCGTTCGTCGGCGCCGAGACCGGCGGCGGTCTCGGTGACCGACCGGTGCAGGACCCCGGCGCTGCCGTCGTCGAGCGGATGTACGCAGTCGAGGTCGGCCCACGCCCAGCGCAGACCGTATCGCTCGAGATCGATCCGCCGCAGGAACGGCGACCCCACGGCCATCGGGTGGATGGCCGAGCAGTGGTCGTGCAGCAGACCGGGCACGATCGCCTCGCTCGAGCGGGTACCGCCACCGATCGTGTCCGCCGCCTCGAGCACCGTCACCGCCACCCCGGCCATGGCCAGGGTGATGGCCGCGGCCAACCCGTTGGGGCCGCTACCGACCACTGTCGCCGTCGTCATCGACTCGTCCTCTCCTACTCGGCCGACTGGGCCGCGGTGTCGTGCTGCGGGGTGATCGTGCCGGTGACGTCTTCGCGTCGCCAGGTCACCCGGTGCGGGATGGGGCCGTCCGGCAGCCACGGCAGCGCGGCCACCGCGTCGGCGACCTCCCAGGTACCGCGCTCGAGCACGCCGAGCGCGGCGTCGACCACCATGTACTGCTGGGTGCCGCGGTGGATCGGCTGCGACTCCACCCACACCACGATCCATTCTCCCGGTGCGAACCCGACCCGGGCTTGCACCGCGTCGATCAGATCGAGGTTGTGCAGGTGACCGTCGCCGAAATTGAAGCCGATCAGCGAGTTACAGGCGAACTCGGCCTCGCGCACCGTCCAGCTGTCCAGCGCGGGAACGTGCTTGTACAGCAGCGAGAACAGGCCGCGGCCCTGACTGTGCATCGACCGCCAGGCGATGGTCTGCTGCATGGTGATCTCGGCGACCTCCGGCGGGTAGCCCATGGCCAGCAGTTGGTCGATCTGGTTGTCGGCGGGCCGGTGCGCGATGGTGTTGAGCTTCGCCTCCGCGCCGGGGGAGAAGGCCCACAGCGCCGAGGCCCAGTTGCCCGCGTACTGGCGCATGGACGGCAGGAACGACACCAGATCCGGGCGCAGATTGCCCAGCACCGGGAAGAACGCGAGACCCGCCGCGATCGCCACCGTCAGCCACGGCGAGGACATGTCGAACACGCCGTAGCCCGCCGAGTTCGGGAAGCCGAGGAACAGGAACACGGTCAGGTAGGCGAACAGGATGTTCCACTCCAGCGGCACCGCCAGCGGGAAGGTCGAGGTGATGAACAGGTGGAAGATCACCATCATCGCGACGCCGGCCAGGTTCAGCCAGTGGTTGGTGGTGAACAGCAGCACGATCGGGGTGACCACCTCGACGGTGGTGCCGCCGACGTGGGCCATGAACGAGGCCAGCCCCGACGGGCGGATGTCGTGCGGGAAGTCGCGGTAGTGCGCGCGCTTGATCGACCGGAACGGCATCGACGGGCTGTTGGACACCATCGGCGGCACCACATTGGTGAAGTGCTTGCCGAATTTGGACACCCCGGCGCCGACCCACACGATCACGATCAGCAGCTTCGCCGCGATGATCATGTCGGTGAACGGCAGCACCGCGAAGAACAGCAGCGCGGGCAGGTACTGCTCGCCCCGGGCCGCCAGGAAGATCGTCTTGTCGCGCAGGCCGCACAGCACGTACAGCACGATCGGCGCGATCAGCAGGGCGGGCCGCACCAGCCCGGACGTGTTGTCCGGCAGGGCTTCCAGCAGTGACGCGGTGGTCTTGCCCGGTGCCAGCAGCGCGACCAGCAGGGACGCGAGGAAGCCGAGATAGAGACCCACGTCGAGCAGGGTGCGGGAGTTGCCGTCGGTGAACGGCACCCGATGCCACGGCCGCAGCCTGATGCTGCCGCGCCGGGCGAAATACAGCGCGCCGCCGGTCATCGGCTTGAACTTGCCCGCCAGCGGCCCCCAGGAACCGGCGACACCGATCGCCTCGAGCAGCACCGTCCACAGGACCAGCTTCTGGTAGACGATCGGCTGGTTCCACCACTGCGCGATATCCCAGAACGGCCCGGTGCCCGACGTCGCGGTCGCCACCAGGACGCCGCCGAGCATGTAGAGCACCAGCAATTTCATGATGTAGATGGTGTGGATCATCTTCGGCGTGCCGAAGCCGTATTCGGCCCAGTGCAACGCCAGCGTCCGAACACGTTCGCGCAATGGCAGATCCAGAAATGTCTCGGTATCCACCGGCGGGAAATCTCCCGTCTTGAAGCCCATGGCGCTGTTCCTTTCCTTCTGCTCGCGGGCGCGGCGGACCGCGACCGAAAGTCCGACTTTCGTTCGAATCGAATTGCGGCGCAGTGGCGCTCAGCCGCGCGTGGCGAGTATCCGCAGCTGCTTCTTGTCGATCTTGCCGACCGGATTACGCGGCATCTCGGCCGTGAGCACGATCGCGGCGGGCACCTTGAACGCGGCCAGCTCCGCCCGGCAGTGCTCGGTGAGCTCCTCGGCGGTGACGGTGGCCCGCGGCGCGGCCACCACATGGGCGACCGGCACCTCGCCGAGCACGGGGTCGGGCACCCCGACGACCGCGGCCTCGTGGACCGCCGGGTGCCGGTAGAGGGCGTTCTCGATCTCCTTGGGGTACAGGTTCTCGCCGCCGCGGATGATCATGTCCTTGATCCGGTCGACCAGGACCAGGTAACCGTCGGCGTCGAAGTAGCCGACATCGCCGGTGCGCAGCCACCCGTCCACGACGGTGGCCGCGGTCTCGGCGGGCTTGCCGAGATAGCCCCGCATGACATTCGGCCCGCGGACGACGACCTCACCGGGTTCGCCGGGTGCCGACAGCGCGCCCTCGGGATCCATGATCGCCACCGTCTGACCGGGCAGCGGGAGACCGACCGTGCCCGGTTTGCGCTGTCCCACCACCGGATTCAGGGTGGACGCGCAGGTGCCCTCGGACAGGCCGTAGCCCTCGACGATCGGCACGCCGTAGCGCCGCTGGAAGCGATCGATGAGCTCGGCCGGCATGGGTGCCGCGCCGCAGATCGCCAGCCGCAGTGAGGACGTGTCGGGGTGCTCGCCGTCGGGCTGGGCCACCAGCATCGCGTAGATCGCGGGCACCGCCGAGAAATAGGTGGGCCGGATCCGGGCGACGGTGTCGACGAACCCGGACGCGGAGAACCGGCCCGCGATGGTGGTGCGTCCGCCCGCCAGCAGCGGCGACAGCACGCTGACCACGATGCCGTTGACGTGGAACAGCGGCAGGATCAGCAGGCTGTGGTCGGTCGCGTCCAGGCCGAGCGCGCCGATGATCATCGTGCACATGGCGGCGAGGTTCTCGTGACCGAGCAGCACGCCCTTGGGCCTGCCGGTGGTGCCGCTGGTGTAGATGATCAACGCCAGGCTGTTGATGGGCGCCGCGACGGCGACCGGGCCCGCGGACCGGGCGAGGTCGGCGACATCGAGGGTGATACCCGCCCGCCCGGGCTCGCCGATCACGACCTCGGCGCCCGAATCCTGGATCTGGTACCGGATGTCGTCATCGGTGAGCCCGGGATTGACGGGCGTGACCGCGGCGCCGAGCCGCCAGGCGGCGAACAGGATCACCACGAGTTCCACCCGGTTGGGCAGCACGACGGCGACGACGTCGTCGGCCCGCACACCCGCCCGGTGCAGCACCGACGCGGCGGCCTCGACCCGCGCGTGGAACTGCGCGTTCGACAGGCTGGTCGCGTCGTCGGCCACGGCGTGTCCGTGCGGATCGGTGGTGGCTCTGACCTCGGGCAATTCGGCGATGTGTCGCATGATTCCTCACCGTGACGGATGTGATCTGGATTACATGTCCCAAGGTAGGGGCCGGATCCGGCGCCGCCTACGGGCCCGCGGCCCAGCATTGCGGCGCGGTGTTGTGCCACGAGCACAAACAGCGCCGTCCGGTGGGCCGCCGGGGGTACTGTCTGCGGCCATGGCCGACGACAACGATCCCCTCGTCCGTGCGGTGGCGGGCCGGATCAAGGCGGACCTGGACCGGCTGGCGCCGACGATGACCTCGATGTTCGTCGAGGTCATCCCGGAATTCCGGCACGACGACGAGGTGCGCAGGCTGATGGTGGCCAGCACCGAGTCCAACCTCGCCGCGATCCTGGACATGCTCACCCTGGCCATCGGCCTCGACGACATCACCGTGCCGCCCGCCGCCGCCGAATACGCGCGCCGCTTCGCCCAGCACGACCTGTCGCTGGAAGCGCTGCTGCGCGCCTACCGGCTCGGCGAGCACATGTTCGTGCAGTGGACGATGACCCTGCTGACCGAACTGAACCCGCCCACCGACGTCGCCCTGGCCACCGCCGCCCGCATCGCCGACCTCGTCAACGGCTACATCGATCAGGTGATCGAGGGCCTGATCGACATCTACGAGAGCGAACGCCGTCGCTGGGACGCGCGCACCGATGCCGCCCGCGCCGCTCAGGTCCGCGCGGTGCTCGACGCCGACGATCTGGATGTGGCCTCGGCCGAGCAGATGCTGGGCGTCTCGCTGCGTGGCTGGCAGCAGTTCGCGGTGCTGTGGACCCCGCCGGGCACGCGTGACCCCGGCGCGGTCCTGCGCGCGGGGACCGCGCTGGTGGCCGCCGCCACCGGCAAGACCCCGATGACCGTCGAGGTCGACGACTACAGCCGGTGGGTCTGGATCTCCTCGGCGGGCAAGCCGGTGCTCGACACCGAGGGCCTGGTCCGCGATCTGCGCGCGCACCCGAACCTGTCGGTGGCCCTGGGTGATCCGGCCACCGGCCTGGAGGGCTTCCGCCAGACCTGCCGGGACGCGCAGCGGGCCCGCACCGTCGCGCTGGCCACCCGCACGCACGGGCTCACCGGATACGCCGACGTGGCGCTGTCGGCACTGTTCACCGACCGCGTGCCCGCGGTGCAGGAGTGGGCGAGCCGGGTGCTGGGCGGACTGATGGCCGAGGACGAGGCAGCCGCGCGGCTGCGCGAGACGGTCCGGGCGTTCCTCGACGCGCGCGGCAGCTACACCGACGCCGCGGCCCGGCTGCACGTGCACAAGAACACCGTGCACTACCGGGTGCGCAAAGCCGAAGAACTGCTGGGGCATCCGCTCGCCGAGCGCAGGCTAGACATCGAGGTGGCGCTGCGCGCCTGTGCGCAGCTGGGCCTGCCGAAGCCGTAATTCCGGCGTGGTCCGCTGTGAATGCCCACAGCGTTGCACCGAACCGTGTGCGGTCCGGGACGAGGGCACCGATGGTGGAGCCCTGGGAAGGTGATTCCCGGATCGATCGACGCACTACTGGGGAATCGCAATGAACGCACCGGAGAATCATCGGAACAGAGCCGCGCAGGAATGCAGGCCGAGGCCCTCGCGCCGGAATATCGACCCCTATATTCGGTCCGAAGTGGCCCGAATTCACGAGAATTGGCTCGGCGGCGCCGAATTCACGGCCTCCGCCCGCGCTGCCCGCATCGATGCCGAGGCCGCCGAACTGACCGGCCGCGTGGCCGTCGCCGAAGCCCGCATCCTCGACGATCTGCGCGCCGACTGGCGTGCCGTCCACGGCAGTGGGCTACCGTCGCCGCGCACCGTCGCCGCCCTGCGGAACACCGCGCGCGAGGACGCCCGCCACGCCGTGCTGTGCGAGTACCTCTATCCGCGGGTGTCGCCCGAGGCGATCGCGGAGCGGCACCGCGTCGAGTACCTCGCGGCCGACCGTCGCCTCAATGCCGCGGTCCACACCGACCTGCACCGGTGGCGGCGGCGCCCCGTGCACCCGACGCCCTCGACCCGCGCGATCGTGGCCAGGACCTGGGGCACGGTCCGATCCGGGGAGTTCCTCGCCCTGGCGCACGCCCTCGTCCAGACGCGCGTGGAGGACGGGCTGCCGCTGCCGGTGACCCCGCTGGACCCGTTGACCGAACAGCTCACCGAGGTCATCCGTGATCAATTGGTGTCCGACGGCCTGCTGCCGGTCTGAGAGTTCGCCCGAATCGGCCGTCTGCCTCGAGTTACCGTGACCACACCACGACGATGTGGTGTGGGGAAGGAGGCATCGCGGATGCCACGTCTCGATATCGGTGGAACCTCGATCGCCTACGACGTGGCGGGATCGGGTCCGGCGATCGTCTTCCTGCACAATCTCGGCGGCGATCGCACCATCTGGCGGGCGCAGTACGAGGCCTTGCGGTCCTCGCACCGGGTCGTCGCGATCGACCTGATCGGCTACGGCGCATCGGACGCCCCCGACGACGGCTACACCCTGGAGAACTACCTCGCCATGGTCGAGGCGGTCTTCGCCGCACTGGATCTGCGCGAGGTCACGCTGGTCGGGCACTGCTTCGGCAGCGCGCTGTCGCTGCTGTTCACCCAGGCGCGTCCGGACCTGGTGCGGTCGCTGGTGCTCAGCAGCCCGCTGACCCCGGCCACGGTGAAACCGACCAGGACCGGCTGGGCGGCGTTGGTGGGCAAGCACGTACGCCTGGACTCGCTGCTGTCGATGGTGCGCATCCCCGGCCCGATCGCCGGGCTGATCGTGGCCGAGCAACTCGGCGCGGGCGGCGCGCACACCGACGAGACCGCCCGGCATCTGCGGTCGAGCTGGACCGAGCCGCGCAGGCTGATGGTGACCGCCGCGATCGCCCGGGAGATCCCGCGCCTGGCCATCCTCGACGAGTTCGTCCCGCCGCCGGACTTCCCGCCGATCACCACCGTCTGGGGCGCGCGCAACCGGGTACTCTCGGCCCCCGCGGGCGCGCGGCTGAACACGACGCTGCGGCCGGTGCGCGACATCGTCGTCGACGACGCCGGGCACCTGGTCATGGTGGAAGCCCCCGAAACCGTCACCGCCGCGGTGCTTTCGGCGATCGAGCACGCGAACCAGCAGCACTGACGAGTGTCGCCGGCGGGGCGGACCCACCGGCGAATACCCCGTGGCTCAGGAGATCTCGGCGGGCGCGGCCAGGGCGGCCTGCATGGCGACCCCGTCCACGTAGGTGTGCTTCTCCTTCACCGCGCCGTCCTCGACCAGCACCATGTCCGCGATGTCCACGTCGACGGTGCCGCCGGTGACGGAGGTGCCGGACAGCTTCCAGCGCACCACCCAGAAGTCGTCGCCGACCCGGAGATCGACCTGGGTGAAGGTCAGATCGGGGACCAGGGCGAAGGTCTGTGCCGCGGCGGTGCGGATCTCGGCCCGCCCGTGCGCAGGCGCGCCGCCGGAATGCAGGTGGAAGATCGAATCGGTCGTATGCAGGGCGACGATCCGATCGGGGTCGCGGTCGGCCCAGCAGGCGTGGTAGCGCTCGAACAGATCCTTGGTGGCATCGGACATGGTGGCCGGCCCCTTCTAAGATACAAACAGGATGACTGTATGTTCCCGGACGGTGGATGACCGGTCAAGGGGCGAAGGGCCTCGATCGGTCGCGGCCGTCGTGCTGCCCTAGACTTCGACGTCGCCATGAACCCTGATCGCCGTACCCAAGCCGAGCGCTCGGCCGCCACGCGCGCCGCGGTGATCCGCGCCGGGCGAGAACTGTTCGGGCAGTTCGGTTATGGCGCGGTCAGTACCATCGCGGTCGCCGAGGCCGCCGGGGTCAGTCGTGGCGCGCTGTATCACCAGTTCGCCGAGAAGAAGGATCTGTTCGAAGCGGTCTTCGAGGATCTCGAACGCAGCCTGGTCGAGGTGATCGCCGGCGCGGTCGCCGCGGCGCGCGAAGCGGATCCGATCGCGAGCCTGATCGTCGGCTGCCTGGCGTGGCTGCAGGCCTCGACCGCCACCGAGGTGCAGCGGATCGCGCTGCTGGACGCGCCCGCGGTGCTCGGGTGGAGCCGGTGGCGCGAGATCGAGTTGCGGCACACGATCGGGCTGGTGGAGAACGCGCTGGCCGGGGCGATGGCCGCCGGGCGGATCCGCAAGCAGCCGGTGCGGCCGCTGGCGCTGGTGGTGGTGGGTGCGCTGGACGAGGCGGCGCAGTACCTCGCGAATTCCGGCGACGCGGAGGACATGACGGCCGTTCGCGGGGTCATCGAGCAGCTCATCTCGGGGCTCGCGATCGACTAGGGAGTGCCCGGTTGCCATTTAATAGGTTAGCCTTGCCTAATGGCAATCGAGACTGTGTCCCGTCCGACCATGGTCTACGCGCCGCTGCGGGTGTGCCGCACGGTGCGGCTGACCCCGCGCATGGTGCGCATCACCCTCCGCTGTGCGCATCCGGCCGCGCTCGGCGACACCGGGCCGGATCAGTACACGAAGCTGTTCTTCCCGCTGCCCGGCCAGTCGCGCCCGGTCGTGCCGCCGCCGCTGGACGACTCCGGCAGCGTGATGAGTTGGTATCAGCGGTATCTCGCCATGCCCGACGAGATCCGCCCGCCGATGCGCACCTACACCATCCGGGCGCAACGATCCGAGATCGGTGAGCTGGACATCGATTTCGCGCTGCACGCCGAGCACGCCGGCCCCGCCTCCGACTGGGCGTCGACCGCGGCGCCCGGCGACGAGATCGGGCTGCTGTGCCCGCCGCACGCGCTCTACGCTCCGCCGCCGGATCCCGCCTGGCAGTTGCTGATCGGTGACGAGACCGCGATTCCGGCCATCGGCGCGATCGTCGAACGCCTCGACGTCGCGGCGTCGGTGCGCGTGTTCATCGAGGTCGCCGGACCGACCGACGAGCAGCGGTTCGACACGCGCGGTGACGTGCGCGTCCAGTGGGTGCATCGCGGCGATCGCCCGCACGGCGCGGCCTTGGTGGACGCGGTGTGCTCCGCCGAGCTTCCGGCAGCGGTGCCCTACGCGTGGATCTCCGGCGAGGCCGAGCTGGTGAAGCTCGCTCGGCGCAACCTCGTGCGCGACCGTGGTTTCGATAAGCGCGCGATCACCTTCACCGGCTACTGGCGCCAGGGTCGCACCGAGGAGGACAACGGCCGCGAGAAGGTCCGTCGCGCCGCCGCCGGGGAGCCGCTCGTCGACGAGGACTGACCAGGAGCGCCCTCGGCCGCACGGTCTGTGACGCCACTAATAGTTATTGCACTAACTATTAGTGGCACAATAGTGTGTGGACGAAGGAAGGCGGTGGACCATGCAGGAGCTCGACGACCCGTTGCGGCTCGACCGGCAGGTGTGTTTCGCCCTGGCGGTGGCCAACCGATCGGTGCTGGCGGTCTACCGGCCGCTGCTCGAACCGCTCGGCCTGACCCATCCGCAGTACTTGGTGATGCTGGCCCTGTGGGGCGAGGCGCCGATGTCGGTCAAGGCGGTCGCCGAGGCGATCCAGCTCGACTCGGCGACGCTGTCGCCGCTGCTCAAGCGGCTCGAGTCGGCCGGTCTCATCACTCGCCGCCGTGATCCGCACGACGAGCGGACGCTGCACATCGATCTCACCGACGCGGGTCGTGACCTGCGTCGGCAGGCCGAACAGATCCCGCCCGCCGTCGTCGACCGGCTGGGCGTGAGTCTGGCCGATCTGGAAGAATTGCGCGATGTCCTCGGCCGGGTCAACGCGGCCGCGCGACGCGCATCGGACGTGAGGGAGCACCAATGACCGCCTCGACCCCCAATCTCTGGCAGCGCGTGCGCTACGTCACCGGCGGCACCCTGCCGCCCTCGATGTCGGACTGGGTCCTGGCCGACCTGACCGGTCCCGGCGCCACCCGCCGCTACCTGATGCGCTTCCTGCTGCCCGTCCTGCCGATCCTGTGCCTGTTCCTGCTGGTCCCGGGCCCGCTCTGGATGGGGCTGTCGATGATGGCCCTGCTCTATCTGCCGCTGGTCTACTTCACCGTCGCCCTGGTCTATGTCTACCGGCGTCACCGTCTGGTCAGCCACGGCTTCGATCCGGAACTGGCCGACGAGGCCGAACGCCGCCGCGCCGACGCCGAGCGCGCCGCCTACGAGAGCCGCCACCAGCGCGGCTGAGCGCGGCATCAAGCCTGGGGGAGACCCTGGGAGATCGCGGCGAGGGTTTCGACGACGGGCTGATCCGGGTCGACGGTGACGCCCTTGCCGCGCAGAAAGCCGTCCAGGAGCTGACAGACCGAGTCGGTGCTGCGCTCGATGAATTCCTGGGTGGCGGTGGGATCCGGGGTGCCCGGTACGTCGAGCCACAGGTCGGTGACCGCGACGAGGAAGCCGACGATGCCACGGGCCAGGTGATCGACGCCGTCGGTGTCCAGCCCGACCGCGGCGAAGAGCGTTCTGGTGCGTTCGGCGAGGTCGCCGGACAGCCGCCTGCCCACGTCGAGCGGGCGGGCCGAGCCGTCGCCGGGCGGGATGCTCTGGGTGATCGCGACGTAGCGGAACACGTTCGGGTGGGTGAGCACGACCTCGGTGGCGGCGGTCAGGAACTGGTGCACGGTCGCCCTGCGGGTCTGCATCATCAGTGACAGATCCGGCGCCACCGCCCGGTAGATCTGGTCGACCAGCCAGTCCGCGACCGCCCGGTCCAGGTCGGACTTGTCGGTGAACATCCGGTACAGCCGTGGCTTCGCGACGCCCACTTCGGCCGCGATCGCCCCCATGGTCACCTGCGCGCCGTCGCGGCCGATGGCGCGGATCGCCCCGCGGACGACATCGTCGCGCGAGAGGATCCGCGCGGCCGAACGCCCCGATGTCATCGACATGTCCTTTGTTCTCTCCGCGTCGCCCGATGCCGTATCGGCAGCATACCGGCAGTTCCAGCCGCGCCGACCCCGCCGCGATCACAGCCGTCCTTGACAGGACCGCCGCCCGCCCTGGAAACTCACCGACGGTACCGGCGGTACCGTGAAAGAGAACCCGGAGTACATCGTGCAGTGGCGCACGCGTCCAGAAGGAATTCCCATGGCGGCTCACCTCGACCATCAGCCCAGTGTCCGACCCGAACCACGGCGACAGCATCGGGTCGGCAACGGTGACATCGAACTCGCCGTCTTCGAGTACGGACCGCCCGACGGTGTACCCGTGGTACTGGTGCACGGCTGGCCGGACACCCACCACCTGTGGGACGGCGTGATCGCGCTGCTGGCGGACCGATACCGCGTGCTCGCTTACGACACTCGCGGGTACGGCGAGTCCAGCGCGCCGCGCGCGGTGTCGGCGTATCGCCTCGACCGGCTCGCGACCGACTTCTTCGCTGTCGTCGATCAGCTCAGCCCGGAACAGCCGGTGCACGTCGTCGCGCACGACTGGGGCTCGGTCCAGGTCTGGGAGGCGGTGTGCGAGCACGGCGCCGACGAATTCGTCGCCTCGTTCACCTCGATCTCCGGCCCCAATCTCGACCATCTCGGCAAATTCCTGCGGGCGCCGCTGCGCACGCCGACCCCGCGCGCGGTGTGGAACACGCTGGCCCAGGGCCTGTCCTCGGCCTACACCGGGTTCTTCATGCTGCCGGTGCTGCCCGGCCTGTTCTTCCGGGTTGCCGGCTCGGCGCGGATGTGGCGGCTGTTCCTGCGCCTGGTCGAGGGCATCCGGCCCGAGCAGGTCACCGTGGCCGCGACCCTGCGCCGCGACATGGTCTCGGGCCTGCGCTTCTACAAGGCCAACATCCTGCCCCGGATGTTCTCCCCTCGCGACCGCCGCACCGCGGTGCCCGTGCAGCTGATCGTCAACACCCGCGATATCGCCGTGCGCCCGGCCGGCTACGACGGCTACGAGGACTGGGCCGACGAACTGATCCGCCACGACCTGCCGCGCGGCCACTGGCTGCCCTTCGCCGACCCTGGCGCGATCGCGGACTACGCGGACAAGTTCATCACGGCGCACTCGATCGACACCGGAAAGTAGTTCTCCCATGACCGATTTCGATCTCGTCATCACCGGCGGCACCTGGTTCGACGGCACCGGAGCGCCCGCGCGACGGCGCCACCTCGGCATCACCGGCGGTGTGGTGCGGCGGGTGTCGGCCGAGCCGCTGCCCGTCGGCCCCGGCACCGAGGTGATCGACGCCGACGGCAAATGGGTCCTGCCCGGCTTCGTCGACGTGCACACCCACTACGACGCCGAGGTGCTGATCAAGCCGGAACTGTCGGAGTCGCTGCGCCACGGTGTCACCACCGTCGTCATCGGCAACTGCTCGCTGTCGACGGTGCTGGCCTCCAACACCGACTGCGCCGACATCTTCAGCCGGGTCGAGGCGGTGCCGCGCGATGCGGTCTACGACACCCTCGACCGCGTCCGGACCTGGTCGGGTCCGGCCGAATACGCCAAGGCGATCGACGAACTGCCGCTCGGGCCGAATATCGCGGCGTTCCTGGGACATTCGGATCTGCGCACCCATGTGCTCGGGCTCGGTCGCGCCGTCACCCGCGACACCGAACCGACCGCCGCCGAGATCGAGCGGATGCAGGAACTGCTCGGCGAGGCGATCGCGGCGGGCTTCCTCGGTCTGTCGTCGATGTCGAACCCGCTCGACAAGATCGACGGCGACGAGTACCGCTCGCGCTCGCTGCCCTCGACCTACGCGCGCGGCAAGGAGGTGCGCGCGCTCAATCGGGTGCTGCGCCGCCACCGCCGCATCCTGCAGAGCGCGCCGACGGTGAGCCTGCGCCCGAACATCGCCAAGTTCTTCCTGGCCAGCGCGGGAATCGGCCGTCGCCCGCTGCGTACCTCGCTGCTCTCGGCCGCCGACTCCAAGGCCTATCCGCCGCTGGTGTGGTTCATGCTCACGGTCGCGCCGCTGCTGAACCGCTTCGCACGCACCGACTTCCGCTGGCAGCACCTGCCGGTGCCGTTCACGGTGTACGCCGACGGCATCGATCTGGTGGTCTTCGAGGAGTTCGGCGCCGGCGCGGCCGCGCTGCACCTGAAGGACCAGGTCGAGCGCAACGCGCTGCTGCGCGAGGAGTCCTACCGGCGCTGGTTCCGCCGCCAGTACGACAACAAGTTCACCCCGCGCATCTGGCACCGCGACTTCTTCGACGCCGAGATCATCGCCTGCCCCGACGCCTCGGTAGTCGGCAAGTCGATCGGCCGGGTCGGCAAGGACCGTGGCCTGCATCCGGTCGACGCCTACCTCGACCTGGTCGTCGAACACGGCTCGGCGCTGCGCTGGCGCACCACCATCGCCAACGACCGGCCCGGCTACCTGAACAAGCTCGCCGCCAGCAGCGGCGTGCAGATGGGCTTCGGCGACGCGGGCGCGCACCTGCGCAACATGGCCTTCTACAACTATCCGCTGCGCCTGCTCGAACGCGTGCTGCGCGCGCAGGAAGCGGGCACGCCGTTCCTGAGTGTGGAGCGGGCCGTGCACCGGCTCACCGGTGAACTGGCCGACTGGTTCCGCATCGATGCCGGTCACCTGCGCGAAGGCGACCGCGCCGACCTGCTCGTCCTCGATCCCGCCGGTCTCGACGCCCGGGTGCACGAGCTGCACGAGGCGCCGCTGCCGGAATTCGGGCTGGACCGCATGGTCAACCGCAACGACGACGCCGTCGTGGCCACCGTCGTCGGCGGCAAGCGGGTGTTCGCGCGCGGCGCGCTCGCCGACGGGCTCGGCACCGCTTGGGGCACCGGCAGTTTCCTGCGCGCCGGCGCCGCTGCCCGCACCGCGTCCTCGGAGGAGTACCGATGAAGTCGACTCGCCGCCGCCGGACCCCGGCCCCGCACGTCGCGCTGCACGCGCGCGACGTGCGGTTCGACTGGACCGACACCGCCCTGCGGTGGATGCCGGACGAACCGGTCGCCTCGCACGTCGTCAACTCGCTGAATCTGCTGCTGCCCGAAGGGGAGCGGATGTTCTGCGCGGCCTACACCGAGGCGCTGCCGTATGTGAAGGACGCCAAGCTGCGTGAGGACATGCTCGGCTTCATCGGCCAGGAGTCGATGCACGCCGAGACCCACCAGAAGGTGCTGGCCGGGGTGCTGGCCGCGCACGGCATCGACACCGCGCCGTATGTGCGGCAGATGGAATTCGTCTTCCGCAACACCCTCGGCGCCCGGGACGCGGGCACCGCCGCGACCGAGGTGCGGATGGTGGAGCGGCTGACCTTCATCGCCAGCCTCGAGCACTTCTTCGCCTGGCTCGGCGACTGGATCCTCAACGCCGACTTGGAGAAACACCACGCCGATCTGCGCATGCTCGACCTGTTCCGCTGGCACGGCGCCGAAGAGGTCGAACACCGCAATGTCGCCCACGATGTGGCGATCTACTTCGGCGCGGGCTACCTGCGGCGCGCGGTGATGATGATGATCGTCATCCCGATCCTGCTCGTGCTGATCCTGCGCGGCACCCGCTACCTGATCAACCAGGACCCCGGCATGCCGAACATCGGCTATCCGATGCTGCTGTGGCGGATCCTCGGCGCGATGCGGCGCGGGGCGCTGCCGCGCCTGCGCGCGCTCGCGATCAGCGCGCTGTCGACGTTCAACCCGCGCTACTCGCCGAACACTGTCGGGTCGACCGAGCAGGCGATCGCGTATCTGGCCAAGTCGCCCGCGGCGAGGGCGGCACATCGGTGACCCGGCCCGACGTCCCCGCCACGCTGCCGCCGGACCTCTACGGCAAGCACGCCCACGATCCGACCACACGAGTGATCGACCGGATCGCCACCGCGAAGGTGGGCCTGTCGACGCTGATCAACCGGGGCAGGCTCGAATCCGGGGTGGACGACCGGCGCTTGCCGGTGCGGGTGACCGAGCGGACGATCGTCGCGGCCGACGCCGACGTGGTGAGCCTGCGCCTCGAGTCACCGTCGGGGCGCGCCCTGCCGCGCTGGCAGCCGGGCGCGCACATCGACCTGGAGCTGCCGTCGGGACGCGTCCGGCAGTACTCGCTGTGTGGCGATCCGGCCGACCGGGGCGGCTACCGGATCGCGGTGCGCCGCATCCCCGCCGGTGGTGGCGGGTCGATCGAGGTGCACGACGCGCTGCCGGTCGGCACGGAACTGACGGTGCGCGGTCCGCGCAACGCCTTCCCGTTCGCCCCGCCCGGGCGCGGATCCACCGCGCGTCGACTGCATTTCGTGGCGGGCGGCATCGGCATCACCCCGATCCTGACCATGGCCAGGGCCGCCGACCGGCTCGGCGTGCCGTGGACGATGCTCTACTGCGGCCGCACCCGCGCGACCCTGCCGTTCCTCGACGAGATCGCCGAGTTCGGCGACCGTGTCACGGTGCGCACCGATGCCGAGCACGGCGTCCCCACCGCCGCGGAACTGCTCGCCGGCGTCGACGGCGACAGCGCGGTCTACTGCTGCGGACCGACCGTGATGACCGCGGCCCTGCTGAACGCGGTCAGACAGCGCGACGGCGTCGAATTCCATTCGGAGCGTTTCTCGCCTGCGCCCGTCGTGGACGGCAGGCCGTTCGCCGTGCGGCTGGCGGGCAGCGGCGAAGTCGTCGACGTGGGTGCCGAGGAGACCATGCTCGCCGCCCTTCTGCGCGCCCGGCCCGATCAGCCCTATTCCTGCCGTCAGGGCTTCTGCCGGACCTGCGTGGTCCGGGTGGTGGCCGGAGACCCCGACCATCGCGACACCGTGCTCACCGACGCCGAGCGCGCCGAGGGCAAGACTCTCGCGTGCGTATCACGGTGCGACGGGGGAACTCTCGTCCTCGACCTGTGAGAGCGCGTGGCCGGTGGCGGCGCCGAGCATGGTCTCGAGCTCGGCGACGACCTCGTCGAGCGGCTCGGTGGAGCGGTCGACCCGGCAGAGGATGACCGCGCCCTCCACGGCCGCGATCGCCATCGTGGCCAGGCGGCTCGCGCGCGCAGGCTCGACGCCGTCCGCGGCGAGGGCGGCGTCCAGCGCGCGATGCCAGCGGCGCAGGATCTCGGCGATCTCCGGGCGCAGATGCCGGTCGTCGGAGGAGCCGCCCACCGCCACGGAGACCACCGGGCAGCCCGCCTCGAAATCGGAGGCCGCCAGGATCGAGGTCCAGAACTCGCTGATGCTGCGCAGGGCCGTGCGCGATCCGCGCGCCGCCGCCTGATCGATGATCGTGCCGATCGTGTCACCGGCGAGCGCGAGCGACTCGGTCATGATCTGGGCCCGGCCGCCGGGGAAGTGGTGATACACCGACCCGCGCGGCGCGCCGCTGCGGGCCAGCACGGCATCGACGGTCACCCCGGCCGCACCGCGTTCACGCAGCAGTTCCACGGCGCTGTAGAGCATCTTCTGCCGGGTGTTGGTGCGGGCTCCCACGGGTGCGGTCTCCTTCGGCGATCTCGGGTCGGGCAACTGTCATGGTAAGCGCCCCACCGCTATGTTATGTTGCATAGCATATTACTCGGGTGTGACGGCGACCTCTGTCACCGCGGCGAAGGATGTCCCCATGGTGGAAACGCAGCCGAAGGCGACCGCGTGCGTCCTGTGTGAATGCAACTGCGGCATCACCGTCGAACTGGACGGGCGCAGGCTGACGAAGATCCGCGGCGACAAGACCCACCCGGCGTCGGCGGGCTACACCTGCGAGAAGGCGATGCGCCTCGACCTGTACCAGAACGGCCCCCATCGCCTGACCACCCCGCTGAAGCGGCAGGCCGACGGCAGCTACCGCGAGATCGATTGGGACACCGCGCTCGACGAGATCGCCGCGCGGCTGGCCGCACTGCGCGACGAGCACGGTGGCGACACGATCTTCTTCTACGGCGGCGGGGGACAGGGCAATCACCTGGGCTCGGCCAACGCGCTCGCGCTGCGGGGCGCGCTCGGGTCGGGGTATCACTCGAATGCGCTGGCGCAGGAGAAGACCGGCGAGATCTGGGTCGACGGACGTCTCTACGGCGGCCACACCAAAGGCGATTTCGAGCATGCCGAGGTGCTGGTCTTCGTCGGCAAGAATCCCTGGCAGTCGCACAGTTTCCCGCGGGCACGGCCGATCCTCAAGCAGGTCGCGGGCGACCCGGCGCGGTCGATGGTGGTGATCGACCCGCGGGTCAGCGAGACCGCCGCCATGGCCGACTTCCACCTGCGGGTGGCCCCCGGTCGTGATGCCTGGCTGATGGCGGCGCTGGTCGCGGTGATCATCCAGGAGGATCTGGTCGACGCCGAGTTCGTCGCCGCGCACACCGCCGGGTACGACGAGGTCCGGGCGGCGTTCCTGGACATCGACATTCCCGCTTTCGCCACCATCAGCGGCGTCGAGGTCGACCGGATCAGGGCCGCCGCCCGCCGGATCGCGACCGCGTCGAGCGTGTGCGTCTACGAGGATCTCGGCATCCAGCAGGCGCCCAACTCCACCCTGGTCTCCTACCTGAACAAGCTGCTGTGGATCGTCACCGGCAATTTCGGGCGGCCCGGGACGATGTTCCTGCACTCGTCGTTCGCGCTGCTGGCCGGCGGCTCGGGGACGCCGTCGGGCCCACGCAAGCCGCCGAGCGCGCTGGACAAGCTGCGCAAGAAGGCGACGGCCCGCGCGGTCACCGCGGTCGCGGCCACGGTCGGGACGACGCTGCCCGCGCTGGCCCGGGTCGGTGCGCTGCGACCCGGCGTCGAGGCGG
>NZ_LPNR01000088.1 GCF_019266065.1 Nocardia sp. MH4 | reverse complement strand
TACCAGGGGTGACGGCCCAGGGGGTCCTCGTCGGGCATGATCCAGCGCGGATCGTCGGAATGGACGGCGAACTCCGGCGACTCCCAGTCGATATCGACATAGGGGTCGAAGTGCTTGGTCACCGATCCCTCGGACAGACCGCGCAGGATCTCGTGATATACGGGCTCACCCGGACGTTTGGCGGCGGTGGACAGCGTCATCGATGTCTCCTCAGTAGGTACTGCCTCCACTTTAGTGGTACCGGCAGTACCATACAAGGGTTGACGCTACTTCGTGTTACACCTACCTTGCCGCGCCCCGCTAGACGAGCGGTTTCCCCGCCGCCCTGCGCCGGCGCATATCGACGACCAACCGCGGGAACGGCTGATGACGCCACCCCGGCGGCAGCGCCGCGAGCACGCGCCCGATACCGCGCATGATCAGCTCGAACGCGCGCTGCCGACGCGGACTCCAGGCCAATCCGAGGCTGTCACGGAAGCGCTGCGGCAGATATCCCGTGACGAAGAAGCGATTCACCCGCCGCCCGGCGATCCGGATGATCCAGGGCTGCGGCCCCAGATCGACGACATTGTCGAGCAGGTACCCGCACACCTCGGCATCGAGGTCGAGCTCACCGAGCATCGAGTCCCAATAGCGGTCGAACGCGGCCCGATCGGCGGGCCACATCTCCGCGGGCATCTGCAGCGTCGTTCCGAACCGCGCGGAATCCTGGTACAGCTCTTCGGCGAAGCCCTCGTCGAGCTCACCGAAGAGCAGCTCGAGACTGTCGCGGGTACCGCGATAGATGCACGCCGCCACCCACAGCTGCAGCCGCGGATCGAAGGCGTTGTACTTCACCGGCCCACCGGGGCGGTTACGCACCTGGCGATGCGAGGTACCGACCGCCTCCCGGAACACCGCCCGATCCTCCTCGGTCCCGAGCATCGCCACCGCGAGGTAGGTCAGAGTCGTCTTGGCACGCTTGCCCGGATTCGTCGCGTAGCTCCCGGATTCGACCGTGCTCTCCACCACGCCCCGGCCGACCGGAAGCAGGCTCAGCTGCATCACGACATTGGCGGGACCACCGAGGATCGCACCGGCGCCGATCAGATAGCGATGTCTGCGCTCGGCGTCGTCGACGGGATGCTGCGGCTGCGCTGCCGCGCGGGGCTGTGCCACGACCAACCTCCAAGAGAGTGAGAGAGTTTCCAATTCAGACTCTCACCCACTCGCCTCCTGCGCAAGACTAGATCAGAATCAAATGTCACATAAGGAGCGGTTTCCTCGCTGTATGGCTATCCATTATCTAGAATTGCGAGTAACTTACTGCTCGCATCGCCACGGAGGGGGCAGTCATGAGCGAGCAGGCCGGACCGTTGTTACGGCGTCATCTCGGCGACCGGCGCTTCCTGCTGACGCTGCCGCGCGCGGTCGGACTGCAAGTACTGCACCCCGTCATCGCCACCGCGCTGGTCGACCACGCGCCACATCGGCTGTGGGAACACAAGAAGCGCACCGTCTCGCAGCTGATCTATCTGGCGCACTCCGGCCGAGCGGCGGACTCGGTGATCCGCTTCGCCCACGAGCACGTGAAAGGCCTCGACGACCGCGGGCAGCGCTATCACGCGCTGCACCCCGAGGTGTTCCTGTTCCAGCACGCCACCTACGTCGAGACGCTGATGACCGCCGCCGACCTGTTCGGCCCCGCGCTCGGCGCCGCCGACCGCGACCAGCTCTACCGCGAGACCCGCGCCTGGTACCGCACCTACGGTGTCAGCGATCGGCTGCTCCCCCGGACCCGGCCGGAGTTCGCCGAGTACTTCGCCGACGCCTGCGCCACCCAGCTGCGGGTCGGCCCCGCCGCGCGCGAACTGCGCGATCAAGTCCTGCGTCCCGATGCGTGGATCGTCCGGCACCTGCCCGCCGGTGCCGCCCGGGCGATGCAACATCCCCGGGCGCTCGAACTGTTCGACGTGCGAACCGGCCGGGCCGATGCCGCCGCACTGCGCGCTGTCGCGATGACGGCACGCCCCGGCTTCGCGATGGCGCCCCGGCGAATTCGCTACGTCTCACAGGCCAGAACACGCACCGGGAGATGATCGGGGCCGCCGGCTCGACGAACCGGCGGCCCCCTCCCCCCTGACTGGTCAGACGATCGCCTTGTGCTGACGGATGCGGCGCCGCACATCGGCCATCATCGCGTTGGTGCCGGAGAACCGGATGAACCGTGGGATGAACCGATTGACGAATCCGACGAACAGGAACAGATTCTCGAACCGCCGCTGATCCGAGGCACTCCACTCGATACCCATCTGCTCCTGGAAGTGCGGCGGCAAAAATCCCGCCGTCAGGAACCGCAGCAGCCCGCCCAGCAGCAGGCGCAGCGACCAGTGGATCATCCGCAGGTGCAGCAGATCGTCGATGTAGGCCCGGAAATCGTCGTCGCACACCACTTCTCGGCATGCCTGGACCCAGTACGCGTCGAAGTCGGCGTGGGTCTCGGGCCACATGTCCGGATGGACCTGCAGAGTGGTGCCGAAGGTGTCGGCGCCCTGGTAGAACTGCTCGAGCTCGGCCTCGGTCATCTTGCCGCACAGCAGCTGGTGGGTGTCCTCGTAGCCGATGTAGATCGCCGCCGCCACGTACAGCTGCAGGTGACGGTCGAAGGCGTTGTACTTGACCTTCGAGTTCGGTCCCGACCGCACCTGCCGGTGTGCGACGTTCACCGCCTCGCGCATCGCCCGCTTCTCCTCGTCGGAGCCGAGCACCGCGACCGCCAGGTAGGACGCGGTGGTGCGCAACCGCTTCCACGGGTGCACCATCAGCGCCCCCGACTCGACCTTGCTCTCCATCACCCCCGCCGCGACCCCGCGGTGGGCGAACTGCATCGCGACATTGGCCGCCGCACCCGCGAACGCCCAGAAGTCGAGCGCGTCGGCCAATTGCGCGGGCCGTTTGCGCGGCGAGCGATGGGTATCGGGCAGGGGGATCCGCACCTGCGCGAGCGTCAACGGCGCGTGCGTCGCCGGCGCCGGTTCCGACAGTGCGCCGGCGCCGGGCCCGGGGACGTGGCCCGGCCCCTCGGCCACATACCTGTCGCTGGTGGGGTCGTCGTAGTCGGGTTCACTGGACTTCGCCGCGGTGTTCATCGCCGTCACAGCCGTTCGATGATCGTCGCGTTGGCCATGCCGCCCGCCTCGCACATCGTCTGCAATCCGTAGCGACCGCCGGTCTGCTCGAGATGGTTGACCATGGTGGCCAGCAGCCGGGTGCCCGATCCGCCGAGCGGATGCCCCAGCGCGATCGCACCGCCGCGGGGATTCACCCGAGCCGGATCGGCGCCGAGTTCGTGCTGCCACACCAGCGGCACCGGCGCGAACGCCTCGTTGACCTCGAAGGTGTCGATGTCGTCGACTGTGAGCGAGACCCGCTCGAGCGCCTTGCGGGTCGCCGGGACGACCGCGGTCAGCATGAGCGTCGGATCGTCGCCCGCCACCGCGAACGAATGGAACCGCGCGCGGGGGGTCAGTCCCAGCTTCGCCGCGACCCGCTCGCTCATGATGAGCGCGGCCGAGGCGCCGTCGGTCAACGGCGAGGAGTTGCCCGGCGTCACCGACCAGGAGATCTCCGGAAACCGTTCCAGCGCGGCGGGATCGGTGAACGCGGGCCGCAGGTTGGCCAGACTCTCGACGGTGGTGCCGGGCCGAATCGTCTCGTCCGTGTCCAGGACGCCGGCGGAGCTCAGCTCGGCGTCGAAGCCGCCCGCCGCCGCGGTGGCCGCCGCCAGCCGGTGCGAGCGAGCCGCGAACTCGTCGAGGGTGGTGCGATCCAGTTTCCAGCGGGCGGCGAGGATCTCGGCGGCAATGCCCTGCCCGATCAGTCCGGCCGGGTAGCGCACCGCGAGCGGGCCGCGCAGCGCGTCCTTGCCCTGCGCGTTGGAGAACATCGGCGCGCGGCTCATCGACTCCACGCCGCAGGCGATCGCCACGTCGTAGGCGCCGGCTTGCACGCCCTGGGCCGCGAAGTGTACGGCCTGCTGACTCGAGCCGCACTGCCGATCGACCGTGGTGGCGGGCACGGACTCCGGGAAGTCCGCCGCGAGCACGGCGGTGCGGGTGATGTTGCTCGACTGCTCACCGCTCTGCGTGACGCACCCGCCGATCACATCGTCGACCAGCGCGGGATCGATCCCGGTCCGGTCGATCAATTCGGCCAGCACTCCGGCCAGCAGGGTCGCCGGGTGCACCGACGACAAGCCGCCGCCGGGTTTTCCCCGACCGGACGGCGTTCGGACAACATCGACGATGACCGCGGACATCATGATCCTCCTGCGCAACCGCCGACCGTCGGCGGCCTCAACGCCTCTAAGTTAATCATGATTCCGCCAGATTTCATCGATATTTCAACTGCTTCATGCGCCGTAGACGCGATTCAGCTGGTCATGTTACCGTCAATTCCGCATCGTGCGACTGGGGTCGGGGGCGCGATGCAGAGGTCGCGTCGGCGCCGGGCAACGCGGCTTCGGCACCGGCGCGGCCATCGACCCGAGCGGCGCCCGAACCCCGGAAATCTTACCGGCGATTTTGCTCACATTCGCCAGAATCCGTAGTAACTTATCGGAGGCCGATCCTCGCTAGATCAGCCACAGACGTACCCGCCGACGACAGAATGCTCGGCAACATCATCGGACCGTCAGCGACGTCGGCCACCAGCCGTCGACGCCACCGGTCCTGGGAAAGGAACACCGGTACACCATGTTGCGACGGCTCGACAGGCTTCTGAGTTACGAGATGAAGGTCTCCGAATTCCTCGGCACCCTGATCATCATCGGCATCCCGTACGGACTCGTCGGCATCGTCTGGACGCTCACCCACACCTCGCACCTGCGCGATCTCTCCGGCGTCGACCTGGTCATCTCGTTCCTCGGATCGATCGTCTGCTGGCCGGTGCTCACCTTCGCGAATGTGACGATGACCTGATGATGGCACTGGTCTGGGTCATCGACATCGTGGTGACCGTCGTCAAGATCCTCGGTGGCCGCACACAGGTCAATCCCGTTCTGCGCGTAGGTATGTGGATCGCGCTGTTGTGCGTCGCCGCGGTCGGGCTCGCCGCGGGCGCCGGCTTTCTCGTCCTGCTCGAACGCTGGCTGAGCACGCTCTGACACCGCCGCGCTCCGGCGCGGCAAGAAAGGATTCGGTGCGGCGTGACCTCCACCGAGCACTCCCCGGCAGGCATCGCGCCGCCGGAACCCTCCGAGGTCGGCCGGATCGCCGACAGTGTGACCGGCCTGTGGCGACGCCACCCGCAGCAATCGGTCGAAACGCTGGGCAGGCAGGTCCTGCTGGGCCGGGCCGCGATCGCCCAGCTGCTGCTGTCCCTGGTGCAGCGGCGGTTCCCGTTCCAGGAGTTCATCCGGCAGTGCGCCTTCATGGCCAACGTCTCGGCCGTGCCGACGGTCTTCGTCGCGATCCCGGTCGCGGTGGTCGTGTCCATCCAGGTCGGCGCGCTGGTCAACCAGGTCGGCGCGACCACCTTCATCGGCGCGGTGGCCGGCCTGGGCATCATCCGCCAGGGCGCGCCGCTGGTCACCTCGCTGATGATCGCGGGCGCGGTCGGCTCCGCCATCTGCGCCGATCTGGGCTCGCGCACCATCCGCGAGGAGATCGACGCCATGAAGGTGATGGGCGTGGACCCGGTGCGCCGGCTGGTCGCCCCGCGCCTGGCGGCGGCCGTCCTGGTCAGCATGCTGCTGTGCGGGTTCATCGTGTTCGTCGGCTTCGCCACGGCCTATCTTTTCAACGTCTACGCCCAGCACGGCACCCCCGGCTCGTTCATCAGCTCGTTCGCGTCCTTCGCGGTCGCCAACGATCTGCTCGTCGCGCTGGTGAAGGCGGCGATCTTCGGCGCGCTCACCTCGATCATCGCCTGCGATATCGGACTGCACACCAAGGGTGGGCCCGGCGGCGTGGCCAACTCGGTCAACTCGGCGGTGGTCTCCTCGGCGCTGATGCTGTTCGCCACCAACATCATC
Source organism: Nocardia sp. MH4 (assembly GCF_019266065.1). Lineage (GTDB taxonomy): Bacteria > Actinomycetota > Actinomycetes > Mycobacteriales > Mycobacteriaceae > Nocardia > Nocardia canadensis. The sequence continues at coordinate 59,506 of NZ_LPNR01000088.1, read as the reverse complement.
GTCACCCAGCTCTACAACACCCTGTTCCCCGCGAAGGTGGTGTGAGATGGCCGCCGAGTACATCCCGCCCGTTCTGCGCCCGGTGCGCGCCGTCGGCGCGGCGGCCAAGATTCCCGTCCAGGCCAATCAGCGGCTCGGGCACCAGGCCATCGTCTTCTTCCAGGCCCTCCTCGCCGTTCCGTTCACGCTGCGGCACTACCGCAAGGAAGTCGCGCGACTGGTCGCCGACGTCGGCTGGGGCAACGGTTCGCTGATCGTGGGCGGCGGCACCGTCGGTGTCGTCATCGTGCTGTGCGCGTTCGGCGGCATCACCGTCGGCATGGAGTCCTACTCCGCGCTGAACCTGCTGACCATGGGGCCGCTGACCGGGGCCATCTCCGGTTTCGCCACCACCCGCGAAATCGCCCCCATCCTGGCCACTCTCGCCTTCGCCATCCAGTCGGGCTGCCGGTTCACCGCCCAGCTCGGCTCGATGCGGATCTCCGAAGAGATCGACGCGCTGGAATCCATCGCGATCCGCCCGCTCCCCTACCTGGTGACCACCCGGATGATCGCGGCCACGGTCACCATCGTCCCGCTCTACACGCTGGGCCTGGCGGTGGCCTACCTGGCGACCAAGCTGTCGGTGCTGTTCCTCGGCGGCACCACGGCCGGCACCTACGACCACTACTTCTTCCAGTTCCTGGTCGGCGGTGACGTGTTCTTCTCCCTGTTCAAGGTGGTGGTCTTCGTCCTGATCGCCGCCTTCATCCAGTGCTACTACGGCTTCGTCGCCGCCGGTGGACCCGAAGGTGTCGGGGTCGCGGCGGGCCGGGCGATCAAGATGGTCATCGTCGTGATGGTCTTCACCAATCTCTTTCTCACCCTTGCTATCTGGGGCATCGACCCCGGATTCCGGATCTCGGGATAGGTCGATCGGATGATTCTCGATCCCAGTGGACGCGGGCCGACCGGTCGTCAGTTGACCGTCGCGGGCCTGGCCATGGTGTCCGCGGTCGCGGCCGCGCTGTATCTGCTCGGACTGCGCTACAACGGCGAGTTCGAAGACAAAGTCATCGTCGGCGCCGAGCTGACGAGCACCGGCGACGGGCTACCGCAGCGGGCCGACGTGAAATACCGCGGCATGGTCGTCGGCATGGTCGGCGACGTGGCAATGGTCGCCAAGGGCGAACGCCAGCATGCCACCTTCGAGCTGAAACCCGGTATCGCCGAGACGATCCCGGACACGGTGACCGCGCGGGTGATCCCCGACAACATCTTCGGCGTCTCCTCCATCCAGCTGGTCGACAACGGCGCCGCCACCGGCACGTTGCGCAGCGGCCACACCATCCATCAGGACACCAGCGCCGAGACGATCCAGCTGCAGTCCACGCTCAACACCCTGCGCGACGTGCTCGCCAACATCCAGCCCGATAAGCTCGGCCGGGTGCTGGCGACGCTGTCCGCGGCGTTGGACCCGGGCTCCCGGGTCCCCGGCTCGACGGTGGAACGGCTCGACACCTGGCTCACCACGATCCACCAGATCCCCGAGATCGGTGACCTGCTGGGCAATTTCGGCCAGGCCGCGACCGCGCTGAGCCAATCGGCGCCCGAGCTGGTCGGCGTGCTGGCCGACTCGGTGACCTCGGCGCGCACCCTCAACGAGCACCGCACCCAGCTGGTCGAGCTGCTCACCCAGGGCAATTCCGCGGTCGAGGCCGTCAACAGCCTCTTCGCCGCGAATCCCGATTCCGGCAAGGAACTGGTCTCGGGCCTGGACGGCCTGCTCGGCGGTATCGCCAAGGATCCGGGGGCGCTGCAGTCCGCCGCCGCCAATCTCAATGTCTCGCTGGCCAAGTTGCAGCAGACCTTCACCTTCGGCCCGCGCAAGCAGATGGCGTGGCGCATGGACGTGTCGTTCACCCCGTTCCAGCAGTACACCGCCGAGGACTGCCCACGCTACGGCGAGATGACCGGGCCGCGGTGCGGTGGTCCGACCGTGCCCATCGTCGCGCCGCCCCAGGAATACCCCGCCCAGCTGCTACCCCAACGCCTCGAAGCGGCGGGCCCCGCGCCGGTGCTGCCGTCGGCGCCGATCCCGGGACTGCCGACGCTGCCCGGCATCTCGGTGCCGGCGCTGCCCGGCCTGCCGGTGATTCCCGGCCTGCCCGCCATCCCGGGAATCACCGCGCCCGCCGCGGCGACCGATCAGCCCCCGGCCGCGCAGCCGCGCAGCCTCACCGGCGTGGCCGCGGTGTCGGCGCTGGTCGGCGGGCGGCCGAACTTCACCCAGCTGCTGCTGCTCGGCTCGATCATCGGCACCGTTCCCCTCGTCCCCGACACCGAAGGTGGCCTGCGCCAGTGAAATACACCAAGCCACTGATCGGCTTCAGCTTCTTCGTGGTGCTGACCACCGTGCTCACCTACACCATCTGGTCCACCCTGCAACGCAGCGTCGCGGGCGAGACCAGCTCGTACTCCGCGGTGTTCACCGACGTCCTCGGGCTCCGGGTGGGTGACGACGTCCGCATGGCCGGCGTCCGCGTCGGCCGGGTCGACAAGATCGACTTCACCCCCGAGTACACGGCCGAGGTCGACTTCCGCATCGAAGCCCGCCAGCACCTGACCGACACGACGAAAGCCCTGGTCCGGTACCAGAACCTGATCGGGCAGCGCTATCTGGCCCTGGCCCCGGGCGAGGGCGCGGGCACGGTCGTCCCCGTGGGTGCGCAGATTCCGCTGGACCGCACCGAGCCCTCGTTCGACGTCTCGACGCTGCTGTCCGGATTCGAGCCGCTGTTCAGCGTCCTGCAACCCGACCAGATCAACTCGCTGTCGGAGACGCTCATCCAGGCGTTGCAGGGCAACGAGGTGTCGCTGGCGGCGCTGATCACCCAGGCCGCCCAACTGGCGAGCACCTTCGGTGAGCGCGACCAGATCCTCGGCGACGTCTTGAGCAACCTCAGCTCGGTCCTGGCCGGTCTGGCCAAGCGCAGTGGCGAACTGGAAACCCTGATCACCCAGACCCGCAGCCTGATGGACGGGTTGTACGCCGAAGGACAGTCGTTGAAGAGCTCCGTGGAACGCGTCGCGGGCGCGACGAACTCCCTGGTCTCGCTGATCGGCGAGGTCAAGCCCGGCCTGGGCGCCGCGCAGCGCGACGCCACCACCGGTGTGATGATGCTGCTCTACAACGGCGCGGCGCTGGACCGCGGCGCGGTCGAGCTGCCCGACTTCCTCAACGGCGTGGCCCGCTTCACCAGCTACGGCACCTACGGCAACGCCTACATCTGCCGGCTCGACGTCTCGCTATGGGGTGTGGTGCTGCCCGAAGGCCTGTTCTCCCAGGTCGGCGGCAACTCGCAGTCGGGGGTGTGCCGATGATGCGGGCACGAGTTCCGGAGTTCTGGCGGCGCAACCGCTACCTGCGTCTCGGCCTGTCCGCGGCGCTGGCGGTGGTGCTGTTGCTCGGTGGGTCCAGCCTGCTCGCCCAGGTCCGCCTGGGCGACAAGACGATCGACGCCGAATTCGCGCAGGCGGCCGGCGTGCGGCCGGGCGCGACGGTCGACATCGCCGGCATCGAGGTCGGCGCCGTCCAGGCCGTGCGGCTGGTGAACGACCGAGTGGAAGTCGCGCTGCGAATCCGCGGCGACATCCGCCTCGGTCCCGACGCGCGCGCCGCGATCAAGATGTCGACGATCCTCGGCCGCCTGCACATCGAGCTGACCCCGGGCAACGGAAAAGGGCTGCCCGGCAACCGCATCGCGCTCGACCACACCTCGGTGCCGTACAACCTGAGCAAGGTCGTGCAGGATCCGAAGTACACCTCCTCGTTCGAGCGCATCGAACGGATCGACCCGACCAAGCTGCGCACGGCACTGGATGTGCTCAACACCCAGCTCGGCGACTCCCCCGCGCTGGCGGTGCAGGCCCTCGACAGCATCGGCGCGCTGGCGCAGGTGATCAACAGCAGGCGCGACGAGGTCGACACACTGTTGAAGAGCATGGACCAGGTCTCCCAGCTGGTCTCGGACAATCGCAACAGCGTGCTCCTGCTGCTGACCAGGGGTGAGGCCATCGGCGCCGCCGTCCAGCAGCGCCAGACCCTGCTCACCCAACTGCTCGACAATGTCGCGGCCATGTCGAAACTGCTGCAGGACATGGGCATCGAGAACAACGGCGAGCTGGGTCCGTTGATCCAGAACCTCAACACCATGGCCGACGGGTTGACCAAGAACAAGGAGAACCTGGACCGGCTCTACGAGATCGCCCCGGTCGCGCTGCGCCAGTTCAACAACGTCGTCGGCAACGGGCCCTACGGCGAGATCTGGGCGCCGTGGATCTTCCCGGACAACTGGCTGTGCTTCGCGCAAGCCGTACAGGGGTGCAACTGATGAACGCACGACACACGAGCAGGCTGGCGGCGGTGTGCCTGACCGCGCTGCTCGCCTCGAGCTGCGCACTGCTGCCCGACAGCGTGACCGGACTGGGCGATCGGATGGTCAGCCAGCAGAAGCGGATCAGCGCCGACTTCGAGAACGTGGCCGGGCTGTACCCGGGCAACGAGGTCTCGGTGCTCGGCGTTCCGGTCGGCGTCGTCGATTCGGTGACCCCGCGGGGCGGCTACGTGGAGGTGGTGATGTCGGTCGACCGGGACGTACGGATCCCGGCCGAGGCGATGGCGGCACTGGTCTCCCCGCAGCTGATCACCAACCGGCACGTCGAACTGGCCCCCGCCTACACCGGCTCGGGTCCCGAACTCGCCGACGGCGCGCATCTGCCACTGGCGCGCACCAGGACACCGGTCGAGCTCGACCGCATCCTGGCCAATTTCGATCAGCTCGGCGAAGCGCTCAAAGGCGGGAACGAGACCGGCCCGATGGCGAGCCGGATCCTGTTCCCGCTGCTCGACGGCAACGGCGACCGGCTACGCGAGACCCTCGACGAGCTCTCCGCGGCGTTCGAGGTGACCTTCGCCAACAAGGACCAGATCGCCAACACCATCGTCGAGCTCAGCGAGATCACCCAGATCATCGCCGAGAACGACCAGACCGTCCGGGATTTCAGCGGCCGGATCACCGAGCTGATCGCGCTGTTCGGCCAGCAGTCCCCCGGTTTGCAGGCGGTGCTCACCCAGCTCGACGACTTCATCACCAACACCTCCTCGGTGCTGGGCCAGAACCAGGACCAGCTCGCGGGCGCGCTCACCAAGTTCGTGGCCATCGCCGCCCAGATGCGGGCCAACGCCCGCAATCTCACCGAGGTCGTCGATGTCGCGCCGCTGCTGTTCCAGAACGTCGACAACGCGGTCAGCCGGGAACGCCAGGCACTGCGCCTGCACGGTCTGCTCGACAAGATCGTCCTCGACAGCGAGGCACTGTCGCTGTTCTGCGAGCGCGTCCAGATGCGTCTCGACGGCTGCCGCACCGGAAAGATCGCCGATATGGGCCCGGATTTCGGGCTCACCGCCGCGCTGTTGGGACTGACGAAATGAACCTCCGCTCGGCACTGGCAGCCACCCTGTGCGCCGCCGCCGTCGCCTCGACGAGCACCGCGTGCTCGATGACCGTGGCCGACCTGCCCATGCCCGAACCCGGCATCGGCGGCCCCGGCTACACCCTGCACGCCACCTTCCGCGACGCGCTGAATCTGCCCGATCGCGCCCACGTCAAGATCGGTGGCACCGATATCGGTGTCGTCACCGGCATTTCGACGACCTCGTTCCTGGCCGATGTCCAGATGCAGATCCGCGCCGACATCCAGCTGCCCCAGGGCACCACCGCGGAGTTGCGCCAGGCGACGCCGCTGGGCGACATCTTCGTCGCGATGACACTGCCCAGCGCCGAGGCCGCCGGGCCACCGCTGCGGGAGGGCGCGACCATCGGTGCCGAGTACACCGCCTCGGCGGCCTCGGTGGAACAGCTGATGATCTCGATCTCCATGCTGCTCAACGGTGGTGGGCTCAACCAGGCGGCGCGGGTCACCGCCGAGCTGGACTCGATCTTCGCGGGCAAGGCGCCGCAGCTGCGGCATCTGGTCGGCGAGATGACCTCGGTCATCTCCGCGCTCAACCAGCGCACCGGCGACCTCGACGCCACGCTCGGTGGCTTGTCGGTGCTGACCGGTGAATTGGCGAGGCGCAAGACCGAACTCGGTGCCGCCGCGGACAGTTTCCCGCAGCTGATCGGCCTGTTCGCCGAGAACAATCAGGCCATCGTCGATCTGATCAACCGGGTCGCGATCACCATGGACGCGCTCGGCGATTTCAGCGCGACCAACGGGCCGCAGTTCGTCAGTCTCTTCCAGAGCATCCAGAACCTCATGAACGGTTTCTCCCAGATGGGCGACGACCTCACCGGCACGCTGAACGGCTTCCACGCGCTGTACCCGTCGCTGACCGACAGCCTGCGCGGCCCGAGCCTGTCCGTTGCCGCCACCCTGTCCTACCTCGATGTCGGCGCGCTCACCGACCCCACCGGCAGCCGCTGGCCCGAGGCCGGCGACGTGCCCGCGTTCCTGGGCAGCCTCGCCGAGGTCATCGCCAAGGTGATCGGCCGGGTCACCAGTACACCGCAGGCTCCGCAGCCGCAGCAGGAGGGACCCCGATGAATCCACCGTTGTGGCAATGGCTGGTCCGCCATCGCGTCGCGGTCGCCAACCTCGGGCTGGTCGTGGTGCTGATCATGGGCAGCCTGTACCTGGGCGGCGCGGTCCTGCGGTTCGATCCGACCCGCACCCGGTTCGACGTCACCGTGGAATTGGCGACCTCGGGCGGTCTGACCACCGGCAGCGACGTGACCTTCCGTGGCGTGCGTGTCGGGCGCGTCGGTGACGTCCGCGTCGCGGGCGACGGGATCGCCGCGGTCGCCGAGATCGACGGCAACACCCGGATTCCGGTGGGCGGCACCGTCGCCGTGGCCCGGTTGTCGGCGGCTGGTGAGCAGTACCTGGACTTCCGTCCCGCCGGCGAGTCCGGGCCGTTCCTGGTCGACGGCGCGGTCGTGCGCCGGGCCGACACCGCGGTGCCGGTCCAGATGCAGTCGGTGCTGGGCAATATGAGCGGGCTCGTCGCCGGGATGAATCCCCAACGGCTCACCGTCATCGTCGACGAGCTCGACAAGGCCCTGGCAGGCGGCCCGGACGGGTTGCGCAACATGATCTCCGGGCTCAGCCGCGCCATGGCGGGCCTCACCGATCTGCTCCCGCAGACCGAACAGCTCATCCGCAATCTCGAGGTCATCGCCGCGACCACCTCGCACGCGCAGCCCGATCTCGGCACGCTCACCGCCTCGGGTAGCGCGCTGTTTCGCCAGTTCACCGCCGCCGACGCCGAATTGCGGCACCTGCTCGAGCAGGGACCGGGCCAGCTCGCCACCTTGGGCGGCTTCGTCTCCCGCACGCAGAACCCGATCACCGATCTGGTGACGAACCTGGTCGCCATCACTCGGGCGGCCAAGCTGCGCCAGCCCGCCATCGAGGCGCTGTTCCCGTCGCTGAGCCGCTTCGCCGAGGCGGTCGGCGTTCCCGCCCACGACAACATGTACTTCACGATGGTCGATCCCTGGCCGCGCCCGACCTGCGACTACGACACCGTGCCCGTGGTGGCCACCACGCCGACCACCGACACCAGGGTGCGTCTCTACAACTACTGCGTCACCGACAATCCGGCGCTGCAGATCCGCGGCTCGGCCAACGCGCCGCGCCCCGCCGGTCCCGACAACGGCTCCGGTCCCCCGCCCGGCGCCACCGGTAACGAGCTGTCCCAGCCCTCGGTTCCGGCCCCTCGATAAGGAGTCACCGCGATGAGCAACGAACCCACCCCCACCGACGAATCCCCCGTCGAGGACGCCACGACGACCGGCACCAGCACGGCCGCCACGGATACCGGCTCCGAAAAGCCCCCTGCCGAAGCGTCATCCACTCCGATGGCGGCCGGGTGGTCCTCGCGCTGGCGCGCGGTCGACCGCAGGCAGCTCGGCCTGCGCGGCGCCGCGGCCGTGCTGCTGGGTGCCTCGCTGGCGGCCTCGGTGTTCCTGTTCTTCGAGAATCAGAGCAGCAAGGACCTGCTCGCGGCACAGCAGCAGGCCCGCGAAGCCGCCTGCCACTACGGTCCGGTACTGGCCGACTACGACAGCAAGAAACTCGACGCCTACTTCAAGGCGGTCCTCGACGGCTCGACCGGCGACTGGAAGAAGCAGTTCGAGGCCACCAGCGGCGAACTGCGCGAAGTCCTCACCCAGGGCGAGGTCACCTCGAAGGTCACCGACACCCAGTGCGCGATCCGCACCGGCGACGAGAACTCCGCCGAGGCGATCGTGGTGATCGGCCAGACCATCTCCAGTCTGGGCACCGAGCACAAGCCCAAACCGGGCCAGCTGTCCATGGTGCTGCGCCTGCACAACGACAACGGCCGATGGCTGGTCGAGAAGGTGAACTCCCCGCTGACGACAGCGCCCGCCCAGTGACCGAACCCGGCGCGCTATCCCCCCGGCACCGTGGCACGTCCGCGCGTGCCGGGGCCCCGTCCTCGGACGCGCCCGCGCGCGCCGTCCGGCGCAGGCCGAAGAACCGTCGGGCGCAGATCGCCGCGGAATCGGCGGCGGCGTTCGGCGCGCACGGCTACCACGGTGTGAGCATGGACGACATCGCCCGTCGCCTCGACATCAGTTCCACCGCGCTGTACCGGCACTTTCCGAGCAAGTACGCGCTGTTCCGCGCCGAGCTGCTGCGGCTGTCCGGCCTGGCGCTGCGGGCGGTCGAGCTCCCCGAGGAGGCGGCGGGCTGGTCGCCACGTCGGCGCCTCGAGCACGTGCTCGCCGCCATCGTCGCCGCGACCGTCGCCAACCGGTCCACCGCTGCCCTGGCCCGCTGGGAACGCCGCTACCTGGAACCCGAGGACCACCGGGAATTCAGCGCTCAGTTCGCGGTGGCCATCGCGAGCCTGCGGGCACGCATCGGCGAGGTCAGGCCGGAACTGGACGGGCACGATCGCGCGGTGCGCGCGGTGTCGATCTTCGCCGTGATCAGCAGCATCGGCGACCACCACGCGACAGTGCCCGCGAAAACCCTCGCCGCTCTGCTCGGTGCGGTGAGCTGGGCGGTGATCGACGCCGACCTCACCGGTTCGCCGACCGGCGCGCGCGTGCGCCGGGCCGCGGAACGGCCGCCGCTGTTCAAGCACGAGGTGCTGCTCCACCGGGCGGTCGAGTTGTTCCACGAGCACGGTTATCCGAATGTCAGCGTGGAGGACATCGCCGCTGCCGCCGATCTGTCGTCGGCGTCGGCGGTCTACCGTTACCACCGCAGCAAGAGCGATCTGCTGGTGGCGGCCTTTCGCCGCGCGGCCGATCGGGTGTCGGCGGCGATCCGGCCCGCGACCGCCGCCGCGACGTCGCCGGCCGCGGCGCTGGGCACGCTGATCGCGCTGTACGTCTCGGGGTCGTTCGACGAACGCGCGCTGACTTTCGTCTACTACGCGGAATTCCGGCACGTGGACCAGACCGACCAGGTGACGCTGCGCCATCTCCAGCAATTGATCGTCACCGAGTGGGCGCGCCTGGTGGTGGCGGCGCGACCGGAACTGTCGTTGGGCGAGGCGCGCATCCTGGTGCATGCGGCGTTCAGCCTGGTCGTCGATCTGGGACGGACCTTCGGCGACGACGGAATCTGCCCGCAGGACACCGTGATCGCACTGCTGGAGGCCGTCCTGCTCGGCCGGCCGCTGCCGCACTAGCCCGACCGCCTGTCCGGTGCGCGGCGTCCGGAGCTGCACATCGACTCCGAACGCCGCGCTACTCGATCACCCGTTCCCCGCGACAGTGAGTTCGCTGGGCTGTCGCGGACGACGCGTGAGGGAGGCACGACGCGCGAGCACGCTGTGGCGAGGGGTTGATTCCGCCACGCACGTCGTCGCCGAGCATCTCGAACGATACCTCGAGTTGTCAGAATTGTCAGCAACTTATGTTCCGACGTCAGGTGATCTGGACATTTGTTATATCGACCAATTCCGGCATACAAAGCCAGAATCATCATTAACATAAGGATGGGGTATCGACACCCGGCAACGGCGCGCACACGTCGAGGACGGCTGGGCAGACGACTGGACGAGACATGGGATTCAACTGGCAGTCCCCGCGACGCGGATTCCGGAAATCGACCGCCGTGGGCGACATCTCGACCGCCTGGACCGTACGGCCGACATGGCGCCGGGTGACCGCACCGAAGGGACGCACCGTCGCGGTCTTCGGCGCCGGGCTCGCCGGACTGACCGCCGCGCACGAACTCGCCGAACGCGGCTTCGCGGTCACCGTCTACGAACGGCTCGGCACGGCGGGCGGGCAGTGCCGCAGCGTCTACAGCGACCAGGCACTGCCGGGCGAACACGGCTTCCGCAGCTTCGTCGACCGCCACCGCGGCCTGGCCGACACCCTGCGCCGTATTCCGTTCCGCGGCAACCGCAACGGCGTCCACGACAATCTGGTCCGGCTCGAGGCGGCGATGATCGCGGGCGTGGGGCGCGGCAATCCAGCCGTCCCGCTGCCGGTTCCGGTGCCGTCCGGTCAGATCCCGATGACGCCACGGCACTTCGCGGATTCCTTCGCCTCGGTGTTCGGGACGCTGTTCCGGTTGCCCCCGCACGAGGCGCTCTTCGCCGCCGAGCGGCTGGCGGTCTACGTCTCGAGCTGCGAGGAACGCCGACTCGGCCAGTGGGAGCGGATGAGCTGGACCGATTTCGCCGGCCTGGACAACGCGTCGGCCGAGTACCGCCGCTTCCTCGGTGACGGTTTCCTCCGCGCGCCGGCGTCGACGATCTCCCGCGACTGCAGCGCGCATGCGATGGGGCTGGTCGGCGAGGAGTACCTGTGGTCGCTGTCGAACCTCGCCGACGGCGGTGCGATCCGGGTGCTCGACGGGCCGACTTCGGAGACGTTCATCGATCCGTGGGTCACCCATCTGCGCTCCCTCGGTGTCACCTTCGCTTTCGGCGCCCGATTGTCGGGCTTCGAGACCGACGGCGCGCACCTGCGCGGCGCCACGCTGATCGACCACACCGGTGCCGGGCACCGCGTCGAGGCGGACTACTACCTCTGCGCGATTCCGCCGGACAAGGCGGCGGCGGTGTTCTCCGACGAGCTTCTCGCGATCGATCCCCGGCTCGCGAACGTGTCGCGGCTGCGGTCGGCGGCGATGGTCGGCATCCAGTTCTTCCTGCGCAGGCGGACCGATCTGGCGCGGGGACCCGTCACCTACCTCGACTCACCGTGGGGACTGACCTCGATCAGCCAGGCGCAGTTCTGGCGGATACCGGTCGGCCGCTACGGCGACGGCGGGGCGGCCGACGTGCTGTCGGCGATCATCGCCGACTGGACGGCCCCGGGCATGGTCAACCGCAAGAGCGCCGCCCAGTGCAGCCCCGCCGAGATCGCCGCGGAGACCTGGGCCCAGCTCACCGCCCACCTCGACGGGATCGGTGGCGAACCGCTCACCGACGACCTGCTGCATTCGTGGATGATCGATCCCGCGCTCCGCGATCCCGGCACACCGGACGTGGCCCACGACGGCACCGGCTTCGTCCCGACGCCCGGCTCGTGGGCCGACCGACCCGACGCGACCACTGCCGTCGACAACCTGTTCCTGGCCGGCGACTGGATCCGGACCCAGCGCAATGTCGCGTGCATGGACGGCGCGAACGAAGGCGGGCGGCGGGCGGCGAACGCGGTGCTGCACGCCGACGGTTCGGCGGCGAGCCGGGTCCCGATCACGCCGCGATTCCGGATGCCGCTGTGGGAACCGCTCGAACTGGCCGACAGCGCGCTGTATCACGCGGGTCGGCCCCATGCCTTCGACCTGATCGACCGCAGATACCCGGTGCGCTGATCACGTCAACCTCCGGCCGGCGACCGGCCGGCTCCGCCCATTCCCGATTCCAGGCGGCCCGTCTCGCGGCCGCGAAAGGTGTCCTCCTCATCATGCGCTCCGCTCCTCTCGCCGCGACCACGATCCTCGCGGCCGGGCTGCTCGTCACCGGTTCGGCCCGCGTCGCCGCGCCGGTGGTTCCCGAATTCGTCGCAGCGCCGAGCACTGTCGAGTCCTCGCCGAGCGAGTCGACCGTCGTCGGACTGCTGGCGCCCACCCCACCCCCGCCCCGCAAGCTGCGGACCGCGACGCCGCCGCGCGAACCGATCGCTGTCGCGTCGACCGACGTCGCTGACGGGGTCGGCACCGCCGTCGGGCTCGGCGCCACCGGCGTGCTCGGTATTCCCGAGATCGTCCTCGCCGCCTACCGCAATGCCGAACTGTCCCTGCAATCCTCGACGCCGGGATGTGGCGTCAGCTGGCATCTGCTGGCCGGGATCGGCAAGATCGAGTCCGACCACGCCGACCGGGGAAACACCGATACCGCGGGCACCACGCTGCGCCCGATCCTCGGACCGGCCCTCGACGGCACCCTGCCCGGCAACGAGGTGATCCCCGCCGCCGACGGTGGATTCGTGCGGGCGCTCGGCCCGATGCAGTTCCTGCCGAGCACCTGGAGCCGCTACGCCACCGACGGCAACGGCGACGGAACGGCGGACCCGCACAATGTCTTCGACGCCACGATGGCCGCGGCCCGCTACCTGTGCGCCGACGGCACCGATCTGCGTGATGCCGTGGCGCGGCAGCGGGCGGTGCTGCGCTACAACTATTCGGCGGCCTACGCGGCCGACGTCCTGGGCTGGTCGGAGCGATACCGCACCGGCGGGGCTGCGGTGCGTGTCGAGGTCGTCGTCGACCCGGTCACACCCACGCGGCCACCGGTGGATCCGGCTCCCGAAACACCCTCTCCCGCCGCGGAATCCCCACTGGCACTCGAACCGATGACACCGGCCCCGGCCCCGCCACCTGAGCCGGTGATCCTCGTGTCGCTCCCGGTGATCGGCGCGATCGAATGCGGGATCCTGTGCGGCCCGCAACCAGCCGACACCGACCGTCCACCGGCCGACCCCGACCCGACCCCGGGTCCGCAGCTCACCCTGCCGCTGGGCGTGGTGATCCCGCTGCCGATGCCACAGGGCTGAGCGGGAAGCCGCGATGAACGCGAGCCCCCGAGCCGAGCGAACGAGGAGTTCCTGCTCGGGCATGCTGATTTTTGCCCACCTGAGCAAGGCCGAGCGCATCGCGCGACACCGAGGAGTGAGCCACGCACCGCCCAGGCATTCCCTGGCGCCGCGACCGGTCCCGCCGTGGTTCCGCGACGCCGAACTCGGCATCTCCGTGCACTGGGCTCCGTACTCGGTTCCGGCCTTCGCGGCGCCCGGGACCGCGGACTACACCTCGTTCATGCGTGATCTCACCACCGGCGCGACAACCGCGGACCGGATCCCGTACGCCGAGTGGTATCTCAATTCGATGCGGGTGCCCGGGTCCCCCACCGCGATGCATCACGCCGCCACCTATGGTGCGGACTTCGGCTACACCGACTTCCAGCCCCGGTTCGACGCGGCCGCGCGAGCGGTCGACGTCGCCGACTGGGCCGACCTGTTCACCGAAGCGGGTGCCCGATACGTCGTGCTCGTAGCACGCCATCTCGACGGATATCCCCTGTGGCCGACAGCTATCGGCAATCCGCACATGCCGTCGGACTACCGTTGCTCCCGCGACCTCGTCGGCGAACTGTCGGTGGCCGTGCGGCAGCGGGGTCTGCGGATGGGCCTCTACTACTGCGGCGGCATGAACTGGACCTTCCGGACCACGCCGCTGCGGACCATGACCGACCTCATTCGCCATCAGGCCCTGGGCCCCGGCTACGCGCGCTACGCCACCGCGCAGTGGCGCGAACTCATCGACACCTACGCGCCCTCGATCCTCTGGAACGACATGGGCCGGCCGGCGCAGGTGGATGCCCGTGCCGCGTACCTGCGCTTCCTCGAGGTGGCGCTGCGGGCGATGGGCGCGCTCGGTAGGCCGATTCCCGACCCGCCCAAGGACTTTCACTACGACTTCGCGACCCACGAATACGCCGTCCCCGCCGCGGCGCCCTCGGGTGCGTGGGAACTGACCCGGGGCCTCGGCCGGTCCTTCGGGTACAACGCCGCGGAGACCGCCGCCGACACACTCACCGGGGTCCAGGCGATCCACCTGCTCGTGGACGTGGTCGCCGCCGGCGGCAATCTCCTGCTGAATGTCGGCCCCGACGGCGAGGGACGGATTCCCGAGCTCCAGCGCGAGCCGCTGCGCGCCCTCGGCGCCTGGCTCGGGCGCAACGCGGAGGCGATCTACGACACGGTCGCCGGGGACCGGACCGCCACCACCACGACCGACGGGCACGCGGTGCGCTTCACCCGTCGCGGCGACACGGTGCACGCGATCGTGCTCGCCGACCAGCCCGTCGGCCCGATCACCCTGCGCGAGCTGACGATCCCCGACAGCGCCACGGTCGGCCTGGTGGGCGGGCCACCGGCGTTGACCTGGAAGCGACGCGAGGGCGACCTGCTCGTCGAACTGCCGGCCGGGGCCGCGCCGCAACCGCACGCCTTCACGCTCGCGATCACGGGGTGGTGATGACCGGGTCGGGACGGCGCGACGTGCGCACCGTCACCGAGCAGGCCCGGCGCGCCCAGATCGTGCGCGCGGCCATCGATACCATCGCCGAAACGGATTACGCGCGTTCTTCTTTCGCGGCGATCGCCCGCCGGGCCGGACTCAGCAGCACCGGGATGATCTCCTACCACTTCCGGGACAGACAGGACTTGATCACCGAGGTGATGCGAACCATCCTGGCCGACTTCACCGCCTTCGTGGTGGCCCGTACGGAGCCGGGCACCGCTGCCGACCAGCTCGCCGGGTTCCTCGCCGCGAACAGCGCGTTTCTGCGCGAGCACCGTCACCATCTGGTCGCGATGCTGCGCATCCAGTCCGCCTCCACCGACAGCGCGATCCTGGGCGAGCTCGCGGCCGCGGATCGGGCGAAGCTGGCCGACCTGCTGGCCCGTGGTCAGCGCGACGGCGAATTCCGGGAGTTCGACACCGACGTGATGGCCGGGTTCGTCCTGTCGCTGCGCAACGGCGTGATCGCCCGCGTCGCCGCCGAACCCGACTTCGACCTGGCGAACTGCACCGGCGAACTGCTCACCACGGTCCGGGCCGCCACCACGGCGGGCGTCAGTCCTCGGCCGGCGGCGCCACCAGATCGGCCATCGGCGTCAGCGGATTGAGCATCACGCCGACCTGGCGCAGGCTGCTGTCCACGATCGCCCAGATGGCCCCCTGCAGATAGGACGACAGCTCGGCGGCGTCCATCGGCTGCATGGAGCGGCTCAGCCAGCGGTTCACACTGCCGTCGACGAAGCCGACCAGGCCGAAGGCCATCGGCTCGGCGATCGTCACCGGCGCGGACTGGGCCCGCAGCGCGTTCTCGAACACCTCACGGACTGTGCCCGCGATCGCGATCTTGGTGCCGGAGACGATCGGTGAATTCGGCCGCTTCTCCGCCGCCGACCCGGCGCCGAGGAAGTAGTGCAGCCGGGGGTTGGCGGCGATCCAGCCCACGTAGGTGTCGACCGAGCGCGCGATGGCCTCGGCCACGGTGCCTTCGGGATTGAGAGTCGGGGCGAGCACCGCCATCAGGTCGTCGACGATGCGGGCCCGCAACTGTTCGTCGAGGTCCTGGCGGTCCTTGAACAGCCGGTACAGCACCGACCTCGGCACCTCCGCGAGATCGGCGATCTCCTGCACGCCCACCGAGGCGCCCTGCCTCTGCACGGCCGTCAGCGCCGCCGTGAGAATCCGGTCCCGACGCTCGGCGCGGTGCCGGTCCCACCGACTGGCCCGGCCATCGGCGCGCTGTGCGGTCACATTCCTCCCATCGGGCACCGGATCGGGGCGATCCGGCCCGGACAGTATCCCAGCCGGGTCCGGTACCCGGCCGAGGCGGACTCGGGACAGATCCGTGGCCATCGGCGATCCTGGTGTGGTCGGGGACGAACGCCGACGGAGAGGACCCGATCGATATGACGACCGCGTCGGCCGTGATCGCCGCAGCGACGTTCTGCTGGCTGGGCATGGTGCTGGCCATCTCGTTCCTGGAGGCACCACTGAAATTCCGGGCGCCGGGGGTGACCGTGCCGATCGGGCTCGGCATCGGCCGGCTGGTCTTCCGCGCGCTCAATATCGCCGAACTCGTCCTCGCCATCACGATTCTCGTCGCGATCCTCCTCGACTCCCCCGGCACGGCGGCCACCCGGACGCTCACGGTGGCGATGGTCGCGTTCGCCGTCCAAGTCGCGATCGTGCGCCCGCGCCTGACCCGCCGCAGCGACGCCGTGCTCGCCGGCCTCGACGCACCGCGATCGCACAGCCATCACGCCTATATCGCGCTCGAGGTCGCGAAGGTCATCGCCCTGCTGATCGGCGGCATCCTGGTCTTCGCCCACAGCGTGCCCTGAACGGCCGCCCGACAACAGGCAGTCGAGTTGACATCGTGCGTAATACTGTAACGCATGAGTTCCAGTCCGGTCGAGACGACGATCACCGACGAGTCCGCCCTCGGCCTGGCTGCCGCGATCCGCACGGGTGCGGTACGCGCCCGCGCGGTCGTCGATGCCCACATCGCCGTGCTCGAACGGTTCGCTCCCGCGACGAACGCCGTCGTCGTCGAGCGCTACGCGGCCGCGCGCGCCCAGGCCGACGCGGCCGACGCGCACCTCGCGACCGGCCCCGCGACGCTGCCGCCGCTGTTCGGTGTGCCGATCACCGTCAAGGAGTCGCTGGCCGTGGCCGGGCTGCCCAATACGGCGGGGGTCCTGGCCCGCAGGCACGTCCGGCCGACCGCGAATGCCACTGTGGTGCACCGTGTTCTGGACGCCGGTGCGATCGTGCTCGGGTTGACCAACACCGCCGAGGGGTGCATGTGGATCGAGACCGACAACCGCGTGTACGGACGCACCAGCAATGTCCACGACCGGACCCGCACGGCGGGCGGGTCCTCCGGCGGCGAGGGCGCGGCGGTCGGCAGCGGTGGATCGCCGCTGGGCCTGGCCACCGATACGCTCGGGTCCATCCGCATTCCGGCGTTCTGCAACGGCGTCTTCGGGCATCGTCCGTCGACCGGCCTGCTGCCGACCACCGGCGCCTGGCCCCCGCCCTACGGCGTCGCCGCGCTGTGCGCGAACGGCCTGATCACCCGCCGCGCGGACGATCTGCTGCCGCTGCTGCGCATCATGGCCGGACCGGACGGCATCGACCCGCTGGCGCGAGACATGGCACTCGGCGACCCCGCGACCACCTCGCTGCGCGGGGTGCGGGTCGTGCTGCTCGACGGGGCGTTCGCGCCCGGCGTCGGCCGCGAAGTGCTCGCCGCCCGCGATCGCGCGGCCGCCGCGCTGGACAACGCCGGCGCTGAGATCGTCCGGGTCCGGATGCGATCGCTGCGCATGATCGGACTGTTCACCGCGATGGTGCTGGCGAAGGAGACCGGCATCAGCTTCGCCGAGATCATGCGCGGTGAGGGTGCCGACATCCTGGCTCCCCGACAACTCGTCGACCCACGCGGCGACCACACCCTGCCCACCCGGCTGCTCGCGCTCGGCGAACTCCTCGCCGCCCGCGTGCCCGCCGGCCCCGCGCGCCGGATCACCGGCGCCGCTCACGAGGCCGCCGCCGAGATCGCCGAGACCATCGGCGACGGTCTGCTCTTGCATCCCACGCTCACCTCCGTCGCGCCGCGGCACGGCCACACCACCGGCCGGCCGTGGCACACCGACGCGGTCGCGCCCTTCAGCCTCGCCGGGCTGCCGGTGACGCAGGTGCCGCTGGGCCGGGGCGCCCACGGTCTGCCGCTGGGTGTACAGGTGGTCGCGGGTGCGGGCCGCGACCACCTGTCGATCGCCGCGGCGCTCACCCTCCAGGACGCCTTCGGCGGGTGGGTGCGGCCACGGCTGTGACCGCGCTCAGGCGGTCACCGACGCGTCCCGGGGCAGGCCGAGCATCCGCTCACCGATGACATTGAGCTGCACCTCGGTCGTGCCGCCGTAGATCGTGGTGGCGCGACCGGCGATCAGCTGTTCCATCGCGTGGTCGCTGCGCTCGCCCGGCACCGACACGACACCCGCGACCCCGAGTTCGGCGACGACGAACTCCGAGATCGCCTGTCCCAGGCCCATTCCCAGCAGCTTGCCGACGCTGGACGTGGTGGACACGTCGATGCCGGAGAGCTGTTTGAGCACCACCCGCGACCCGATCACGTCGACCGCCCGGCTCTCGGCCATCAGCTCGCCGACGTGGTAGCGCGCCACCGGCGAGAGCTCCCGGCCGATCGCGAACCGCAGCAGGTCGGTATCGGTGGCGTAGGCCTCCATCTTCTGACTCAGCGCCACCCGCTCGCCGGCCAGCGTCGTGCGGGCCACGTGCCAGCCGTCGTCGACCGCGCCGACCACGTTCTCGTCGGGGATGAACACATCATCGAGGAACACCTCGTTGAACAGCGCCGAACCGGTCATCTCCCGCAGCGGTCGGACGGTGATGCCCGGTGTCGACATGTCCAGCACGAAATAGGTGATGCCCTCGTGCTTGGGCTTGTCCGGGCTGGTGCGGGCGATCAGCATCGCCCAGTCCGCGAACTGCGCGACCGTGGTCCAGATCTTCTGACCGCAGATGCGCCAGCCGCCGTCGACCTTGGTCGCCTTGGTGGTCAGGCTCGCCAGGTCCGACCCCGCGCCGGGCTCGCTGAACAGCTGGCACCACACCAGTTCGCCGCGCAGCGTCGGCACGACGAGTTCCCGCTTCTGCCGTTCGTCACCGTGCGGGACGATCGCGCCGACCGCCCAGGTGCCCATCAGCAGCTGCGGCATCGGGATGCCCGAGGCCTTGATCTCCTGCGAGATCACCACCTGCTCGAGCGGGGTGGCCGACCGGCCGTAGGGGCGCGGCAGATGCGGCAGGTTCCAGCCGCCGTCACCGAGGGCGACCAGTTGCTCGTCCTCGTCGTCGATCGCGGCGATCACCGCCAGTTCCGCGCGGATCGCGGACCGGATCTGTTCGGCCTCGGCGGGCAGTTCCAGATCGCTGGACAACGTCGCACCCGCCAGCGCGTACCCGGCGACGGTCTCCGCCCGGACGTCGCGCGCGCCGAGCTGTCCCCGCAGTGCGAGCGCGCGCCGGTAGTACAGGTGCGCGTCGTGCTCCCAGGTGAACCCGATGCCGCCGTGGACCTGGATGCAGTCCTGGGCGACCTGGACCGCGGCGTCGGGCACGATCAGCGCGGCGACCGCGGCCGCGTAGTCGGCGTTCGCGTCGTCCCGGTCGAGAGCGAACGCGGCGTCCCACAGCACCGCCCGCGCCTTCTCCAGCGCGATGCCCATGTGGGCGCACTTGTGCTTGACACCTTGGAACTGCCCGATCGGCCTGCCGAACTGCACGCGGGTCTTGGCGTACTCCGCCGCGGTCGAGACACACCACGACATCACCCCGACCGCCTCGGCGCCGAGCACCACCGCCGCCACCGACCGCACCCGCGCCGAGGACACCGTGAGCACGCGCTCGGCGGGCACCTCGACCGAATCCGCCTGCAGCCGAGCCGCTCCGCGCAGCACGTCGACGGAGTCCTGCGCACTCACCGTCAGGTCGACGTTCTCGAACGCCACCCACCGCTGCGCGCCGTCGACGGCGACCGGCGCGAGGACCACATCCGCCGACACCGCTGCGGTCACGCCGTCGGCGGTCCCGTCCACGACCAGCGCACCGTCGTCCCGCAGGACACCGGTCAGCCCCGGGGACAGGGCGACCGCGCCGGTGCGCGAACCGTCGGCCAGTCCGGGCAGCTGCGCCCGCGCCCATGTCCCGCCGTCCTGGGCGAGCACCGCGCTGGTCAGCACGGTCGGCACGAACGGACCGGTGTGCAGCCCGCGCCCGAGCGGCTCGAGTGCGACGGCCAGGGTCAGCAGACCCGCGCCCTGTCCACCCAGTTCCTCCGAGAAGTGCAGGCTCAGCAGATCCTGGGCGACGAGCGCGTCCCAATACGGCAGCTGCTTGCCCGCCTCGGTGGATTCGACTGCCGCGCGGACGATCTCGGTGGTGACGGTGCGCTCGACGAAGCCGCGGACCGCGTCGGCCAGCGCCAGATGGTCCGCGCTGACGCCGACGCCGAGCTCATAGCTGGTGCGTGCCATGGCTAGTTCGTCTCCTTCAGCCGAGCGGCGACCTCGTCGATGGTCCACGGACCATCGGTCTCGACCGTGCGCACGTCGTGCCAGCCGGCCAGTTCGACGATCGCGCCGCCCTGCACTGCGAACACCTTGCCGGTGAGCGGGCAGTCTGCCTCGGCCAGGTGCGCGACCAGCGGCGAGATGTTGGCGGGGGCGAACGCGTCGAACTCGCCCTCGGGCACCTCGGCGGCGAACAGCGCGCCCATGCCCGGGGTCGCCAGGGTCAGCCGGGTGCGCGCGATCGGGGCGATCGCGTTGACCCGCACGCCGTAGCGTTCGAGCTCGTCGGCGGCCACCAGCGTCAGCGCGGCGATGCCTGCCTTGGCCGCGCCGTAGTTGGCCTGCCCCGCGTTGGGCATGAAGGTGCCCGAGGCCGAGGCGGTGTTGATCACCGACGCCGCGACCGCGGTACCGGCCTTGGACTGCGCCTTCCAGTACGCCGCGGCATGGTGCAGGGTGGCGGCGTGACCCTTGAGGTGCACGGCGATGACCGCGTCCCACTGGGATTCCGCCATCCCCGCGATGAACGCGTCACGCAGGATGCCCGCGTTGTTGACCAGCACGTCGAGCGAGCCGTACTCGCCGACCGCCTGGTCGACGAGGGCTTTCGCGCCCGCCCAGGTGGCGATGTCGTCGGTGTTGGCGACCGCCCGGCCACCGGCGGCGACGATCTCGTCGACCACCTGCTGGGCGGGCCCGGCGTCGCTGCCCGAGCCGTCGTTGGCGCCGCCGAGGTCGTTGACCACGACCTGCGCACCCTCGCGGGCGAACAGCAGTGCGTGTTCGCGGCCGATTCCGCGTCCGGCGCCGGTGACGACGGCGACGCGACCGTCAAGCTTTCCCATGAGTCTGTGTCTCCTCGTTGAGTTCGACGCGGCCGTCGGTGATGGCGATCTGCCCGGCGGCTTCGGTCTCGAAGGCGTAGGCGGTGACCCCCGGCGCGGAGTCGGCGCGCCACAGGGTCGTGGTGATGTCCTGGCCCGGCAGCACCGGTTTGGCGAAACGCACGGCGAGACGGCGCAACCGCGCGGTGTCACCCTCGGCGAGCTCGGTCAGCGCCGCCCAGGAGGTGAACGCCATGGTGCACAGACCGTGGTTGATGATGCCGGGAAGTCCTGCCATGCGGGCGATCTCGTCGTCGAGGTGGATCGGCATGGGATCACCGGAGGCGGGCGAGTAGCGGAAGGTCTGGTCCTGATCGATGTGCGCGGTGACCCGCGCGACCGGCTCCCCGGCCCGGTCGGCCTCGGTGATCCGGTGATCGGGAGCGAGCTCCCCGGCACCGGCGCCGGCGTCGACCTTGCGGAAGAACGCGGTCATCCACTGCTCGTTGACGAGTTCTCCTGCCGCGTCCCGGGTTTCGGCGTAGACGACCACGGTCGACCCGTTGGGCTTGCCCGCGTAGCCGATCGGCTTGGCCCGCACCACCAGGTCGTCACCGGCCCGGATGGGGCGATGGAACCGGAAGTCCTGTTCGCCGTGGACCAGCTTCATCAGCAGTTCCACCGGCGCCACCGACAGGGCGGCGGGCGCCATCGAGGTGAACACCGGGACCACCGCGAACACCGGTGGGGCGATCTCGCCGGCCAGGTGCGCCGCGATCGGGTCGTTGGTCGCCGCGGCGTATTCCGCGATCCGCTCGGCGGTGACCGTGAACCGCTCCTCGTCGGTCCACTCCCCCAGGCCGGAGCCGTCGAAGACGACTCCGGCCGATTCCGCGGTGGTCACGCGGCCGAGCCGACGAGCTCGGTGAACTTCGCCATCGACTCCTTCAAGTCGGCCTCGGCGTGCTTGGCGACGGCCTTGCCGATCGGGCCGACGATCATCGTGCCCTTGAAGCTCGCGTCGAACGCGGCGCTCGAGCCGGTGGCGGTCGGTTCCACCTTCAACGCGAATTCGACAGTGACACCGGCCATGCCGGTGCCGGTGATCTTGAGGTAGGTGTTCGGGTCGACCTCGGCCACGGTCCATTCGATCTTGTTGGCCATGTTCATCACCGACACGACCTCGATGAACCGCGCGCCCGCGGTCAGCTCGGCGGGGAGCTCGCTGCGCCAGCCCTGGTGGATGGTCAGCCAGTCCTCCCAATTGGCCAGATCGCTCAGGCGTGCCCACGCCTGCTCGGGGGTGACAGGGAGATCGGTGGAAACAGTCACAGATGCCATGGGGTTACTCCTCGATGATTTCGTGGGGGGGATCAGCGGACGGCCGGGCGGTAGGCGGTCACCACGACCGCGCCGCCGAGACCGATGTTGTGCTGCAAGGCGATGCGCGCGCCGTCGACCTGGCGGGCGTCGGCGGTGCCGCGCAGCTGCCAGGTGAGCTCGCTGCACTGGGCCAGGCCGGTCGCGCCGAGCGGGTGGCCCTTCGAGATCAGGCCACCGGACGGGTTGACGACCCAGGTGCCGCCGTAGGTGGTGGCGTCGTCGTCGACGAGACGGCCGCCCTCGCCCGGCGCGCACAGGCCCAGCGCCTCATAGGTCAGCAGTTCGTTGGTGGAGAAGCAGTCGTGCAGTTCGATGACGTCGATGTCCGCGGGGCCGATACCGGCCTGCTCGTAGACCTTCAGCGCCGCGGTGCGCGACATGTCGGCCCCGACCAGATTGATCGCGGTCGGATCGGTGAAGGTGGACTGCAGGTCGGTGACCATGGCCTGCCCGACCATCTCCACCGCGCGATCGGCCAGCCCGTGCCGGTCGACGAAGTCCTCATTCGCCAGGATCACCGCGCCGGAGCCGTCGGAGGTGGGCGAGCACTGCAGTTTGGTGAGCGGGCCGTAGATCGGCTTGGCCGCGAGGACTTCCTCGAGACTGTATTCCTTCTGGAACTGCGCGTACGGGTTGTTCACCGAGTGCTTGTGGTTCTT
Organism: Nocardia sp. MH4; assembly: GCF_019266065.1. GTDB lineage: Bacteria > Actinomycetota > Actinomycetes > Mycobacteriales > Mycobacteriaceae > Nocardia > Nocardia canadensis. The sequence goes on along the minus strand of NZ_LPNR01000088.1, from coordinate 36,481 downwards.
CACCCCGATTTTCGCGAACTGCTCGGCGGTGGTGCCGTAGCGCTGCATGTGCTCCTTGCCCGCGGCGCCGAACATGTACGGCGCGGGCGGCATCGCGAACTCCTGTAGTTCGGCCAGCGCCAGCAGGTGCCGCATCATCGGCTGCTCACGGTCGTCGAAAGTCGAACCCAGCGAGCCCTTTTGCATCTTCTCGAAACCCAGCGCGAGGGTGCATTCGGCCAGCCCGCCGCGGATCGCCTGCGCCGCGAGGTACAGCGCGGTCGATCCGGTCGAACAGTTGTTGTTGACGTTCACCACCGGGATGCCGGTGAGACCGAGCTCGTAGACCGCGCGCTGACCCGAGGTGGACTCGCCGTACACATAGCCGACATAGGCCTGCTCGACCTGGCGGTAGTCGATCCCGGCGTCGGCGAGCGCCTTCGTGCCCGCCTCCCTGGCCATGTCGGGATAGTCCCACTCCAGTTCGCCGGGCTTCTCGAACTTCGTCATGCCGACGCCGACGACGAACACCTTCTGTGTCATGTACGCACTCCTGTGTGCCGCGCGCCCCCGGTATGTGGGACACGATGTCCCTGTAATTTAGGTTGGACACGACGTCCAGGTCAATACCTGGGTGACACCAGCATCTGGACAGCACACAGCCCCAGATCACGCGCGAACAACGCTGACCTGCACAGATTTAGTGAGTCATATGTCCCGAATACTTGGACACAGTGCGACAAGCCCCCGAGAGCGAGGGTGAGACGAGCTAGTCGACCAGCGGATCGACGGGGATGCCTTCGACGGCGCGCAAGCGCTCGGCGAAGCCGATCAGAATCTCGTGCGACTCGACCGACAGACCATCGGCCAGCGCGATGAAGCGCTCGAAACCGGGATCGGAGAACGGCCTGCGCCGACCGACGACGACCCGAGCACCGACCGGAACACTCGACGACATCCGCACTCCCTGGACACTGCAGCGAACCTCACGCGACCGCCCGCTGCCCCGACGGTCGAGTTCGAAGGAAAACTAACATAGCTGAACGTTTGCGGATACCTCAGCGGCGGGTGCGCGATGTCGCGCTCCACCGCATCCTGGGCAGCGCGTCCTCGTTCTCGATCTCCGACAGACTCACGCTGATCAGCACGAGCATGGTCACCATGCCGATGATCCCGATCAGGGGCCCCAGCAGCTGCATCGCCTCCACACCCGGCGGCGGCGCCGAGCTGTGATGCCCTTCGTGCGCACGCATCGCGGCCATCCCGGTGTAGTGCATCCCGCATACCGCGACACCCATGATCATCGCGGCGCCGACCGTCGCCAGGAACCCCTTGACGCGCAGCGTGAACCACAGCGCCACGATCGAGGCGACCACCGCGATCACCATCGATGCCGCGACGAGCCGAGGGTCATAGGACAGGGCGGCATGGGACTTCATCGCGGACATGCCGGTGTAGTGCATGGCACCGACACCGAGGCCGGTGATGGTGCCGCCGCCGATCAGCGACACGAGCGTGGGTTGCGGCTTGTTCACCATGAACAGGCCGATCCCGACGACGATCATCGCCGTCGCCGCGCTGAACAGCGTGCGCGGAACGTCGTAGCGGATCTCCGAGCCAGCGATGGAGAAACCGAGCATCGCGATGAAATGCATGACCCAGATGCCGGTCCCGCCGATGGCGACCGCGGCGCTGATCAACCAGCCCGCGCGCCCCTTACCGGCATTGCGTCCGCGCGCCGCGCACTGCAACCCGAGCAGGCAACCGAGGAAGGACATGAAGTAGGCGAGAACGGGGGTGATCCAGCCGTAGGAGAAGTGATAGATGTCGAGCACGCCGTGCAACCCTCGCATCGGTGCCACAGCCCTGCTGTGGCACAACGAAATCCGACCTGCGGCGAGAATACTGAACTACCGGCAAATTTCCAGCATTTGGACACTAGTTCAGATGGTAGTTTTGATCACAGAAGACTTCTCTCAGTGCGTATGTGACGGATTGCATCGTTACCCCCAATAACTACCGTCGAGATTTCACCACCGATTCGCCGGAGTACCCTCCCATGGAAGCCCTTCGGCATTCGGTCAGCAATTCCGGTCTCGATACGTCGGACAACTGGGCAGGTACGCATATTCAGCTGCCGCGAAACATGTTTCGCGCCTCCGTCCGATAGATTGCGGAGATTCGAATCCGGGCGATTATCGGAGGACCGTGCAACAGGTCGCAGTGGCGATCGGCGCCGCCGGGTGATCGCCGTGCCTGCGGCGTTCGCCCGCAACTACCTCGACGGCCCGGGGCGGGTCTGGCTCGCGGAACTGCCGGGCACGGTCGCCGAGCTTCTCGGCCGATGGTCGTGCACCCCCGACGGGCCGACGATGCACGGCGAAGTGGGCATCGTGGTGCCGGTCCGGCATCGGGAGCTGATCCCCGCGGTCATCAAGGTCTCGTACCCGCACCCCGGTATCCGCCACGAACCCGACGCCTTCACCGCGTGGCAGGGTCGCGGGGCCGTCCGGCTCCACGAACGCGACGACGGCCGGTACGCGATGCTGCTCGAGCGCGCGGGCGCCACCCTGGCGACCGTCACCGATCCGGAGCGGGCCGTCACGATCCAGGGCACGCTCACCCGCAGGCTGGCCGTCGAAGCGCCCGCCGGCCTCCCCCGGCTCGCCGATCAGGCGGTGGACTGGGAACGCGATATCCGCGCCACCGCACCGGCGCTCGGCGAACCACTGCCCCGCCGGGTGATCGAAGCGGCCCTCGCCACGCTCCGCGAACTCGGCCCCGACCAGCCGAACCTGCTCGTCCACGGCGACCTGCACGATGCCAATGTGCTGGCGTCCGAGCGGGAACCCTGGCTGGCGATCGACCCCAAGTGCATGGTCGGCGATCCCGCCTGCGATGCCCTCAACGTGATCCGCAGCCCCCGGTTCGATCGCGACCTCCGCGCGGCGCACCCGAAGGCGAGAATCCTGCGCCTGCTCGACATCTACTGCGACGCAGCCGAGATCGACCCGGCCCGCGCACGTCGCTGGACACAGGCCGGCGCGGTGCGGGAGGCGCTGTGGGGCCGCGTCCACGGCGATCCCGAGTGGCTGGTCTTCGCAACCGATCAGCTCGCCACCGCCCTGACGTGAAGCCGGGCGAGACAGATCGGCCCTCGATGTCTCGGGGAGTCGACATCGAGGGCCGCCGCGAGCGGGTCTACCCGGGTCAGTAGGTGTACAGATCCCAGCCGCCGATGACCTCGACGCACTCCCACTGCGCGCCACCGGTGCTCGGCGAGGCGCCGTCGGCGGCGCAAGCTTCGTAGGTGGCGTAGTTGCCGACGAAGCCACTCAGCATCGGCGCGGGCGCGGCCGAGGCCAGGCCCGCGCCGGCCACGGAGGCGGCGGCGATCACGGTGGCGGCGATCACGGACTTGATGGTCATGGTGTTCCTTTCGTCCCGACCCGGTCGTCTCCGGGCCGGGACCAGAGAACCAAAGCGCGCGTGAGGATTTCATGAGCAGCGACGATGAGCTTTTCGTGATGCCGCGATGACGCGGCGCCCCTCGGGGCTTGCCTTACGCTCGCTTCTCGTGCGTGTGCTGGTGGTGGAGGATGACGAGGGTCTGGGCCGGGAGATCGCGACGGGGCTGCGGGCCGCCGGTTTCGCGGTCGACCTGGCGCTGCTGCTCGTCGACGCCGATGTCGACATCTCGGTGAACAGCTACGACGTGCTCGTGCTCGACCGCGGCATGCCCGACGGTGACGGCCTGCTGTTGCTGGCGGCCCTGCGCTCGCGCGGGTGCCGGATACCCGCGCTGGTTCTGACCGCGCGCGACGGCCTGTCCGACCGCATCGCCGGCTTCGAGCACGGTGCCGACGACTATCTGAGCAAGCCCTTCGCGCTCGCCGAACTGGCCGCGCGGGTGCGGGCGCTGTGCCGCCGCCGCGACCAGCCGCTGCCCGCCCTGCTCCGGCTGGGCGATATCGAGATCGATCTGCCGCGGCGCCGGGTCCAGCGGGCCGGCATCCTGCGCTCGCTGACGCCCAAGGAGTTCGCGGTGCTGGAACTGCTGGCGACGCGGGCGGGCTCGGTGGTGTCGCGCTCGGACCTGATCGAGGCGTGCTGGGACGAGATGGCCGAACCGAATTCGAACGTGGTCGACGCGGTGATGGCCGGTTTGCGCCGCAAACTCGGACCGCCCCCGGTGATCGACACCGTGCGCGGCGCGGGCTTCGTCCTCGGTGGCGCCGCGTGCGTGTCCTGATCCCCACCTCCGACGCCCGTCCCGCGGTGGCCCGGCTGCGCCGTACCCGTGTGCAGCTCACCGTGCTCATCACCGCGATCACCACGCTGTGCCTGATCGTGCTCGGGCTGGTGGCCGCGGTGATCGATGCGAGGTCCCGTGACCAAGCCCTCGACAGCGCCCTCGACCGGGTCCTGACCGGGCTGGGGCCGCGGATCTACCTCGACGACGACGATGCGGTCGACACCTCCGAGCTACCGAGCGATCAGCTCGTCGGCGGTGAGATCGCCATTCTGGTGCTGACGCCGGACGGCACCGGCGGCTGGACCGTGCACTACGGCCATCTGCGTTCCCACATGCCCGCCGAGTCCGGAATCGCGGCCACCGCCGATGCCGCGACGCGCGCGCCCGGCGACACGGTCTACCGGGATTCGATCGACAGCGCCGGGCGTCGGGTTCGCCTGGCGGCGGCCGTGTTCGGCTGGGCGGACTCCGACCGCGAAGCCGTGCTGATCACCGGTGCCGACCCCGACGGCTGGGATCGGGGGCGGGCACTGCTGCTGTGGGCGCTGACCGTCGGCGGCGCGGTGATGGTGGCGGCCTCGGCGGTCGGCGGGCATCTGCTCTCGGGTCGGAGCATGCGCCAGGCGCTGGTGCTGCTCGACGATCAGGAACGCTTCCTGTCCGACGCCGCGCACGAACTGCGCACCCCGCTGGCCACCCACCGGCTGGTGACCGCGCCGGGGCGGCACACCCCGGCCGAGGCCGAGCAGGTGCTCGCCGATGTGCACGCGCTCGGCGCCAAGATGGAGCGGGTGGTGACCGGCCTGCTCGCCCGGGCCCGCATGCGGTCCGGGGTCACCACGATGGAGCGGGCGCAACTGCTGCTCGACCAGCTCACCGAGTCGGTCGTCGACGAATTCGACAATCCACGCCTGGTCCTGCACTCGAATCCGACCGTGGTAGTGGGTGATCCGCACCTGCTCGGGCTCGCGATCCGGAATCTGATCGAGAACGCGCTCACCCACGGTGCGGTCGATCCGCGGGCGCCGGTGGAGATCTACGTCGGCGAGGGCCGGGTCTGCGTCCGCGACCACGGCACCGGTCTGGGGCCGCGACTGTCGTCGAACCCGTTCGATCGCGGCGTCACCGCGGGCCGGGGCAGCGGCATCGGCCTGGCGTTGGTGGCCTGGATCGCCGCATTGCACGGCGGCACCGCCACCATCGAACCGGTGGCGGGTGGCGGAACCCTCGCGACGCTGGTCCTGCCGCCGCCCAGCGCGACGCTCTGACGGCTCCGCGGTCGCGGCCGAGTGTCACCGGGGCGCGCTAGGTTCGACACCGCACACCCATCGCCACTGGAGAGGGTTTCGATGACACCACTGGTCCGCGTTCAGAACTTCTCGATCTCCCGCGACGGCTACGGCGCGGGTGCGGGGCAGAGCCTCGAGCACCCGTTCGGCCACGCCGACCCCGCCGACTTCATGTCCTGGGCGGGTGCCACCGCGCACTGGGTCAATCGGACCGCCCCCGGCGGCACCTATGGCCTCGACGACTACATCATCCGCGATTACGCGATCAATATCGGCGCCGAGATCATGGGGCGCAACAAGTTCGGTCCGCAGCGCGGCCCGTGGGAGAACCAGGACTGGCAGGGCTGGTGGGGCGACGAACCGCCGTTCCACACCCCGGTCTTCGTGCTGACCCACCATCCTCGACCGTCGTTCACCCTGTCCGACACCACGTTCCACTTCGTCGACGCGTCGCCGAAGGACGCCCTCGCACAGGCCATGGCGGCCGCCGACGGCAAGGACGTCCGGATCGGGGGCGGAGTCGCGACCATCCGGGCGTTCCTCGAGGCCGATCTGATCGACACCATGCACGTGGTCGTCGCCCCGGTCGAACTCGGTCGTGGAGAACGATTCTGGACCGGCCCCGAGGAGTACACCGGCCGCTTCCACCTCGAGCGGGTGCCGAGTCCGAGCGGAGTGGTGCACCACTTCTTCTGGCGGCGCTGACCCCCTGCGACATATTCCTGTACTGGTATCAGCGAGTTCGCGGCTATCGGCCACCCACGGTGACGGCCCGGGTCGCCGTGTCGGCGATCTGCTCGTCGGTCAGCCCGCTGTGCTGGATCAGCGCGTGGGAGAGCACGATGCGCACCACGACCTCGGCCGCCGCCGCCGGCGGCAGGGCCAGGCCCTCGCCCGACCGCGCGGCGACGATCGGCGCGGCGAGCGCGGCGACCGTCTCGACCAGATTCAGTTCGGCGTCGCCGTGCTGGATGGCGACGTCGAGCAGCCAGGCGGGCTCGTGGGTCCGGAGGTAGCGGAATGCCGGATGCTGTCGCAGGTAGGCCAGTGCGAACAGGGTGGCCGAGCGCACGACCTCGGGTAGCGGCGCGAACAGATCGATCGCGCCGTAGGCGGCCGCGACCATCGCCGCGACCTCGCTGCGCCCGACCGCCGCCACGAGCCCGTCCTTGTCACCGAACTCCCGATAGGCGGTCGCACGCGAGACCCCGGCCCGTTCGGCGACCGCGAGCAGGGTCAGCGAATCGAGTCCGCTCTCGGCGATCAGCTCGAGCGCCGCCACGCGCAGCGCGTCCGATGATCTGGTCGTGGAAGCCATGCCTCTTTCTACACCGACGGTTGCCACGCCTCATCGACTGAGACTAATCTTCATTTGAGTCTCAGTTCGTGACGGCGACGACGCCGGTGTTCGCTGAGATCTGACAACGGAGTCGGAGGACAGATGAACCCCAGGACAGACATCGGGCGGGGCCGACGCGGCCATGCCGTGGTGTTGGGAGCGAGCATGGCCGGGCTGTTGACCGCCCGGATCCTGAGCGAGGCCTTCGACAGCGTCACCGTGCTCGAACGCGACGATCTGTCGGCACCCGGCGATCGGCGGGGCGTCCCGCAGGGCAGGCATGTGCACGCACTGCTCGCCCGGGGCAAGCAGAACATCGAAAGCCTGTTTCCCGGCATCACCGCGGAACTGCTCGCCGACGGCGCGGTCGAGTGCCGGTCGCTGAGCGAGATGCGGATGACCATCTCCGGGCACACCCTGCGTCGGTCCGACAGCGGATACTCGCTGCTCCAGGCCAGTCGGCCGTTCCTGGAACGGCGGGTGCGCCGCCGCGTGCGCGCGCTGCCGAACGTCGAGATCCGGGACCGCACGACCGTTCACGGGCTGATCGCCGACGCGGCGAACGCGCGTGTCACCGGAGTCGACGCCGAGGACGGCGGCGGTCGCCGCGCGCTCGGCGCCGACCTGGTGGTGAGCTGCCTCGGCCGCCACGGCCCGATCGACGACTGGCTCGCCGAGCTGGGCTATCAGCGGCCCGCCGAGGAGGGCCTGCGGATCGACATGATGTATGCCAGCCGGTATCTGCGGCTGCCCGCGGGGGCGATCGGCGGCGACAAGGAAATCGTGATCGCGGGCCGGGATCCCGCCCGCGGACTCGCCTTGTTCGCGATCGAGGACGGTCTGCACCTCCTCACGCTGATCGGCTACGGCGGGGACCATCCGCCGACCGACGCCGACGGGTTCTGGCGTTTCGCCGCCTCGGTCGCGCCGCCGGACGTGCGTCGCGCGCTGGTGGACGCGCAACCCCTCGGCGAGGTCAGCACCTACCGTTACCTGGCCAATCTGCGTCGCCGCTATGAGCGTCTGCGCCGGTTCCCGGACGGCCTGCTCGTGCTGGGCGACGCGGTGTGCAGCTTCAGCCCCGCGTTCGGTCAGGGCATGACGGTGTCCTCGCTGCAGGCGCTGGAACTGCGCCGAGTGCTCGCCGCGGGCGACCACGCGCTGGCCGCCCGTTTCTTCCGCGCCGCGGCCGCCGCCGTCGACGACGCCTGGATGATCACCCGCCTGTTCGACCTGGCCATGCCGCACGTGGACGCACAGGGCGAGCCTCGACTGCGCGCCATCGGTTCGCTGGCGCAGGTCGCCGTCGCCATCGGAGCCCGCGATGCGACAGTGGGACAACGTATCTCACGCATCGCGGGTCTGCTGGACCGCCCGTCGGCCGTGTTCGCGCCGAGCGTCCTGCTCGGCGCGGCCGGGGCCACCGTCGGACTGGGGATCGACTGGCTGCGATCCGCCCGAGCCACCGCCGAACCGCGGCCTCGGCCGAGTGCCTTCGATCCGCTGCCGACCGGGCCCGCGCGGGGCTTCCATCTGCTCCCGGTCGCCTCGGTGCGCCGGGACACGCCGGACAGCACCCTCATCGAATTCTCGGTCCCCGATCACCTGGCGAACCGGTACTCCTACCTCGCCGGGCAGCACGTCGTGATCCGCGGCCTCCAGCACGGCCGACCGGTACGCCGCAGCTATTCCCTGTGCGATGCGCCCGGCGACGGGCGGTTACGTATCGCGGTCAAACACCAGGACGGCGGGGCCTTTTCGGACTTCGCCCGCGAACATCTCACCGTGGGCACCCCGCTACACGTCTCGGAGCCGACCGGAACATTCACCGCCACACCGTGTCCCGATCGGGCCGACCACTACGCGGCGGTCGCGGCGGGCAGCGGCATCACCCCCGTCGTCTCGATCATCGCGTCGGTGCTCGCCCACGAGCCCGGGAGCCGGGTCACGCTGCACTACGGCAGCCGCGACCGAACCAGCACCATGCTGGCCGACGCGTTGACCGCGTTGAGCACCCGTTTCCCGGAGCGGTTGCGCATCGTCCACCACCTGTCCCGCCAACACCCGCCGACCGGTGCCGGGAACGTCCGCTATCGGCACGGTCGCATCGACGCGGCGGCGCTCGCTGCCGTCGACGCCGATCACTGGTTCGTCTGCGGGCCCGCCGAACTCACCCGCTCGACCGTGTCGGCGCTGTCCGAGCGTGGGATCGCCGCCGACCGGGTGCACGTGGAGATGTTCGCGACATCCTCACCGGAACCCGCTGCGGCCCAGGCGCCTACACCGCCCTGCGAGGTGACGCTCACCGGCCACGGGGACGATCTGGTGTTCACCATGCCGCAGGGCCGCCCGATTCTCGGCGACGCCGTCCGGTGTCGCGACGACCTTCCCTATTCCTGTCTCGGCGGCTCCTGCGGCACCTGCCTGGCCTCGGTGCGCTCGGGCAGGGTCGTGATGGATCACGATCCCCTGCTGGCGATCAGCGCCGCCGACCTCGCCGCGGGCAAGGTGCTGGCCTGCCGGGCCCACGCCGAAGACGACGCGGTCACCCTCCGGTTCGGCGGCTGACGGCGATCAGCGCGGCGCCACCGCACGGTAGACCGACAGGAGGCGGTCCAGATGACGGGATTGGCGTGGCTCGTCCCCGTGCGCGGCCACTACCCGCCGCATCGCCTCCAGGCGCGTGCGGTCCCCGGCGAGGGCGGTCAGCACCTCGGCGAACGCGGCCGCGGTCGGATCGGCTGCGCGCACGCCGCCGCCCGCGGGCACGGTCTCGGACAGTTCGGGATCGCAGTACACGATCGGCAGTCCCATCGCGACGGCTTCCAGCAGCACCATGCCCTGGGTGTCGCAATCGGAGGTGAGCAGCAGGACGTCGTGCGTGCGCATGGCGGCCAGGCAGGCGGCCTGGTCCACCTCACCGTGCAGACGCACCCGCTCCCCCACCGCCCCCCTCGCCGCACCGACCCGGTCGGCGAGGGGGCCGCTACCGTAGACATCGAGCGTGCAGTGTTCGGCCAGACCGACCGCCGCGATCGCCGCGAGGGGGCGCTTCTCGGCCGACAGCCGTCCACACCACAGGGCCCGCAGCGGCGCCGCGGGGTCGGCCGCCGGCGAATCGGCACGGCGGAGGCGGTCGAGCATCGCGTCGTCGATGCCGTTGGACACCACCTGAATCGGGCGGTCGACGCCACGGGCGGCCAGCCTGCGGGCGAAGTGGTCGGTCGGCACCACCACCCGATCGGCCGCCTGCGCCTGGGCGAGCAGAGGACGCCAGGCCAGGCGCGTGGTCCGGCTGTCGCCGTCGTGGCGCGGTGTGCCGCGCAGAGGCACGAACCAGCCGTGCACCAGTCGCATGCTCAGTGCGGCGAGATACGGTGACGGCGAGTACTTCTCGATCATCGCGTCGTCGCGGCTCTGCATGCTCTGCACGACCGGGAGACCGTGCCTGCGGGCGGCGCGCACGCCGGCGATGCCGACACCGTAGGTGGTCAGCGCGTGGACGACGTCGATCGGCCCGCGCGCGGCGAACGCCGCGTCGAGCAGACGCCGGTTGGCCCGGGTCGGCAGGACCACGGGCAGACCGTTGTTCATCGACAGCGGCACCGTGCGCAGCAGCACCGTGTCGTCGTCGGGGTGCCCGGAACCCGGTGCGGGCGCGGTGAAGACGGTCACCCGGTGACCGAGACCGCGCAGCCCGTCGCACAGTGCGCGCTGGGCGGTCTGCACACCGCCGAGGGTGTCCGGGTGGAAGTCGGTGAAGATCGCGACGTGCACGCGCTCGCCCGGCTCAGGCCGTCGCCGCGACGGCGAGCCGTTCCACCGCGTCCGCGGCCGCCCCGACACCGTTCTCGGCGGCGACCAGGCGCCCGAGTTCGGCCGCCCGGTCGCGGGCTTCGGGTGTCAGCGTGCGCACCAGGGCGTCGTGGAGCCGGTCCGCGGTGAGCGCGGGATACGGGAAGTCCGCGCCGATGCCGAGCTCGGCGATCCGCCAACCGTAGAAGAACTGGTCGCTGTGCACCCCGATGACCACCGCGGGTAGACCGGCGCGCAGCACGTCATGGGTGTTGCCGCTGCCGCCGTGGTGGACGACCGCTCGGCAGCGCGGTAGCACCCGGTCGTAGTCGAAGGAGTCCAGTACGAACAGGTTCCGGTCATAGCCGATTCCGCGTGGGTATCCCTCGCCCTTGACCGTCACCAGGGCGCGGACGCCGAGACGACGGCACACCTCGGCGATCAGATCACAGCTGCCGACGGGGTCCAGGATCGGCATGCCGGTCAGGCAGAAGTAGACCGGGGGCTCACCCTCGTCGAGCCACGCGGTCAGGACCGGGTCGAGGTCGGCTTCCCCCCAGGCGCCGCGCAGCCGGGGCGGCAGGATCGGCGCGCCGACGACGGTCGAACGCTCGGGCCAGTCGGCGGGCTTGGGCAGCAGCACGGGACTGACCATGTGCACCAGGGGAATCCGGTCCTCGCGCATGCGGCGGAACGGATTGCGCGGCGCGCCCGGCAGTTCCATCAGTTCCCTGACCCGCCGGTCCACCCGCCGATAGGCCACCCCGTAGGCGAACTCGAACCCCGCGTAGCTGGCCAGCCGTAACCACCGCGACGCGAACATCTTCTTGACCATGAACGACGACGGGAATTCGCGCGTCCGCTCGAGCGGGTACGGCAGACAGCCGACCACCCGCTGGCCGGTCTTCTCGCCGCGCTCCATCGCCCACGGCAGCGTGGAGGCGCACGACACGATCACCTCGGCGCCCTCGCACGCCTCGGTGAGCACCTGGTGCATCCGCTCACCGCGCTCGCCCGCCATGATCTCGACCGTGTCGAGCATGATGCGCACGAACGGCAGTGTCTTGCCCGAGGACAAGGCCCGTTTGGCTGCGGGCGATTCCAGCAGTTCGGCGGAGTTGAACGGGATGACATGCGGGGTGAAGCCCGACCGCCGCACCACGTCGGCGTAGTTCTCGGTGGCGGTGATCGTCACCGCGTGGCCGCGTGCGGCGAATTCGTCGGCCAGGGCGAGATAGGGCTGATGATCGCCCCGGGTTCCCGCTGTCAGCAAGGCGATACGCATACTCTCGACTTCCGTTCGTGATCTGTTGTTACCGTCTGCTCGTGACCGAAGTTTCGCGCCCCGCGCTCCGTCTCGGCATTCTCGGCGCCGCCGCCATCGCCCCCGCGGCGATCGTGGGTCCGGCCGAGCGCAATCCGGAGGTCGCCGTCACGGCGGTGGCCGCCCGCGATCGCGCCCGGGCGGTGCGGTTCGCCGGCAAGCACCGGATCGCGCGCGTCTACGGCGACTATCAGGAACTGGTGGAGGCTCCCGAGATCGACGCCGTCTACATTCCGCTGCCGAACGGTCTGCACGGTCGCTGGACCCGCGCCGCGGTGGCGGCGGGCAAGCACGTGCTGTGTGAGAAGCCGTTCACCGCCAACGCCGACGAGGCCCGCGAGATCGCCGCGCTGGCACGGGATTCCGGTCGCGTGGTGATGGAGGCGTTCCACTATCGCTATCACCCGCTGATCCGGGCCGCCGAGGACATCGTCGCCTCGGGCGAACTCGGCACGCTGCGACGGGTGGAGACCGCGCTGTCGTTCCCGCTGCCGAAGTTCTCCGACATCCGCTACGACTACGACCTCGCCGGCGGCGCGCTGATGGACGCGGGCTGCTACGCCGTGCACATGGCCCGCGTCCTCGGTGGCCCGGACCCCGAGGTCGTCGACGCGCGGGCCAAGCTGCACGACGACCCCCGGATCGACCGGGCGATGACGGCCGAACTGCGGTTCCCGGCCGGGCACACCGGGCGCATCAGCTGCTCGATGTGGTCCTCGGACGTGCTGCGCATCAGCGCGACGGTCGTCGGCGACCGCGGCCGGATGCGCCTGCTCAACCCGGTGCTGCCGCACTACGGACACCTGCTCCTGGTCCGCTCCGACCAGGGCAGGCGCGTGCGCCGCTTCCCGCACCGCCCGTCCTACGACTACCAACTCGACGCCTTCGCCGACGCGGTCTTGCGCGGGACGCCGGTGGCCACCACCGCGGACGACGCGATCACCACCATGTCCGTCCTCGATGCCATCTACCGCTGCGCCGGGCTGCCACTACGCCTGCCCAGCTGAGCGCTCGTCGAGGAAATCGACGATGTGCCCGAACACGTCCAGTGCCGCGCCACGGCCGATGAACGTGTCCAGGTGCCCGTACGACGGGATCTCGGTGTAGCGCACATCGAGCCCGGGATTGCGCACCGCCAGTACCTCGTGACAGAGCCGGTTGGAATCGAGCCAGGCCGCGTTGCGGCTGCCCGCCAGCAGCAGTACCGGGCAGTCGATGCGGTCGGCGTGGTCGAGCGCGTTCTCGGGCAGTGCCCGGTAGCGGTCGTCGGACAGGTTCCAGCGCACGACCGCGTGGGCCAGTTCCATCTGCCGCAGGTGCGGCAGCACCGACAGCGGAATCGCGCCGAACAGCTCGGCCAGCCGGTCGTGGGTACGCGGGTCGAGGTGATCGTGCGCGAACAACTCGGCGCCCATTCCCCAGCCGTGGTGGACCATCCGGCAGGTCGGATCGGGACAGTCCCCCTTGCGTGAGAGGGCCGCGTAGAGCAGGGTGCGCCGCGACCACAGCCCGACCTTGCGGAAGTCGGATTCGAGGTGGCCGACGCGGGAGCCGAGCAGTTCGCTGCCGACCAGCACCCGGACCCGGGTCGATGCGCTCACCTTCGGGGTGAGGAAGACACCCTGGGCGACGACACCGGCCAATCCGGGCAGCAGGCCGGCGGTCAGGCTCTGCGCCAGCGCCAGCGCGCCGACGCAGTGCGCCACCGCGAACAGCGGTCGATCGCCGATGTGGTCCCGGATCCGGGCGACCGCGGCGGGCAGGTCGTAGAGCGCGACATCGTCGAGGGTGTACGGCGGGCCGGAGACGTTGTAGGGCAGGCGGCTGCTGCCGCGCCAGTCGAGCAGCCACGACTGGTAGCCCGCGTCGGCGAGAACGTCGACGAGATTGCGGATCTCGGTCAGCGCGAACATCTCCGAGGACACCCCGTGGCCGTGCACCAGCAGCACCGCGGGCCCGCCGTCGGGGCCGACGCGGCGCAATCGCAGGTCCAGGCCGTCGGCGGTGCGGAGCGTGATCGTCTCGGGTTCGGTGGTCACCGGGGACTCGGTCATCGGCGGCGCTCCTTCCGCAGGGCGCGTCGCAGGTCGAGCAGGTCGATGCCGACGCGCAGCATGGGCTCCACAACGCTCTTGCCGAGCTGCCCGCCGAACCAGCTCAGCCACAGCAGCTTCGCCAGTCGCCGTTGCCGTTCGGGCAGTCGCGGGTCGATCTCGATGCCGTCGATCTGGTCGGGCAGGTAGGTGTGCATCGGCACGGCGACCTCGCCGGTGTAGGCGCCGGGTTCGCCGGTGCGGCCGATCTCGACGACCTGGGTGCCGAGCTGGCGGACGAATCGGCGCCGGGCGGCGGCGAACTTGTAGCCGGTCCACCACCAGGTGCTGCCCGCCGCGTCACGCAGGGTCAGGTCGTACCGCATGATCGGGTGCCGCAGGTCGTCGGCCAGCGGGATCCCATCGTGCGGGCGGACCGTGGCGGTGCCCTCGATGCGCAGCGGTTCGGCGTGCAGGGCGGGGCAGGTGAGCTCGCCGGTGACGTCGAGCGTGCGCGCCGCGAAGACCTGCGCGCTGTCGGCCACCGACAGTGTCAGCCGCAGGTCGCACGGAAACGGCGCCGATTCGCCTGTGCGGGTGACGGTTCCACTGAGCGTCTCGCAGAAGCGCAGGTAGGGGTGCTCGCTGTCCGGGGCCATGGCCGCCATGGCGGTGAGCATCCGGGCGCGCGCCGGGCCCGCGGCGGCGGGTGCGGGCAATCCGTGGGCGGCAACGAAAGCCGCGGTCCGGGTCGCGGTCGCGGGCGGGGTGTTCACCATGGCCGCCAGCTGCCGCCGGGCCACGGGGCTGCCCAACACCTGGGCCAGTGGCGCCAGTTCCGCCACACCCTCGTCCTCGACCGCGCGCACCACGTCCGCGCACCACTGCGCCCAGTCCTGCACGCGCACACCCAGGCCGCCCAGCGTGGTCTCGGCCATGATCTGGTCGAGCGAGGTGGGCGGACCGGTGAGATGGTAGGTCTGACCCCACGCGTCCGGGGTGAGCACGATCTGCGCGGCGACGCGGCTGACCCAGTCCACCGGCGCCGCGTTCAGGTACCGGAAGCCGGGCACGGTCCGCAAGCGCAGCAGGGCCGCGGTGATTCCGGTGTTGAGGTCGCGGGGATTGTGGGCACCGGTCTCGGGATGACCGCCGATTCCGCCCGGACGCAGCACGGTCACCGTCAGACCGTGCTCGCCCGCCCGCCGCAGCAGCGCCTCGGCCGCCCACTTCGACCGGTCGTAGCCGATGGGCAGGGCGGCGACATTCGCGGTGGGCGCGTCCTCGGCCAGCGTCGTGGCGGTCGCGCCGTTGAACACCGCCAGCGACGAGACGTGGTGCACCGGTTTGGACCGCGTGGTGCAGGCCAGCTCGGCCAGGATGAGCGGACCGTGGACGTTCGTGCCGCGCAGCGACGGATAGCCGCGCAGGAAGTCGACCGCGGCGCCCGCGTTGACGATCGCGTCGACCTCGGCGGCCAGCGATTCCCAGCGCGCGTCGGTCAGGCCGAGCCGGGACGCGCGCAGGTCCCCGGCCAGTGGGGTGACCCGGCGCAGGATCTCCCGCGACCACGGCAGGGCGTAGCGCCGCAGCGCGTGTTCGAGCCGCTGCGTCGCGGCCGCATCGTCGTCGGCCCGGACCAGGCACACGACATGGGCGTCGCTGTGCCGCAACAGGTCCAGCAGCAGGTGACTGCCGAGGAATCCGGTCGCGCCGGTCAGCAGGATCCGGCGCGGGACCACCCGCTCCGGCGCGGCGACCACCGGAAGGCGATCGGCCCCGGCCAGATCCGCGAAAAGCAGCGCCAGGTCATCGGTGTCGGGGATGTCCGGGGATGTGGGCGGCGCCACCTTCGACGGTGCGACGGATTCGGTGGCTGTCGCGGTCCGGTCGGCTGTTTCGGCCAGCCACCGCTGGGCCAGCCGACGCGGTCGCGCATCGAAGAACACCGTGTCCAGGTCGAGCTGGACATCCAGCTCGCGCGCCAAGGCCGCGACCAGTTCGACGGCCGCGATGGATGTGCCGCCCGCGTCGAAGAAGTCGGTATCGACGCCGACCGGCGAATCGGCGAAACGGGCGGCCAGGGCGGCGATCGCGAGGGCCAACTCGTCGGCGTCGGTGCCGGTCACCAGGGCACTGCGCCCCGAGGCGATCCCCTCCGGTGTCTCGCGGCCGGTCGACCCCGAGGCACCGGACCCCGTCGCGCCGACGCTACTGCCGGACCCCGCTATGCCGGGCTCGGTCACCCCGCTACCGCTGGACTTCGCAGCGCCAGGCTCGGTCCCGTGCCCACCGCCGGACTCCGCAACGCCCAGCTCCGTCGCGCCACTACCGCCCGACTCCGCGATACCGGGCACGGGACCACTGCCCGACTCGGCGGTCTGCGGGCGGCCGGTCGCCACCCCGGCACCATTGCGGACGCCGACACGAGCCAGCAGTGCGGCGACATCCATTCCCGCGGCGCCACTGTCGATCGACTCGCCGCGGGCGCGGCGGTCGACGGCGGGACTGCGGGGACCGGTCACTGCGTCCTGACTCGTCATTCGGGCACCTCTCCGGCGGGCACCGGGGTGTGCCAGGAACGGAACGCGCGCAGCCGTTCCGGTGTCGTCGACACCTTCTGCGCGTCGTCGTGGATGTCGTGCCCGTGCAGGCGCGCGGCCAGGCGGCGGGCGGGGGTGTTGCGGGCGGTGTTGTCGACCGTCATGCGGACAGTCGCACAGCCCAGCGCCTCGGCCCGGTCGGCGACCCAATGCAGCAGCCGCTCCTCCACACCGCGACCGAGGGCCCGGCAGCTGAGCTGCCAGCCGGTGACGCGCAGACTGTCACCGTCCACGCGCAGCGCGAGCACGGAGATCAAGCCGTAGTCACCGAACCGGTCGCGCGCGGTGGCGGTCCACACCTCACCCTCGGTGCGCCAGCGATCCAGGTCGTCGACGGTGACGGCGGCGAGGGTGAACTGGGTGGTCCGGCGCACGAGCTGGTGGGCCCGGGGGGCGGAGTCGTCGGTGAGCGCCTCGATGTTCACCACCAGGTCGAGCTCGTCGAGGAACTGCTCGAACTCGACCCCCGCGCGCGCGATGTCGCGGGCGGACTCCTGACGGTAGAACTCGGCCCGGCTCCGGTCCTCGGCGGTCGTGGCGAGCGGAACGAGTGGCCACAGGCGGGTGAGCAACGACGGGAGCTCGTCGGCGGGCGGGCAGGTCACGGCGAGGACTTCCGGGAGTTCGGCGCGCATCCGCGCGATCTCCACGGGGTTGTCGTCGAGATAGCAGAAAGTGTCCAGCCCCAGTCGCAGCGAGTCGGCGACGGCGGCCAAGCGCCCCGGCTTGGCGTCCCATCCCGTCGAGACCACGGCGAAATCCGCAGGGCGCAACGGACTGTCCGGACGCTCGAGGATCGCGCGGACGATGTCGTCGTCGTTGTTGGTCACCAGTACCAGCAGGGTGCCCGCGTCGCGCCAGTGCCGCAGCCTGGCGGCCAAGGCCAGCCGAGGCGCATCGAAACGCACTCCCGCGGCACCGCTTTCGCCTGCCGTTCCGCTCCACAGCGTGTCGTCGCCGTCGACGGCGATCACCTTCGGCGCGGGTTCGCCTACTGCCGTGACGGTCGCGGCCAGGGTCAGCGCCACCGCGGCCTGGAACTCCGGCGTGAACGGCAGGTGCGCGAGGATCTCGGTGCGCTCGTCGAAGGGTGCCTCGACCGCGTGGAATCGACTCCAGTCCGAAGGCTCGAGCAGTGCGACGCCGGGCGCCTCCCGCAGCCGTTCGGTGACATCACGCTCCCAGCCCGAGAACCGCGGAGCGGGCCGAGACGAGGGCAGGATGCCGACGATGATCGGCCGACGCGTCCGCGCGACGACATCGGTGATCGCCGACGGGAACGCGGTGGCCAACTCGTGCAGGACATCGTCGCCGAGATCGCCGAAACGTTCCAGGTCCGTGGCACGGACCAGCACGATGCCGATCTCGGTCGACGGCTGCGCGAACACGCCCGACGGGTCACGCAGACACGACAGCACCTGGTGATAGGGCGCCTCGGCGACGGTGAGCGCCGTGTCCGCGGCGGCCGCGAGCAGTTCGGGCAGCCGCCCCAGCGCGAAGGTCGCGCCGAGCGCGACCCGCGGACCGGACTCCGACTGCGGCCCGGCACTTTCCGTCCCGGCGGGCGCGCCGGGATCGGCGACCGCCGCAGCGACGACATCGAGGTAGTACCTGCCGAACTCGGCACAGGTCGGCGCGTCGATGATGTCGGTGTTGTACGTGAACCACACCTGATCGGTATCCGGCAGCACCGCGATCATCAGATCGAGATCCGAGAAGCCGGTGCTCACCGGGACGATCTCCGCGGTGGCCACCGCGGAGTTGGCGCGCAGATAGTTGAAGTAGACCTCGACCATCGGCGCGTTGTCCCGGTACAGCCCTTCCCCGGCCAGGGCGGCCAGCACCTCGGCGAAGCCGGCGCCCGGCGCGAGGAGGGTGCGGAGCCGGTCGGCGGTGCGGCGCAGAACATCGGCGACGCGATCGCCGTCGGCCACCTCCGCCGGGAACGGCACGGGCACCCCGAAATATCCGACCGCGTCGGTCGCGTCCGCGTGCATACGGGTGTCGACCGGCACCGCGAGCGCGAACCGCTCGACCTGTTGCCGCCGTGCCAGGGCGACGGTCAGCGCGCCGAGGAACAGCGCGGCCGGGGTGATCCCGAGCTCGCGTGCCCGATCGGCCACCCGGTCGTGCAGTCCGTCCGGCAGGTCCAGGGCCACAGCTCCGGCGCCGTAGGTGCGCTCGGTCGGTCGGGGCCGGGCGAGCGTCAGCTCGAGTCGCCGCGCCCCGGCGAAGGCAGCGCCCCAGCGGGCCACGGCGGTGTCGTCGCGTCGGCTCGGCTGTGCGGTGAGCAGCTGGTGCAGGTCCCGGTTGGTGACGGTGTCGTCGAGCGGGACACCGGACAGCTCGGTCGCGAGTTCGCCCGCGACCAGCAGCATCGACTGCACATCGCTCATGCCGTGGTGCGCGCCGAACAGCAGCACCTGACCGGCCGATCCGGCGTCGAGCAGTTCGAAACGCCACAGCGGGCCGGTCGCCGGATCGAACGGCAGCGCCATCAGGGCGCGGAAGTGTTGTTCGACGACGGCGTCCTCGAGTCGTTCCAGCGCGCGCCACCCCACCGACAGCTCGGCCTCGCGACGGATGGCCAGCTCGCGGCCGTGGGCCTCGCTGGGCCGGATGGTGGTACGCAAGGCGGCATGGCGCCGGGCGAGCCTGCCGACAGCGGACTCCAGCTGCGCCCGGGTGACCGGTACCGGCACCCGGACGGCGACGCCACCGGTCTGCGCGGCGCTCGGAATGCCGAGCTGTTCGGTGCGCAGCAGCCGCATCATGTCCCGGGTCACCGGCAGTACCTCGACCTCGGGGACCTCGACCGCCACGGCGGCGGTGCTGTCGCCGTGGCGACGGCCGACTTCGTCCACGAGATACCCCGCGAGATCGGTCAGGCTCTGCTCGGCGAGGATCGTGCCCAGGGGCACCGCGATTCCGGTGTGCTCGCGCACCTTGTTCCGCAGTTCCACCGCCATCAGCGAATCCAGGCCGAGGCTCTGGAACGACGTCGCGACCTCGACCGTCTCGGTGCCGCTGTGGCCGAGGACTTCGCCCGTCCACCCGGCCAGCGCGGCCGTGGCGGTGGCGATCGCTTCGGCGCGGGGGGCGGTGCGCAGTTCGTCGGCGAAACGCGAGCTCACCGCCGCGTCGGCGGTCGCGCGCTCGGCCACGGCACGGCGGGGCGCCCGCCGGACCAGCCCGTGCAGCAACGGAGGGACCGCCGCCGACCCGCGAAGCACGGCGGTGTCCAGCAGCAGCGGTACCAGTAGCGAATCACCCTGTGCGAGTGCGGCATCGAAACACGCCATCCCGTCGGGGACGGCGAACGCGCGGACACCGGCGCGGGCGATGCGCGCGATATCGGCACGAGCCAGGTGGTCGTGCATGTCGACTTCCCAAGCGCCCCAGGCCAGGGCCTGCGCGGGAAGACCGAGCGACCGGCGATGCGCGGCGAGCGCGTCGAGATAGGCGTTGGCAGCCGCGTAGTTGGCCTGGCCCGGGGTGCCGAACAGGCCGCCCGCCGCGGAGAACAGGACGAACATCGACAGCGGACGATCCGCGGTGAGCTCGTGCAGATGATGCGCCGCGTCGACTTTCGGGCGTAGGACCGCGGCCAGCCGCTCCGGGGTGAGCGAGCCGATCGTGGCGTCGTCGAGAACGCATGCCGCGTGCACGACACCGGCCAGTGGCAGCCCGTCGAGCAGATCGGCCAGCGCGGACCGGTCGGTGATGTCAGCGGCGGCGAACCGCACCCGCGCACCCCGCTGCTCGAGGTCGGCCCGCAGCTGCTCCCCGCCGGGGCCGTCGAGGCCGCGGCGGCTGACCAGGACCAGGTTCCGTGCACCGTAGGCGTCGACCAGGTGGCGCGCGAGCGCCGAGCCGAGGCGGCCCGGCGCACCGGTGATCAGCACCGCGCCGTCGTCCAGGGCGATCCGGCGTGGCGGCGTGGTCTCGGCGACCTCCGACAGCCGGGTCAGCCTCGGCACGAATGCGCGACCGTCGCGCACGAGGAGCTGCTGCTCGCCGGTGGTCAGCAGCGCCGGGTAGTCGAGGCCGGGGTCGGTCGAGTCGACCAGGACGATCCGGCCGGGGTTCTCCGACTGGGTCGAACGCACCAGGCCCCACACGACCGCACCGGCGGGGTCCGGGCTGATCGAGGACGCGGGCAGCGCCGAGGAATCGCTCCGGGCGAGCTCCGGCGGATTCTCGGCCACCGCGCCGCGCGTGCGCACCACGAGGGTGGATCGCTCGAAACGGTGGTCGCCGAGGAAGGTCTGGAGCTGAGCCAGCACCTCCCGGGCAGTGGCGTGCACCGCGCTGGGTGACCGCCCTTCGGGCACGCCGAGCACGACCGTCGCGCCGGGGGCGGGCCACTCGACCACCTCCGACGACCCCGCCGCGGTCGGCAGTACCACCGGCGTCCAGGTCAGGCGGTACAGCCGACGCAAAGCCGCCGGTGACGCCCCCTGCCACCGGGCGATGTCGACCGGACGCGACAGCAGCGACCCCACCGACACGACCGGACGGCCGGTCCGATCCGTCGCCGTCAGCGTGACCGCGTCGGGCCCGGATCGGGTGAGCCGCACCCGCAGCGCGGTCGCGCCGGTCGCCGACAGCACGACATCGGACCAGACGAACGGCAGCAGCGCGTGCTCGCCGTCGCTCGCGAACAGCGCGGTGGCGTGCAGGGCGGCGTCGAGCAGGGCGGGGTGGATGCCGAAGGCGGCCGCGTCGTCGTGTGCCTGCTCGGGCAGTTCGACGTCGACGAACAGGTCGTCGTCGCCTCGCCAGGCGGCACGCATCGCCCGGAACACCGGCCCGTACCGATGACCTCGGGCGAACAGCCGATCGTAGAGTTCGCCGACATCGACGGACTCCGCACCGGTCGGAGGCCACACCGACGAATCCAGCTGTGCCGGTGCGACTCCCGGTTCCTCGGCGAGCAGCCCGTCGGCGTGCACTGTCCACTGCGCGTCCGGATCGTGCTCGTCGCGGGCGTAGACGCGCACGGTGCGCCGGTGCTCGGCGTCGGCGCCACCGACGACCACCTGGATCTGCACGGCGGCGCGCTCGGGGACCAGCAGCGGGGCCCGCAACACCAGTTCCCGCACGACCGGGCAGTCCACCTCGTCACCGGCGCGGATCGCCCATTCGACCAGTGCCGCGCCGGGCACCAGAACGGCAGAGGGTCCCGCGTGATCGGCGACCCAGGGATGCCGGGCCCGGGACAGCCGTCCGGTGAGGGTGACCCCACCAGACTCCGGGTGCGCGACCACGGCGCCGAGCAGCGGATGCGTGATGTCGTCGAGGCCGCTCGCGCCCGTGGCGCGGTGGCCGCTGTCGGTCCAGAATCGCCGCTCGTCGAACGCGTAGGTGGGCAGGTCGATCCGGCCGGGGCCGGGGGCCAGCCTGGTCCAGTCCAGATCGTGGCCGGCCGCGTACAGCACCGCCTGCGATCGGGCCAGCGCTTTCGGCCCGTCCTGATCCCGTACCAGCGAACCGACGGCGATCACGTCGCGCCCGAGCTCCTCCGACACCGTGCGCACGGCGGCCGTCAACGACGGATGCGCGCCGAGTTCCACGAAGTAGCGGAAGCCGTCGCCGACCATCCGCTCGACGGTGGCCGCGAAGCGCACGGTCTCGCGAGCGTTGCGGTACCAGTAGTCCGGTCCCGTCGGCGCGGTCGTCACCGGTTCGCCGGTCACCGTCGAATACCACGGGGTGGTGGGCACGTGCGCGGTCGTCTCGGCCAACTGCGTGGTCAGGTCCGAACGGATCTCCTCGATGATCCGGCAGTGCCCGGCGAGACCGGGACCCGAGGCGCCGAGCCGGGTGTAGATACCCGCGCCGTCGAGTTCGGCGAGCAGTTCGGCCACGGCGGCCTGCTCACCGGCGACGATGGTCGAGCGCCGGATATTGACCGCCGCGATCGACACCCGGCCGTCGTAGGCGAGCAGCCGCGCGGCGACCTCGGCCTCGGGCAGGCCGATCATCGCCATGGCCGCGGGCTCGTCGATGGCCTGCATCAGGCGGCTGCGGGTGACGACGATCCGCGCGGCATCGT
Source organism: Nocardia sp. MH4 (assembly GCF_019266065.1). GTDB lineage: Bacteria > Actinomycetota > Actinomycetes > Mycobacteriales > Mycobacteriaceae > Nocardia > Nocardia canadensis. The sequence continues at coordinate 13,806 of NZ_LPNR01000088.1, read as the reverse complement.
CGAGGGCCAGCGCGCCCGCGCAGTACGCGGCCGCGATCTCGCCCTGGCTGTGCCCGAGCACGGCATCCGGGACGACGCCCGCCGCCCGCCAAGTGGCGGCCAGCGCGGCCATGGTCGCGAACAGCAGTGGCTGGACGACAGGGAAATCGACGAGGTCGGCGGGGGTCGAGGTGGCCAGCCGGTCGGTCAGCGACCAGCCGAGATGCGCACCGAACGCCTTGTCGCACAGGTCGAATTCCGTGCGGAACGCCACCGAGGCCGCCAGCATGTCCAGGGCCATGCCGACCCACTGCATGCCCTGCCCGGGGAAGACGAAGGCGGTCTTGGCGGTGGTCAGCACCGGCCCGTCGCCCACCACCACATTCGCCGAAGCCCGCCTCTCGACCAGGTCGCGCAGCGCGCCGACCATCTCGTCCCGATCGGTGGCCACCAGGACGGCGCGGCGCTCGAACTGCGTGCGTTCTGTGGTCAGCGCACGCGACACGGCCCACGGTTCGGCACCGGGATCGGCCAGCACGAACTCCAGCAGCCGCTCGGCCTGCCCGTGCAGTGATCGTTCGCTGCGGGCCGAGATCGGCAGCAGCGCCACCGACGTCGCCGGGCCGGATTCCGCGGGTGCGGGGACCGGCGCGGGTTCCTCGAGGATCAGGTGCGCGTTCGTGCCGCTCAACCCGAAGGCGCTCACTCCGGCCCGGCGCGGCCGGTCGCCGCGTCGCCACGGCGCCGTCTGTCCGTGGACGGCGACCCCGCTGCGCTCCCAATCGACATGGGGCGAGGGCACATCCACGTTGACGGTGGCCGGAATGCGCTGGTGTTCGAGCGCGAGTACCAACTTGATGACGCCGGCCACGCCCGCCGCGGCCTGGGTGTGACCGAGGTTCGACTTCAGCGACCCGACCCCCAGCGGCCGCCCCGGATCACGCCCGGGTCCGTACACCCGTGCCAGGGCCCGAGCCTCGATCGGATCGCCCAGCGCGGTCCCCGTACCGTGCGCCTCCACATAGTCGATGTCGTGCGGCGCCAGCCCCGACGCGCGCAACGCCGCGCGCAGGACCTGTTCCTGCGCAGCGCCATTGGGTGCGCTCAACCCCTGACTGCGGCCGTCCTGGTTGACCGCGGACCCCCGCACGACCGCCAGCACCCGATCACCGTCGCGGCGCGCGTCGCTCAGCCGCTTCAGCAGGACCATGCCCGCGCCTTCGGCCCACACGGTTCCGTCGGCGTCGGCCGAGAACGGCGCGCACCGGCCGGTCGGCGACAGCACACCCAACCGGCACAGCTCGATATGGGCGACCGGTGACATGAGCAGGGTGGCGCCGCCCGCCAGGGCGAGATCGCACTCCCCCGCTCGCAGCGCCTGCATCGCCAGGTGCATCGCCACGATCGACGACGAGCACGCCGTGTCCAGGGTGACGGCCGGACCGTGCAACCCCAGCGTGTAGGAGATCCGCCCCGAGGCGACGCTGGGCGAAAGCCCCGTCCCCACTTGACCGTTCAGCTGTTCGGGCGCGGGATCGGCCAGATACCCGGTGCTGTACACACCCAGGTACACGCCGGTGGCGCTGCCGTGCAGGGTCCGGGGATCACGCCCCGACCGCTCGATGGCCTCCCAGGCCAGCTGCAGCATCATCCGCTGCTGCGGGTCCATGACCGCCGCTTCGCGCGGGCCGATGCCGAAGAACGCGGCGTCGAAGCGGTCGATCCCGTCGACGTACCCACCACGGAACGTATACGCCGTGCCGGTCGCGGAGGTGTCCGGGTTGTACAGGCCGTCGATGTCCCAGCGGCCCGGCGGCACCTCGCCCAGCCCGTCGGCCTCGCTGTCGAGCAGCCGCCACAGCGCCTCGGGGGAATCGGCGGCGCCCGGGAACCGGCAGGACATGGCGATGATCGCGATCCCGTCGTCGTCGCTGTCCTCGCTCGCCGCCGCGTCGACTACCGGGGACGGCGCGGGCGCGTCCTGCGTCGGTGCCGTCAGCACGGTGGCGACACCGTCGATCGTGGGATGGTCGAAGAACAGATTGGTGTCGATGAAGCGGCCGGCGAAGTCCGACAGGTCCACCACCAGCTCCACCAGATCGGCCGAGCCCAAACCGAATTCGACGAGCGGGCGGTGCACGTCGATCCGCTCGGGGTCCAGCAGCGCCTGCCGGGCGATCGCGGTCACGAGCCAGTCCCGCACCGCTTCCGCCGACAGTGCCGACGCGGGTTCGGCGGCCACGGGCGCGTCGACCGGCTCGCCGTCGGCACACTCCCCTTCCGGTGAGCGCCCAGGTCCCGCCAGCAGCGTGAGCAATTCGCCGGACAGATAGGCCGACCGGCACGCCGAGCGCTGGATCTTCCCGCTGCTGGTCTTGAAGATCGTGCCCGAACGGATCAACAGCACCGCGGCCACCGTGAGCCCGTGCTCGGTCGCCACCGCGGCCCGCACGGCGCCTTCGATCGCGGACAGTTCGGCGGGATCGGTCTCGCGCACCTCCGCCACGACCACCGGCTGCTCGCCGTCGAGATCGACGGCGAAGGCCGCCACGCACCCCGCGCGCACCCCGCGGTGCGCCGCCTCGACGGTGACCTCGATGTCCTGCGGATAGTGGTTGCGCCCATCCACGATCACCAGATCCTTGCGCCTGCCCGTGACGAAAAGCTCACCGGCGGAGAGAAATCCCAGATCGCCGGTACGCAAGAACTTCTCGTCGCGTCCGGGTAGCGCGGCCCCGAAGACCTCGGCGGTGGCCGCCGCGTCCCGGAAGTAGCCCGCCGAGACGCTGCCGCCCGCCACCCAGATCTCGCCTTCCTCCCCCTCGCCGCGCTCGGTTCCGCGCTCCGGATCGACGACGGCCACCGAGATTCCCGGCACCGCGCTCCCGACGCCGACGAGTTCGCCACCGCGCGTAAGACTTCCGGTAATGGGCACGATCGTCGGCGCGGCGGTGGTGGCCGGCGCGGTGACGATCAGGGTGGCCTCGGCCAGGCCGTAGACCGGCTGCTGGGCCGTCGCGCGGAATCCGGCGCGCGCGAAAGTGTCGGCGAAGCGGCGTACAGTGCCCGCCCGCACGGGTTCGGAGCCGTTGAACGCGACCCGCCACGAGCTCAGGTCCAGGTCGTCGAGCTGCTCGGGCGCGATCCGGCGCAGGCACAGCTCGTAGGCGAAATTCGGTCCGCCGCTGGTGTGCGCGCGATAGGTGGAGATCGCGCGCAGCCACCGTTGCGGCCGCTGCAAGAAGTGCAGCGGCGACATCAGCACCGAATGCGCCCCGCGATACACCGTGTGCAGTAGCGGCGCGATGAGTCCCATGTCGTGGTACATCGGCAGCCAGCTGGCGAACAGCGCGCCGTCGTGGTCGGCGATCCGGTCGTGCCCGAGTCCGGCGGTCAGCGCCGCCTGGTTGTGCAGCAGGTTGGCGTGGGTGAGCACCACGCCACGTGGCGCGCTGGTCGAGCCGGAGGTGTATTGCAGGAACGCCACCGAGTCGGGTCGCAGCTCGGGTTCGCGCCAGCGCAGGGCGGCCGCGCTGGGCAGGTCGTCGGTCGACAGCCACGGCACCCCGGCCAATTCCGGGATCTCCACGCCCAGCGCCGCCGCGTCCGCGAGGATCCGGCGCGGCGCCAGAACGATGTCGACCTCGGCGTGGGCCACCATCCGCCGCAAGCGCCGCAGCGACCGGTTCTCCCACTCCGGCAGCGGCGCGGGCACCGCCACCACACCGGCGGCCAGACAACCGAAGAACGCCTCGGCGAACTCGGGCCCGGCCGGGTAGAGCAGCAGCGCGCGCCGCGGCGCGCGATCCTGCAGGACCGCTCCGATGGCGCGTGCTCGCCGCCCCAGTTCGGCATAGGACAATTCGCGCACGACACCATCGACGTCACCATTGTCCAAGAACCGATACACCACCTCGGCCGGTCGATTCTCGACCTGGGCGAACAATGTGTCGACGAAAGTGTTGAGCACGAACTACTTCCTCTGACCGTGGAACCCACTGACTGCGCCCACAATAGCGGCCGCGCGAGCATGCAGCGGGAGTCGTGAACATCGACCACGGCATGGTGAGCCCCGATAATTGGGGGCATCGAATTTCCGACACCGCATGGCACAACGGCAATTTCGCGGTGAGGATGGCGGAGTGTCACAGACCCCGATCTCGCTGCGCGACCTGCCCCGACTACCCCTGCGCCGGCTCGGCGAGCTGGGCACACTGCTGCGCCCGGGCACCCAGAGTTCCCCGCTGCGGGAATTCGGCGAGCGGTTCGTCGTCGATCCGCCGGGATTTCCCACGATGCTGGTCACCCACGAACCCGGCGATGTGCGCGCGCTGTTCGCCAATCACGACGACTTCTCCATCGGTCAGGTGCTGAGCCGCTTCTCGAGCCACGACGTGATGTTCGGCAAGCAGACGATGATCTTCCTCGACGGTGACGAGCACCGTCGCGAGCGCAAGCATTTCGCGCCGCCGTTCCAAACCGCCGCACTGCGTTCCTACGAGGACCTGATGGTCGAGGTGGTCGAACGAGAACTGCCGAAGTGGCCGGTGGGTGAGTCCTTCGAATTCCTGACCGCCGGCTACGACCTCGCCATCGGCGTGCTGCTCGGTGTCGTCTTCGGCGAGGTCGCGCCCGAGCGCCGGGACCGGCTGAAGAACGCGGTCGGCGCGTGGTTCGGCGAGATCGAGAGCCGCGGATTCCTCGCCGTCACCCTGATCACCCCGTTCCTCGGCGGCCTGACCATCCCCTATCCGCCGCTGCGCCGTGCCCAGCACGAGGTCGACGCCGTCATCGTCGAGGAGATCACCGCCCGCCGGGCCGCCCCCGAGCGCGCGACCGAGCGCCGCGACGTGCTCTCGCGCTACATCGGCACCGATCTCGACCAGCACGACGATCCCGCGCTGGCCCGCAATATGCGCGGAATCCTGCTGGGCGCCTACGAGACCACCGCCATCACCCTCGGCTGGATCGCCGCCATGCTGGCCGCCCATCCCGGCGCCATGGCCGAGGTCGACACCGCTGTCGACACCGGTGACGGCGCGCGCCTGGACGCCTACCTCGACGCGGTGGTCGCCGAAGTCATGCGCCTGCGTCCCGTCTCGCCGTTCACCGGCCGACGGGCGTTGCGCGACACCGAGATCAACGGCATCACCATCCCGCAGGGCGCGATCGTCATCGTGCCGATCCTGCTGATCCACGAATCCGAGCACCACTACCCGGACCCGATGACCTTCCGCCCCGAGCGCTTCCTCGACCAGCGGCCGAGCACCAGCACCTGGCTCACCTTCGGCGCGGGCGCGCACCGCTGCCTCGGCGCGCAGTTCGCCCTGGCCGAGGCGCGCATCCTGTTCCGCACAGTGCTCGAACATCGCCGCATCGCCCCGATCGAGGGCCCCATCGAGCCGCCGCGGCGCTATCACACCGGTTTGAGTCCGGCCGACAACGCGCGCATCACCCTGCTGCCCCGCTGACGAGAGCGACGGCCGGCCACAGTAGTGTTGCCGGAAGTGTGCTGGCCGTTCATCGGCGGCGGCGATCTCCGAGGAAGGGACTGTTGTGAACCGCACCCTGCTCGTCACTTCCGTGCTCGCCTTCGCGCTCCTCGGGGCCGGTTGCTCGCGCGCGTCCGACCCGGTGCCGACCAGCACGACGACCCCACCCACCACCACCCCCACCGGCTCCACCAGCACCGTCCCGCTGCCGACCGGCAACCGCCGAGAGGGCGATTCCTACGATCCGACCGACCCGAACAGCGTGTGCTTCGGCGCCAAGCCCGACCTGCCCCGCCCGTACCCCGGCTGCCCCGGCTACGACCCGGGTCAGCCGCACGGATAGCCGATTCGTCGCCCGCCGGACAGCCCTGGCGACTCCGTAGGATCGGTGCGGTGTCATCAGCTCCGCAGTTCCGTTTTCGACGTTCCCGACGCGCTCCGGCGCGGATCGTGCCGAAACCGGCCGTACCGACGGCGCGGGCGATCGTCGATTGCGGTGTCTATGTGGACGGGCGGCGCCTGCCCGGCCGGTGCACCCCGGCCGCGGCGCTGGCGGAGGTACGGCGTCGAGGCGAGGGGTTCGTCTGGGTGGGTTTGTTCGAACCCGATGCCCGGCAGATGAGTGAGATCGCGGGGACGTTCGGGCTGCACTCGCTGGCGGTCGAGGACGCGGTGAGGGGCAACCAGCGGCCGAAGCTGGAGCGCTACGACGACACGTTGGTCACGGTGATGCGCACGGTCGCCTATGTCGAGCACGACATGGCGACGGTGAGCGAGATCGTGCAGACCGGGGAGATCATGGTGTTCACCGCACCCGATTTCGTGGTCGCGGTCCGGCGCGGTGAACATTCCGGGCTCGCCGATGTCCGGCAGCGGCTGGAAGCGGACCCGCAGCGTCTCGCGCGGGGGTCGGGTGCGGTGCTGCACGCGATCACCGATCACGTGGTCGACTCCTACATCGCCGTCGCCCAGTCGGTGGAATACGACGTCGACCAGATCGAGGAGGAGTTGTTCACCCCGCGCAGCCGGTTGCCGATCGAATCGATCTATCAGCTCAAGCGCGAGATCGTGGAATTGCGGCGGGCGGTGAGCCCCTTGGGGCAACCGTTGCAGCTGCTGACCCGCCCCGAGGCGCCGTTGCCGAAGGAGATTCGCCGCTACCTGCGCGACGTGGCCGATCACCACACCGGTGTCACCGAGCGGATCAACGACCTCGACGAGTCGCTGACCGCGTTGGTGAACGCGGCGGTGGCCAAGATCGCCGTCCAGCAGAACGCCGACATGCGCCGGATCTCGGCGTTCGTGGCGATCCTGGCGGTGCCCACGATGATCGCCGGCATCTACGGAATGAACTTCGACTACATGCCGGAGCTGAAACAGGGCTGGGGCTATCCCGTGGTCTTGGCGACCATGGCGATCGTGTGCTCGGCACTGGTAGTGGTGTTCCGCCGGATCAGGTGGCTCTGACGGGACTACGAGTCGCCGGGTTCGACCGATTCTTCGCCGAGCACGTCGAGAGCGGGCGGCGTCCGGCGCCGACGCGGCTCGAGCTGTCGCTGTCGGCCGGGGCCGAAACCACGGCGCGTGAGCTCGCCGCGCGGGAATCGAGCTGCTGCTCGTTCTTCGTGTTCACCTTCGACGGCGACGCGATCATGCGGATCGAGGTTCCCGCCGCTCAGGTCGCGGTGCTGGACGCCCTGGCCGCGCGCGTCGATCTCGCCATCGAGTCGCGCTCCGACAGGTGACGAGTTCGCGCACGGGTACGACGGCGAACGTCGACACCTGAGCCTCGGCCGGGCCATCGCCTCCTCGCGGTGTCAGCGGCGGTGTCAGGCCGACGTCAGCTCGGTATCAGGCGGTCCGGCGACAGTTGTGCACATCGAACACACCGACCGGCACCGTTTCGATCGGCGCCACCACCGATTTCGAGGAGCACCCGACATGTCCATCATCACGCTGACCGACCAGGACAACAGCACCCTGCGCACCGCGGCCTACGGCGCCGTGTCGCTGCTGGCGGCCGCGGGCGCGCCGCACAAGGCGATCTCGCACGGCACGATCGCACTCACCTCGGCGACCGGACTGGTCGGGCATGTGCTCGCGGCCAAGTCAGCAGACATTCACCTGCACGGCAAGTCCGTCGCCGAACTCGCCGACCAGGTGCTGCCGAGCCTCACGGCGGCCATGCGCCTGCTCGGCGCGCACCACCCGGCCGAAGCCGAGAACTTCCGCGACACCGTGCTGACCGCGACCGAATCCGCCACCCAGTTCACCAACGGCCGGCCCAGCCCTGCCGTGACCGCGATGCTCCACAAGATCACCGCCGCCCTCGACGCGGCCTGACCCCGCCGAGGCCAGATCGGCCCTGCCCGGCGAAGCGCCCACCTGGCAGATTGCCTGCGGGCGCTTCGCCCATTGCCGTCGGGCGGTCAGGTGGTGACGTCCCGCGACATCGAACCGGCTGAGGAGACTGCGGCGGTGTCCCGGCTCGACCCGATCCACCACCCCTCGGCCCCACCCGCGAGAGACTCACGTCGGGTTGATCCGAAATGGCTCGAGAACCGTCGTGACCAGTGTCAACGCGACGCTCACCGCATGATCGGCGCCCCCATCGGCCAGGCCGAGTAGCGGATCCAGCCCCTGGACGTGCGGGGCCAGGGCCAGATGCGGAAGCATCAGCAGCAGCAGCGCCAGCAGGGCATCGATGTCGGCATCACGGCGGATCACCCCGGTGTCCACCGCGCGTTCGATGAGGGGACGCAGGACCGCCAGGTAATGCCGGTTGACGGCCTCACGAACCGCCGTACGGGCGACCGGGTCGGGTTCGAGGTTGGTGGCGGCGGTCATGGCTCGCTCGAGCGGATGCCCGTAGAAGTACCGCACCCAGGTCTCCACCAGCTTCTCGAACGAGCCGACGAAATCGGTGTCCCATGGCAGTTCGGCCGCGGCCGCCTCGATGGTCGAGCGGATCCGTTCACTGGACTGTTCGGCCAGGTAGACATACATGTCCGCCTTGTCGGTGAAGTACTGGAACAGGCTGCCCTTGGCGACGCCCGCCTCCCGGCAGATCGTGTTGAGACTGCCGCCGCTGAACCCCCGCGCGGCGAACTCGGCCTCGGCGGCCGCCACCACGGCGGCGCGGCGGGCGGGCGCGAGCCGGTCCCATGTCCCTGTCGGCATCACTGCTCTCCTCTGCCCGCGGGCTCTTGACGGTGCGACCACTCGATCGTACAGTGACCAGTGGTCATATGACCACTGGTCACAAAGGAGTGTGCAACATGTTCGACCCCTCCAAGGGCGCCCGGGTGTGCGTGATCGGCGCGGGCTCGGCCGGCATCGCCGCGGTGAAGGTGCTGGCCGAACGCGGCCTGGACGTGGACTGTTACGAGCTGTCCGACCGGGTCGGCGGCAACTGGGTGTGGGGCAACAGCAACGGCGTCTCGGCGGCGTACAAGTCACTGCACATCAACACCTCGCGGCAACGGATGGAGTTCAGCGACTTCCCGATGCCCGCCCACCTGCCCGACTTCGCCCGCCACGATCAGATCGCGCAGTACTTCGCCGACTACGTCACGCATTTCGGATTCGGCGAGCGGATCCGGTTCCGCACCGGCGTCACCCATGTCGCCCCACAAACCGACGGCACCTTCGACGTCACCCTGTCGACCGGCGAGATCGTCTGCTACGACGCGGTTCTCGTCGCCAACGGCCACCACTGGGATCCTCGCCTGCCCGAGCCGATGTTTCCCGGCGCGAGTGAATTCCGCGGACAGATCATGCACTCCCACGCATATACCGACGAAGCGCAGCTGGCAGGCAAGCGCGTCGTCGTACTCGGCATGGGTAACTCGGCGATGGATATCGCCGTCGACGCCTCGTATCACGCGGCACAGACCTATCTCTCGGCCCGCAGCGGCGTCCACGTCATCCCGAAATACGTCTGGGGGCGACCCTATGACCAGATCGGCGGAGCGGAATGGATCCCCTCCTTCCTGCGCTGGCCCTTGGCCCGGCGACTGATGGCCGCGGCCACCGGACCGATGACGCGATACGGCCTGCCCGCACCGGATCACAAATTCGCCCAGGCACATCCGACGATGTCGAGCCGCATCCTGGATCGGCTGGCGCACGGCGCGATCACACCGGTACCCACCATCGACCGGTTCGACGGCGACGAGGTCGTCTTCGCCGACGGCCGCCGCGTAGCCGCGGATCTGGTGGTGTTCTGCACCGGCTACAAGATCAGCTTCCCGTTCTTCGACCCCGGTTTCCTCGACCCCTCCGGCGACAACCGGATCGGCCTGTACCGCAGGCTCTTCCATCCGGACGTCCCCGGTCTGTACTTCCTCGGCCTGATCCAGCCGTTGGGCGCCATCATGCCGATCGCCGAACGCCAGGCCCATCTCGTGGCCGATCACCTGCACGGCGTCTACCACCTGCCCGACCGCCGGGCGATGGAGCGGGAGATCACCGCGCATCGTCGGGGACTGGAACGTCGCTATGTGGCGTCCAAGCGGCACACCATCCAGGTCGATTTCGACGATTACATGCGCGATCTGCGCCTGGAGCGCCGCCGCGGCGCCGCCCGCCCCGCCGGGATGTCGAGTGCCGATTACCCGACCGCGTCCGTGTCGGCGCGCCGCGAACGCGAGCTCGAGGTGACGCCGCGATGAGCAGCGAAATCCTGCGATTTCCCTCCGTGGCCGGCGAACGCTGCGCCGCGACGCTGTACCTGCCCGAGGGCGAGCGGCCGCCCGTGATCGTGATGGCGCACGGCCTCGGCGCGGTCCGGGCAATGGGTCTGGCCGCCTATGCCGAACGGTTCACGGCCGCGGGCTACGCGTGTCTGGTGTTCGACTACCGGTATTTCGGCGACAGCGACGGCACACCCCGGCACCTGCTCTCGACCACCGAACAACGCGCCGACTGGGCCGCCGCACTCACCTTCGCACGGCAGCTGCCTCAGGTGGACGGTGAGCGAATCATCGCCTGGGGCACCTCCTTCGGCGGCGGGCATGTCATCTACACCGCCGCGCAACATCCCCCCGGTCTCGTGGCCGCGATCGCGCAGTGCCCGTTCACCGACGGCGTGGCCTCCACCCTGGCGGTCCCTGCGATCAGCTCGGTGAAGGCGACCGTCGCCTGGCTGCGCGATGTCGTCGGCACCCGACTCGGACGCGCGCCACACATGATCGCCACCGCCGGACCCGTCCACAGCACGGCGCTGATGAGCGCTCCCGACGCCGAACCCGGCTATCTGGGCCTGGTCCCGCCCGGCATGGACTTCCGTAACGAGGTCGCCGCGCGCGTGGTGCTCGATATCCTCACCGACCGGCCCGGTCGTCTCACCCCCGATGTCCAGGTCCCGATCCTGTTCTCGGTGTGCGAGACCGACTCGGTCGCCCCGGCCGGGCCCACTCTGCGCTACGCCGCCCGCGCGCCTCGAGGCGAAATCCGCACCTATCGGGACGGACACTTCGACATCTACCGCGGTGCGGCCTTCGATCGCGTCGTCGCCGATCAGCTCGACTTCCTGCGGCGGCATGTGCCGACGGCCCCGCTCGGCGAAGGAGTATCCCTTCCCTAGCCGGACCCATCGTGCGGGCACACTGAGGGGGATGAGATCCGAGGTGACCACCCGCCGCACGCGACCGCGCAATCGTCGCACGATCATCCTCGCCGCCGCGTTCGACGCGTTCGCGCACGACGGGTATCACGACACGTCGATGGCGATGGTCGCCGCGCGGGTGGGCATTTCTCCCGGCGCGCTCTACCGGCACTTCGACAGCAAGCAGCATCTGCTCGGACAGTGTCTGCTCGCCGGATTGGACGACGCGCTGGCCCGGCTCGAGGGTGCCTACCGGCGGTGCCCCGCCGGTGACACGGTGGTCGTCGAACTGGTCCAGGTGGCGCTGGACCGGCGTGGCCTGCCCCGGTTGTGGCAGCTCGAGTTCCGCCATCTGCACCCGACCGACCGGATCGCGGTGCTCCTGCGGGCCGCCCGGATCACGGAGTTCCTGCGCCGGACTTTGCGGGCGCAACGACCGGATCTGCGGCCCGCCGACGTGGAACTGCTGAGCTGGGCGGCCTTCTCGGTCGCGGCGAGCCCGGCCTATCACCGGCTCGAGCTGCCCCCGCCGGTCGCGGCGCGAATTCTCGTCGCGACCGTGCGGGCGGTTCTGGCCGTGGAGCTCCCCGCGTCCGGGGCAGGCGCGGCGCACGTTCGCGCGCACTGGGCGGCCAGCGACCGTCCCGGACTCGACCGCACGGTGCGTCGCGAACGCCTGCTCGCCGCGGCCGCGCACCTGTTCACCGCCCGCGGCTACCCCGGGGTGAGCATCGACGACATCGGTGCGGCCGTCGGCATCACCGGCCCCGCCGTCTATCACTACTTCGACAGCAAGGCTCAGCTGCTCGACGAGATCGTGCGCCGACACGACGAGTGGGTGCACCTGATGGTCTCGCGCGCGCTGTCGCACGGCCGCGATCCCGGGGAAGCGCTGCGGACCCTGACCCGCAACTTCGCCCGGTTCGGCGTCGACGAACCCGACCTGCTCGCCATCACGGTCAGCCAGACCCGGTATCTGCCGACGGCGGCCGAACGCCGGTACCGGCAGGTGCGTCAGGACGGGATCGGCCGCTGGGCCCGGATGCTGCGGACCCAGCGTCCGGAAGTGGCACCACCGGTGGCGCGCATGCTCATCCGCGCGGCGACCACGGTGGTCATCGAAGCGGTCCGCAACCCACGGCTGGCCGCGCGCCCGGATCTGGTCGACGTCCTGGTCACGGTGGCCGAACGGATCCAGGCCGTCCCGCTCGACCTCACCCGGCCCTGATAGTGATTCACGCCACTCCCGGGCCCTGTCCTCCCGGCCATCGACGGCCGATCACCAGCCGCTGGACCCGGCCACCTCGCCCGACCTCGTTTTAGGCTCCGTTCACTTATCGTTGCCGACCGCCGAGCCGTGCCGCACAGTGTGCCGCGGGAGCCGCACCGCCGCTCCCCTGTTCCCCCGGACGCGGCGCGTCCCCGGCCCACCGAGAAGGCAACGTTCGTGAGTCATTACAAGAGCAACGTGCGAGACCTCGAGTTCAACCTGTTCGAGGTGTACGGACTCGACACCATCCTCGCCGCAGGCACTTTCGGTGATATGGATGCCGACACCGCGCGCTCGGTGCTCAGCGAGGCGGCCCGGCTCGCCGAGGGCCCGGTCGCGGCACCGTACGCCGACGCCGACCGCAACCCGCCCACGTTCGACCCGGCCACACACACGGTCTCGCTGCCGGAATCGTTCAAGCGCGCCGTCCGCGCCTGGTACGACGCGGAGTGGTGGCGGCTGGGTAAGGCCGAGTCGCTCGGCGGTGTCGCCGCCCCGGCCATCCTGGAATGGGCGGTCACCGAGTTCGTCCTCGGCGCCCAGCCTGCCGCGCACATGTACAGCATGGGTCCGGTGATGGCCGACATCCTCGACCGCGTCGGCAACGACCTGCAACGCGAATGGGCCCGCATCATCGTCGAGCGCGGCTGGGGCGCCACCATGGTGCTGACCGAACCCGACGCAGGCTCCGACGTCGGCGCGGGCCGCACCAAGGCGATCGCGCAGGAGGACGGCTCCTGGCACATCGACGGTGTGAAGCGGTTCATCACCTCCGCCGACTCCGACGATCTGTTCGGCAACATCGTGCACTTGGTGCTCGCCCGTCCGGAAGGCGCCGGCCCCGGCACCAAGGGCCTGTCGCTGTTCTTCGTGCCGAAGTTCCATTTCGACTCCGCCACCGGCGAACTCGGCGACCGCAACGGCGTGTTCGTCACCAACGTCGAGCACAAGATGGGTCTGAAGGCCTCGGCCACCTGTGAGCTCACCTTCGGCGGCCACGGCGTGCCCGCCAAGGGCTGGCTCGTCGGTGACGCGCACAACGGCATCGCGCAGATGTTCGAGGTCATCGAGAACGCTCGCATGATGGTCGGCACCAAGGCCATCGCGACGCTGTCGACGGGGTACCTCAACGCCCTCGAGTACGCCAAGACCCGCGTCCAGGGCGCCGACCTGACCCGGATGGCCGACAAGACCGCGCCCCGCGTCACGATCCTGCACCACCCCGACGTGCGCCGTTCGCTGCTCATGCAGAAGGCCTACGCCGAGGGCCTGCGTTCGGTGTACCTGTTCACCGCCGCGCATCAGGATCCCGAAGTCGCCCAGCACGTTTCGGGCGCCGACGCCGAACTGGCCGCGCGCGTGAACGACCTGCTGCTGCCGATCGTCAAGGGTGTCGGCTCCGAGCGCGCCTACCAGTACCTGACCGACTCGCTGCAGACCTTCGGTGGCTCCGGCTT
>NZ_LPNR01000087.1 GCF_019266065.1 Nocardia sp. MH4 | reverse complement strand
GGGTTCGGCGGGGGCGGGTTCGGCCGGGGCGGCCTCACGCTCGGCGGCGGGGCCGGTCAGCGCGGGCTCGCGCGGCGCGGAGCCATCCGCGCCGGCCATGATGGTGCTCACGTCCCACAGCACCCGCGACAGCGGCACGTCCAGTGCCTCGCAGATGGCGGCGAGCAGTTCACTGGAGGCTTCCTTGCGGCCGCGCTCCACTTCCGACAGATAGCCGAGGCTCACACGCGCCGAGGTCGACACCTCGCGCAGCGTTCGATGCTGGGCGAGACGCGCACGCCGCAGACTGTCCCCGATTGCCTCCCGCAGCAGCGTCATCTCGTTCTCCTCCACCTCGTGTCACCGCCGCAGCGGTGCTCACCTCTTTCTGGCACAACGTCGAGCATCGGCCGGTGGTTCCCGGACGCGGCTAGTTCGTCGTCACACAGCGCAGCAACTCCCGCACCGCGCTGTGCACCGCACCGATCCTGATCGTCCACCGGTCGCCGTCGAGTTTCAACCGGACCACTTCACTGTGCCGTGGACCGGCCAATCCGAGGTATACCGTCCCGACCGGGTGCCCGTCCTGGGAATCGGGTCCGGCGACGCCGGTCAGACCCACACCCCAGTCGGCGCCACAGCGCTGTCTGGCCCCCACCGCGAGTTGCTCGGCGGTCGAGGCGGCGACCGGGCCGTCGACCCGGAGGATGTCGTCGTCGACGCAGGCCAGGCGGCTTTTCAGGTCGGTGGCATACACGATCAGGCCACCCCGCAGCACCGCGCTGGCGCCCGGCACCCCGGCCACGGTGGCGGCCAGCAGGCCCGCGGTCAGCGATTCGGCGGTGGCGACGGTCTGACCGGCCGCGGCCAGCGCCCGGACCAGTTCGGCGACCGGCGCCCCGTCGACGAGCGGATCGGTCACGAGCGGGACTCGCCGCGCGCGCGTCCTCCCGCCAGCCACAGGCGGGCCGCCTGGCCGACGTAGTCCAGGCCGGTGATCACCGTCAGCGCGACGGCCGCGTACATCAGCACCATGCCCGCGGTGGCGAAGGCGCCCGACAGCGGCAACAGCAGCAGCGCGATGGCGATCGACTGCACCAGGGTCTTGAGCTTGCCGCCGCGACCCGCCGGGATCACCCCGCGCCGGACCACGATCAGCCGCAGCACGGTGATGCCGAGTTCGCGTCCCACGATGACCGCGGTGATCCACCAAGGCAGATCACCCAGGACCGAGAGCCCGATCAGCGCCGAACCGATCAGCGCCTTGTCCGCGATGGGGTCGGCCAGCTTGCCGAAATCGGTCACCAAACCGTATTTGCGGGCCAGTTGCCCGTCGAAGCGATCGGTGATCGCCGCCAGCCCGAACACCGCCGCGGCGATGATCCGCCAGCGGGTGTCGTGCCCGCCTTCGGCGAACAGCGCCAGCACGAACAGCGGGACCAGCACGATCCGCGCGATGGTCAGCACGTTCGCGATATTGAGCACCGGGACCTGCGCCTCGGCACGGTCGGGCGCCGTGCGCGGTGGCGCGGGCCTCTCCCATCCACGGTCGATCTCTTCGGGTCGCACGCTCATGCTGCGTCCATCCGGCCTGCTCGGGCGCTCTCCGTGGTTACGCAGGCTGCCTCCTCCGCGCGCTGACCTCTCATGCCCCGCCCTCTCGGCACTCACCGGCACTGCGCCGAAATCCACCCGTTTCGCGCGCGGTTTGCTCGCGCGGGCAATGCCGTCCGATCCGGTCGTCGAGCCCGGCGCGATGCGGTGAGCGGAACGACAGGATGTGCGGCACATGTTCAGACTATCGGTAACCCGGCCGACTACTGTGCACCCCATGACCTCACGGGGACCACTGGGTGGTTCGACCAGCGACGCGCATCCCGCCGCGCCCTCTGTGGCGCCTGTTTCCGCGGTGTCCGATCGCGGTGTCTCCGAGGGCCCTGCGTGGTCGCGCTCCGCTTCCGCCGCCGGGAACACCGACGTCGTCGTGCGACGAGCCCGAACCTCGGACGTCCCCGAGATCAAGCGTCTGGTCGACGAGTACGCGGGTCGCATCCTGCTGGAGAAGAATCTGGTCACCCTGTACGAGTCCGTCCAGGAGTTCTGGGTGGCCGAACTCGAGGGCCGCGTCGTCGGCTGCGGCGCGCTGCACGTGCTGTGGGCCGATCTGGGCGAGGTGCGCACGGTCGCCGTCGATCCGGTGGTGAAGGGCCGCGGCGTCGGCGGCGCCGTCGTCGATCGACTGGTCGCGGTCGCGCGCGAATTGCAGCTACAGCGGCTGTTCGTGCTGACCTTCGAGGTGGACTTCTTCGGCAGGCACGGTTTCGTCGAGATCGACGGCACGCCCGTCACCGCCGAGGTGTACGCGGAGATGTGCCGGTCCTACGACACCGGCGTCGCGGAGTTCCTCGACCTGAGCTACGTCAAGCCGAACACCCTCGGCAACACCCGCATGCTGCTGACTCTCTGACCTGTCCGCAAGCCCACCGCGAGAAAGTGATCGACCGTGCCGATCTTCGCCGTCCACTACACCTACACCGAGGCCACCGCCGCCGAGCGGGCCACGCACCGCCCCGAGCATCGCGGGTGGCTCAACGCGCTCGTCGACGCGGGCACGGTGCTCACCAGCGGCCCGTACCCGGACGGTACCGGCGCGCTGCTGATCTTCCGGGCCGAGGACGCGCCGTCGCTGACCACGCTGCTGACCGAGGACCCGTTCGCGAAGCTGGACCTCATCGAGGCCGTGCGCGTCGTCGAATGGCTGCCGGTGATGGGCGCCTTCGCCGAGTGAGCGCCCGCTGACACAGCACTGCCCCGGACACCACGACGGTTCCGGGGCAGTGCGCGGTCAGGAGGAGGTGGTGCGGCGGGTCTTGAGCAGGCTCGCCACCGTGGCGATCACCAGGATGCCGATGATCACGCTCAGCGAGAACACGGTGGAGATCTCCGGCACGCTCACATGCTCACCGCCGTTGATGAACGGCAGCGTGTTCTCGTGCAGGGCGTGCAGCACCAGTTTGACGCCGATGAACGCCAGGATGGCGGCCAGGCCGTAGGACAGGTACACCAGGCGGTCGAGTAGGCCGCCGATGAGGAAGAACAGCTGGCGCAGGCCCATCAACGCGAAGGCGTTGGCGGTGAACACCAGATAGGGCTGCTCGGTGAGGCCGTAGATGGCCGGAATCGAGTCCAGGGCGAAGAGCAGATCGGCGAAGCCGATGGCCAGCAGCGCCAGCAGCAGCGGGGTCACCACGCGTTTGCCGTCGATCCGGGTGACGAGTTTGTCGCCGTCGTACTGATCGGTGGTGGGCAGGATCCGCTTGGCCAGCGCCACGATGCGGCTGTCACGTTGCTGTTCGTGCTCGACCTCGTGTCCGCTCTCGCGCAGCAGGTTCACCGCGGTGTAGATCAGGAACGCGCCGAACAGGTAGAACACCCAGCTGAACGCGCTGATCGCGGCCGCGCCGACGGCGATGAACGCACCGCGCATCACCAGCGCCAGCACGATGCCGATGAGCAGCACCTTCTGCTGATAGATCCGCGGCACCGCGAAGGTGCTCATGATGATGAGGAAGATGAACAGGTTGTCCACCGAGAGGGCCTTCTCGGTGACGAAGCCCGCGTAGTACTCCCCGGCGTAGGTGCCGCCCCATTTCCAGGCGACGAAGAGGCCGAACAGCAGCGCCAGGCCGATGTAGACGGCCGACCAGAAGCCCGATTCCTTGAAGGTCGGCTCGTGCGGTGTGCGGACGTGGGCGAAGAAGTCGAAGACGAACAAGGCGAGGATCACCACACCGGTGATCACCCACTCGAGCGTGGTCACCTGCATGTGGTGGTCCGATCGATGAAGTTCATGTCGTCCATCATGCCCGAAATGTCCGTTTCAGTCGGCTTTGCGGAACGCTTGCTCGTCATGATTTCACACACAGGCACCCTGACCTGCGCACGGGCCGGTCGGCGCGTCGGAAAAATCCGTTTCGCCGAACGCCGTGCGCTGCTACCGTCGACGCATCGTCACCCCATCGGTACCCCGAGAGGAGCTAGCCGTGAACGGATCCACCGCGAAGTACGAACGCCGTGTCGAGATGCACCGGCTACCCCTGGGTGCCGTGCGGCCGCAGCGCTTTTCGAGCGCCCGCGGCGACTGCTGACCGGCATCGTCCGGCCCTAGGCCGCTAGGCACCCCTCCCCCACCCTCGGGCCGAGCGCCCGCGTACCCCTGCCCGCCCTGCGCGGTCCGGGGCGATCACCCATTCCCTCGTAGCCCAACTGGCAGAGGCACCGGTCTCAGGTACCGGCAAGTGCGAGTTCGACTCTCGCCGAGGGAACCGTCCACACTCCCGGCTCACGCAGGTGCCGACGGGCTGTCGAGGCCCGTCCCGCGCGGTTCGACTCCGCGGTGAGCCACGGTCCCTCCTCGTTCGTCGCTGTCTACTCCCGGCACGGTCAGAGCAAACCAGTATCGCGCGCCGACCGGCGTGCGTTCGACCTACTCGTCCTCGGCGCCGCCGGGGTCGCCACCCCGGATCGACCACAGCAGTCCGTCCAGCTCGTCGGGCTTGATCAGCACGTCGCGCGCCTTGGAACCCTCGCTGGGGCCGACGACGCCGCGCGTCTCCATCAGGTCCATCAACCGGCCCGCCTTGGCGAAGCCGACGCGCAGCTTGCGCTGCAGCATCGAGGTGGAGCCGAACTGCGAGGTGACCACCAGCTCCACGGCCTGCAACAGCACGTCCATGTCGTCGCCGATGTCGGGGTCGACGTCCTTGACCTCGCCGGCCTTGGCGGCCGTGACGCCCTCCTGGTACTCGGGCTCGGCCTGGGTCTTGCTGAACTCGACGACCGCGTGGATCTCCTCGTCGGAGATGAACGCGCCCTGCAGACGGGTCGGCTTGCCCGCGCCCATCGGCAGGAACAGGCCGTCGCCCATGCCGATCAGCTTCTCCGCGCCCGGCTGATCCAGGATGACGCGCGAGTCGGTCAGCGACGAGGTCGCGAAGGCCAGCCGCGAGGGCACGTTGGTCTTGATCAGGCCGGTCACGACGTCCACCGACGGGCGCTGGGTCGCCAGCACCAGGTGGATGCCCGCGGCGCGGGCCTTCTGGGTGATCCGCACGATCGCGTCCTCGACGTCGCGCGGGGCGGTCATCATGAGGTCGGCGAGCTCGTCGACGATCGCCAGGATGTACGGATACGGGCGGTAGACCCGCTCGCTGCCCAGCGGCGCGGTGATCTGGCCCGACTTCACCTTCTTGTTGAAGTCGTCGATGTGGCGGACCTTGTTGGCCTGCATGTCCTGATAGCGCTGTTCCATCTCCTCGACCAGCCAGGCCAGCGCGGCGGCGGCCTTCTTCGGCTGGGTGATGATGGGCGTGATCAGGTGCGGAATGCCCTCGTACGGCGTGAGTTCCACCATCTTCGGGTCGATCAGGATCATCCTGACCTCTTCCGGGGTGGCCCGGTGCAGCAGCGAGATCAGCATCGAGTTCACGAAACTCGACTTACCGGAACCGGTGGAACCGGCCACCAGCAGGTGGGGCATCTTGGCCAGGTTCGCCGAGACGAACTCGCCCTCGATGTTCTTGCCGAGCCCGATCACCAGCGGGTGATGGTCGTTGCGGGTGTGCGGCGACTTGAGCACGTCGGCCAGGCGCACCAGTTCGCGGTCGGAGTTGGGCACCTCGATGCCGACCGCGGACTTGCCGGGAATCGGCGCGAGCAGGCGCACGTTCTCGGTCGCGACCGCGTAGGCGAGGTTGCGGGCCAGCGCGGTGATCTTCTCGACCTTGACGCCGGGGCCCAGCTCCACCTCGTAGCGGGTGACCGTCGGGCCGCGCACGAAACCGGTGACCGCGGCGTCGATCTTGAACTGCACCAGCACCTCGGTGATCGCCTCGATCATCGATTCGTTGGCGGCCGAACGCTTCTTGGGCGGTTCACCGTCGAGCAGCAGGGTCAGCGGCGGCAGGGTGTAGTCGCCGTCGACGACCCGGTCGGTGACGAACTCCGGCTCCGGCGGGGCGGGCGGGGTCTGGTCGACGACCTTGGCGGGCGGGCGCTTGCGCGCCGGCTTCGGGGCGGGCTCGGGCGCGGGCGGTTCCTCGTCGAGGCGCAGCTGCTTGGCTTCGCGCAGCGGGGGTTCGCCCAGCGATTCGGTGAGCGCGTCGGAGCCGCCGAACTCGTCGGGCGGGTAGTTGTCGTCGGGGGTACGGCCACGGCGACGGGTCCGGTTGCGGTGCAGCGGGAAACCGTCGTCGTCGTAGTTGGCCGGGTCGTAGGGATCGTCGTCGCCGTCGTGCTCGCCGAGGCCGAAGTACTCCCGCAGCGCCGTTGGCACCTCGCGCACCGTGGTCCCGGTGAGCAGCAGGACACCGAACACCATGGCCAGCAACAGAATCGGTAGCGCCAGCCAGGGCGTGAGCCCCTGCCCGAGCGGACCGCCGACGGCGTAGCCGAGGAGGCCCGCCGCCCGCGAACGCCCGTGCGCGTCGGCGGGCGACCCGGCGGCCAGATGCCAGATGCCGAGCGCGGGCAGCACGACGAGCAGGCCGCCCAGCACCAGCCGGGGCCGGATCTCCGGATGCGGCTCGGTGCGCATGAGCACCACGGCGAGGGCGATGAACAACAGCGGAGCCAGTCCGCCCGCGGTACCCGCGACGGCGCGCACGACGTCTTCGAGGAAACGGCCGACGGGTCCGCCCGCCGAGAGCCACATGGCGGCGGCGATGACCGCGCTCACCGCGATGAGCGCCAGACCGATGCCGTCGCGCCGGTGTCCGTGCTCGATCTCCCCGGCGCGGCTCAGCGTGCGGGTCGTGGCGCCGACGCCGCGCGCCAGCATGGTCCAGCCGCTGCCGACGCCGCGCCCGATCACCGCCAGCGGCGCGGTGTTCGACGCGCGTTTGACCGGCCTGCGCGCGGGGGCGGTACGCCCGCGTGGCGCCGCCGACGCTCGCGGAGTCGTCGAGCGAGATCGCGGCGGCGGCGTCTGCCCCCGGCTCGATCCCGCCCGCGCCCGAGAGGTCGTGGTGCTGCGGGACTTACCTGCCATGACCATCAGGCTAGCCGCTCAGGCCCCGTCCGGACCATCCGCAACACTGGTCCCACCCCGGTTGCGACGGTGATCTCACCCGCAGGCGCAGGTCGCGGGCCCCCGGTCAGCGTGGGGAAAACTCGCGCGCGACCGCGTTTCGCGGGCCCGGACTTGTCGAATCCTTACCGAACTCCTGTATTTCGGCCCGTAGGCGGCGCTACGGCTGGCGCGCGCGAGGTGCCGCTCGGTACGTTGACTGCGCTCCATCGGGTCGGTTGACCCGTGCTTACGAAGGGGAAGCAACAAGTGAAGAGAATGCTCACCAGCGCGGCCGTGCTCGGTGCCACCACCGCGGCGTTGTTCGCGGGGCACATCGCTCCGGCCCAGGCGCAGTCGAGCAATTACGGTGCCATCGCGGTATCGATCAAACCGGGGGTCTACGGGTACGCCACCGACTACGGCAGCTATGCCGAGGCGGAGGCAGGCGCGATGGCGGCATGCCGGCGCGGCGGAGGCGGCGGCGGGTGCGATGTGAAGGTGTCGTATCGCAACGGCTGCGGCGCTATCGCGATCTCGCGCGGCTGGTGGAGCTACGGCTCGGCCTCGACCATCGGCGGCGCCAAACGCGAAGCGCTGAACAACAATCCGGGCAACGCCAGCATCAAGCACTGGAACTGCACCAGCGGTTACCAGCTCTAGCCCGACCCGTATCGAGAACAGTATCTGGGGAGTTGTAGTGACCAACCGTCCACTGAAGACCGCCACCGCCCTCGTCGCGATCGTCGCGGCGCTCGGGCTCAGCGCGTGCAGCAGCGATTCGGGCTCGTCGAGCGCGGGCGCGAGCAGCACGACCGCCGCGGGCGGCGCCTTCGAATCGGGCAATGCCAAGCAGGGCAAGGAAGAAGGCGGCGACCTCGCGGTCACCACCCCGCCCAACCTGCCCAAGCCGACCGCCGAGGAACTGAACAGCCGGATCAACAAGGCGCTGGCGGGCAAGCTCACCGGCGACGAGAAGAAGACCTACATCGAGGACGCCGATCAGGATCCGATGCTGGTCGACAAGTTCGTCGACGCCGCGAACAAGAACAAGGTGACCGTCGCGATCACCAAGGTCGGCGAGCCCGCCGACGGCAAGCTCAAGGCCGACGCCGATGTCACCATCGACGGCAAGCCGGTGCAGGACGCCTTCGTCGACTTCGTCGCCGAGGACGATTCCTGGAAGGTCTCGCACACCTTCGCCTGCAACATCGTGAAGTCGGCCAAGCTCGACTCCGCGGCCTGCCAGGCCTGACCCGCGACCACAACCGCCGGGCGACAGTGTCGCCCGGCGGTTGTCGGTCTCGGAAGGTCAGACGCCGATGACCGTCGGCACGATCATCGGACGGCGACGGTAGGTGTCGGCGACCCAGCGGCCGACCACCCGGCGCACGCCCTGGGCGATGCGGTGGGTGTCGGTGATGCCCTCGCCCGCCAGCCGCAGCAGCTCGGACTCCACCAGCTCGTTCGCGCCGTTGAGCGCGGTCGGGTCGTCGGAGAAGCCGCGGCCGTTGAGCTCGGTGCTGACGGCCTTGCCCGTGGTCGAGTCGATGACGACGGTGATCGAGATGAAACCGCCCTCGCCCAGGACCAGGCGGTCCGACAGGGTCGACTCGCCGACGTCGCCGACCGAGAGCCCGTCGACGTAGACGTGCCCGACCGGGACCCGGCCGACGATGGAGGCGATGCCGTCGACCAGGTCGACCACCACGCCGTCCTCGGCCAGCACGACCCGCTCCTCCGGCACGCCGGTGGCCACCGCGAGCGCGGCGTTGGCGCGCAGGTGCCGCCATTCGCCGTGCACGGGCATGGCGTTGGTCGGGCGCACCGCGTTGTACAGGTACAGCAGCTCACCGGCCGAGGCGTGACCGGAGACGTGCACCTTCGCGTTCTGCTGGGTGATGACCGTGGCGCCGAGCCGGGCCAGGCCGTTGACCACCGCGAACACCGAGTTCTCGTTGCCGGGGATCAGCGAGGAGGCCAGCACGATCAGGTCGTCGGCGCGGATGTTGATCTGGCGGTGGTCACCGCGCGCCATCCGGGCCAGCGCCGAGAGCGGTTCGCCCTGGGAACCGGTGGAGATCAGCACCAGGCGGTTGCCGGGCAGGTTCGCGGCCTGGTCCATCTCGACGACCACGTTGTCGGGCACCGTCAGATAGCCCAGATCCTGGGCGATCTGCATGTTGCGCACCATCGAGCGGCCGACGAAGCAGACCTTGCGGTTGTACTTCTGTGCCACGTCGACGACCTGCTGGATGCGGTGCACGTGGCTGGCGAAGGAGGCGACGATGACGCGGTTGCGTGCCTTGCCGATGACATTGTCGAGCACCCCGCCGATCTCGCGCTCGGGAGTGACGAAGCCGGGGACCTCGGCGTTGGTGGAGTCGACCAGGAACAGGTCGACTCCCTCGTCGCCGAGGCGCGAGAAGCCGGCCAGGTCGGTCAGGCGGCCGTCGAGCGGCAGCTGGTCGAGCTTGATGTCACCGGTGTGCAGCACGACGCCCGCCTTGGTGCGGATGGCGACCGCGATGGCGTCGGGGATCGAGTGGTTGACCGCGAAGTACTCGCACTCGAACGGGCCGTGCACGGTGGTCTCGCCCTCGGCGACCTCCATGAGCTTGGGCTGCAGCCGGTGCTCACGGCACTTGGCGGCGACCAGCGCGAGGGTGAACCGCGCGCCGATCACGGGGATGTCGGGACGGTTGCGCAGCAGGAACGGCACCGCGCCGATGTGGTCCTCGTGACCGTGGGTGAGCACGATGGCGACGATGTCGTCCATCCGGTCCTCGATGGGCCGGAAGTCGGGCAGGATCAGGTCGACGCCGGGCTGCTGGTCCTCGGGGAACAGCACACCGCAGTCGACGATCAACAGCTTGCCGTCGTACTCGAACACGGTCATGTTGCGGCCGATTTCGCCGATGCCGCCGAGCGCGAACACCCGCAGGCCGTTCTTGGGCAGCTTCGGCGGGGCGCCGAGCCGGTCCTGGGGCGCCTTCTCGCGCGGCTCGGCCACGGGCGCGGAACCCCGGCCACGGCCGCCGCCCTGCCGGCCACGGCCGCCGCCACGGGACTGCTGCTGCGGGGCCTGCTCGGCGGCGGGCTTGCTCTTGGCGCGGCGCGAGGTCGCCTTCTTCGGCGCGGTGGCCTGCTCCTCGGCGACGCTGATCAGATCGGTGCCCACCTCGGCATCACCGACCAGGTTCGCCTCGGCGACGATCTCGGCGACCGGTTCGGTGGCCGGGGCGGCCTGCTTCGGCGGCGCGACCTGCTCGACCGGGGTGGGTTCGGGCGCGCCGGCGGCGCGAGAGGCGGACCGGCGACGCGGCTTGCGAGCGGTGGGTTCGGTCATGCCGACACCCCCGCGGCCTGCAGATCCAGCGCCAGCGCGTCGAGCTGCGCCTGCGTCGGCATCAGCTGGGGCAACCGGGGTTCCCCCACATCGACACCGAGCAATCGAAGAGCTCCCTTGCACATCGCCACACCTCCCAGGCGGGTCATGGCCGCGAACAGCGGCAACAGTGTCGCGTTGATCTCTCTGGCCCTGGCCACGTCACCGGCTGTGTAGGCCTGGTGGATCTCGCGCAGGCGTTCGGGCACGACGTGCCCGATGACGCTGATGAATCCGGTGGCGCCGACCGAGAGCCAGGGCAGGTTGAGGCCGTCGTCGCCGGAGTAGAACGCCAGACCGGTGGTCGCGATGAGATCGGCGCCGGAGACCAGGTCACCCTTGGCGTCCTTCACCGCGACGATGTTCGGATGGTCGGCGAGGCGGCGGATCGTGTCGATGGCGATCGGCACGATCGACCGCGGTGGAATGTCGTAGAGGGTCACCGGCAGCGAGGTGGCGTCGGCGACCGCGGTGAAGTGCGCGAGCAGGCCCTCCTGCGTGGGGCGCGAGTAGTACGGGGTCACCACGAGCAGGCCGTGCGCGCCGGCGTTCTCGGCGGCGCGCGCCAGTTCGATCGAGTGGGCGGTGTCGTAGGTGCCCGCGCCCGCGATCACGGTGGCGCGATCGCCGACCGCGTCGACGACGGCGCGCAGCAGCTCGGCCTTCTCGGTCTCGGTGGTGGTCGGCGACTCACCGGTGGTCCCCGAGATGGCCAGCAGATCGACGCCGCGGTCCACCAGGCGCGCGGCCAGAGCAACACCGGCATCGACGTCGAGCTTGCCCGCAGCGCTGAAGGGGGTCACCATCGCGACACCTACCGTGCCGGACGCGTGCAGCTCCGTTGGCGTCGATTCACCGTTCGTCATGGTCAGAAAGGCTACCCGGTCGCCAGATGAGCCTCGACACCCTAGCGGCCGATCCGGCTGCCGGTGGGTGTTTTTCGCCGTCACCCCCCGTCCGGGGTGACATCACGACCATCCTTGCGTGATGTCAGATATGACGCCACACTGATGTCATGGATCTGAACGCTCACACCGCGCGGCTGCGCGAGGAACTGATCGCCGCCGCCGCACTCGGCGACGAGAAAACGCAGGCCACCGCCGCCGCACTGGCCGCCGCGGTGGAGAGTTCGAGCAGGCTCGTGTTGCTGTCGGCACTGTCGGAGCTGGCCGCGGAGATCAGCACCGAGCTCGGCGACCGCACCGTGCACGTCCGCCTCGACGGCACCGACGCGGTGGCCGACGTGCGCAAGAACACGCCGTCGGGCGCGGAGGAACCGCCGACCTTCGAGGAGATGACCGGTGACATCAGCCGCGTCACCCTGCGCCTGGTCGAGCAGCTCAAGTCCAAGGCCGAGGAGGCGGCGGCGCAGAACGGGCAGTCGCTGAACTCCTGGCTCTCGGGCGCGGTCACCAACACACTGCGCGATCAGATGCGCGGCCAGGGCCCGAAGGGCTGGTAGCCGGTCACAGCAGCGGGGCCAGGTCGCCGCGCTCGCCGATGACGACGTCGTCGAGTTCGAGCCAGTCGGCCATCTCCCGCAGCGCGCCGCGCAACGCGTGCGCGGTCTCGGCCGTCGCGTAGCCCGGTTCGGCGAACGCGCCGGGCGCGAGCAGCCTGCCGCTGCCCCGCTCGGCGCGCAGGTCGACCCGGCCGACGAGCGCACCGTCGAGCAGGAACGGGAAGACGTAATAGCCGTGCACCCGTTGGGGTTCCGGCGTGTAGATCTCGATGCGGTAGTGGAAGTCGAAGATCCGCTGCGTGCGTGGGCGGAAGAAGATCAGCGGGTCGAACGGGCACAGCAGGGCGGCGCCGGTGATCCGGCGCGGGGTGCTCGCCTCCGGATGCAGGTAGGCGGGCGCATCCCAGCCGTCGACGTCGACCGGAATCAACTCGCCCGCGTCGACGAGATCGGCGATGGCGGGGGCGCTCTGGCGCCGGTTCAGGCGGTAGTAGTCGCGCAGGTCGGGCTCGGTGCCGATGCCGAGCGCGCGGGCGGACCGGCGCAGCAGCTCGCGGACGGCCTCGTCCTCGCCGATCTCGCGGTCCAGGACATCGGCCGGAACGACGCGTTCGGTCAGGTCGTACTGGCGGGTGAACCCGGCCCGGCGCGCGATGGACAGCTCGCCGGCGGCGAAGAGCTGCTCGCACACCATCTTGGTGTCGCTCAGATTCCACCAGGTGCCTTTGGGGCGCGGCTTGTCCAGCTCCAGATGACGTTCGATCTCGCCCGCGCTGGACGCGCCGAGCTCGGTGACGACATCGAGAATGTCTTTACCCAAGGTCGGATTTCGTTCGATGACCTTGCGCATGCCCGACCAGCGCCCGTGCCGGTACTCGGCCATCCGCCAGCGCAGTAACGGCCAGTCCGCGACCGGGATGAGCGCCGCCTCGTGCGCCCAGTACTCGACCAGGCCGCGCCGGGCCCGCGGGCTGTCGCTCCATGCCGCCTTCTCCAGCAGCGTGCGGTCGTAGGGACCGATCCGGCTGAACACCGGCGCGTAGTGCGCGCGCACCACCGCCGAGACCGAATCCAATTGCAGCAGACGGGTTCTGGCGACGACGTCGAGGACGGAGCGCCGGTTCGGGTTGGCCGGGCGACGTTTGCCGAAACCCTGCGCGGCCAGCGCGATCCGCCGGGCCGTCGCCGCATTCATCCGCTGCATTCCCTCAGCCTGACACAGGGGTACGACAGGTGCGCGCGGCTCAGGTGGAGACCCGTACGACGCCCGCGGTGTCGATCTCGGTGCGCCGGTCACCGGCCGCGGCGGCGGCCAGCACGGTCGCCACCCAGCGCCGCCCGATCGGCAGCACCCGCACCGTGACCGTGCCCTCCTCGGCGCTGTCGAGGGCCTCGACCGCGGCATCGATGACGTTGTGGCGCACCCAGGTCGGCACGCCGCGGAAGCCACCGTCGTCGAGCAGGGTGACCTCCACCCCGCGCGCGCGAGCCGCGCGCGCGGCGGCGCTGAGCTGTTCGGTGACCAGTTCGGGCGCGCGCAGTCCGTCGCGGAGTTCGGCCTCGAGCAGTCGGCACTGTTCGCGTTCGTCGTCGGTGAGATGGGCGCCCTCGGCGATGCGCGCGAGTATCGGCCGGGCGAGCAGGTCCAGGCGGGTCAGCTGCCGGTCGCGTTCGGCGCCCGCCGCGGCCAGTGCCGCCTCGGTGGCCGCGCGCCGGTTGGCCTGGCCGCGCAATTCCCGCAGCGAGCGCTGGGTGGGCCGCACGATCGCCATGAACACCGTCACCACGCCGACGGTGGCGACCGGGGTCAGCGCCCGCACCACCGTCTCCGGATGCCAGGTGGTGAACACCCCCATCGTGACGAGCACCGTCGCGGCGGCCGCGACACCGAGCCAGGCCGACAGGATCCGCCCGCGCAGCACCAGCATCGCCAGCAGATACGAGGTCGGGTAGGCGGTCCACAGCTGATGCGAGAACCCCGTGGGATTCTCGATCCACGGCACCGTCAGCGCCATCGCGGCCGGTCCCGCGCAGGCGACGTAGGCGGTGGCGGGCCACGGCAGCGGATCCACCGGGAAGACCAGCACGACCAGCGCGGCCACGGCCATCAGCACCAGCGCGACGGCGGCCGGGATCGGTGGGACGATGTCGAAGTTCACCCGCAGGTACATGACGATGGTGGCTTCGAAGATCACCACGAACAGCCAGGCCATGCCGTCGCTGAGGCCGAACAGGTCGCGCATGCCGAAGGGCAGGTCCCGCTCAGCCATGGCTGCCCCACACCAGGGTCACCACGGTGCCGGTGCCGGGGGCCGACTCGACGAAGGCCGCCCCGCCCGGCAGCGTGCGCATCCGGCCCAGGATGCTGCCGGCGATGCCCATCCGGTCGGCGGGCACCCGGGCCGGGTCGAAGCCGGCGCCGTCGTCGGAGAGCACCACCTTGATGCCGCCGGTGGCCACGGTGACGGCCACCTCGCGACGCACCCGCCTGCCCGCCACGTCGGCGTGGCGCACGCTGTTGCGCACGGCCTCGCTCAGCGCCGCGCCCAGCACCTGCGCCGATTCCAGCGGCAGGCACAGATCCGCGCCGCGTCGCGCCGCCTGGACCGGCACGTCGGGATCGACCTCGCGCACCGCGGCGCGCAGGAACTCCACCGCCGCGGCGGCGTCGAGATGATCGATTTCCGGTGCGCTGCGCGCCTGTTCGAGCTGGTCGAGGGTGCGGGTCGCCTGCGCGGACAGCGCCGCGGTGGAGCCCGTCGTGCGCGATGCCTCCAGCAGGGTCGACAGCACCGCGTCGTGGATGAGCGCGGCGAAGCGGGCGGCCTCGCGTTCCCGGGCCGCCGTCGCGGCGACTGTCGCCGCGCGTGAGCGCTGCCGGACGGCCTCCCTGTCGACCCGCTCGGCGGCGGTGCGCGCGTAGACCACGCACCACAGGAACAGCGCGGCCACCCCGAGCGCCCTGGTGACGTCGCCGAACAGCGCCCACGCCGAACTGTCCGGCACCACCGCGGCATTGGACGCGCTGGTGGCCACGGCCAGCACCGCCGCGAAGCACGAGGCCGTGCGCACCGACCAGGCCAGACCGCCGGCCATCACCCCGAGGACCAGCCCGCGATACGGCCACGACGCGAACGATCCGACCGTCACCACCGAATACACCAGCGGCGTCGTCACGGTGGCCGCCAGATAGCAGATCGCGGCCGCCGCGGCGACCCCGCGGATCGCGGTGACCGGCCCGCGCGCCGACACGATCGCCAGCGGCGCGAAGAACAGGTACGCGGCAACCAGGTGCACCTCGGGCCACACCGAGCGGTTGATCGGCTGGATCAGCACGGCGGGTAGTTCGAGGGTCATCACGATGATCGCGCCGACGCCGATGACGACGCCGAGCCGGCGCAGGATCTGATCGGTCGCCGCCCGGGAGAGCTCGGTGTCCACCGCGACGGGCCCGGCTGCCGGGCGGACCGCGGTGGCGGTCACGTGCGCTGCTGACGTTCCGGCACGGGCAGCCAGCCGTCCTCGACGGCCCGTTTGTACAGGTCGGTCTTGGTCGGGGCGGGCCTGCCCGCGTCCGCGTATTTCTGCCGGATGCGGCCGAGATAGTCGTTGACGGTCTGCTCGGACAGGCCGGTCAGCCGGGCCACCCGCGACGCCTTCTCCCCCGAGGCGTACAGCATGAGCACTTCCTCCTGACGCGGGCTGAGCCCGACGTCGGACAGCTGCGGATCGCCGTCGATCGCGGCGGCCCAGTCGGTGGTGACGACCTGTTCCCCGGAGGCGGCCCGGCGCACCGCCGCGACCACGGTCGCCACGCTCTCGGACTTGCGCAGCACCCCGAGCACGCCCGCCTTCGCCGCCGAACGCACCAGGAACGCGTTGTCGGCACCGGTGAACACCAGTACCTCGATGCCGCGTTCGCGCAGCGTGGTGACGTTGTCCTCGGGCGTCGAGCCGTCGGGTAGGCGCAGGTCGAGCACGACCAGGTCGAGGGCGTCGTCGGCGGCGAGCAGCCCGGCCACGGTATCGGCGGTCGCGACCAGGTCCAGATCGGGTTCGGGCCCGAGCATGGCCGCCAGCCCGATCGCGACGGACTCGTGGTCCTCGACCAGTCCGATCCGCCGTACCGCCGGAGTCTGCTGCAACTCGCTCACCGACCACTCCCCATCTCGAACACCCATCCGCGGCCAGCCCGCAACCCGTCGGTGTCGAGTTCTACCGCATCGGACCGCCGACTGTCAGCCCACCAGAATTCGGGGCCACGCCGATCCGCCCACGTCGCGGGGGTACGCGGCCTCAGCCGATGCGGCCACGGCGTCCCCACCGACTGCTCACCGGCCTCGGGGGTTCGGCGGTGGGGAGCGCGCCGGCTCAGGCCATCAACTGCGCCGCGACCGTCGCACCGAGATTCCAGCACGCCTCGAGGTCGGGTTTGGTCGGTGCGCCCGACACCACCACGTAGTCGGCCGCCTTCACCCAGCCGAGGCCGGTGGTGATGGCGGTGACGCCCTTCTCGGCGCCTTCGGTGCCCTCGTTGCCGTGGACGTAGAGGCCGAACGGCCGACCCCTAGTCGAGTCCAGGCAGGGGTAGTAGACGGTGTCGAAGGCGTGCTTGAGCGCGCCGCTCATGTAGCCGAGGTTGGCTGGGGTGCCGAGCAGATAGCCGTCGGCCTCGAGGACGTCGACGGCGGTGACCGCCAGGGCGGCGCGGCGCACCACCTCCACACCCTCGATCTCGGGATCGGTGGCGCCGGCGAGGACCGCTTCGAACATCGCCTGGGTGTGCGGCGACGGGGTGTGGTGGACGAGCAGCAACCGGGCCACGGGCTATTCCTCGCGTTCCAGCTTTTCCAGGGCGACCGCGCGGCGCATGGTCTCGCGGGCGCGGGTGCGGTCACCCGCGTAGTCGTAGGCGCGGGCGAGCCGGTAGGAGGAGCGCCAGTTGTCCGGGTCGGCTTCCCATTCGGTCTTGATCCGCGCGAACAGCGCGTCGGCGGCGTCGCGCTCGATGCGGCCGGAGGGCCGTCGGGGCAGCTCCGAGGTGTCGACCTCGAGGCCCTCCTCGTCGATCCGCCGGGCCAGGTGCTGGTGGGCGAGTGCGGCCTGCAGCGTCGCCCACACGATCCACACGCCGACGATCGGCAGCAGCAGCATGCCGATGCCGATCGCGATCCCCGCGAACCCGCCGTCGGCGATGTAGGCGATGGCCAGCCCGCCGAGGCGCACGAAGTAGTAGATCAGCGCCAGCACCAGGAAAGCCACCAGCGCGACGATTTTCACGACCTGACGATCAGGTCGCCACGCGGCGGGTTCGGACGCGTTCACAGATCCAGGAACGGGTCGAGCCCGACCGTCAGCCCCGGCCGCCCGGCGATCTCGCGCACCCCGAGCAGCACGCCGGGCGCGAAGGAGTTGCGGTCGATGGAGTCGTGGCGGATGGTCAGCGTCTCGCCCTGGGTGCCGAACAGCACCTCCTGGTGCGCGACGAGGCCGGCCAGCCGCACCGAATGCACCCGCACACCGTCGACGTCGGCGCCACGGGCGCCCTCGAGCTCGGTGGTGGTGGCATCGGGGCTCAGGCCGACGCCCGCCTCGGCGCGAGCCGCGGCGATCAGCCCGGCGGTGCGGTAGGCGGTGCCCGAGGGCGCGTCGGCCTTGTTCGGGTGGTGCAGCTCGATGACCTCGACCGACTCGAAGAACCGCGCCGCCTGCTCGGCGAACCGCATCGACAGCACCGCGCCGATCGCGAAGTTCGGCGCGATCAGGACGCCGACCTCGGGACGCTGCGCCAGCTGGCCCCGGACCTCGGCCAGGCGCACCTCGTCGAAGCCGGTGGTGCCGACCACGGCGTGGATCCCGTTCTCGATCAGGAACTTCAGGTTCCCCATCACCACGTCGGGATGGGTGAAATCGACGACCACCTGGGTGCCGGTCTCGGTGAACGTCTCCAGCGCGTCACCCTTGTCGACCTGGGCGACCAGCTCCAGATCGGCCGCCGCCTCCACGGCCGCGCAGATGGCCTGTCCGACCTTGCCGCGTGCTCCGAGCACTCCGACCCGAATGGTCACCCGTATCTCCTCGTGTCTCGCTTCACCCTTACCGGCAAGCCTATCGAGCAGCGACGGGTGACCCGGCGGCGAGGTCAGTCGAACACGATCACCTGGCGCAGTGCCGCGCCCGCCGCGAGTTCGTCCATCGCCGCGTTGACCTGGTCGAGCCCGATCCGGGCGGAGACGAGGCGTTCCAGCGGGAGGGTGCCGGCCCGCCACCGGCGCACGTATTCGGGGATGTCGCGCTCGGGCACGGCCGAGCCGAGGTAACTGCCGACGATGCTGCGCCCCTGCGCGACGAGGGCCAGCGGCGAGATCGTCGCGGTGGCGTCTGGAGCGGGCAGGCCGACCGTCACCGTGACGCCACCGGGCGCCGTGGCGGCGACGGCGGTCTCGAAGGCGCGCACATTGCCCGCGGCCTCGACCACCACCTCGGCCTGCACTCCCCGCTCGGCGATCTCGCCCGGCGTGAACGCGGCGGTGGCGCCGAATTCCTTTGCCAGCGAGAGCTTTTCGGGAACAGTGTCGACGGCGATCACCTCGCCGAGACCGAGCGAGACCGCGACGAGCACCGCCGCCATGCCGACGCCGCCGAGCCCGACGACCATGATCCGATCCCCCCTGCCCGGCTGCGCGGCATTGAGCAGCGCGCCGCCGCCGGTGAGCACCGCGCAGCCCAGCACCGCGGCGACCTCGGGTGGCACGTCGGCGTCGACCGGGACCACCGAGCGCCGGTCGACGACGGCGTGCGTGGCGAAACCGGACACGCCCAGGTGGTGGTGCACTTCGGCGCCGTCTCGGCGCAACCTGCGGCCCCCGCCGAGCAGCTCACCCGCGTTGTTGGCGAGGCTGCCGGGCGCGCACGGGGTGCGGCCGTTGCTCGCGCAGCCGGCGCACTCGCCGCAGCGCGGCAGGAACGTCATCACGACCCGCTGCCCCACCGCCACATCGGCGACTCCGTCGCCCAGCGCCTCGATCACCCCGGCCGCCTCGTGTCCGAGCAGCATCGGCACCGGCCGTACCCGATTGCCGTCGACCACCGACAGATCGGAGTGACACAGTCCGGCCGCCTCGATCCGGACCAGCAGTTCCCCGGGGCCCGGCGCGGCCAGCTCGAGATCGCACACGGTGATCGGCTGCGACTCGGCGAACGGCGCGGGCGCGGCGATGCGTTCCAGGACGGCTCCACGAATCCTCATGTGCGCGACGCTACCCCGCGCGGCCATTGCACGATCCGGGATCGGTGGCTAATCTCGTTCGCGGTGATGGTGCTCCTGTCGGCCGCCTCGTACCGTGCCCAGGGTCGGCGCCATCACGAACAAGGAGAAATCCACTGCCAGTACAGTTCAATCACACCATTGTCGGATGTCGCGATAATCGGGAAACCGCCGAATTCTGGGCGGATCTCCTCGGGTTGGACATAGGAAAAGAGTGGGGTCCGTTCATTCCGATCCCCGTCGCCAACGGCGTCACCTTCGATTTCGCGAAGGTGCCGCCGCATGTTTCCGAAATCCAGCCGCAGCATTACGCATTCCTCGTCTCGGAATCCGAGTTCGAAGCTGCCTATGCCAAGATCCAGCGCTACGAAATGGATCATTGGGCCGACCCGATGCAACACGGGGTCAACGAGATCAATCACAACGACGGTGGCCGCGGGGTCTATTTCCTCGACCCCAACGGCCACTTCATGGAATTGATCACCGTGCCCTACGGCGGCTGGCCCGCTTAGTTCACCCGCGCTGCCCGGGTTCCCCGGAGCCCGAGCAGCGCGGCCAGCACGCAGGCCACCGAGACGAGCACGATGAACCACGGGAAGACCGTCGACAGGCCCCAGGTGGTGGCAGCCCAGCCCGCGGCCAGGGTCGGCAACGCCATCGCGGAGTAAGCCAGCAGGTAGTAGGCCGACATGGTCTCGCCCCGGCGGTGGGGCGGAACGACTTCCGACAGATGCCGCAGCGAACCACCGAAGCCCAGACCGAAGGTGGCACCGAGCACCAGCCCGGCGAGCACGACGACGGCGGGCTGCTTGGTGGCCAGGGCCGGGATGGTGGCCAGCAGCGCGGCGGCCATGCCGAGGTCGCCGATGACGGCGGCCCGGCGCGCCGGAATCCGCGAGGCGAACAGCTGTGCCAGCGCGGCGGCGAGCGCGGTGCTCGCGACGACGACGCCGCCGAACACCAGGTTGTGCACGCCGGTCTCGGCCGCGGCCAGTGACGGATACAGCGACAGCAGCACACCCAGCACCGACCAGGCCGCCATCACGCCGATCGCGGAGAACCAGAAGTCGGCCCTGATCTCGTGCGGGACAGCGGGTTTCGCGATCGTGATCCGCGACTTCACCCGGGCCGTGTGCGGCTCGCTCACCGCCAGGATGCCCGCACCCGCGGCCAGGCAGATCACCGCGATCACCACATAGGGCGTGCGCAGCGGCGAGGGCGCGTACTGCGCGAGCACCGCGGTGCCCAGCACCGCGACCGCGATTCCGACATTGAACGCCACCCCGCTGAGCTGACCGGACCGCGCGCCGTGTGTGGGCCGCAGGTCCAGCAGGGCCGCGGCACCCGCGACCACGGTCGCGCCGACCGCGGCGCCGTGTAATGCCCTGGCCAGCAACAGCATCGGCACGGAGTCGGCGAGCAGGAACACCACCAGGCCCAGGATCATGGTCGCGAACGCGGCCACCATCACGGGCTTGCGGCCGACCACATCCGAGATCCGGCCCGAGACCAGCACCGCGCCGAGGGCGGCCACCGCGTACACGGCGAACACCATGGTGGTGGTGAGCGGTGAGAGGTGCCACTCGGTCTGATAGATGCCGTAGAGCGGCGCGGGCGCGCCGGAGACACCGAGCGCCACCGCGCTCGCCGCGAGGACCAGCCCGTAGGCCCACCGCTTCCCCGACTCGACCGGAGCGATCGTCGACGCCACCATGGCAGCCCCTATCAGCAGAGTTTGATCACCATCGAACGACGTAGACCCTACGCCTAGTATGATGAGTATCAAACCCCCGAGTGAGGTAGATCATGACACAGGCTAACGGTCTCCCCCCGGCGCCGACCCTGCCGGTCGCCGGGCTCCCCACTGTGCTGAGCGCCTTGCACGATCCGGTCCGCCTGGAGATGGTTCGCCGCATGGCCAACGCGGGTACCCCGGTCCGCTGCTCGGCGCTCTACGACGCGATCAACAAATCCACCGCGACCCACCATTTCAAGATCCTGCGCGAGGCGGGCCTGATCGAGCGCCTGACCATCGACGGCCAGACCTATCAGCGGCTGCGCACCGACGCCGTCGAGGACGCGGTCCCCGGTCTGCTGCCCGCCATCGTCGACGCCGCCAACCAGGCGGCACGGGACTGACCCGGGTCGGTGACCGCTACGGCACCCACGAGCGGCGGGGCGTGGGTCAGTGGTCGACGAGTTTGCGGACCGCGGCGGGCAGGTCGCGGGTGCGCTGGTAGGGGCCCGCGACCGCCGCGCCGTAGGGGCGGGCGAGCAGGGTGCGAGCGATGGCGTTGACCTCGTCGGTGGTCACGGCGTCGATGCGCGCGAGGGTGGCCGAGACGCTGCGGTGGTTGCCGTAGCTCAGTTCGCTGCGGCCGATGCGGTTCATCCGCGAGGCGGAGTCCTCGAGGCCGAGGACCAGCCCGCCGCGCAACGAGCCCTTGGCGCGGGCGCATTCGGCGTCGGTGACCCCGTTGGTGGCCACGTCGACGAGCACGTCGCGCGCCAATGTCGTGACCTGGGCGAGGTTTTCGGGCTGGCAGCCGAGGTAGACCGAGAACGCGCCGGTGTCGGCGAAGGTGTCGACGCTCGAGTACACCGAGTACGCCAGGCCGCGTTCCTCCCGGATGCGCTGGAACAGCCGTGAACTCAGGCCGCCGCCGACGATGGTGTTGAGCACCGACAGCGGCCAGCGCTGCTGTCCCTCGTGCCTGCCGAACGCGCGCACCCCGAAGACCAGGTGGGTCTGTTCGCTGTCGCGATTGATCCGGACCAGGCTGGGCGCGGTCTGCGCGCGGAACCTGCCCTCACGGCGCGGCGCCGGTTCGGCGGTGGCGTCCAGGCGCGGCCCGAACGCGCGGTGCACCAGTTCGACGGTGCGGTCGTGGTCGACATTGCCCGCCACCGCGACGACCATCCGGTCCGGCCGGTAGCGGCGCTGGTGGAACCCGCGCAACTGGGCGGCCTGCATGCCCTCGATGGATTCGACGGTGCCGATCACCGGGCGCCCGATCGGGTGGTCACCGAACAGCGCGGTGAGGAAGGAGTCGGCGACCAGGTCCTCGGGGTCGTCGTCGCGCATGGCGATCTCCTCGAGCACCACCTGCCGCTCCACGTCGACGTCGACGGCCCGGCACAGGCCGTTGAGCACCACGTCGGCGACCAGTTCCACGGCCAGCGGCAGGTCCTCGTCGATGACGTGGGCGTAGTAGCAGGTCTGTTCCTTGGCGGTGAACGCGTTGAGTTCGCCGCCGACGGCGTCCATGGTCTGGGCGATGTCGAGCGCCGAGCGGGTGGGCGTCGCCTTGAACAGCAGGTGTTCGAGGAAGTGCGCCGCGCCGGCCACGGTGGGCCCCTCGTCGCGCGAGCCGACGCCGACCCACACCCCGATGGAGGCCGAGCGCACGCCGGGCACGTGCTCGGTCACCACGCGCAGCCCACCGGGGAGCACGGTGCGGCGCACACCACCGGCGGTGGAGACGTCGTCAGTGGTTTCGGTCGACTCGGTCAACTGTGGCTTCGTCACCCGATCCCACCGGACGGCTGTACTGACATGGCTTCTCGACCTCTCGAACAGGGTGCTGGCGACGTGCGCGGATGCCTCGGTGATCAGGCAGCAGGCTCGACGGCCGGCTCCGCGATTCTATGCGCCCCGCACCCCCGCTCGCGCATCGGCCCTCGCCGCGTCGACGCCGCCGTCCGTGGGCCCGGCGCCGTCGAGCACGGCGGCGATCGCGGCCAGTGCGGCCTCGCTCGCCATCGCCCAGTGGGTGGCGTCGATCCCGTACCGGTGCACCGCGCCGCCGATGACGCCGGCCCAGCTCGCCGCGCCGCGCGCGCCGGTGGGGTCGTCGACGGTGGCGGCGAAGTAGACCAGGTCGCCGTCGAAGCGCTCGGGCCGGTAGGCGTCGACCATCGTCATCGAGGCCGTGGCGGCGTCGATGATGCGGGCCAGGCGGGTCCGGTCCAGCGCGGCCAGCGGTCCGCCGAGGTCGGCGGCCGCGGCGGCCAGGCCGTCGGCGTCGAAGGTCACGTCGAATTCGTCGCCGGCGAGGCCGCCGAGCAGGTCGCCGACGGTCGGCAGCGGTGTCTGCTCCGGTCCGTCGCCGAGCCAGCTGTCCATCATCGCCAGCCGCGCGACCTCGGCGCCCTCGGCCTGCAACCGGGTGGCGACGGCGTGCGCGAGCAGGCCGCCCAGCGACCAGCCGAGCAGGTGGTAGGGCCCCTCGGGCTGGACGTCGCGGATGGCCGTGACATAGCGCTGGGCCCAGGCGTCGATGCTGTCGGGCAGCGGTTCGTCCGCGGTGAGGGCGGGCGACTGCAGACCGTAGATCGGGCGCTCGGGGTCGAGATGACGGGTCAGGCCGGCGAAGGACCAGGACACCCCGCCCACGGGATGGATGCAGAACAGCGGTGCGCCGGTGCCGTGCGCGCGCAGCGGCAGCAGCACCGCGAACGCGTCGTCGGCCGCGTCGTCCCGGGCGCGGAGCCGTTCCACGACCACGGCGGGTGTCGGGTCGGTGAAGAACCATGCGACCGGCACCGCGACGTCGAGCGCCGCGCTCAGCCGCGAGGACAGCTGCACCGCGGTCAGCGAGTTGCCACCGAGGTCGAAGAAGTTGTCGTCCATGCCGATCCGGTCCAGGTCGAGGACCCGGGCGAATTCCGCGGCGACGAGCCGTTCGGTCTCGGTGACCGGGCCACGGTAGGCGGCCTGGCGCAGCTGCGGCCGTGGCAGGGCGGCGCGGTCGAGCTTGCCGGAGGTGTTGACCGGGAACGCGTCGAGGACGACGACCACCGCGGGCACCAGGTACCCGGGCAGCTCCGCGGCCAGTGCCGCGCGTACCGCGGCCGGGTCGAGCGGATCGCCCTGGGCCCCGGATGATTCCGCGACGACGTAGCCGACGAGCCGGTCCGCGCCCGCCCCCGCCACCACGGTCGCCGCGGCCTGCGCGACGCCGGGCTGGTGCAGCAGCGCGGCTTCCACCTCGCCGAGTTCGAGACGCTGGCCGTTGAGCTTGACCTGGAGGTCGCCGCGACCCACGTAGTCGAGGACGGCCGCACCGTTGTCGCCGGTCCGCAGGCGGACGAGGTCGCCGGTCCGGTACATCCGCTCGCCGGGCCCGGCGAACGGGTCGGGCACGAACCGCTCGGCGGTGAGCCCGGCCGCGCCGACGTAGCCGTGCGCGAGTTGCGCACCGCCGACGTACAGTTCGCCGGTCACACCCGGCGGCACCGGCCGCAGGCGCGCGTCGAGGATGTGGAGCCCGGTGTTCCGCACCGGCGCGCCGATCGGCACCGTCACCGTGTCGGCGTCGCCCACCACGTGGGTGCTGACCTGCACGGCGGTTTCCGTCGGCCCGTACAGGTTGATCACCTGCGCGCCGGTCACCTCGCGGGCCCGTTGGGCCAGTGCCGCGGGCAGGATCTCGCCACCGGCGAACACCCGCCGCAGACCCGCCGGAACACCGACGGGCACCGTCACAGCTCCGCCACCGGCGACCGGTCGGGTGTCTTCGGTCGACGGAAGTGCTTGGCCCGCAACGCCGTTGCGTACCGGGTCGGCCGCCGACGGCCGTGCCGCCGATTCGGCCAGGTAGGCCGCGAGCAGGGTCGGTGCGAACTGCACGGTGTCGATGGCGTGCTCGGCGATCAGGTCGGCCAGGTAGCCGGGATCGCCGTGTCCGCCGGGACGGGCGAGGACCGTGCGGGCGCCGACGCGTGGCGGCAGCAGCAGTTCCCAGATCGAGGCGTCGAAGGTGACCGGCGTCTTGTGCAGCACCGTGTCGCCCGCGGCGAACCCGAATTCGGCGGCCAGCCAGTCGAGCTGGTTGACGATGGCGCGGTGCGGCACCCCGACGCCCTTGGGCAGGCCGGTGGATCCGGACGTGAAGATCACGTACGCGGTGTGCTCGGGCAGCAGCGGCTGCACCCGCTCGGCGTCGGTGAGCGGCCCGGCCGGGTAACCGGTGAGGTCGACCGTGTCGGCCACCACCACGTCGACCCCCACCGGCGCGGCGATGACCGGCAGGTCGGCGCGATCGCGGGCGGTGGTGAGCACGCACACCGGCTGCGCGATCCGCAGGACTCGGGTGATCCGCTCGGCCGGATGATCGGGGTCGATCGGCACGTAGGTGCCGCCTGCGGCGAGCACGGCGTGCACCGCGACCAGCAGGTCGGGCGAGCGGCGCGCGGCGACGGCGACCGCCGTGTCCGGCCCGACGCCCTGGTCGACGAGGTGGCGGGCCAGCCGGTTCACCCGGGCCGCGAACTCGGCGTAGGTGAGCGAGACGTCGCCGTCGGTGAGCGCGATCGCGGCCGGCGTCGCGGCGGCCTGCCGGTCGAACGCGACCGGCAGCACCTCGGCCGCCACCGGATGCGCGGTGTCACACCAGGTTTCGAGCAGGCTCCGATCGGCGTCGGTGAGCAGGTCGACCTCGCCGATCGGGCCGGCCGGGTCGGCGGTGACGGCGTCGAGGACCCGCACATAGCC
Source organism: Nocardia sp. MH4 (assembly GCF_019266065.1). Classification (GTDB taxonomy): domain Bacteria; phylum Actinomycetota; class Actinomycetes; order Mycobacteriales; family Mycobacteriaceae; genus Nocardia; species Nocardia canadensis. Next base: position 37,919 of record NZ_LPNR01000087.1, on the reverse strand, counting down.
GTCGACGATGCGGGTCGCGGTGGCGGCGTCGAACAGGTCGGTCGCGTAGGTGAGACTCACCGCGCAGCCGCCGTCGGCGGTGTCGGCGAGTACCAGGTCCAGGTCGAACTTGGCGACGGCGGTGTCGGTATCGAGCCCGGTCACGGTGAGGTCGGGCAGGCTGACCTCGGTGGGCGCGGCGTCCAGGTTCTGGAAGGCGAGCATCACCTGGAACAGCGGGCTGTGCGCGGTGGAGCGGACCGGGTCGAGCACGTCGACGAGTCGTTCGAACGGCACGTCGGCGTGCTCGAACGCGGCGAGGTCCACGCGGCGGGCCCGGTCCAGCAGGTCGGTGAACGATGCGGCCGGGTCGACGGCGGTCCGCAGCACCAGGGTGTTGACGAACATGCCGACCAGATCGTCGAGCGCGGCCTCGCCGCGACCCGCGACGGGGGTGCCGATGGCGATGTCACCGGTACCGCTGAGCCGGGCCAGCAGGGCGGCCAGCGCCGCGTGGGCGACCATGAACGCGCTGGCGTCGGCGCGCCGGGCCAGCTGCCCGACCCGCTGCCAGATCTGCGGCGCCACCACGGTGTCCACGCTCGCGCCCCGCTGCGAGGCGACCGCGGGTCGTGGCCGGTCGGTGGGCAGGTCGAGCAGCCCGGGCAGCCCGGCCAGCTCGTCGCGCCAGAACCGCACCTGCTCGGCGGCGAGCGACTCGGGGTCGTCCTCGCTGCCCAGCACCTCGCGCTGCCACAGCGTGTAGTCCGCGTACTGGACCTCGAGCGGCGCCCAGCCGGGGTCGGTGCCCGCGCGGCGGGCCAGGTAGGCGGCGGTGGTGTCGCGCAGCAGCGGTCCGGCGGAGAAGCCGTCGGCGCTGATGTGGTGGATCACCACGACCAGCACGACCTCGTCGGGTGCGCAGCGCAGCACGCGCACGCGGACCGGCGGCGCGACGGTGACGTCGAAACCGCGGCCGATCTCCGCGGCCACCATCGCGGGCACGGCGATCGGGTCGACGGTCTCCACGACCGGGGTCGGCACGAACTGCCACACCGCCTGATGGCCGATTCCGTCGATCGCCGGGTACGCGGTGCGCAGCACCTCGTGGCGGTCCAGCACGTCGGCGACGGCGGCGGCCAGCGCCGCCGCGTCCACCTCGCCACGCAGCCGCACCGCGATCGGGATGTTGTAGGCCGCCGACGCCGGATCGAGGCGGTTGAGCAGCCACATGCGCTGCTGGGCCGCCGAGAGCGGGATCCGGTGCGGGCGGCGGGCAGCGCGCAGCGCGATGCCCGCGCCGCTGCCCATCCGGCCGGCGAGCGCCTCGGCCAGGTCGGCGACGGTGGTCGCCTCGAACAGTGTGCGCACCGGTACCCGGGTCGACAGGGCCGCGCCGAGGCGGGCGGCGACCCTGGTGGCGACGAGCGAGTTGCCGCCGAGCTCGAAGAAGTCGTCGTCGAGACCGACCCGGTCGCGGCCGAGCACCTCGCCGAAGACCTCGGCGACCGCGCGCTGGGCCGGGGTGACCGGGGCCCGGAACGGCCTGGCCACGAATTCCGGTGCGGGCAGGGCCTTGCGGTCGAGCTTGCCGGAGGTGTTGAGCGGGAACGCGTCGAGCACGACGATCACCGACGGCACCATGTAGGACGGCAGCACCGCCGCCAGGGCCGAACGCAGCTGCGCGGGATCGAGTTCGGCGCCGGGTACCGGCACCGCGTAGCCGACGAGCCGGTCGCCGGTCGGGCTCGCCGACACCACCGCCGCGGCCTGGCTGACCTGCGGCAGGCCGCCCAGCGCGGTCTCGATGTCGCCGAGCTCGATGCGCTGGCCACGGAACTTCACCTGGAAGTCGATGCGCGCCAGGTAGATCAGGACCCCGTCACGATTCCAGCGCACCAGATCGCCGGTGCGGTACATGCGCTCGCCCGCCGCGCCGAACGGGTCGGCGACGAACCGGTCGGCGGAGAGGTCGGGACGCCCGAGGTAGCCCCGCGCCAGCTGCTCGCCCGCCAGGTACAACTCACCGGCGACGCCGGGGGCGACCGGCCGCAGGCGTTCGTCGAGGACGTAGACCCGGGTGTTCCACTCGGGCACCCCGATCGGCACGGTCTGCCCGGTCGCGCCGTCGGCGGGCCAGGCGGTGACCGAGACGGCGGCCTCGGTGGGTCCGTACAGGTTGTGCACGGCCGCGGTAGATTTCGCGCTCAGCGCCGCCACCGTGTCCGGGGTGAGCGCCTCGCCGATCGCGAACACCAGCCGCAGGCTCGCCAGCTGGCGCGCGTCGGCGTGCGCGGCGAACATCGCCAGCATCGACGGCACGAAGTCGGCGACGGTGATCGCGCGCGCGGCGACGAGGTCGGCCAGGTACAGCGGGTCGCGATGCCCGTCGGCGGTGGCCAGCACCAGCGTGGCACCGGCGGCCAGCGGGGCGAAGAAGCCCCACACCGACAGGTCGAACCCGGCGGCGGACTTCTGCAGGTACACGTCGTCGCGGTCGATCCGGTATCGCGCGTTGAGCCACGCGATCTGGTTGCGCACGCCCGCGTGACTCATCGCCACGCCCTTGGGTCTGCCGGTCGAGCCGGAGGTGAACAGGACGTAGGCGAGGTTCGAATCCCGCAGGGGCGCCCGAAGTTCCGCCTCGGCTACCGGGTCCGCCGCGTAGACGGAGGTGTCGACGGTGTCGACGACGACGATCCGGGGCGCGGGCGAGGCCATGGCGGCGATGCCGGTGCCCGTCGACGACTGCCGGTCGAAGTAGTCGCGCGCGGTGGTGAGCACCAGGTGCGGGCGGGCGGTGTCGAGCACCTGGGCGATGCGCTCGGCCGGGTGATCCGGGTCGACGGGGACGTACGCGCCGCCGGCGGTGAGCACCGCGTACATGGCGACGACGAGATCGATCGAGCGCCGCATGGCCAGGGCCACCAGCACATCGGGGCCGACGCCCTCGGCGACGAGGTGGCGGGCGAGGCGATTGACCCGGGCGTCGAGCTCGGCGTAGGTCAGTTCGGTGTCCTCGGACACGAGCGCGGTCGCTCCGGGCGTCTCGCGTGCGCGGTCGCGGAACGGGGTGAGCAGGGTCGCGGTGCGGTCGATCTCGTGCGCGGTGGCGTTCCACTCGGTGAGGATGCGGGTCCGCTCGGCGGGCTCGAGCACATCGATACCGTCCAGCGGTGTGTGCGGCGCCGCGGCGACGGCGGTGAGCAGCCGTTGCAGCCGGGCCGCGATCGCCGCGGCGGTCTCGGGGTCGATGACGTCGTCGGCGTAGGTGAGCACGCCCGTGACACCGGCGGCGGCGCCGTCGGCGGCGTAGTCGTCGCTGACGATCAGGTGCAGGTCGAATTGGGACAGCGCGCTGTCGGTGTCCAGCGCGGACACCGTGATTCCGGGCAGGGCCAGTTCGGCGCGCTCGAAGTTCTGGAACGACAAGCCCACCTGGAACAGCGGGTGCCTGGCGGTGGAGCGGGCCGGGTCGAGCACCTCGACGAGCCGCTCGAACGGCACGTCGGCGTTGGCGTACACGGCGAGGTCGGTGGCGCGCTGGCGGGCCAGCAGCTGACCGAAGGTCTCCCCCGGCACCAGGCGGGTGCGGAAGACCAGGGTGTTGACGAACATGCCGATCAGGTCTTCCAGCGCGGCCTCACCGCGCCCGGCCACAGGTGTGCCGACGGTGATGTCGGCACTGCCGCTGAGGCGGCCGAGCAGGGCCGCGAACGCGGTGTGCACGACCATGAACAGGGTCGCGCCCGCGTCCCTGGCCAGCTCGGTCAGCCGGGCGTGGGTGGCGGCGTCCAGCGTCACCGGCACCGTGCCGCCGGCGAGGGTGCGCACGGCCGGGCGCGGCCGGTCCAGCGGAAGGGCGAGTTCGTCGGGGAGATCGGCGAGTTCGCCGCGCCAGAAGTCGAGCTGGCGGGCGGCCACCGAGGTGGGGTCGGCTTCGTCGCCGAGGACCGCGCGCTGCCACAGCGCGTAATCGGCGTACTGCACCGGCAGCGGCGTCCACCGGGGGGCGGCGCCGTCGCGGCGCGCCAGGTAGGCGGTCATCAGATCGCGCACCAGCGGCGGGACGGACGAGCCGTCCGCGCTGATGTGGTGCACGACCAGGGCCAGCACCGCCTCCCGCGAGGACGCGGCAGCCGAGACCCCCGCAGGGTCACCGTCGGTGGACTGTCCGGCGGTGAGCCGGTACAGCACGACCTGCCAGGGCACCCCCGCGGTCACGTCGAAGGTGGTGGCAGCCAGTGCGGTGACCGCCGTGACGACCTGATCGGCCGCGATCTCACGGACCCGCAGGGCGACACCGGCCTCGGCGGCGGACAGGATCTCCTGCACCGGGCCGTCGGCGGTCTCGGGGTAGTAGGTGCGCAGCACTTCGTGGCGCTCGACGAGATCGCCGACGGCCGCGGCGAGCGCGTCCACATCGAGGGCCCCGCTGAGCCGCACCGCGATCGGCACGTTGTATCCGGCCGACTCGGGATCGAACCGGTTGAGGAACCACATGCGCTGCTGCGCGGGCGACAGCGGCAGCACGGCGGGGCGCTCTCCCGCGGCCAGCGCCAGCCGGGCCGCGCCCTCGGCGCTGTCGAGCGCCGCGGCCAGCGCGGCCACCACGGGGGTCTCGAAGATCCGCGCCACCGGCACCTGCCGGTCCAGCGCGGCCCCGAGCCGGGCGGCGACCCGGGTCGCGATGAGCGAATTGCCGCCCAGATCGAAGAAGTCGTCGTCGGCGCCGACCAGGTCGAGGCCGAGCACCTCCGCGACCACCCCGGCCACCAGCTGCTCCGACGGCGTCGCCGGTGCGCGGAAGGCGCGCGCGAGGAGTTCGGGAGCGGGCAGTGCCCGCCGATCGAGCTTGCCGGACGCGTTCACCGGCAGCGTGTCGAGTACCACGAAGGCGCTCGGCACCATGTAGGCCGGAAGTGCTTGCCGCAGAGCGGATTTCACCGGCTCCAGGTCGATCGCGCGACCACCCGACCGGTCGCGGTTCGCCGCCGCGTCCGAGCGGTCCGCATCGAGGCCCGGCCCAGCCGGCGCTTCCGCCGCGGTCGCGGCGCCGGCGGCGAGTGTCTCGCCGGACGGGGCGTGGCGTGCGCTTTCCGTGCTCGCGGGGACGAGGTAGGCGGTGAGATAGTCGCCGGTGCCGTCGTCGCGGACGGTGACGACGGCACGGTCGACGGCGTCGAGGCCGGACAGGACGGCTTCGATCTCGCCGAGTTCGATGCGCAGGCCGCGCAGTTTCACCTGGAAGTCGGTGCGGCCCAGGTATTCCAGTTCGCCGCCGCGGGTGCGCACGACGAGGTCGCCGGTGCGGTACATACGCTCCCCCGGCATCCCGTACGGATCGGCGACGAAGCGGTCCGCCGTCAGATCGGGGCGGGCCAGATAGCCGCGGGCCAGCTGGACCCCGGCCAGGTACAGCTCGCCGGGGGTACCGACGGGCACGGGCCGCAGGCGGGCGTCGAGCACGTGCAGCGCGGTGTTGGCGACGGGGGCGCCGATCGGCACGGTGACGGTGTCGGCGTCGGTGACCTCGTGGAAGGTGACGTCGACGGCGGCCTCGGTCGGCCCGTACAGATTGTGCACGGCCACCCCGGGCAGCAGTGCGCGCAGCCGCTGGGCGTCGGCGGCGGGCAGCGCCTCACCGGAGGCGAACACCTGGCGCAGCGACACACAGTCGGCGGCCCGGGGTTCGGCGAGGAACGCCGCCAGCATCGACGGCACGAAGTGCGCGACATCGACGCCGGCGCGGGTGATCAGCTCCGCCAGGTAGGCGGGATCGCGGTGCCCGTCGGGACGGGCGATCACCAGGGTGGCGCCGACCTGCAAGGGCCAGAACAACTCCCATACCGACACGTCGAAGGTGATCGGCGTCTTCTGCAGCACGACGCCGTTCGCGTCGAGCCGGTACGCGTCCTGCATCCAGACCAGGCGGTTGACGATCGCGGTGTGGCTGACCGCCACGCCCTTGGGCTTGCCGGTCGAGCCCGAGGTGAACAGCACGTACGCCAGATCGGCCGCGCGCAGCGGCCGGATCCGGTCGGCGTCGGTGACCGGATCGGCGGCGAACCCGGACAGGTCCAGGTCCGCGGGATCGACGGTGCGGGTGCCGGTGTCGGGGAACCCCGCGCCGGCGAGCACGCACACCGGGGCCGCGGTCGCCAGCACGTCGGCGATCCGGTCGGCCGGGTGGTCGGGGTCCAGCGGCAGGTAGGCCGCGCCCGCCGCCTGCACGGCGTAGATCGCGACGAGCAGGTCGATGCCGCGGCGCAGGCCCACCCCGACGACGGCGCCGGGACCCACGCCCTGGCCGATCAGGAATCGCGCCGTGCGGGCGACGCGAACGGCGAACTCGCCGTAGGTGATCCGCTGACCTTCGAAGTCGAGGGCGACGGCCTCGGGTGTGCGCGCGGCTTGCGCGGCGAACATCGAGACGAGCGTCGCCGCGGTGTCCAGCGGCGCGGCGGTGTCGTTCCACGCCGCGAGCTGGGCGGTCTCGGCGGGACCGAGCAGGTCGATCTCCCCGACCGGGCGCGCCTCGTCGGCGACCACCGCGGCCAGGACGCGGACGAAGCGCTCGCCGAAGGCCGCGACGGTGTCGGCGTCGAACAGGTCGGTGGCGTAGCGCAGCCAGCCACGCAGGCCGGGTTCCCCGGCGGCGCCGGTGATCTCGTCGAGCGCCAGCGACAGGTCGAACTGGGTGGTCGCGGCGGGCAGCGCGAACTCGTCGATCCGCAGACCGGACAGCTCGATGCTGGTGTCGTCGCGGTGCTCGAACGCCAGCATCACCTGCACGATCGGCGAATACGCGGTCGAGCGGGCCGGATTCAGCTCCTCGACCAGCCGCTCGAACGGCAGCTCGGCATGGGCGAAAGCGCGCAGATCGGCCTCGCGCACATGCGCGAGCACGTCGGCGAATCCGGCGCCCGCGTCGACCGTGGTCCGCAGCACCAGGGTGTTGACGAACATGCCGACCAGATCGTCGAGCGCGGCATCGGCCCGGCCCGCGACCGGCGTTCCGACCACGATGTCGGCTCCGGCCCCCTGCCGCGACAGCAGCACGGCGAAGGCCGCGTGCACCACCATGAAGGTGGAGACACCGTGGCGGCGGGCCAGCTCCTCGATCCCGGCCAGCACGTCGGCGGGCACGTCGAACCCGACGGCCCCACCCGCACCCGTGCGCACCGCGGGCCGCGGCCGATCGGTGGCGAGTTCCAGCGCCGGGGCGAGCCCGGCCAATTCGTCGCGCCAGTGCCTCAGCTGCCGGGCCAGCCGCGACGCCGGGTCGGCGGCATCGCCGAGCACCGCGTGCTGCCACAGCGTGAAGTCGGGATACTGCACCGGCAGCGGCTCCCACGCCGGCACCTGCCCCGCACTGCGCGCGGCGTACGCGGTGAGCAGATCCCGGGCCAGCGGCGTGGTCGACACCCCGTCGGCGGCGATGTGATGCACCGCGAGCACCAGCACGTGCTCGACCTCGCTCGGCGTGGACGCCGCATCGCCGCGCAGGGCGGCTTCGGCCACCCCACCGGCGAGGGCGGCACCATGGCGCGCGGCGGCGACGGAGGACCCGTTCCGACCGGCGGGGATCGACCGCAGCAGCGCGGCGCGGACCGGCGGCTGAGTCGTCAGGTCGTAGCCCGCCCCGACGATCTCGCGGACGGCCTCGGCCAGGTCCGCTTCGGCGATCTCACCGACGACGGCGGGCGGCAGCACCCGGTCCACCGCGAGGACGACCTGGGTGGGTCCCTCGGCGTCTTCGGGGAATACCGTCCGCAGCGACTCGTGCCGCGCGAGCACATCGCCCAGCGCCGCCCACAGCGCGTCGGTGTCCAGCGCGCCGGTCAGGCGCAGCGCGATCGGCAGGGTGTAGACGGCCGAGTCGGGGTCGATGCGGTTGAGCAGCCACAGGCGGGTCTGGGCCAGCGACAACGGGATCCGGGCCGGGCGCGGGTCCACCACGGTCAGCGCGGGCAGCCGCTCGCCGTGGGTGGCGGCACGGGCGGCCAGGCCGGCGACGGTCGGGGTGTCGAACACATCGCGCACGTCGAGCGCGCTGCCCAGCGCCGCGTTGGCGCGGGCGACGAGCCGCATGGCGAGCAGGGAGTTGCCGCCGATGTCGAAGAAGTCGTCGTCGGCGCCGACGCGGGGCAGCCCGAGCAGCTCACCGACCACGGCAGCGAGCGCGGTCTGCGCGCCCGGTCGCGGCGCCACGTACGCGGTGGTCACCGACAGGTCGGCGGCCGGCAGCGCGGCGCGGTCCAATTTGCCCGCGGAGTTGAGTGGGACGGTGTCGAGCACCACCAGGTGGGCGGGCACCATGTACGCGGGCACCCGGCTGGCGACGTGCGCGCGCACCACGGCGGGGTCGACGGCACCGGCGACGTAGGCGACCAGGCACTGCCGCCCGGCGTCGTCGGTCGCGGGCAGCACGGTCGCGTGGGTGACGCCGGGAGCGTCGCCGAGGGCGGCCTCGATCTCGCCCAGCTCGATCCGCAGACCACGGATCTTGACCTGGAAGTCGTTGCGGCCCAGGTACACCAGCGCACCGGCGCGATCGCGGCGCACCAGATCACCGGTCCGGTACATGCGTGCGCCGTCGGGGCCGTACGGGTCGGCGACGAAGCGGTCGGCGGTCAGGTCGGGCCTGCCCAGGTAGCCGCGGGCGAGCTGGTCGCCCGCCAGGTACAGCTCACCGGCGACCCCGGCGGGCACCGGATGCAGCCGCTCGTCGAGCACGTAGGCGCGCACGTTCCAGCTCGGCCTGCCGATCGGCAGCTCGGTCTGCTCGACCGGCGCGGTGATGTGCTGGAAGGTGCTGGTGATCGTCACCTCGGTCGGGCCGTAGGTGTTGTGCAGTTCGGCGGGCAGGGTGGCGAGCACGGTGGCCGCCAGCGCGGCGGGCAGTTCCTCGCCGCCCAGATGCAGCATCCGCAGTCCGCGCAGGTCCTCGGCCAGCCCTTCGGCGAGCATCGCGGCCAGCACCGACGGCACGAACTCGGCGATGGTGACGCCCTGTTCACGCACCACCCGCGCCTGGTAGGCGAGGTCGAGGTGGCCGCCGGGCCGCAGCAGGACCAGGGTGGCGCCGAGCAGCGCCGGGCACAGCAGCTCCCACAGCGAGACGTCGAAGGTCAGCGGCGCGCGCTGCAGCAGCCGGTCGGCCGCGGTCAGGTCGTATTCGCCACGCAGCCAGCACAGTTCGTTGACCACGGCCCGATGCGAGACCAGCACGCCCTTGGGCAGACCGGTGGAGCCGGAGGTGAACAGCACGTAGGCGGGGTGCTCGGGATGCAGCGGGGCGAGGCGTTCGGCATCGGTGACCGGGCCGCCGTGGACCGGCGGCTGCGCGGGGTCCTCGAGCTGCGCGACGGTCAGCATCGGGAAGCCGGAGCGCGAGGCGGCGGCGAAATGCACCGAGGCCGTAGCGGATCGGATGCCGCGGTCGACATGGTCGAGCGCGTCGTCCGAGGCGGCGACGACCAGGCGCGGCGCCGCGGTCTCGAGCACGTGCCCGATGCGGTCGGCGGGCTGGGCCGGATCGACCGGCACGTACACGCCACCGGCGGCGAGCACACCGTGCAGTACCACCAGTAGCTCGATGCCGCGAGGCACCGCGACCGCGACCGGGGTCTCGGGGCCGACGCCGCAGTCGATCAGCCTGCGCGCGAGCCGGTTCGCCCGGGCGGCGAGGGCGCCGTAGGTGATCTCGGCGCCGTCGCAGACGGCGGCGACGGCGTGCGGGTCACGGGCGGCGGCCGCGTCCACCAGATCTGCGGCCAGCGGAGCGCGCAGGCCGAGTTCGGCGAGGACGGGGTCGAGTGGCACGAGGTCACCGTGCGGACCGGCGAGCAGTCGCGCGCGGGCGCTGTCGTCGAGCACGGCGAGGTCACCGACGGCGGTGCCGGGCGCGGTGACGGCGGCGCGCAGCACCCGCTCCAGCATGCCGACCAGGGTCGCGATGGTGTCGGCGTCGAAGAGGTCGGTGGCGTAGCGCAGTTCGAGGTCGAGACCGTCGGCGGTGCCGTCGGCGGCGTAGTGGTCGACGAAGGTGAAGTCCAGGTCCACTTCGATCGGCGCGTCCGGCAGGGTCAGCCCGGACAGGGTCAGGCCGGGCAGCTCGAACGCGGTGGTGCGCTGGTTCTGCAGCGCCAGCGACACCTGGTACAGCGGCGAATAGCCCTGGGAGCGAGCCGGGTTGACGGCGTCGACGAGACTTTCGAACGGCACGTCGGCGTGCTCGAAGGCGTCGAGGTCGCCGGCGCGGATGTCGTCGAGCAGGGCGCTGAACGGCGCGGCGGCGGACACGCTCGCCCGCAGCACCAGGGTGTTGACGAACATGCCGACGATGTCGTCGAGTTCGCGATGCCCACGGCCGGCGACGGGCGTGCCGACGACGATGTCGGTGCCCGCCGACAGCCGCGCCAGCAGCACCGCGAGCCCGGCGTGCAGCACCATGAACGGGGTGGCGCGCTGCGTGCGGGCGAGCTGGTCGATGCGGCGGTGCAGTTCGGCGTCGAGGGTGGTGGTGAAAGTGGCGCCGCGGTTGGAGGCGATCAGCGGCCTGCGGCGGTCGGCGGGCAAGGTGAGTACGTCGGGCAGTCCCGCGAGCCGGTCGGTCCAGTAGGCGAGCTGGTGGGCCAGCGGCGCGTCGGGATCGTCGGCGCTGCCGAGGCCTTCGGTCTGCCACAGCGCGTAGTCGGCGTAGTGCACGGCCAGGGCGGGCAGCTGCGGCTCGGCACCGGCACTGCGGGCCGCGTAGGCGGCGACCAGGTCGCGAGTGAGCGGCCCCATCGACCAGCCGTCGGCGGCGATGTGATGCACGACCAGTACCAGGACGTGCTCGGTCGGCGACACCCGCAGCAGCGCGGCGCGCACCGGCACCTCGGTGGTGATGTCGAAGCCTCCGTCGAGCGTCGCGGCCACGGCGGCGGCCACGTTCCCGGCCTCGATCTCGGTCACCGCGAGCACGGGGACGAACGGCGCGCCGACGAGCTGGGTGGCCTGCCCGTCGAATTCGGGATAGGTGGTGCGCAGCGTCTCGTGCCGGGCGATCAGGTCGCCCAGGGCGCCGCGCAGCGCGGCGGTGTCGAGGTCGCCGCTGAGCCGGATCGCGACCGGGATGTGGTACGCCGTGGAGGACGGATCGAAACGGTGCAGGAACCACAGGCGCTGCTGCGCCGGCGAAAGCGGAATCCGTGGCGGCCGTGGGCCCGCCACCGGTCCGCGCCTGCTGCCGGTGCCGCGCAGCGCGTCCAGGCGGACCGCGAGACCGGCGACGGTGCTCGCCTCGAACAGTTCCCGCACCGGGACCTTCGCGTCCAGGGCCGCGCCGAGTCGCGCGGCCACCTGGGTGGCGAGCAGCGAGTTGCCGCCCAGGGCGAAGAAGTCGTCGTCGGCGCCGGCCCGATCGAGTCCGACGACGTCGGCGAAGGTCGCCGCGACGATCCGTTCGGTGGCGGTCGACGGCTCGCGGTACTCCCGCTCCGGCGATTCCGGCGCGGGCAGGGCCCGGCGGTCGAGCTTGCCGGAGCTGTTGATCGGCAACGCGTCGAGGACGACGTAGGCGCCGGGCACCATGTAGGACGGCAGCACCGCCGCGACGGCGGCATCGAGGACGGCCGGCGTCAAGGACTGCGCTACCGCTGCCTGTCCGTCGGCCGACCTCCTGACCGCGGGGTTCGGACCGGTGACGTCGCCGGCCGCACCTGGGCGGGCAGCGGGCGCGATATAGGCGACGAGCTGGTCCGGGCGATCGTCGTCGGAGCGGACGATCACCGCGACCCGGCCGACACCCGGGACCGCCGCCAGGGCGGCTTCGATCTCGGCGGGTTCGATGCGCAGGCCGCGCAGCTTCACCTGGAAGTCGGTGCGGCCCAGGTAGTGCAGGGCCGGTCCGGCGTGACCGGTGCGCCAGACCACCAGGTCGCCGGTGCGGTAGAGGCGGTCGCCGGTCCCGAACGGGTCGGCGACGAAACGCTCGGCGGTCAGGTCGGCGCGGCCGTGATAGCCGTCGGCCAGCTGGGCGCCCGCCACGTACAGCTCGCCCGGAACACCGGCGGGCACCGGGCGCAGCCGCGAATCCAGCACGTACACGCGGGTATTGGCGACGGGCGTGCCGATCGGAGCGGCGGCGGTCGGCTCGGCGCCGACCCGGTGGGTGGTGACCTGGACGGCGGTTTCGGTGGGGCCGTACAGGTTCACGACGGCGGCACCGGTGGCGGCGCGCACACGCTGGGCCAGCTCGGTGGTCAGGGCCTCACCACCGGCGAAGACCAGGCGCAGGCTCTCCGCGCGCACCGGCTCGGCGACGACGGCGGCCAGCACCGACGGCACGTACTGCACGACGCTGACCGCGTGCCGCGCGGTCGCGGCGGCCAGATAGGCCGGGTCGCGGTGCCCGTCGGCGGTGGCGAGGACCAGCCGCGCGCCGGTCTGCAACGGCCACAGCAGTTCCCACACCGACGCGTCGAAGGTGAACGGGGTCTTCTGCAGGACGGCGTCGTCGCCGGTGAGCGCGTACTCGCGCTGCAACCACAGCAGCTGGTTGACCACGGCCCGGTGCGGCACCGCCACACCCTTGGGCCTGCCGGTCGAGCCGGAGGTGAACAGCACGTAGGCGAGGTGATCGGGGCGCAGCGGGGTGGTCCGCTCCTCGTCGGCGAGCGGCGCCGCCGAGAGCTCCGACAGCTCCAGGGTGTCGATCTCGACGACCGAGTCCCCCACGGCCACACCGTGACCGGTGGCGGTCAGCACGCAGACCGGTGCCGTGCACGCCAGCACGTACGCGGTCCGCTCGGCCGGATGATCCGGGTCGACCGGCACGTACGCGGCACCGGCCGCGAGCACGGCGTGCACGGCGACGAGCTGATCGAGACCGCGCCGCAGGGCTACGGCGACCATCGCTCCCGGTCCCGCGCCCATGCCGACGAGGTGCCGCGCCAGACGATGGACTCGGCTCGCGAACTCCGCGTACGTCAGCGATTCGACGGGGCTCGCGTCCGAGACCGGTTCGTCCGCCGGGTCGGTGTCGACGACCACCGCGACGGCGTCCGGCGTGGCGGCGACCTGGTCGGCGACCAGCGAGGCGAGCGTGGCCGCGGCGTCAAGAGGCAGGTCGGTGGCGTTCCAGGCGGTCAGGATCTCGGTGGATTCGGCCGGGTCGAGCAGGTCGAGATCACCGACCGGCCGGTCGGGGTCGGCGAGGACGCCGTCGAGCAACCGGTGCAGGCGGGTGGCGAACCCGGCGACGGTGGTCGCGTCGAACAGGTCGGTGGCGTAGAGGAACGCGCCGGACAGGCCCGCGGGGGCGCCGTGCTCGTCGCGGTGCTCGGTGAGGGTCAGTTCGAGGTCGAACTTGGCGACGGCGGTCGGCAAATCGACGCCGGCGACGGTGAGCCCGGGCAGGGCCAGGACCCGCGGGGTGTCCTCGTTGAGCGACAGCATCACCTGGAACAGCGGGTTGCGCGCGGTGGAGCGAACCGGGTCGAGCACCTCGACCAGCCGCTCGAACGGCACGTCGGCGTGGTCGAAGGCCGCGAGGTCGGTCTCGCGTACGCGGGCCAGCAGTTCGGTGAACGAGGCGGCGGGAGCGACCTGCGTCCGCAGCACGAGGGTGTTGACGAACATGCCGACCAGGTCGTCGAGGGCCCGGTCACCGCGCCCCGACACCGGGGTGCCGATCGCGATGTCGGTGGTCGCCGACAGCCGCGCGAGCAGGACCGCGAACACCGCGTGCGCCGCCATGAACACCGTCACACCCCGTGCCCGCGCGAATTCGGCCAGCGCGCGGTGTGTTTCGGCATCGATGTCGATCGGGTGCAGCGCACCGCTGCGCGAGGCGATCGCGGGCCGGGTCCGGTCGGCGGGCAGTTCCAGCTGCTCGGGGACGCCCGCGAGGGTGTCCGCCCAGAACGACAGCTGTCGCGCCGCCACCGATGCCGGATCGGCGGCGTCCCCGAGGACGGCGTGCTGCCACACCGCGTAGTCGGCGTACTGCACACTCAGCGCCGACCACTGCGGCACGTTCCCGGTGGCCCGGGCGCCGTAGGCGGTGAGCACATCGCGGATCAGCGGTCCGAACGAGAACCCGTCGGCGGCGATGTGATGCAGCACGATCACGAGCACGTACTCGGCCGCGCCGGCTGCCGGGTCCGTCGGCACCGGCGACGCACCGGACGAGTCAGCCGCTGCCGCACCGTCGGTGACGCGCAGCAGCGTCGCCCGGATCGGAGCGTCGACGGTCAGGTCGAAGCCCGTGGTGGCGCAGGCGCGCACCGCGTCGGTCAGCGCGGCCGTGCCGACGATCTGTGGCAGCACCTCCGGGACGAGGCCGGTGGCGGGCAGGATCTCGGCGATCGCCTGTCCGTCGCGCTCCGGGTAGCGGGTGCGCAGGACTTCGTGCCGGTCGAGCACGTCGACGAGGGCGGCCTGCAGCGCGGCGACATCGAGCGCGCCGGTCAGCCGCACCGCCATCGGGATGTTGTCGGTGGCCGAGCCGGGGTCGAACCGGTTGAGGAACCACATGCGCTGCTGGGCGGGCGAGAGCGGCAGCGGATCGGGGCGGGTGCCCGCGACGAGGGCGGGGCCCGCGCCGGTGCCGCGCAGCCGGTCGGCGGCCGCGGCGAGGGCGAGCACCGTCGTGGTGTCGAAGAGCTGGCGGACCGGGATGCGGAGATCGAGGTCGGTGCCGAGGCGGGCCATCAAGCGGGTCGCCAGCAGCGAGGTGCCGCCCAGGTCGAAGAAGTCGTCGTCACGGCCGACCCGGTCCAGGCCGAGGACCTCGGCGAACGCGGCGGCGACGGCCTGCTCGGTCGGCGACTCGGGGGCGCGGTAGGCGGCGGCCTCGAAGACCGGCGCGGGCAGCGCGGCGCGGTCGAGCTTGCCGACCGGGGTCAGCGGCACGGTGTCGAGGGTGACGATCGCGGCCGGCACCATGTGCGCGGGCAGATGCGCGGCGACGTGCGCGATCAGCGTCGCGGTGTCGACGCCCGCGCCCGCGACCGGCACCACGTAGGACACGAGGACGGTCGCGCCCGCCTCGGTGCGGTGACCGAGGGTGGCGGCGAAATCCACGTCGGCGTGCCGGGCCAGGACGGCGTCGATCTCACCGAGCTCGATCCGGAAGCCGCGCACCTTCACCTGGAAGTCGTTGCGGCCCAAGTACTCCAGGTCCCAGTCGGCGCCGGTGCGGACCCAGCGCACGGTGTCACCGGTGCGGTACATCCGCTCCCCCGGCGCGCCGTAGGGATTGGTGACGAACCGGCCCGCGGTGAGCGCGGGCCTGCGATGGTAGCCGCGCGCCAGCTGCGCCCCGGCGATATACAGCTCGCCGACGACACCGGCCGGAACGGGACGCAGCCGCTCGTCGAGCACCAGTTCGGTGGTGCCCTCGACCGGCGCGCCCAGGGTGATCGGCGTTGTCGCCGTGAGGGGTGCGCTGATGTTGGTGACGATGGTGGTCTCGGTGGGACCGTAGCCGTTGCGGAACACCAGACCGGGGATCGCCGCGGTCCACCGCGCCACCAGTTCCGCCGGGCACGCCTCACCACCGACGACCACGACCCGCAGCTCGTCGAGCCCGTCCGGATTCACCGTGGCCAGCGCCGACGGTGTGATGATCACATGGGTCACCCGCTCGGTCCGCAGCAGCTCACCCAGCTCCGCCCCGCCGAACACGCCGGTCGGCGCGACCACCATGGTCGCGCCGTGTGTGACGGTCAGCAGTAGCTCGGCCACCGAGATGTCGAACGACGGCGAGGCCACGTGCAGCACCCGCGCGTCCGCCGACGCCCGATACCGCCCCGCCTGCACCGGCAGATACGCCGCGACGGCACCGTGCGGGATCACCACGCCCTTGGGCAGACCGGTGGTCCCGGAGGTGTAGATGACATAGGCGGGGTCCAGCGGATCCACCGCACGACGTTGTTCGGCCGGCAGAGAACTGTCGACGTCGGAGACCACGGCGGCGGCATCCGCCGTGCCGAGCCGGTTCGTCGGCTCGGCGCTCGCCACGGCGTCGAGCGCGAGCCACTCCACGGTGGTGGGCAGGTCGGCACGGACGGACCCGACCGTGATGCCCACAGCCGCTCCGGAGTCCGCGAGCATGTGGGTGATGCGGTCGGCGGGGTAGGTCGGGTCGACCGGCAGGAAACCGGCGCCGGAACGCACGACACCCCACACGGCGGTGACGGAGTCGGCGGAACGCGGGATGCTCACGGCGACAAGGTCACCGGCGCCGATGCCGCGACCGGTCAGGTGCGCGGCCAGGCGTGCGGACGCGGCGTCGAGTTCGCCGTAGGTCACGGTGCGCGCGCCGTCGCGGATCGCGATCGCGGCCGGGTCGGCGGCGGCCTCGGCCAGCACCTGCGGCAGCAGCGGGAAGGGATCGGACGGGCCGCCGGTACGACTGGTCAGCTCCGTGAGTTCGGTGTCGATCAGCAGCGGCAGGTCGGCGACCAGGGTCTGCGGCGCGGCGGCGATCGCGGCGAGCAAGCCGGTGAAGCGACGCACCATCCGCGTGATGGTGGACTCGTCGAACAGGTCGGTGGCGTAGGAGAATTCGCCGGACAGACCGGTGGCGTCGGACGCACGCAGGGTCACCGACAGATCGAACTTCTCGATGTCGTAGGGCAGGTCGACGGCGGCGGCACGCAGGCCGGGCAGCTCGAATGTGGTCGGCGGCAGGTTCTGCAGTGCCAGCGCCACCTGGAACAGCGGGTGACGACCGGCCGAGCGCGGCGGCGCGAGCACCTCCACCAGGCGCTCGAACGGCAGGGTGGTGTGGTCGAACGCGGCCAGATCGCCGGTGCGGACCCGGCCGAGCAGTTCGGCGAAGGACTCCCCGCCGCGCACCTCGGTGCGCAGGATCGCGGTGTTGACGAACATGCCGATGACATCGTCGAGTTCGGCGGCGCCACGCCCGGCGACCGGGCTGCCGATCGCCACGTCGGTGGTCCCCGACAGGCGTGCGATCAACACCGACAGCGCGGCGTGCAGGACCATGAACAGGGTCGCGCCCTGCTCGGCCGCCACCGCATTCAGCGTCGCCACCAGCTCGGCGTCGAGCGCGAACTCGACCCGGCGGCCCCGCATCGACGCGACGGCGGGACGCGGGCGATCGGTCGGCAGGCTGGATTCGTCCGGCAGCCCGGCCAGCGCCTCGCGCCAGTAGGCGATCTCCCGCCCGGCCCTGGAGTCGGCATCGTCCTCGGACCCGAGCAGCGCTCGCTGCCACAGCGTGTAATCGGCGTACTGCACCGGCAGCGGCGCCCACTGCGGCGCCGTGCCCTCGGTCCGCGCGTAGTAGGCGGTCATGGTGTCCCGCACCAGCGGGCCGGCCGACCAGCCGTCCGAGGCGATGTGGTGCACCACCAGCACCAGCACGTGGTCACCGTCGACCTCGTACAACCGCGCCCGCAGCGGCGGCGCGGCGGTGACATCGAACCCGCGCAGAATCTCCGCGGCCAGCGTCTCGGGAAGGTCGTGCGCCGCGACACCGATGGGCGTGAGGATGCGGGACAACACCGACGCCGACTCGACCCCGCCGACCCCCGACCCGGCCGTAGCGCCGGCAACGCTCGCAGCGTCGGCAGCGAGAAGGGTCGAGTTCGACTCGGCCGCAAGCACATCGAGTGCCTCCGCCGGGGACAGCACGCGCTGTGTCCCGACCCCGTCGACCTCCGGGTACACCGTCCGCAGCACCTCGTGCCGGGCGATCAGATCGCCGACGGCGGCGCGCAGGGCGTCCAGCTCGAGCGCGCCGGACAGGCGGACGGCGATCGGGATGTTGTAGGCGCCGGTCTCCGGATCGAACCGGTTCAGGAACCACATCCGCTGCTGGGCGGGCGAGAGCGGCAGCACCTCGGGGCGCGGGCCCGCGACCAGAACCGGGCGGTCGTCGACGGGCCCGCCGTCGACGAGCTTCGCCAGCACGGCGACGGTCGGATTGTCGAAGAAGTCCCGCACATCCACCCGCACACCGAAATTCGCCTGCAGGCGGGCGATGGCACGGGTGGCGATGAGCGAGTTGCCGCCGAGGCGGAAGAAGTCGTCGTCCAGGCCGACGGTCTCGACGTCGAGCAGATCGCCGAACAGCGCCGCCACGGCGCGCTCGGTGGTGGTGACCGGCGCGCGGAACTCCGCGGCCGCGACCCGGAAGTCGGGCTCCGGCAGGGCCTTACGATCCAGCTTGCCGCTGGCGTTGATCGGCATCGCGGGCAGCTGCACCAGCAGCGAGGGCACCATGTACTCGGGCATCGACGCCTTCGCGTGCGCGACCAGCTCGGCCTCGTCGAGCGGTGCGCCGTCGACACTGACCACATAGCCGACCAACGCCTCGCCCGCGGCATACCGATGCAGCACCACCGCGGCATTGCCGACGCGCGGATGCGCGGCCAGCACGGCCTCGATCTCCCCGAGCTCGATCCGCAGACCACGCAGCTTCACCTGGAAGTCGGTGCGCCCCAGGTATTCCAGCTCGTCCCCGCCGGGCAGTTGCCGCACCAGGTCACCGGTGCGGTACATGCGCTCGCCGGGCACGCCGTACGGATTGGCGACGAAGCGATCGGCGGTCAGGCCCGGCCGGGCGACATAGCCGCGCGCCAGCTGCACCCCGGACAGGTACAGCTCGCCCACCACACCCGCGGGTACCTGGTCGAGGTTCTCGTCGAGCACCAGCAGCCCGGTGTCGTCGGCGGGACCGCCGATCGGCACCGATACCTCGTCGGCGTCGCTCACCTCGTGCGCGGTCACGTCGACCGCCGCCTCGGTGGGCCCGTACAGGTTGTGCAGCGCGGTCGCCGACAGCTTGCGCAACCGCGTGGCGGTGGCGGCGGGCAGCGCCTCCCCGGAGGCGAACACCATCCGCAGCGAGGACAGGTCCACCGGTGCGGTGGTCTCGGACAGCTCACCGGCGAACGCGGCCAGCATCGAGGGCACGAAGTGGGTGACGCTGACCCGGTGCTCGGCGATCAGCGCGGCCAGGTAACCGGGATCACCGTGGCGACCGGGTTCCGCGACGACCAGTCTGGCGCCGATCTGCAAGGGCCAGAACAGCTCCCACACCGACACGTCGAAGGTGTAGGGCGTCTTCTGCAGCACCACGTCGGCATCGGAAAGCGCGTAGCGGCGCTGGCGCCAGTCCAGGTTCGCCACGATCGCGCCGTGGGTGACCGCCACGCCCTTGGGTCGGCCGGTCGAGCCCGAGGTGAAGATGACGTAGGCGGTATTGCCCGCCCGCGCGCCGCCGTCCACCGCGGCGGGCGGCGCGGTCCAGTCGATGTCGTCGGTGCGCAGCACGGGGACGCCGTTGAGATCGGGCTCGTCGGCGGCCCGGGTCACCACCACGACCGGACGGGCCACCTCGAGCACGTAGTGCAGCCGGTCCACCGGGTGATCGGGGTCCAGCGGCACGTAGGCGCCACCGGCGCGCACGATCGCGTGCACCGCGACGATCAGCTCGAGGCCGCGTCGCATCGCCAGCCCGACCAGCGCCTCCGGTCCCACCCCGAGGGCGACCAGCCGCCCGGCCAGCACCCGCACCCTGGCATCGAATTCGGCGTAGGTCAGCGTCCGCGCGCCGAACTGCACCGCGACCAGGTCGGGGGTGCGGGCCAGCTGCTCGGCGAAGCGGTCGACCAGGGTCGGCGCCTGCCCCGCCATCGGCGGCTCCATACCCAGGGCGGCCAGGGCGTCACCGGCCAGCGCGTCCAGCAGCACTCCGAAGGTGCCGTCGGCGGCGTCGACCACGCCGGGGAACAGTTCGGCGAGCACGACCTGCACGAGGCTCTCGGGGTCCAGTGCGCCACCGGTCAGCTCGGCCATCGTCGTCAGCTGGGCGTCGAGGTCGGCGTAGGACACCGCGGTGCCGTCGAAATCCACCGCGATCCGGGCCGGCTCCATCGCCGCGACCGTCGCCACCAGCGCCGCCAGCTGTTCTGTTCCCGCGCGCGCCGGAGTGGTGTTGGTCATCTGGACTGCCTTCCATCTACCGACCGCAGGTGACGCCACGCGGCCGCAATACAACTCTCGGAATTCCCCCGGACCCACCGGGGTGACGGGATCGGCTCGGGGCGGCCAACCTCGGACACCCAGCCCGAAATCCGCCCGCTCACACCGGCATTCAGTGCGATCGGCTATGACACGATCGCGACCCGCCGGCTCGCCGCCATGCAACCAGCTATGACTCGGTTATCTCCCGACCTCCATCGTCAACCCCGACACCTGACACCCGCGCCCGCAGACGAGAGAAGCGTATTCGGTCCGATAATAAACCGGACCAGATTCCGTCAAAATCTCGGTCCGGGGCCGCGAATTCCGGCGCTGAGAACGGTCCAGCAATTCGACCGCATACGCCGAGGGGACAGCTCTCGCCCGATCGCCCGTGCGGGCGATGTGGCGGCTGTCGGCACAGGTTCGCACTGTGTCGGGCAACACTATGTGAAACAACGTTGCATCAACGTTGCATCGCAGTGATTCACACCACTTTTCCTGGAACGCGTCGTCCCCCGACACGACGAAACCCCCCGCCGGGGTGAACCGGCGAGGGGTTTCGGTGATCGGTGAAGCTACCGGCGCGCTTACTCCGCGGCGGTGTCCTCGGCCGGGGCGGCCTCGGCGGCCGGGGCCTCGTCTTCGACGGGGACCAGCGAGATCTTGCCGCGGTTGTCGATGTCGGCGATCTCCACGCGCAGCTTGTCGCCGACGTTGACCACGTCCTCGACCTTGGCGACGCGCTTGCCGTTGCCCAGCTTGGAGATGTGCACCAGGCCGTCGCGGCCCGGCAGCAGCGAGACGAACGCGCCGAAGGCGGTGGTCTTGACGACCGTGCCCAGGAAACGCTCGCCGACCTTCGGCAGCTGCGGGTTCGCGATCGCGTTGATCGCGTCGATCGCGGCCTGCGCCGACGGCCCGTCGGTCGCACCGACGAACACGGTGCCGTCATCCTCGATGGAGATGTTGGCGCCGGTGTCCTCGGTGATCTGGTTGATCATCTTGCCCTTGGGCCCGATGACCTCACCGATCTTGTCGACCGGGATCTTGATCGCGGTGACGCGCGGGGCGTACGGGCTCATCTCGTCCGGGGTGGCGATGGCCTCGGCCATCACGTCCAGGATGGTGGTGCGGGCGTCGTGCGCCTGGTTCAGCGCACCGGCCAGCACCTGCGAGGGGATGCCGTCGAGCTTGGTGTCCAGCTGCAGGGCGGTGACGAAGTCACGGGTACCGGCGACCTTGAAGTCCATGTCGCCGAAGGCGTCCTCGGCGCCGAGGATGTCGGTCAGCGCGACGTAGCGGACCTCGTCCTCACCCTTGTCGTTGGTGACGGTGTCCGACACCAGGCCCATGGCGATACCGGCGACCGGCGCCTTCAGCGGCACACCGGCGTTCAGCAGCGACAGGGTCGAGGCACACACCGAACCCATCGAGGTGGAACCGTTGGAGCCCAGCGCCTCCGAGACCTGACGGATGGCGTAGGGGAACTCCTCCTGCGAGGGCAGCACCGGCATCAGCGCACGCTCGGCGAGCGCGCCGTGGCCGATCTCGCGACGCTTCGGCGAACCGACGCGGCCGGTCTCGCCGGTGGAGAACGGCGGGAAGTTGTAGTGGTGCATGTAGCGCTTGGAGGTCTCCGGGCCGAGCGAGTCGACCTGCTGGGCCATCTTCACCATGTCCAGGGTGGTGACGCCCATGATCTGGGTCTCGCCACGCTCGAACAGCGCCGAACCGTGGGCGCGCGGGATCACGGCGACCTCGGCGGACAGCGCGCGGATGTCGGCCAGACCACGGCCGTCGATGCGGAAGCCATCGGTCAGGATGCGCTGGCGCACCAGCTTCTTGGTGACCGAGCGGAACGCGGCGCCCAGCTCCTTCTCCCGGCCGGTGAAGTCCTCGCCCAGACGCGAGAGCACGTCGAGCTTGATCTCGTCGATCTTGGCCTCGCGGGCCTGCTTGTCGGCGATGCTCAGCGCCTCGTTCAGCTCACGCTTGGCGGTGCCCTCGACGGCCTCGAACACGTCGGCGGCGTACGGCGGGAAGAGCGGGAACTCCTCGGTGGGCTTGGCGGCCAGGGTCGCCAGGTCCGACTGCGCGCGGCACAGGCGGGCGATGAACGGCTTGGCGGCCTCGAGGCCCTGGGCCACGACGGCCTCGGTGGGCGCCTGCGCGCCGTCGGAGATCAGCGCGATGACCTTGTCGGTGGCCTCGGCCTCGACCATCATGATGGCGACGTCACCGGACTCGGTGACCCGGCCCGCGACGACCATGTCGAACACGGCGCCCTCGAGCTGCTCGACGGTCGGGAACGCGACCCACTGATCACCGATCAGGGCGACGCGCACGCCGCCGACCGGGCCGGAGAACGGCAGACCGGAGATCTGGGTGGACGCCGAGGCGGCGTTGATGGCCACCACGTCGTAGAGATCCTGCGGGTCCAGGCTCAGCACGGTGACCACGACCTGGATCTCGTTGCGCAGGCCGTCGACGAACGACGGGCGCAGCGGACGGTCGATCAGGCGACAGGTCAGGATCGCGTCGGTGGAGGGGCGGCCCTCGCGACGGAAGAACGAGCCGGGGATGCGGCCCGCGGCGTACATGCGCTCTTCGACGTCGACCGTCAGCGGGAAGAAGTCGAACTGGTCCTTGGGGTGCTTGCCGGCGGTGGTCGCCGACAGCAGCATGGTCTCGTCGTCCAGGTAGGCGACGACGGATCCGGCGGCCTGCTTGGCCAGACGGCCCGTCTCGAAGCGGATGGTGCGGGTGCCGAAGCTACCGTTGTCGATCAGCGCGACCGACTCGAAAACACCGGGCTCGACCTCGACCGCAGTCGAAGCACGTTCAGTTGTCTGCGTCATTTTTCTTCTCTCGACCTCTCGTCTCGCCGGAGCGCAGCACCATGTGGGCGCGAACCAGCTATTTCGTCAGCCGTACCGGACACGGACACGTGGAAACCCTCCTGGCTGCCACGCGCAGCACCCGGCCGGATCCCCTTGGAAGCGGCGACGCGGAGGCGGTCATCGATCGAAGCCCGACGGCGGCGGGAAAAACGCCTGCCGAAAGGCCACTACCGAAGACCGACGCCACGCGGACGGATGCACACGGCTGTCACATGTTGTAGTGCACGCGGAAACCCGATGGTCGCCGAATACACGAATAGCCAACGAGAAGAAGTGTACTTCTTCCCATTGGCTACTCGCCGACCGCCTCAGCGAGGAGGCGTGTCGAAGCAGATCAGCGGCGCAGGCCGAGACGCTCGATGAGCGAACGGTAGCGCTCGATGTCCTTGGCCTGCAGGTACTTCGACAGGCGACGACGACGACCGATCAGGGCCAGCAGGCCGTGCCGGGTGTGGTGATCGTGCTTGTGCTGCTTGAGGTGCTCGGTCAGGTCCGAGATTCGCTTCGACAGCAGCGCGATCTGCGCCTCCGGCGAGCCGGTGTCCTTCTCGTGCAGGCCGTACTCGGCCAGAATGGCCGACTTCTGCTCAGTGGTCAGCGCCATGCGGCATCGACTCCTCTTTCTCAGTTCCGCGCTCGAAGTCCCGGTTACCCGGAATGGGCGCCACCGCGGACCGCAGCAAACCCGAGGATCGACTGTACCGGAGCGCTCGGGCGCGGGCCGCACCGGCCTCAGGCGTCGGCGGCGGTGAGTACCTTGCGCGCGTTCTCGACATCGCGGCCCATGGCCTCGACCAGGTCGTCGATGGTGTCGAACTTGCGCATCCCGCGCAGCTGCTCGACGAAGTCGACCGCCACGTGCTGGCCGTACAGATCGGCCTCGCCGTCGAGGACGAAGGCCTCCACGGTGCGCGAACGGCCGGAGAAGGTGGGATTCGTGCCGACCGAGATGGCGGCCATCGCGCGCGCACCGGGCTCGACCGTGCCGATGGTCGGGCCGGGGCCGAGCACGGTGAACCAGCCCGCGTACACGCCGTCGGCCGGGATCGCCGCGTGCATCGGCGGGGCGACGTTGGCGGTCGGGAAACCGAGCCCGCGACCGCGCCCGTCACCGTGCACGACGACGCCCTCGACCCGATGCGGACGGCCGAGCGCCTCGGCGGCGGCCGCCATGTCGCCCGCGTCGACGCAGGCGCGGATGTAAGTGGAGGAGAAGGTGACGGCGTGCTCGCCGAGCAGGGTGACCCCGTCGACCTCGAAGCCGAAGCGGGCGCCCAGCTCGCGCATGGTGTCGACGGTGCCCGCGGCCTTCTTGCCGAAGGTGAAGTTGTCGCCGACGACGACCTCGGTGACGTGCAGCCGCTCGACCAGCAGATCGTGCACGTACCCGGCCGGGGTGAGCTTCATGAACTCCTGGGTGAAGGGCATCACGCAGAACACGTCGATCCCGAGTTCCTCAGCGAGCTCGGCCCGCCGGGTCAGGGTGGTGAGCTGGGCGGGATGGGAACCGGGCCGGACCACTTCCATCGGATGCGGATCGAAGGTCATCAGAACCGAGGGAACATCACGCTTCTTCGCCGCGGCCACCGCGCGGCTGATCAGCTGCGCGTGCCCGCGATGCACGCCGTCGAACACGCCGATCGTGAGGACGCAGCGCCCCCAGTCGGCGGGCACATCGTCGAGACTTCGCCATCTCTGCACAGAGCGAAGCCTACGCAACGTTATTCGCCGGCGCCGTGCCGGTCCGCCGATGTGTCATTCGGGCCAGGGATGCCTAACATCAATGATGTGCCAGGTAAACGAGATGTCGCTACCCGCCGAGCGTCGACAGCGCCCGGTGAACAGGCCGAACTCGCTGCCACCGCGACGCTCGCGCCCGAATTGTCCGCAGTGGCGCAGGACTATCTGAAAGTCATCTGGACCGCCCAGGAGTGGTCACAGGAGAAGGTCTCGACCAAGCTGCTCGCCGAGCGGATCGGGGTGTCGGCCTCGACGGTGTCCGAGGCGGTCCGCAAGCTCTCCGATCAGGGTCTGGTCGAGCACGCCCGCTATGGCTCGATCACCCTCACCGAGCACGGCCGGCGCGCCGCCGTCGCCATGGTGCGCAGGCACCGGCTGATCGAGACGTTCCTGGTGAACGAGCTCGGGTACGGCTGGGACGAGGTCCACGACGAGGCCGAGGTGCTCGAGCACGCGGTCTCGGAACTGCTGATGTCGCGCATCGACGCCAAACTCGGCCACCCCGATCGCGATCCGCACGGCGACCCCATCCCGTCCGTCGACGGCGCGGTCCCCACGCCCCCGGCCCGGCGCCTGTCCGACTTCGCCGCGGGCGAATCCGGCCGCGTCGCCCGCATCTCCGACTCCGACCCCGCCATGCTGCGCTACTTCGACTCGGTCGGCATCGCCCTCGACACCGTGATCGCGGTCGAGGAGCGCCGCGATTTCGCCGGCACCATCGCGGTCCGCATCGCCGCCGCCGACACCCCGACCGAACTGGGCACCCTTGCCGCCGAAGCTATCTGGCTGACCGCCTAGCAGCTGAAGTAGGACCGCAGCGTATCCGGGACGCCGGCGGCGGTGGCCTCGGCCCAGCACGTGTCGTGCGGGAACCGGACATAGGTCGTCCAGGTCCCGGAGGCGCGGGTGATGATGCGCTGGTTGTCGCCGGGGCTGTTCCAGGACACGACGGCCCAGCGGCCGTCGCAGTGGGAGATGGTGGCGGCGGGCACGCGGTCGACCCCGAGTTCGGTCTCGACGGTGGCTTCGGCGCAGGCGGGCGCCGGTGCGGTGTCCTGGAAGCGCAGATTCCCGGTGACGGTCGCGCCGGCGTCGACGAGGAAGAGCGAGTGCATGCCCTCGGGAACCGGATCGGTGCCCGCCGGGGCCGTCATCCCGAAGTGGTAGCAGCCCGTCACGGCGGTGAAGACGGCCACGCCGGCGGCGTCGGTGACACCGTCCTGGCGTTGCGTTTCGGTGGTCTCGCCGACGGGGATGTCGCGACCGGCCGGGTCGCACGGCTGCTGAAGCGAAAGACGCACGGGGACACCGGGAACCGGAACACCGGACAGCGTCGCCGTGCGCAGGACGACCGTCCCGGTCCCGGGCACCGGCGCCGGAGTAGTGCGGGTGGCTGTGGGCGCGGTGGCGGTACCGACCGGCGCGCTCGTCACCGGTGCCGCGCTCGGCGGGATGATCACCGGCGGCCGGGAGGTGCTGGTTGCCGTACTCGGCCGGACCGAACTCGACGCCCCCGACCCCTGCGGATCACCACCACCGCCGCATCCCGCGAGCAGCAGCGTCACCCCGACGACGACGCCGATCCAGGTCTTCCCTCGTGCAGCCATGGCCCACCCCTCCGTAGCCGAGAGCTATTCGTCCTGGCTATCGCGACGAAGGGCGGTGGCGTTAACCACCGTCCAGTGGCCCTGACGCCACGGCGGCGTGGCTCAGCGGGACAGGAAGTCCAGCAGGACACGG
Source organism: Nocardia sp. MH4 (assembly GCF_019266065.1). GTDB lineage: Bacteria > Actinomycetota > Actinomycetes > Mycobacteriales > Mycobacteriaceae > Nocardia > Nocardia canadensis. Next base: position 11,568 of record NZ_LPNR01000087.1, on the reverse strand, counting down.
AATTCCGCGAGCGAGAGGTAGCCGTCGCCGTCCTGGTCGGCCGCGGCGAGGAGGTCCGCGGCCGGTTCCTCGATGCGGCCGCCGCCGACGTGGCGGATCAGTGCGTCCAGTTCGCTCACCGAGATGCGGCCGTCGCCGTTGACGTCGAAGACCCGGAACGCCGCGTCGGCGTCGGTCACCTCGATACGGCCCTCGACCACGGCGGCGTCGAATTCGGCACGAGAGACCAGGAAGTCGCCGTCGGTGTCGGCGGCGGCGACCAGTCGTTCGATCGCCGCGCGGTCGACCTCGATACCGGCGGAACGGATTCCGGCGGCGATGTCGTCCACCGACACCAGCCCGTCCCCGTCGCGGTCCCACAGCGTGAACGTGTCGACCGGCTCTGTACTCATCGCGCTACCCTTCCCCGCGATCGGCGACATCCGTACGCCGACCGTCACCGCCACTCTACGTAGGCGCGAACGACGATGTCCGGCGACGCAGACATCGGCCCGCGGGAATCCGCCGAACACCACGCGGCGCACGACCTTTCGTCTCAGTCGCCGATGCCCTGGGGACGGACCACCATCACCGAGGCCGCGCGCTTGCCGCTCTCCTCGAGCAAGGCGATGGCCTTGCCCGACGGATCGATGGCCGCGTACACGCCCTTGATCCCGATCGGCTCGAGCCAGCGGCCGTTGCGCAGGTCGTTCGCCTGGGACTCGTCGATGTCGCGGTGCGGGAACGCGGTGCGGACCGCGGTGTCGATGTCGAGGCTGAGCAGGGGCTGTTCGGCCGCCGCGGCGGCGGCCAGTTGCTCCAGGGTGCGAGCGTGTTCGAGGGTGAACGGGCCGACTCTGGTCCGACGCAACGCCGTCAGATGGCCGCCGACGCCGAGGGCGGCGCCGAGGTCGCGGGCCAGGGCGCGGATGTAGGTGCCCGAGGAGCACTCGACTTCGACGTCCAGATCGACGAATTCGCCGTCCGCGACATCGCGGCGGGCCAGCACCTCGAAGCGCGACACCGTCACCGGACGGGCCGTGAGCTGCACGTCCTCCCCGGCGCGGGCGCGGGCGTAGGCGCGCTCGCCGTCGACCTTGATGGCGCTCACCGTGGCCGGGACCTGTTCGATGTCGCCGGTCAGCGCCGCGACACCGGCCGCGATCTCGGCGTCGGTGACGTGCAGCGCCGGGGTGGTCGCGGTGACCTCGCCCTCGGCGTCGTCGGTGATCGTGGCCTGGCCGAGCCGGATGGTCGCGGTGTAGGCCTTGGTGGTCAGGATCAGCTGGCCGAGCAGCTTGGTCGCCCGCTCCACACCGAGTACGAGCACGCCGGTGGCCATCGGATCGAGCGTGCCCGCGTGCCCGACCTTCTTGGTGCGCAACAGCTTCCGGCTGCGCGCGACGACATCGTGGCTGGTCCAGCCGCCGTCCTTGTCGACGATGACCAGGCCGCCGAGCTGGTCGACCGCGGGGGTGCGCGCGGCCATCAGCCGTGCGCGATCGCGGTCAGGATCAGCCCGTCGGCGATCATCCAGCGGCCGTCGAACGAGGTCAGCGGGGCGCCGCCGTCGTTCGTCGTCCCGGGCACGAGCAGCTGCGTGTGGAAGGTGCCCGTACCGGAATCGGCGGTGCGGGAATCGATCTCGACACTGATGTGCGCGTCCTCGAAACCGAGCCAGCGCAGCGTCAGCGGGAACCATGCCTTGTAGGTGGCCTCCTTGGCGCAGAACAGCAGGCGGTCCAGGTGCAGACCGTCGGCGGGCGCGGTCGCCAGCCAGTCCCGTTCGGCGGGCAGACTGACCGACTCGAGCACGCCCTCGGGCAGCGCGCCGTGCGGTTCGGCGTCGATGCCGACCGAGCGGAAGCGCAGCGCGTGCGCCATCGCCGCGGCGCGGTAGCCGTCGCAGTGGGTCAAGCTGCCGACCACACCGCGCGGGAACAGGGGCATGCCCCGCTCCCCCTTGCCGATGGCCACCGGCGGCTCGCCCAGCTGCTCGAGCGCGAGGCGGGCGCAGTGGCGGGCGCCGATGAAGTCGCGCCGACGCTTCTCGACCGACTTGGCGATGAGGTGTTCCTCGGCGGGGTGCGCCTTCAGGTCCTCCGGGTACGCCAGCAACTCGGCGGCGGCCACGCCCGAGGGCAGAATGTTGTCAATCATCGGGTCCCAGCCTAGTAGTGGTCAGACGCCGCGTCGGCGGTCGGCCTTGGCGCGCATCTCGGCCGCGGCGGCTTCCATTTCCGGGGTGACGCTGAAGTGGCCGCCCCAGGCGTTGAGGTCACCCTCGGCGTAGACGGGCTCGGGCAGGATCTGGCGCAACAGCGGCTCGGGCATGCCGCGCCGTTTCCATTCGCGCGGGTAGCCCAGCGACACCTCTTCGAAGCGCACGCCGTCGTAGTAGGTGGTGCGCGGGATGTGCAGGTGCCCGTACACCGAGCAGACCACGTTGTAGCTGGTGTGCCAGTCGGCGGTGAGGTCGGTGCCGCACCACATCGAGAACTCGGGGTAGAACAGGATCTCGGTGGGCTGGCGGACCAGCGGGAAGTGGTTGACCAGCACCACCGGGGCCTCGGGGCCCAGCGCGTCGAGGCGGCGCTGGGTGTACTGCACGCGCGCGTGGCACCAGGCGTCGCGGGTGAGGTACGGGTCGGGGGTCAGCAGGAACTCGTCGGTGGCGACGACATTGCGTTCCCGCGCGACGGCCAGGCCCTGCGCCTTGGTGGTCGTGCCCGCGGGCAACCAGGAGTAGTCGTAGAGCAGGAACATCGGCGCGATGGTCACGCGGCCGCCGTACTGCTCGGCGCCCGAGCCGGTCCACACCGGGTACGGATCCTCCGGGGTCACCACGTCGAGGTCGCGGCACATCGAGACCAAGTAGTCGTAGCGCGCGGCGCCGTGCATCTGCACCGGGTCCTTGGGCGTGGTCCAGAGCTCGTGGTTGCCCGGCACCCAGATGACCTTCGCGAACCGGCCGCGCAGCAGCTCCAGCGCCCAGCGGACCTCGTCGGCCTTCTCGCCGACGTCACCGGCGACGATCAGCCAGTCCTCCGGCGAATCCGGATGGATCTGCTCCACCACCGGCTTGTTGCCCTGATGCCCGACGTGCACATCACTGACCGCCATCAACTTCGGAATCACCTGTCCACAGTGGCACACCCGCGAACCGGCGCCTGCGCGGGTTCACCCGATCCGATCACGCGGTCGTCAGCGCCCCTCGGCGACCAGCAGATCCAGCAGCGCCGATGCGGCCGTGTTCGTGTTCTACGAGGCGTGGCGCGGCAGCGCGGATTTGGACTGCCGCACATGCGCGAGTTCAGGAGCGGAACAGGCCCTCGACGAAGGACAGCACCTGCGGCCGCGCCTGCGCGTCGATCTCGGGATGCCCGCCCGGATACTGGCCGAACTCCACGGCGGTGCCCGCCGAGCGCATCTGCGCGAGCAGGGTGTAGGTCATCGGCAACGGGACCACCGTGTCGGCGGCGCCGTGGACGATCAGGATCGGCTGCCGGTAGCCCACCGTGGGGACCACCATGTAGTCACGCAGCGCCGCGCCGATGCCGTCGGCATCCACCGGGCGCGCCAGCAGCGCACCGATCGACGCGCCGTCGACCACCGCGCCGAAATCGTCGACGCAGCTGGTGGCGATCGCGTCGACGACGTCCCGGCCGCGCGAGCTGAGCAGGCCGTTCACATCCAGATCGGGGCGGGCGGCGCGCAGCCCGGCGAGGATGCCCGCGAACGGGCCGACCAGCTCGTCCACGATCGGCAGATTCGGCACCCGCGGGTCGAGCCGGGACAGGATCTGCTCGAAATTGGATTCCGGCGCGAGCGCGACGGTGCCGCGGAAGTCCAGCTCGGGGGCATAGTCGTCGGCGAGATTGCCGGTGGCCAGCGCCGCGTGGCCGCCCTGGGAGCCACCGACCACCGCCCAGGTCGCCGACAGTCCCGGCTCCGCCGCGCGGGCGGCCCGGACCAGGTCGATCGTCGCCGTCGCCTCGGTGCGGGTGTGCAGGTACGGATGCACGGTGTCGGAACCGACGGACAGCCCGAGATAGTCCGGCGCGACCACGGCCCACCCGCGGTCGAGGAAGGATTGCAGCAGCGGCCGCTCGTGGACCGCCTTGTTCGTCGTGATGCCGCACTGCGGACCCAGACCGCTGGTGCCGTGGTCCCAGGCCACGACCGGATAGCCGCCGGCCGGTGGCGGCGAGTTCGGCAGCAGCACGAGACCGGCGCCGTTGATCAGGCCGCCGGTCGGCCCCTCGGTGCGATAGTCCACGATCGCCGCGCGGGACCAGTCACCCCAGCCCGCGGGCTGGTCGATGTGCCCGAGCAACGCGCCGGCCCCATCAGGTGCGGCTTGCGCTGCGGGAACCCCGATTCCGAGCCCGGCAACCAGGACCGCGGCGACGACCGCCGATCGGAGACCGATACTCCTGGACATCACGCCACGCACTACTTCGCCTCCATCATCGGTTCGAAGTCCTCCGTCCCGACGGTAGTGCGACATCGCCGACCGGGGCATCGCTGTGACGAGCGCCACTGTCCTACGCGGCCCCGGTCGGGATATCGGCGCCGACGCGTGCCCAGCGGCCGGAGCGGGCGCGGGCCACGACGGCCAGCAGGCGTAGCAGCATGAACGCGACCAGGCCGGACCAGATGCCCGCGACACCCCAGTCGAAGACCAGCGACAGCCAGATCAGCGGCAGGAAACCGATCAGGGCGGCGATCAGCGTGGCGGTGCGCAGGAACGCGGCGTCGCCCGCGCCGAGCAGGACACCGTCGAGCGCGAAGACCGCGCCTGCCACCGGGATCATCGCGACGAAGAACCACCAGATGACGTGCGTGCGCTCGAGGACCTGGGCGTCGTCGGTGAACAGCAGCGGGATCACCCCCGCACCGGCGGCGAAGACGGCGGCCAGCACCAGGGCGAAGATCTCCGACCAGCCCGTGACCCGGCGGGCGATGCCCTCGGCGCCCCGCGCGTTGCCCGCGCCGAGCGCCGCACCGACGAGCGTCTGCGCGGCGATGGCCAGCGAATCCAGCGTCAGCGCCAGGAAATTCCACAGTTGCAGGACCAGCTGGTGGGCGGCGACCGAGGCGGCGCCGAAGCGGGCGGCGACGGCGGCGGCGGAGATGAAGCACGCCTGGAACGACAGGCTGCGCACGATGAGATCGCGGCCGAGGACCAGCTGGGCCCGCATCACGGCGGGGTGCGGGCGCAGCGGGACCCGTTCGCGCAGCAGCGCGTAGCCGAACAGACCACCGGTCACGAGCTGGCCGACCACATTGGCCACCGCCGACCCGGCCAGCTCCAGGCGCGGCGCCCCGAACAGCCCGTACACCAGTACCGGGCACAGCACGGCCGACAGTGCCAGTCCCACCACCACGAACATCAGCGGGCGGCGCACATCCTGTATCCCCCGCATCCAGCCGTTGCCCGCCATCGACAGCAGGATCAGCGGCACGCCGAACAGGGCGATCCGCACCCAGCGCAGCGCCTCGTCGGCGATCTCGCCGCCACCGGCGATCGCCGCGCACAACGGCCCGGCGACCAGCTGCACCACCACCAGGATGAGCACACCGATCGCCGCACCCACCCAGCTGGCCTGCACGCCCTCCGCGACCGCGCCCGCCCGGTCTCCCGAGCCGTGCCGGCGCGCCGCCCGCGCGGTGGTGCCGTACGACAGGAAGGTGAGCTGGGTGCTGACCGACCCCACGATGACCCCGCCGACCGCGAGCCCGGCCAAAGCCAGCGCCCCGAGCCTGCCGACGATCGCCATGTCGAACAGCAGGTACAGCGGTTCGGCCACGAGCACGCCGAGCGTCGGCAACGCGATCCCGAGAATCCGTCGCGGCCCCACCTCGGCGTCCGGACCAACCGTGGACATCAGACTCCGCCTCCCCGTCGCCGGCGCCCGATCCGGCGCACGACACCGATGCTCGCATACCCGGACGCCACGACCCGGCGCCGCCACGAGCACCCTGCCACCGGCGGAACGGGCCCCGAACCGGACCCGCGCGGCGGAAACCGGACGACCCCGGGGAATTCCCTGGTAAATGTCGCGGTGCCCGACACCTCGGGCAATACTGGTCACTCGCCCAGTCAGGGCGGACGCTGCGCGACCCTCCCGGTTCGCCCCGATCTCTCAGGACAGCAACGATGGCGTTTGTACAGCGGTGGCGCGTGATCACGGCGTTCGCCCTCGTGGGCGCGGCGACCCAGGTCGTCTGGCTCAACTACGCGCCCGTCACCACGGTGGCGGCGGACCATTTCGGCGTGTCGGAGTCGGCGGTCGGCTGGCTGGCCAACATGTTCCCGCTGCTGTACGTGGTGCTGGCGATCCCGGCGGGCATCCTGCTCGACCGCTGGTTCCGGCCCGCCCTGATCGCGGGCGCTGTGCTCACCGCGATCGGCGCCGACCTGCGGTTGCTGCACGACAGCTTCGCCATGGCACTGCTCGGTCAGACCATTGTGGCCATCGCGCAGCCGCTGGTGCTCAACGCGATCACCGGCGTCGCCGGGCACTACCTCGCCGAGAAGGACCGTCCGACCGGAATCGCGGTCGGCACCGCCAGCACCTTCGCCGGGATGGCCGCGGCCTTCGTACTCGGCGCGATCTTGCCCGCCGAGCACCAGCTGTGGACGCTGACCGCCGTGGGCGCGGGATTCGCCAGCGTGGCCGCGCTGCTGCTCACCGTCGAGGTCCTGCGGCCGGGACCGGTCGCGGCGGGCGCGGCGCCGAGGCGTCCGGCGGGTGAGCCGCTGGCCGCGCTGCGGGTGACGCTGCGCGACCCCTATGTCCGCCGGCTGTGCGCGGCGGTCTTCTTCCCGTTCGGCACCTTCGTCGCGCTGGCCACCTACGGTCAGGCACTGCTCGAACCGGCCGGGGTGAGCGCCGACGCGGCGAGCGTCGTGCTGCTGGTCAATGTCGTGGCCGGGGTCGTCGGATGCGCGGTGGTGCCGGTGACCGTGCTGCGGCGCGGCGTCGAACTGCCCGCGGTCATGGTGGGCCTCACGGCCAGTGCGCTCGCCTGTCTGCTCGTCGCCGTCGCGCCCGGACTCGCCACCGGTTTCCTGGCCTTCGTGCTGATCGGCCTCACCCTGCTGCCCGCGCTGCCGATCGTGCTCACCATGACCGAGCGGCACACCGGAGTCGCCGAAGGCACCGCGGCCGGGCTCATCTGGATGACCGGCAATCTCGGCGGCCTGGTCGTCGCCGGGGCCACCGGCCTGCTCGTCGACCGGCCGGCGGCGGCGTTCGGACTCTGCGCCGTCGCGACGATGGTGGGAGTGCCGCTCGTGCTGCGGCTGCGACGCGAGCCCGTCGCCGTCGGCTGATCGGCGCGGTGTCGGCCGGGCAACTCGCGCGAGCGGACCGCCCCGCCCGATGTGGCCGGAGCACGCGCCCGGCGACGGTTCCGCGCTCAGCCGAGCACGGTGACCAGCGCCTGCACCACGTCGGTGGCGTTGCCGTAGGTGGTGTATCCGGCCGCGAAGCGATGTCCACCGCCGCCGAACTCGCTCGCGATCGCGGCGACATCCACCCCGTCGGCGGCGCCGGGCGCGGAATCACGGGAGCGCAGCGAGACGGTCCAGCGGTCGTTCTGGCCGCGGGCCTCCTTGAAGACGGCGGCGATCCCGGCCTCGGCGGTGGTGCGGACGACGTCGATGACGCTCTCCACCTCTTCGGGGCCCACCTCGTGGGTGTCGGCGGCCCGCACCAGCGCGTAGACCAGCCCCACCCCGGCAGCCGAGGGTACGACGACCGCCGTGGACAGCACCTTCGACAGCATCGGCAGCCACGCGTACGGGTGGGTGTCGAGCAGCACCCGGGTGATCTCGGCGCCGTCGATCCCGGTGGCGAGCAGCCGCTCGGCCATGGCGTGACTGCCGGTCCTGGCCCAGCGGAACGAGCCGGTATCGGTCACCAGCCCCGCGAACAGGCAGTGCGCGATGGGGGCGTCGATCGGGATGCCCCACGCGTCGAGCAGGCGAGTGACCAGCTCCGTGGTCGAGGCCGCCGACTCGTCGATCAGGTCGACGGTGCCGAATCCGTCGTTGGCCCGGTGATGATCGATGACCAGCGTCGTCGTCGCTCCGGCCAGCCGGTCGGCCAGCACCCCGAGCCTGCTGCGCGCACCGCAGTCGACGACCACCAGCAGGTCGACCTCGCGCGGTACCTCGGCGGGCGGCACCAGCAGATGCCCGCCGGGCAGCGTCCGCAGCGAGGCGGGCAGGTCGGCGGGTTCGGCGAAGGACACCACCACCGGCACGCCCTTGCGTTCCAGGGCCAGCGCCAGCGCCAGCCCGCTGCCGATGGTGTCGGCATCGGGCTGCACGTGACACAGCACCGTCACCGACCGCGCCGTCGCCAGGGCGGCGACGGCGGCGGCCGGCACGGTCGCGTCACGGGCGCCGGTCATGCGGTACCCGTTCGGCATGCGCGGGCGCCCGACGTGGTCACGCGAGCTACCGCCTCCAGGCGCTGACCGCTCATGCCGGGCTACTCGTCGCCGTCGTCGTCGCGATCGGACTTGTACGGGTCGGCCTCACCGGCGTGCGTGGCGTTGGCCGCGACCTTGGCGACCTCGTCGTCGATGGCACGAGCCCGGGCCAGCAACTCCTCCATCTCGCGAGCCGCGTCGGGCACCTTGTCCAGCGTGAACGACAGGATCGGGGTGAACTTCACCCCGGTGCCCGCACCCACCTTGGACCGGAGCACGCCCTTGGCCGCGTCCAGACCGGCGGCGGCGGCCGCGTAGTCGGGTTCGGTGTCGAGCGTCTCGCCCATCACCGTGTAGAACACCGTTGCCTCGCGCAGATCGCCGGTCACCTTGGCATCGGTGACGGTGACGAACCGCAGCCGCGGATCCTTGATCTCGTACTCGATCGCGGTGGCCACGATCGCGGAAATCCGCTTGGCGAGTCGGCGTGCCCTGGCTTGATCCACCATGGCGATACCTCCCTCTAGTCTTCGGGTCCGAAGATCCGGCGGCGTACTGCCAGCAACTCTATCTCCGGACGGGCGGCGACGTGCCGCTCACATTTGTCGAGCACCTCGTTCAGGTGCGCCGTTTCCGCGCTGACCATGGCCACCCCGAGCAGTGCCCGGCGGTGTAAGTCCTGGTCGCCGGCCTCTGCGGCGTTCACGGCGAAGCGCTTCTGCAGCTCGGCGAGGATCGGCCGGATCACCGACCGCTTCTCCTTGAGCGAGTGCACGTCACCGAGCAGTAGATCGAATTCGAGCGCACCGATGTACAGCGGTGCTCACCTCCTGATAGATGGATGGATTGCCCGCATGACCACACGCCGCACCCGAGGTTTCGGATGCGGCGTGTGGAACGGTGTGCGTGATCAGTCGCGCGGCTTCTCGCGCAGCTCGTACGCCTCGATGATGTCGCCGTCCTTGATGTCGTTGTAGGTCACGGTCATACCGCACTCGTAACCTTCGCGGACCTCGGTGGCGTCGTCCTTCTCCCGCTTGAGCGAGGAGATGGTCATCGTCTCGGCGACGACCCGGCCGTCACGGATCAGGCGCGCCTTGGCGTTGCGCTTGACCGAACCCGACAGGACCATGCAGCCGGCGATGTTGCCGACCTTCGACGAACGGAAGATCGCGCGGATCTCCGCCCGGCCCAGCTCGACCTCTTCGTAGATCGGCTTGAGCATGCCCTTGAGGGCCTTCTCGATCTCGTCGATGGCCTGGTAGATCACCGAGTAGTACCGGATGTCGACGCCCTCGCGGTTGGCCAGCTCGGTGGCCTTGCCCTCCGCACGGACGTTGAAGCCGATGATGATCGCGTTCGAGGCCGACGCCAGGTTGACGTTGGTCTCGGTGACGCCACCGACACCGCGGTCGATGACGCGCAGGCGCACCTCGTCGTCGATCTCGATGCCGAGCAGGGCCTCTTCGAGGGCCTCGACCGTACCGGAGTTGTCGCCCTTGAGGATCAGGTTGAGCTCCGAAGTCTCCTTCAGGGCGGCATCCAGATCTTCCAGGCTGATCCGCTTGCGGCTGCGCGCGGCCAGCGCGTTGCGCTTGCGCGCATTGCGGCGGTCGGCGATCTGGCGAGCGATCCGGTCCTCGTCGACCACGAGCAGGTTGTCGCCCGCGCCGGGCACCGAGGTGAAACCGATGACCTGGACGGGCCGCGACGGCAGGGCCGCCTCGACGTCGTCGCCGTGCTCGTCGACCATGCGGCGCACGCGACCGTAGGCGTCGCCCGCCACGATCGAGTCGCCGACGCGCAGCGTGCCGCGCTGGATGAGCACGGTGGCCACCGGGCCACGGCCGCGGTCGAGGTGCGCCTCGATGGCGACACCCTGGGCGTCCATGTCCGGGTTGGCCCGCAGGTCGAGCGAGGCGTCCGCGGTCAGCAGCACCGCTTCGAGCAGCGCGTCGATGTTGGTGCCCTGCTTGGCCGAGATGTCGACGAACATGGTGTCGCCACCGTATTCCTCGGTCACCAGGCCGTACTCGGTCAGCTGCTGCCGGATCTTGTCCGGGTTCGCGCCTTCCTTGTCGATCTTGTTGACCGCCACCACGATCGGCACGTCGGCCGCCTGGGCGTGGTTGATCGCTTCCACCGTCTGCGGCATGACGCCGTCGTCGGCCGCGACCACGAGGATCGCGATGTCGGTGGCCTTCGCACCACGGGCACGCATGGCGGTGAACGCCTCGTGACCCGGGGTGTCGATGAAGGTGATCAGGCGCTCTTCGTCGTTGAGGTTGGTCAGCACCTGGTAGGCACCGATGTGCTGGGTGATGCCACCGGCCTCGCCCTCACGGACGTTGGCCTTACGGATCGTGTCCAGCAGTCGGGTCTTACCGTGGTCGACGTGACCCATGACGGTCACGACCGGCGGACGCTGCTCGAGGTCGTCCTCGCCGCCGGCGTCCTCGCCGTAGGTGAGATCGAACGATTCCAGCAGCTCGCGGTCTTCGTCCTCGGGGCTGACGACGTGCACGACGTAGTTCATCTCGCTGCCGAGCAGCTCGAGGGTCTCGTCGTTCACCGACTGGGTCGCGGTGACCATCTCGCCGAGGTTGAACAGCGCCTGCACGAGGGCAGCCGGGTTCGCGTCGATCTTCTCGGCGAAGTCCGACAGCGACGCGCCGCGGGCAAGACGGATGATCTCGCCGTTGCCGCGGGGCAGCCGCACGCCACCGACGGCGGGCGCCTGCATGTTCTCGTATTCGGCGCGCTTCGCCCGCTTCGACTTACGGCCACGACGCGGAGCGCCACCGGGGCGACCGAACGCACCCGCTGCGCCACCACGGCCACCGGGACCACCGGGACGACCGCCGCCGCCACCGGGACGACCACGGAAACCACCGGCCGCGGGTGCACCGGCACCCTGACCTGCACCGGGGGCACCGCCACCGCCACCGCGGTAGCCGCCACCGCCGCCACCGGGACGACCTGCGCCGCCACCGGGAGCGCCGCCCGGACGACCCGGACGGCCACCGGCCGCCGGACCCGGACGCGCGGAGCGCTGGGGCATGGCACCGGGGTTGGGACGCGGCGGCATCGAGCCCGGGTTGGGGCGCGGACCACCGGGACGCGGGGCACCGCCCTGCGCGG
>NZ_LPNR01000086.1 GCF_019266065.1 Nocardia sp. MH4 | reverse complement strand
GAGGGCGAGCGTGGCCGCGCGACCGTCGAAGGTCGCGGCGGCGGCGTGCCCGCCGAGCTGACGCAGCAGCGAGCCGCGGGTGCTCTCGACGCGCGAGCGCAGCGCCGGATCGATGCGCGCGCGGGTGAGCGTCAGCAGCTCCGCTCTGGCAGCGGCGTAGCGGCCCTGCGCGCCGAGCGCGACAGCGCGATACCACCTGTCCAGGGGGGTAGCCGGAGTCGGCAACTCCACAGCGGCCGTGCCGGGCGTTGGCCCGAAAGCAGTCGCAGCGAGTATTTCGGAACCGATATCCGCGGGTGAAGCCGTTGTCTGCACGCCGAGACTGTAGCCGCCACCGGCGGCGAGGCCTTCTCGTGATATGTCACGACGACGCAGGCGCAGCTACCGATCAGCTTTTCCTCCGGTGGCTCATGTTGCCATCAGGTAAATCTCCGCCCGCCGGCACCGCTACCGCAAAGTTTCGAATTCACATGCGTTTCGCGCAATTAACCTCGGCGCCCCGATTACGCCATCTGCGCCCCGTCCACGGCGGAGGGCCGTTGTGACCCGGAACACCCGCCCGACCGGCGGCCCAGCGGGCCGAAACCGGCCCTGCCTGGCTCGACCTGGGGAAACGCCCGACACCGCGAGCACCGCGCGGCGACCCATCCATAGCCAACCGAACAGTATGGACGGGTCGAGCATGAAATGTAAACAGTGCGCAGGTTAAATTTCAGCGTTGCGGATTTGCGGTACCAATGCGTCGAACTATTGACGGAAATTCCCGCGTGCACCTAACGTAGCTCATCGCCGGGGTCGGCGCCGCGCGAAATTGCAGCGACCACCTTCGGCACCGTCAGGCACCGTCGAGCCGGCCACCTCCGCGCGAGGTGGCGCGAAGACCTGCCGCACCACGTCGCTCGACAACGCTGACGAGCTCGCACCACAAGGAGTTCACCATGCCCATGCCCACCCACCTCCCCGGCCCGAACGCCGATGTCTGGGATTGGCAGATGCGCGGTTCGTGCCGCGGCCAGGACTCCGCCGTCTTCTTCCATCCCGACGGCGAACGTGGCCGTGCCCGCACCGCGCGCGAGATGCGCGCCAAAGAGATCTGCCGGGCCTGCCCCGTGCTGATGCAGTGCCGTACCCACGCGCTCAAGGTGAGCGAGCCGTACGGCATCTGGGGCGGGATGTCGGAGACCGAACGCGAGATGCACGCGCGCCGCAACCGGCGCCGCATGGCCGTCTAGATACTTCGGCAAATCAACTCCCATCCGCCCGGCGTGGCGTGCCGAATCTCTAGCAAACAGCTGGCACCCGAACAAGGCACCCCCGGGCGGAGGGAGGTCATAGCCGCGGGCTACATTCGTGACCGATGACACAGAATGGGTTCCGAAGCGAAGCCTTCCCACCGAGCGTGGATTCTGCGGTTACCGCACGCGCGGCCGAAGGAGTCGAGCTAGCTGCACTGTTGGAACGATGCGGCCTGTCCGACCAGCAAGCCTTTGCCGAACTGTACGACCGGACGTCTGCGCGCGTCTTCGGCCTGATCCTGCGGGTCCTCCACGACCCGGGATACGCGGAGGAGACCACGCAAGAGGTCTATCTCCAGATCTGGCGCACCGCAACGAGTTTCGACCCCGCCAAGGGGTCGGCGGTGACCTGGCTGATGACGTTGGCGCACCGACGGGCGGTCGACCGGGTTCGTGCCGAGCAAGCCCACACCCAGCGCGAGGTCGCGTACGGGATACGGGTTCTCGGCAACGAATTCGACGAGGTCACGGAGGAGGTGGAACGCAGACTCGAACAACAGGCCGTCCAGCGCGGGCTCTCGACTTTGACCGAGACGCAGCGCGAGGCGATCTCGCTCGCCTACTACGGCGGGCGCACCTATGCGGAGGTAGCTCAGCACCTCGGCATCGGACTACCGACCGTCAAGTCCCGTATTCGGGACGGACTGACACGACTGAAGAAAAGTTTGGGGGTGACGTGAGATGAACGAAGCCCAGATCGATCTCGCGCACACCGTCGCGCTCGGATTGATCGACGACGAAGACCATCACGCGATCCAGACCATCATCGATACCGAAGACCCCGTCCTCTGTACCGAGTTCCTGCACGAGATCCGCGCTACCCGCACGGTCCTCGCCGAACTCGCTGCGAGTACCCCGACACCACCTCCCCCCTCCCTGCGTGCGCGCCTGCTGGCCGCGCTCGACGCCGAAGAGCCCCCGGTAGCCAGCTAGCGCGAAAACGAAAGGCCCCCGAACCGCAGTGCGGTCCAGGGGCCTTCGTCGTGCCGCGGGTCAGTGCGCGTGGCCGTGATGCCCGTGGTCGTCGGCCTCCTCGGCCGGCTTCTCCACGATGGCGCTCTCGGTGGTCAGGATCATCCGCGCGACCGAGGCGGCGTTCACCACGGCGGAGCGGGTCACCTTGACCGGGTCGACGACACCGTCGGTGAGCAGGTCACCGTAGGTCAGGGTGGCGGCGTTGAAGCCCTCCTTGCCCTCGGCGACCTTGCTGACGACGACCGCGCCGTCGACACCGGCGTTGGTGGCGATCCAGAACAGCGGCGCCTCGAGGCCCTTGCGGACGACCTCGACGCCGACGCGCTGGTCACCGGTCAGCGAGTCGCGCAGCTCGATCAGCGCGGTCGCGGCCTGCACGAGTGCGGTACCGCCACCGGCGACGATGCCCTCCTCGACCGCGGCCTTGGCCGCCGCGACCGCGTCGTCGACGCGGTACTTGCGCTCCTTGAGCGCGGTCTCGGTGGCCGCGCCGACGCGGATCACCGCGACGCCGCCGGCCAGCTTCGCCAGACGCTCCTCGAGCTTCTCGCGATCCCAGTCGGAATCGGTGGCCTCGATCTCGCGACGCAGCTGCGCGCTGCGGGCCGCGATGTCGGCCTCGGTGCCCGCGCCGTCGATCAGGACAGTCTCGTCCTTGGTCACGACGATGCGACGCGCCTGACCGAGCTGCTCGATGGTGGCCTCGCGCAGGGTGACGCCCAGATCGGGGTTGATCACGGTGCCACCGGTGACGACGGCCAGGTCGTCGAGGAACGCCTTGCGGCGGTCACCGAAGAACGGCGCCTTGACCGCGACGGCCTTGAGGGTCTTGCGGATCGAGTTGACCACCAGGGTGGACAGCGCCTCGCCCTCGATGTCCTCGGCGATGATCAGCACCGACTTGCCGGACTCGGCGATCTTCTCGAGCAGCGGCAGCAGGTCGGGCAGCGAGCTGATCTTGTCGCGGTGCAGCAGGACGTAGGTGTCCTCCAGCACGGCCTGCTGGGTCTCGGGGTCGGTCACGAAGTAGGGCGAGAGGTAGCCCTTGTCGAACGCCACACCCTCGGTGATCACGAGCTCGGTCTGGGTGGTCGAGGACTCCTCGACCGTCACCACGCCGTCCTTGCCGACGGTGGTCAGCGCCTTGCCGACCATCGCGCCGATCTCCTCGTCCCGCGAGGAGACGGTGGCGACCTGGGCGATGGCCTGCTCGCCGGAGACCGGGGTGGCCGCGGCCAGCAGCACCTCCGACACCTTGTCGGCGGCCAGCGCGATGCCCTGGCCGAGGGAGATCGGGTTGGCACCCGCGGCGACGTTCTTCAGGCCCGCGCGCACGAAGGCCTGGGCCAGCACGGTCGCGGTCGTGGTGCCGTCACCGGCGACGTCGTTGGTCTTGGTGGCGACGCTCTTGACGAGCTGCGCGCCGAGGTTCTCGAAGGGGTCCTCGAGGTCGATGTCCCGCGCGATGGTGACACCGTCGTTGGTGACGGTCGGGCCACCGAAGGCCTTGGCCAGCACGACGTGGCGGCCACGGGGACCGAGGGTCACCTTGACGGCGTCGGCGAGCTTGTCGACACCGCGTTCCAGAGCCCGGCGAGCCTTCTCGTCGAACTCGATCTGCTTTGCCATAAAGGATTCAGCTCCTGTGTTGAATGGCGGCACTCCCGGGCCCCTACGTGGTGACGCGAGCTGCCGCCTCCGGGTCCGTCGCTCATGCCGCGAGTGAGAACGCAATCCGCCCCGGGTCGCTGGACGACGCCGGGGCGGAACGCGAATGCGGCGTTGGCCTACTTGGTGACGACGGCCAGGATGTCGCGCGCCGACAGGATGAGGTACTCGCCACCCTGGTACTTGATCTCGGTGCCGCCGTACTTGCTGTAGATGACGACGTCGCCTTCCTTGACGTCGACGGGGATGCGGTCACCCTTGTCGGTGATCCGGCCCTCGCCGACGGCGATGACGGTGCCCTCCTGCGGCTTCTCCTTGGCCGTGTCCGGGATGACCAGGCCGGAGGCCGTCGTCGTCTCGGCCTCGTTGGCCTGGACGAGGATCTTGTCCTCGAGCGGCTTGATGTTCACGCTCGCCACGTTGAGCCCTCCACTTTCAGGGGAATTCGGTCGTCCGGAACTGTTGCCCCGGACCGGGTTTCGGTCTGCATGCGACCCTGCGCGTCAGCCCCGTCGTCGCGGGTGCCGGGACCCGAAGCCCAGTAGTCGACTGGCACAAGCACAGCTACACAGTGCCGACTAGCACTCTATACGTGAGAGTGCCAGCGCTCAAGGCCGGGTTCTGCCAATGTCGCATTTTCGACACGCCCACACTGGCCAGTGATCTTCACATCGCTTGCCACAATCTGTAACGTTCGCATAACAGGCTGTGAAAGGATATGTATAGCGTTCCATTCGAGATGGTCGGCATCACAGAACCATCCGCTCGAAGGGAGGTGAACATGCGAACATCCCTCGGCATCTCCGCAGGTAACGAGGTGGTGTGCTCAGCGCTGGTCGCCACCGGTCCGGCCGGTGAGCAGAGCTTCGATTACCGCGTCGTCTCCGCCGACGCGGCCCATTCCGATCTCGGCGATCTCGTGTCGTCCTCGATCGAGCTGATGACCACCCAGCTGCCCGTCACCCAGGGCGCCGCCATGGCGGGCGAACCGCTCGGGCGTTATTCCACCGGCGCGCACCGCAGGGCCGAGTCGGCCCGATCGCGCCCACCGACCAGCGTCGCCGTCGCCTACCGGAACAAGGAGCAGGCCCAGGCCATCCGGGCCGCCACCACCCGGCACCGGGATCTGCGGCTGGTGCCCGAGGGCACCGCGGCGATGACCTACTTACGCGACACCGGCCTGCTCGGCCGCTACGCCACCGTCGCCGTGGTCGACCTCGGCGCCACCGGACTCACCGTCACCGTCGTCGACTACGCCGACGGCACGATCCTGCACACCGAACGCACGCCCACGCTCAGCGGCAACGCCATCGACGAGCTGATCTACCACCACCTCGTCGACCTGCACTACGCCCGCCGGGGCACCAGGCCCAACCGCGGCACCCTGACCAACCGGGGCCGGGCGGCCAAGGAGCACCTGTCGATCGCGCCCGCGGTCACCATCGACCACGTCGCCGGGCAGCCGCTCAAGCTCACCCGCTCCGATTTCGAGGAGCTCATCGGTGGGCTGCTGCGCAATATCGCGCTGTTCACCGGTTCGGTCTTCACCCGCGCGCCGAAGTACCCCGAGGCGGTCGCGGTGATCGGCGGCTGCGCCAACATCCCCGCCGTCGTGGAGACGCTGCACGGCAGGCTGGACGTCCCGGTCCTCACCGTGCCCGATCCGGAGGCCGTGATCGCCAAGGGCGCCGCGCTCGTCGCCGACGCGGCGGCACCCTCGGCCCTCCAGGTGGCCGCGCTGGGCGACGCCCCGAGCGGCACCTTCGCCAAGGTCGCCGGGACGCTGGCCGGCGCGGTCGTCGTGGTCGGCCTGGTGATCGGCTACGGCGTGCAGGCGGTCTCGCCCGACCCCGCCGATGTCACCCCCGCGGGAACCAGCAGCACCGTGCGGCAACCGCCGTTACCCGTGGTGCCGCAGCAGGCACCGACACCCCAGAATCGCGAGAGCACCGACCGCACCGGCGTCACCAACGCGCCGCCCACCACCGAAGTCACGACGACCCCGGCCCCGACCACGCCGTCGACCACGCCGCCGTCGTCGCCCCCGAGCCAGATGGCGCCGCCGTCGTCGACGACGGCGCCCACGCTGCGCCCGGATCCGAATCTGCCGCAGATCCCCTACCCGGAGTCGCCGCTCGGCCCGATCGACAGTGGGTCCTCGGGTGGCCAGCAGCAGCGACCGTCGACGCCGAACACCTCACCGTCCCAGCGGCCCGCCCAGGGCCTGCTCCCGGTGCCGCCCGCCGCGAGTACCCCGGAGAGCGCGCCACTGCAGCTGATCGACTAGCCGCGCAGAGCGCTCACCGACACCGGCAGACCCGGATCGGTGGCGACCGTCAATTCCGCGGGCTGCGCGCCCGCCGCGATCACGTGCGCACCGAGCGCCGCGATCATCACCCCGTTGTCGGTGCACAGCCGAGGCTTGGGCACCCGCAGGGTCAATCCCGCTGCCGCGCAGCGTTCCTCGGCCAGCGAACGAATCCGCGAATTCGCGGTGGCACCGCCGCCGAGCACGATCGTATCCACGCCGACATCGGTCGCGGCGCGCACGGCCTTCATCGTCAGCACATCGGCCACCGCCTCCTGGAAGGACGCGGCGATATCCGGGATCGGCAGCTGGTCGGGGCCGATGCCCTGGCGCTGCGCGGCCTCGACATAGCGGGCTACCGCGGTCTTGAGGCCGGAGAAGGAGAAGTCGTAGCGGGCATCGCGCGGACCGGTCATGCCGCGCGGGAACGCGATCGCGCGCGGGTCGCCGTCCTTGGCCGCCGCGTCGAGGTAGGGACCGCCCGGGTAGCCGAGGCCGAGCAGGCGGGCGACCTTGTCGAAGGCCTCACCCGCGGCGTCGTCGACCGTGCTGCCGAGTTCGGTGATCGGCGAGCCCAGGTCGGTGACCTGCAGCAGGTGCGTGTGCCCGCCGGAGACGAGCAGCGCCACTGCGGGCGGCAGCGGACCGTGCTCGAGAGTGTCCACCGCGACGTGCCCGCCGAGGTGGTTGAGCGCGTAGAACGGTACGTCCCAGGCGGCCGCGTAGGCCTTGGCCGCGGCGACGCCGACCAGCAGCGCACCGGCGAGGCCGGGCCCGATGGTAACGGCGAGCGCGTCGGGCTTGCTGATGCCCGCGGCGGCCAGCGCCCGGCGCATGGCGGGCACGATCGCCTCGAGATGCGCGCGCGAGGCGATCTCGGGGACCACGCCGCCGAAGCGCGCGTGCTGGTCGACGCTGGAGGCCACCTCGTCGGCGAGCAGTTCCAGCGAACCATCCGGGTGGCGCCGGACGATGCCGACACCCGTTTCGTCGCACGAGCTTTCGATGCCCATGACGATCACGACAGCACCTCGTCCTGCCTGCCGCGCGCGGCCCATTCGTCGGCCGCCACGGTGAGTTCGGGCCTGCGCATCGTGTACGCGTCGGCGCCGCTGGGGTGGTAGTAGTTCTTGCGCAGCCCGATGATGTGGAAACCGTGCTTGGCGTAGAGCGCGATCGCGGGCGCGTTGTCGGTGCGGACCTCGAGGAACACCGGGCCGCCACGTTCGGCGGCGGTGGCCAGCAACGCCTCCAGCAGCAGCGTGCCGATGCCGCCGCGATGACAGTCCGGATCGACGCCGATGGTGTGCACCTCGGCTTCGGGATGCGCGGCGTCGCCGAGCAGCGCGATGCCCGCGTACCCGACCATCGCGCCGTTCGCGTCGCGGGCGGTGATGTAGCGGTTGTGCGCGCCGGCCAGCTCGGACCGGAACGACACCGCCTGCCAGGGGTCGTCCTCGGGGAACAGCAGGTGCTCGAGCTCGACGCAGCGGTCGATGTCGTGCACCGTCATCGGTGCGATCCGGTAGTCGGACACGGCGCTCACGCCCCGGTCCGGTCGAGGGTGCGGAAGCTGTTCTCCACGGCGTCGGGCCTGCGCAGGTACAGCGGGACCAGCGGCTCGGGCGCGGTACCGGCCAGCAGCTCGGCCGCGGCGACGGTCACCAGCCCGGCGGGCGAGGGCGTCTCGCTCGGCAGCACCGGCAGATCGAAGTAGTCGACGTGGGCGGCCGAGCCCGCGATCGCGGCGGCGTCGCCGAGCGGGACCTCGGCGGGCTTGCACACCTCGGGTCCGGCGCTGCGCGTCCCGTTCAGGTAGCGGGCCCAGTAGACCTCGCGCCTGCGCGCGTCGGTCACCACCAGCAGTTCGCCGATGTCGCGCTGCTCGCCCGTGGCCTCGGCCTCGGCGGCGATGGCATCGAGGCTGCACACCCCGTACACGGGCAGCCCCAGCGCGTCACCGAAGGCGGCGGCGGTGGCCATCCCGACGCGCAGCCCGGTGAACGGGCCCGGCCCGATCCCGACGACGAGCGCGTCGAGCTCGTCGCGGCGCACCCCGGCCTCGGTGAGGCATTCCAGGATCTGCGGGGTGAGCACTTCGGCGTGGGCGCGGGCGTCGACCTTCACGCGGGCAGCGAGCGTCGCCACGGCGGGCCGGGCGTCCGCGTCGGCGGCAGGTGACAGATGCACCAATCCCGCTGTAACGGCGGGTGTCGCGGTGTCGACTGCTAGTACGAGCATGATTGTCTCAACAATACCGGGTGGTTTCCGCGCCCGGCGCGCACCGGTGCCCGCCGATCCACGGGTTATTCGATCCACTCCCAGATGGCCGTGCGCACATCGGATTCCGGTTCCCGGGCGAGTTGCACCCGCAGATGCCGCTCGGTGAGGTGTTCGACGACACCCTTGCCCCACTCCACCACCACGACGGCGTGATGTAAGTCGGTGTCGAGGTCGAGAGCGTCGAGTTCGTCCAGGTCGCCCGCGAGGCGGTAGGCGTCCACGTGCACCAGCGCGACGCCGGGCGTGCCGTCGGGCCGCTGCCCCGCCTTGTGCGCCCGCGCGATGATGAAGGTCGGCGAGCTGACCCGGCCAGCCACGCCGAGACCCGCCGCGATTCCCCTGGTCAGCGCCGTTTTTCCGGCGCCGAGCGGACCGTCGAGCACCACCAGGTCGCCGGCGCGCAGGGTCGCGGCCAGCTCCCGGCCGAACGCCTCGGTGTCCTCGACCGTGGCGAGGACACGCTGCTGTGGCTCAGCCACCGACGGCCTCCCCACTCCGCGCGTCGCCGAAGCCGGCGGCGGCCAGCAGCCGATCGAGCGCGTCCAGCGTCACCTCGGGGTACTGCAGGTGCGGCATGTGCGCGGCCTCGCGCACCCGCACCAGCTCGCTGCCGGGCAGCGCCGCGGCCAGCGCGCGCGAATTGCGGAACGGGATCACCATGTCGTGCGCGCCGCCCAGGACCAGCACCGGCATCTCGGCCAGCACCGGCAGCGCCGCCGACTCATCGTGCAACTCAATCGCTTTCAGGAACTTCTCGATGGTCGCGACCGGGGTGCGGTCGATCATCATCGTGGTGAATCGCGACAGCGTCGGGCTCACCGGACCGTGGAACGAGCTGACGTGCAGGATCGGCGTCACCAGCTGCTTGCTCGCGGTCCGGCTCACCTGGACGACGGCGGGCGCGGTACGCACCGCCATCCGGAATCCGTCGATGGCCGGATGCCGCAGCAGCTGCGGCAGCCCGGTCGCGGTCACCTCGGCGGCGGCGGTGCAGAACAGGCCGACCGCGCGCACCCGCGCCGCGAAGAGTTCGGGAAACTGCGCCGCGGCCGCGAGCACGGCCATCCCGCCGAGCGAATGGCCCACCAGCACCACCGGCCCGGTCGGCGCGCACTCGCGCAGCACGGCGGCGACATCGTGGCCGAGCTGGGCGACGGTGCAGCTCTCGGTGCTCGGCGTGCCGGAGCGGCCGTGCCCGCGCTGGTCGAAGAAGACCATCCGGACCCGCGGACCCCAGGCGCGCGCGAGATCGCGGCGCTGGAAGTGGAAGGACTCCATGCTGTTGCAGAAGCCGTGCACGAACACGACGGTCACCTCGGCGGACTCGTCACCGTAGGTGCGGGTGGCCAGCGACACACCGTCGTCGGCGATCACCGACCCCGGCTCGTCCTCGTCGATCAGGGCGAAGTTCTCGTCGCGGTACTCGTCGCGTTCGGCGGGCCACAGCACGCGCGCGCCGATCCGGCGCAGCGTGTGCGCGACGGCGAGCGCGCCGAGCAGGCTCGCGGTCGCCAGGCCGCCGCGCAGGATCACCCTGCCCCGCGTCATCGGCCGGTCCCCACGTAGCGGCGCACGGCCCGGCCGCGCGGCGAGCAGACCACCTCGTAGTCGATGGTGTCGAGCAGCCTGGCCCAGTCGAGCGCGTGCGGATGCCCGGCGCCGCCGCCGAAGAGCACCGCCCGATCACCCTCCCGCACGCCGCCCGGGTTGTCGCCGAGGTCGACCATGAACTGGTCCATGCACACCCGCCCGACATTACGGTGCCGGGACCCGCCCAGCCACACCTCGAAACGCCCACTCAGCGAGCGGAATACACCGTCGGCGTACCCGGCGGGCACCAGCGCGACCGTCGTGTCGCGCGGCGCGATCCAGCGGTGCCCGTAGGACACGCCCTCCCCCGCGGCCACCCGCTTCACCAGGGTGACCTCGGCTTGCAACGTCATCGCGGGCCGCAGCCCGAAGTCGCCGAGCTCCGGGATCGGCGACAGCCCGTACACCGCGATGCCCGGGCGCACCACGTCGAAGTGCAGGTCGGGGCGGGTCAGCGTGGCCGCGGAGTTGGCCAGGTGCACCTGCTCGGGTTCCAGCCCCTGCTCCTTGGCCTGCGCGATCGCCTCCACGAAGCGTTCCCGCTGCCGGTCGAGCATCGGATGCTCCGGTTCGTCGGAGTGCGCGAGGTGGGAGAAGATCGCCCGGAACCGAACGACCTGCTCGTCGACGAGGACGCGCAGTGCCCGCAGAACCTGCGGATACTCGGCGACCGAGACCCCGTTGCGGTTCAAGCCGGTGTCGACCTTGAGCGTCACGGTGGCGGTCCGGCCGCTCGCGCGCGCGGCCCGCTCGACGGCCCGCAACTGCGTGAGCGAGGACACCCCGATCTCGACATCGGCCGCGATCGCGGCGCCGAAATCGGCATCGATGGTGTTGAGCCAGCACAGGATCGGCGCGGTGATCCCGGCGGCGCGCAGGGCCAGCGCCTCGGCGACGGTCGTGACCCCCAGCTCGGTGGCTCCCGCCGCCAGCGCCGTGCGGCCGACCTCGACCGCGCCGTGGTTGTAGCCGTCGGCCTTGACCACCGCCATCACCCCGGCGCCCTGCGCGAACTCGCGCAGCACACGCACGTTGTGGGCGATGGCATCCAGGTCGATGACAGTCTCCACTTGCGCATTCACGGCTTCGATCCTGCCAGGACCCGCCGGATTCGTGGCAGCTGGGCTGCCTACCTCACCCCGCGGCGGCCGACCACGCGCACTCCCCGTCCACACGCGAGGGGGCAGGTTCGCGGTCGTCTCGGAATTCTCGCCTGGGTCGTGTGGTCATTCGCCCGCGAGTTCCCGCAGCACGCGGATAGCCGGGCGGATGTGCCGCAACAGCGGCGAGGCGGAGATCGGCGCGGCCGCCGGCTCGCCGTCGTATGCGGCGAGGTTGGCGGCCAAGGCGTGCACGCGAGCGGCGGCCGCGGCCGACCACGCGGGCGGGCGACCCGCCGCCAACAGCGCGCCGAGCAGTCCGGACAGCACGTCACCCGAGCCCGCCGTCGCGGCCCACGAACCACCGGCATCGCTGACCAGCGTCGGCTCCCCCGGCGTCGCGATGATCGTCGCGCGGCCCTTCAGCAGCACGGTCACCTGCCACTCGTCGGCGAGCGCGCGCACCGCCTCCACCCGATCCGGACCGGGTTCGGCACCGGTGAGCCGGGCGAACTCACCCGCGTGCGGCGTCAGCACCGTCGGTGCGGTGCGGCCCCGCACCAGGGCGGGTTCGGCGGCGAGCAGGGTGAGCCCGTCGGCGTCGACGAGCACCGGCAGCTCGGTGGCCAGCACCTGCGCGAGCCGGTCCCTGGCCGCGAGGTCGGTCCCCGCGCCGGGACCGAACACCCACGCCTGGACCCGCCCCGTGCCCGAGATCGTGTGGCTGGCAATGACTTCGGGGAACTTCTCCAGCACCTCGGTGTCGTCGCCGACGTAGCGCACCAGGCCCGAGGTCGCCGCCACCGCCGCGCCGGTGCTCAGCACCCCGGCTCCCGGATACTTCGCGCTGCCCGCGCACACCCCCACCACGCCCTGGCTGTACTTGTCGTCCGTCGCGCCGGGGATCGGCCAGTCCGCTCCGATCGCCGCGGCCGCGAGCTGGGCGAGGTCGGGTTCGGGCAGCCGCAAACCGATCGGCACCAGCACGATTCGTCCGCAATACGGCGCGGCCAGCGCGTGCACCGGCTTGTAGGCCCCGAACGCCACCGTCACCTCGGCGCGGACCGCGGGACCGTCCACCGCGCCGGTGTCCACGTCAACGCCGCTGGGCAGATCGACCGCGACGATCGGAACGTCCACGGCCGCCACCAGTTCCGCGGCCGCCGGGCGCAACGGTCCCCGACCGGAGATCCCCACGATCCCGTCGATCACCAGATCCACCGCGTCGAGCCGGTCGACCACCCGCCCGCCCGCCTTCCGCAGCGCCGCCAACCCCGCCGGATGCGCGCGTTCGGGACTCAGCAGCACCGCGCGCACCGCCACCCCGCGGCGCGCCAGCATCGACCCCGCCCACAGCGCGTCGCCACCGTTGTCGCCCGACCCGACCAGCAGCCCCACCGCCCGGCCCGCGACACCGCCGGTCCAGGAACGCAATTCATCGGCCACCACGTTGGCCAGCCCGTACGCGGCCCGGCGCATCGGCATCCCCGCGGGCACGCGGGTGAACAGCTCCGCCTCGGCCGCCCTGACCTGGTCGGCGGTGAAGTAGCCACGCCGATCCGTCATCGTCGCCTCCCGGCCGCCCGCGCGGCCCACGACAGGTCCGCGATCGTTCGCAGACTACGCTCCAGACCCATGTCGATGGTTCGTCACCGCGCCGCATCCACCCGGGTTGTCGCCGGATTCGTCGTGGCCGCCACCCTGTTGATCGCCGGTTGTTCCGGCGACTCCGGGAACGCCGCCTCCACCACTACCCGCAAGCCGCGTCCGGTCACCACCACGACCACCCAGACCGAGCACAAGCCGACCAACCTCACGGTCGACGTCTCCGGGATGAAGTACTCCCCCGCCGACGCCACCATCAAGGTCGGCGAGACCGTCACCTGGAAGTTCTCCGACAAGGCCCCGCACAACGTGCAGGGCATCGGCGACAAGGCGATGGGCATCAACAGCCCGATCATCGACAAGGGCGAATGGTCCTACACCTTCACCCAGCCCGGCACCTACCGCTACCTGTGCAGTCTGCACCCGGACATGCGCGGGACCATCACGGTGTCTTAGGAGCGCTGGCGCGCTCGAGGTCGGCGGCCCCTTGTATCCCGCCGGTCAGGCGCCGTGGCTTGCTCCTTCGTCGCTTGCGCCACGGCGCCTGACCGGCGGGACGGCCGCCGACGGCCGACTGCGTCGGCCTGCCCTCCCCAAGGGTCGGGCGTGCGGGGCCGAGTTGTCGGAGCGCTGGTGCGCTCAGGTCGACTTCGCCGGCCTGCCCTTCCCCGAGGTCGGGGCGGGCGGGGACGGAGTTGGGCGGAGTCGATCTATTCGACGGTGACCGACTTGGCCAGGTTGCGCGGCTTGTCCACGTCGTAGCCACGCGCCTGCGCCACCTCGGCGGCGAAGATCTGCAGCGGCACCGTCGACAGCAGCGGCTGGTACAGCGTCGGCGCGGCCGGGATCTCGATCAGGTCGTCGGCGAACGGCCGCACCGTGTCGTCGCCCTCCTCGGCGATCACGATGGTCCGGGCGCCGCGCGCCTGGATCTCACGGATATTGCTCAGCAGCTTCGAGTGCAGCACCGGGCGCCCCTTGGGCGAGGGCATCACCACGATGACCGGCAGACCGTCCTCGATCAGCGCGATCGGTCCGTGCTTGAGCTCACCGGCGGCGAAGCCCTCGGCGTGCATGTACGCGAGTTCCTTGAGCTTGAGCGCGCCCTCCAGCGCCACCGGGTACCCGACGTGGCGGCCGAGGAACAGCACCGTCGGCACGTGCGCCAGTTCGCGCGCGATGGCCCGCACCTGCGCACCGGTCTCGAGCACCCGCGCGATCAGCTTCGGCATGGCCTCGAGCTCGGCGAACTCGCGAGCGACCTCGTCGGGGTACTTCACGCCACGGGCCTGCGCCAGGGCCAGGCCGACCAGGTAGTTGGCCGCCACCTGCGCCAGGAACGCCTTGGTCGAGGCGACACCGATCTCCGGCCCGGTCCTGGTGTAGATCACCGCGTCCGACTCGCGCGGGATCTGCGCGCCGTTGGTGTTGCAGATGGCGAGCACGCGCGCCTTCTGCTCCTTGGCGTGGCGCACCGCCTCGAGCGTGTCGGCCGTCTCGCCGGACTGCGAGATCGCCACCACCAGCGTCGACCGGTCCAGGACCGGGTCGCGATAGCGGAACTCACTGGCCAGCTCGACCTCCACCGGCACCCGGGTCCAGTGCTCGATCGCGTACTTGGCCAGCAGGCCCGCGTGGTAGGAGCTGCCACACGCGACGACGAACACCTTGTCGAACTCACGCAGTTCCTGATCGGCGAGGCGCTGCTCGTCCAAGACGATCCGGCCGCCGTTCTCGTCGACGACGAAATGCCCGATCAGGGTGTCGGCGACCGCGGTCGGCTGCTCCTCGATCTCCTTGAGCATGAAGTAGTCGTGGCCGCCCTTCTCGGCGGCGGCCAGATCCCAGTCGATGGTGAACGGCCTGGTCGTCACGCCCTCGGTGTTGCCGGCGAAGTCGGTGACGGTGTAGCTGTCGGCGGTGATCACCACGGCCTGGTTCTGCCCGAGCTCGACCGCCTCGCGGGTGTGCTCGATGAACGCGGTGACATCGGAGGCGATGAACATCTCGCCCTGCCCGACCCCGACGACCAGCGGCGTCGACTGCCGGGCGGCAACAATCGTGCCCGGGTGATCGGCATGGGTGAAGACCAGCGTGAACGCGCCCTCGAGGCGCTGCAGGACGGCCAGCGCGCTCGCGGTGAAATCGCCCGCGGTGGGGCCCTCGGCGTAGGCGCGCGCCACCAGGTGCACCGCGACCTCGGTGTCGGTGTCGCTGAGCAGCTCGATGCCCGCGTTCTCCAACTCGCGGCGCAGCGGTGCGAAGTTCTCGATGATGCCGTTGTGGACCACGGCGAGCTTGCCGGAGGCGTCCCGGTGCGGATGCGCGTTGCGGTCGGTCGGCGCGCCGTGCGTCGCCCACCGGGTGTGGCCCATGCCGCTGGTGCCCGCGAACCGCTCGGCCCCGGCTTCGGCCAGCTCGGCCTCCAGATTGGCCAGCTTGCCCGCCTTGCGTTCGACCGCGATCGACCCGTTTCCGTCGAGAATCGCGACGCCCGCGGAGTCGTATCCGCGATACTCCATGCGTCGCAACGCGTCGACGACAACGCCGAGCGCGTCCCGGTACCCGACGTAGCCCACGATTCCGCACATGGTCCCCCACCCTACTGATCGGATACCCTTCTCGCCGTGTCGGTGTCTGTGAAGTCGCTCCTGAGCACCCTGTCCGCGCGTGGCCCCCACCGGGTGTTGCGCGGAAATCTGGGCATCGCGGGCCAGCCGGGTGTGGTGTACACCCCCGAATCCGGGCTGAGCCTGCCCGCCGTCGCGTTCGCGCACGGCTGGCTGACCAGCGCCGAGAACTACAAGAGCCTGCTCGAGCACGTCGCCTCGTGGGGCTTCGTCGTCGCCGCGCCCGACACCGAACGCGGCCCGATCCCGTCACACCTGGACCTCGGCACCGACCTGCTCACCACGCTCGACATCGTCAGCAAGGTGCGCCTCGGTGACGGCACCATCAGCGTCCACCCCGACCGCCTCGCCTTGGCGGGCCACGGCATGGGCGCTGGCGCGGCCGTCATCGCGGCCGCCCAGCGCCGCGTCGCCGCCGTCGCCGCCCTGTTCCCCGCCCCCACCTCCCCGGCCGCGGAGAACATCGCCCCCGATATCGACACGCCCGGCCTGATCCTGGCCGGCGCCACCGACCTCGACTCGGTCAACTCCAACGCCCGCGCTCTCGCCACCGCCTGGGCCGGCCCCTCCCTCCTGCGCACCATCGACGGCGCCTCCCACAACGGCATCATCGAGGGCCGCCGCCTCTTCGCCGCCCTCGGCGCGGGCCGCTACGAACACAAGACCGAGAAGACCACCCGAGCCCTCCTCACCGGCTACCTCCTGTCCACCCTCCTCGGCGACAAGACCTACGCCCCCTTCGCCGACCCCGAAGCCGCCCTCCCCCACACCAAGGTCGTCGACCCGACCGCGGTGGTCGAGGAGGAAGCCCCCAAACTCTCCCTCGGCACAGTCGCCAAGCTGATCCGGAAGTAGTCCAGCTCAGCGGGAATCCGACCGGACGACCTTCGAGTCGTGCGACATCACGCGGACTGCGGCTGCTCCTGATTGAGACCGGAACCACCGGTCAGGATCGCGCCGACCTTGCCGATCGGCTCCATCAGAGTCTTGATGTCGGTGAAGATCTTCTTCAGATCGTTCAGCATGTCTGCGTAGGAAAGACTGTCCCGGGCTATTCGGCGCAGTGCGGCGGGAATCACGTGCGCGGCCGCCGCACCGCTCGTCGCTATGAGTTCGATCGTCCAGCCGATCGCCGCGCCGACCAAGTTGGCGAGCAGGTCGCGGACCAGAGTGCGAACAGCGTCGACTGCCTTCGACACCGACTCCATCGACTTGCCCATCGTGGCCGCGATGCCACTAGCGGCATCGATTTGATCGATGAGACTGGAGGCACTGACCCGATACTGCTGACCGGAAGCACCCTGCCAATCGTCGATATCCTGCTCTACGCTGGACTTCCAGTCGGCGGCAACGGCCGTCAATTCGGTGGAGATCTTCGTCCAAGACTTTCCATATGCCTCGACGATGTCCGGGTTGCCGGCCAACTCGTCCAAGCCCTTCCGCATGAACTCCACGTGGTCGAGTATCCATTTCGCGACCTGGCTACCGATGAAGGCAAACGGATCCAACACCTTGTAGGCGACTTCCATGACACTGCCCGCCAATCCGAGCATGCCGAGCATGGCGGCGTCGACTTGCCCCGACGCGAAGTTGCCGTACACATCCCACGCGTCGCCGGCGATCGTGCCCTTCAAAATCCCAGGGGTGCCTGTCTTCTGGTCACCGTTGAGACCGACGTTGGAAAGAAGTGACACATCCTCCTGGTAATACGCCTGGTTGGAGTCCACGCCACTCGCGAGCAGCCCGTTCTCAGGCGCCTTCGGGTCATCGAAACCGACCACTGCTACCGACCCCCGTTCGATGCAGCGATCCCAGCTTTCAGTCCATCCAAGCTCGCACGGAACTTTCCGTCCACGTCTTCGACCGCCGACGCCACAGTCTCGAGCTTGCCGGGCAGTACCGACACCGATTCGGCCAACTTCCGAATCGCGGCGATCGCCGTCTCGTGATCGTCGTCGTATATCCATTCGACGAACGGTCGAGGTATCTCACCGAACCCGTCATCGGCGGAGCCGAGATAGGTGGCGGCTTCCAAAGCCGCGGTCATCTTCGACATCAGGTTCGTCATCTTGGTCGCATGCGCGCGGACTTCATCCGGATCAATCGAAAAATCAGCAGGACTCCCCATGATCAGACCAGCCACGACTTCCGGCTGTAGTACCGCTCGTCCTCGTCGGGCTCATCCGGCGCGACGACCGTTTCGCGGTTCGGCTTTCGGCTCCACGGCTGCGCGGGACTCGGCGGCGGCGGATAGGCGATTTCCCCGGCTGGTGGCCGCGAGGCATGTTCCGGTGCAAAGGAATTCGGCGCCTCGAGGTCCTGTTCCGCCGTACCGATCGGCTCCGGATCAGGGAACCGTTGCTCGTATCGACTGATCATGTCGACAGCAGGCGCATCGTTCCCGACCACGTCGCTCACGAGATTCGTGACCTGCCGGCGAAGTTTCGCCTGCGCACTCCGCATACATTCCATGATGGCGGCCGACACCACCACGGGATCCCTTCCCCGAGTGGATTCGGCCAGGGTGATCGCGCTGGGCACCCCGTTGCTGTCCACGGTCACTTCGACGCTGCCGTCCGTCGATCTCGCGGTAACGGCCAGCGCGACCATCGAGCGTTGCAGCTCGTCATACCTCTTCGCCGTATTCTCGAGCTGTTCGGCGAAACGGCGTGCGTGATCGATCGACTCGTCCAGCCTGTTCTCCACGAGAATTTTCCTCCCCATACCCTGAATCCCGCCACCCGGTGAGCGCGACCCTACCCGTGCGAGAATGGCGCGATGAACACGGGTGAGACCGAGCACCGCACCGCCGATACCACGCAGCGGCAGGTCGCGAAATATCATGGTGCGCCGGGAGATCCGAGGTACCCCTCGCCTCGTTCGATGCGCGCTTCCCTGGCGAGCACGGTGGACGGATGCTTGTGGCTGGCAACGTTCTTCGGCTCGTGCCTGTCCCTGATCGCACTTCCCGAGAGCCCGGAGGGCCTCTTGCTGGCGGTCGTGGTCCTGCCTGTCGCGACAGTCATCATCGTCAACTCGGTACTGCTACCGCGATGGGCACGCGCGAGTGTCGGTGACCTGATCTTCGGGCTGGTCAAGATTCGCCCGAGCGACGGAGGCCGACCGACGATCCCAGATCTCGCGCGCCACATCTGGAACCCCCGGTCTGGTCGCGACGACTCCGCCACCCCACGAGTCGTGCAGGTACGTCGCCGCGACACTCGTTGACGGAACAGGGAACCGACAGGGCCGGTGCCGCGTCCAATCCCCATAGGAACGGATCCGTCGCGATGATCTACCGGAACTGCGGTTCGGCGTCGAATGAGCAGCCTCGTGCCGCCTGGACGGTCCGGTAAGGTCGTTGCTCATCGGGCGGGGAGTCCCGGGGTGCCGGAATCGGTAGGAGAAACCTGTGCAGGCGAGTCGGAGAACGACGCTGGTCGCAGGCTTGGCTGTCGCGGGGATGCTGGCGGTGAGCGGGCGTGGATCCGACAGCCCGGATGACCAGGCGACCGCGGCTCCGACATCGACTGGGAGCGAGGACAACAACTGGAATACTCCGGGTAGCTCTCGCAAGTGGCTGGGCTGCAGGTGGACACAAAGTGACGGATTCGCGGCGAGTATCACGGCGACCACCATCACCGGGCAGAGCATCCGTGAGAGTCCACGTACTCAGTGGACTCCAGGCGAGCAGTCCACGATCGCGGGCCGCGCGGCGATCACCTTCCCCCGCGAAGGTTCCGCCTGGGCACAACTGCGCACCGGCCCGATCACCGATCGCCCCGAACCCCGGTCCAGCGCACGCTGGTTCGATTTCACCGACGACGGTCGCTATCTCATGCAGCGCAACCGCGAGCACGTACGGCTGAGTCCGGCCGGCGCCGCCGACCTGACCACGCTCTTCACGAACTGGATCGATCGAGCCCTCACCCGGCTGCACGAACAAGAGGAACATGCCATGTCGACACCATGGGGCGGTGGTCCGCGATGAACTGGCTCGCCAGAATCGACAGCATCACCAACGACCACATCGCCGCCACCCATCAGGTCGAAAGCCGGGTCGAACAGGTCGAGCGCGAAGCCGACGAGGCGACCCAGCAGATCGGCGAGCGAGTCGCCGCGATGGGGTTCGGCGCCGAGACGCCGGAGGAACGCGCGGCGCGAGAAGCCCGCGAGGAACGCGACCGACTGATGTACGAGTACCGAATGCGAGCACAGCAAGCGGCATCACCGGCCCACAGCCGGGAAGTCTATGTGCAGCCGTCGGATTGGACCGACGTCGACGACGCACGAGCCAATGGGTTCGGCCGTGACTCGTGGCTGGTGTAGCGGTATGGAGGGGATTTCCGGTGAGTGACTGGTTGAACATGAACGCGGACACTGTCCGCGCACAGAGCGCCAAGCTGCGTGGCGCCGCGCAAGAACTGTCGGCGGTCGCCGGGTCCTGGGGAAACATGTTCGACAAGAACGACCTGGGCGCCGAGTACGCCGCCGAAGCGGCGGCTATCGTCACTGGCTTCGAGCACACCACCACCGCGGTGAAGAACTGGTCGAGCGCCTGCACCGCATTCGGCGACGCGCTGACCAATAGCGCCGACAGCGTGCAGTACACCGACGCGCAGTTCTCCGCCGCGATCAATACGGTCTCGGTCGACACCAAGGGCGATCTGACCATCGGGGGGAAGTAGGCCATGTCGGACGATTCCAAGCTCAGCTTGGGTGCGGGCAATGCGGGCGCGTGGGTCACCGTCAACGGGGCCGGAACCGACAGGTCCGCCGTGTGGGCGGGCTACGGCGATCATGCCGCAGGCGACGTCGAAGTCGACGAGACGATCTCGGCCGACTCCGGCACGTACAACACGGCATTCGACGCAGGCCAGATCCTGTCGTACGGGTCGACACCTTGGGCCTCGAACGGAAGCATGGGCGGTGACGTCTACAAACCGTTCCTGAAGTGGTTCTATCTGGTACAGGAACGGTACGAGCTCTCCGGGGCCCCCGCGGCCACCGGCATCTCGCTGGACTCCGAAGACGCAATGGCCAAGGCGTACTTCAAGCAAGCGGACATGAAGCTGAACAATCTCGTCGGAGCCGCTCGCCGCATTTCAGCCGCGATGCCCAAGATCGAGACCGCGCAGAGTGATCAGGAGCAGGCCGTGCGGGTCCTCGACGGCGCATGGCAAGGCACGAGTGGTAGCGCGGCGAAGGTCAAGCTGAGCAACCTGAACTCCTGGTCCGACGAAGCAGCCACGGAAATCGGCCAGCTGCCCACTGTTCTCGAAGCCGCCGTCGACGGGATCAAGAGCTGCCTACAGCGAAAGGCCAACGCCTTCGGCAAGCTCTACGAAGTCACCAAAATCAATGGCGTCGACATGACCAATGGAAGTTGGGGCGGCCTAACCTTCAACGACAAAGGCGGCGACGACGCGTCGTCAGGCGACGATGATGTGTCGTTGATCCTCAACTATGCCGAACGACGAGGAATCGGCGATAAGGTCCGATTTCGTGTCGAGGAACTGATGGACCGTGGCGTGTTCGGGGTCGCCAGAACCACAGATGTTCTCACGGACTACAGAGCCGGGATGGACCCCACCTATTTCGATGATCAAGCCCAGGCACTCTGCGACCAATGGCGCAAACACTTTCGCGAGAGCGCCGAGGGATACTTCAGGGCCTACACGAATCTGTGCACCGAAACAGACACGGCGGTCAAGGCATATCTGAAGGTCGTCACCGACGCACTGAACAATGTCGAGCATCTGTCCACGCCACCAGCTCCGACCACCGAGCAACCGAATCCCCAGTCACCGGGCACATCACCGGCGACCAACCCGGCGGGCACCACAACCGACACCTCGACCGGCGCCGGCGGCACGACAACCGGAGACACCACCGGCACGACAACGGACGAGACGAAGACAACCACCGCCGGAATCACGAACCCGACATCGACAGATGACGATGACAGCTCGACCACGGACCTGAGCAGCCTGCTCTCCACGGTCTCGAGTGGACTGTCGACATTGAGTTCCGTGGTCAGCGAACTGTCGAGCCTGACCTCGGGATCATCGACCTCTGCCGAGTCCATCGCCGAATCGATCGGCACCGGCCTCAGCTCGCTCGGCACATCGATCACCAGCGGCATCGAGCAGTTGAGCACTCTGTTCAGCAGCACCGGTTCGACCGAATTCAATATTGCGGGAACCACTTTGAGTTTGGCCACCGGCACGGATGGACAGCTTCAACTCACCACAACCGACTCCACCGGCACCTCCCATCAATACGGCCTCACCCTGAACGAGAACGGCATCCCCGTGGTGAGCGACACCGCCTCGACGGGCTCTGTCGGCACCGGCGAGCCCTCGGCATCCTCCGGCCAAGGCCCCGCGGGCCTCGAAGACGCCGGGACATCCTCCGGCGCGACGCCGAATCCGACCGGCTCGCTCAACGCCAAAGGCCAGGAAGCCGAACACAACCCGGGTAGCTACCACGGCGCCCCGGCCTGGACCGCCGAGGACGAGCCCGCCGCCGAACCACCACCTACGGTCCCCGATACCCAGGCCGGCGATTCGGGTGCACAACTGGCGGAGGCCGGCCCACTGTAAGTCACCCGGAGGAACCGATCACCGGACGCATCCGCCGAACCTCGCGACGCCAGAAAGACAGGAACAACTGTGGACACCAGGGGGATTTCGGAGACCTTCGCCGGCTATGGGATTGAACGGATCCTGGGCAGAGGCGGAATGGGTACGGTGTATCTCGCCCGGCATCCGCGACTGCCGCGCCAGGTAGCTCTCAAGATTCTCAACGCAGATCTACTGGGCGACAATGAGATTCGGCAGCGATTCGAACGTGAAGCCGATCTGGTGGCACGACTCGATCACCCGAACATCGTGGCCGTGCAGGATCGCGGCATCGAAGGGCCGAATCTGTGGATCGCCATGCAATACGTTCCCGGATGCGATGGCGGCACCCTCGGCAGCGTCGATCCGGCGCGGGCGATCCGCATCATCATCGAAATCGCCGCGGCGCTGGACTTCGCCCACGGTCGCGGCATCCTGCATCGCGACGTGAAGCCCGCCAACATCCTGCTGTCCAGTCCTGATCCGCACCTACCCGAACGGGTGCTCCTCGCGGACTTCGGCATCGCGCGGCTCCGCGACGATGTCAGCGGCGTTACCCAGACCGGCACATTCACCGCCACGCTGGCCTACGCGTCTCCTGAACAGCTTTCCGGCCGAGTACTGGATCACCGCAGCGACCAGTATTCTCTGGCCTGCACACTATTCACCTTCCTCACCGGCACGCCCCCTTTCACCGCCACGAACCCGGCCGCGGTGATCGGCGCCCACCTGGCCGCGCCGGCACCTCGGGTGTCCGAACGACGACCGGGATCGGCGCCCGAGCTCGACTTGGTTATCCAACGCGCATTGGCGAAGGATCCGAATCACCGGTTCGCTTCCTGCACGGAGTTCGCCCTGGCAGCCGCTCGTGCGGTGGGCAACCACGCCGCCGCACCGGCGGGCTTGGCCGCCCCCGCTGGGAGACCACCGCTACCAGCGAATGCCCGGCCCATCGCCGCGCCGCCGCACAACTTTCCTCCGCCCGCGATACCCGCGCGCGTGCCACCGCGGCACCCGGGCCCGATGGGCCGAAGTCCCCTGTTGCTGACGCTGTGGTGCGCGTTCTTCGCTCTCGCGCTCAGCACCCGCGGACTGGCCTACTGGTTGAGGTGGTACCCGGAGGTCATGGTGGGGCCTGCCCTTGCGCTGGCCGTGCTGGTCCCGTTGGTGTCGGCGGCCAGATGGGGCCATCTCCTCGGATCTCGAACAGCACTCGCCGTCGGCCTCACGATCTGCGCGATCGGCAGCCCGCTGGCCCTGGCACTGGGACAAGGTTCCTTCCCGAGGGCCGCGGTGAGCGCCGCCGTAGTGATATCAGCCGCCGCGACAATGGGCAGCGCCCTGGCGGTCATCTTCAGCACGCGGGCACCGAAGCCCCTCGATGCGGGCGTGGCCGCGGTTCTCGCCGCCGTCCCCGTCACGCTGGTCGGCGCCATCGAGCTGATCTATCTCACGATGGATCAGGGGTGGTGGAGCCTCTGGCCGAACCTCTACCTCCTGCAACTCACGATCCCACCACTCGCGCTGCTGGCGCTGATCCTGCTGATCGCGCAACCCCCCGCACTCCGCACCGGCCCGCAGCAAGCACCGGTCACCTGGACACTGGCCGGCGGATCCGCGGCACTCACCGCCGCCGTTCCGATCATGTACACGCAGAACGAGCCGTCGCTGCTGATGTGGAGTGCCCTCTCGGTGGCCGTCGTCTTCGTGGCTCTCGCGATTCGCCTGACGACCCGGCGCAACGCAGACTGAACCGCGCACTGCGCAATCCGGTCCGGTTGGCCGGAACCGATCTCCACGCGATCGACTCGGTCGCGTCTTCAGCTGAAACGGACCGCTCGAACCTCGAGTCCTGGAATGCGTTCGAAGTGGCGGACGTTCGCCGTAGCGACTTGCCAGCCGATGCTCATCGCGGTAGCGGCGACCAGGACGTCATGGGCACCGTTCTCCTGGCCCCGCCGCGCTAGATCGGCCCACACACCCGCACGAATTCGGGCCGCGAGCATGTCGAACGGCTGTGGCGGAAACGCGGCGGTCGCCATTTCCACGAACGCCTCACGTCGGGACCGCAGTTCCGTGCTACGCACGGCCTCGAGGTCGTCGCCGAACTCGGGGTCGGGTGTCGCCGCCGATGTCAGCAGGCGGATGGCTTCATTCATCGCGCGACCGCGCCGACGGTCGGTCTCGGGGTACTCGTCCGGATGGACGATGACGCAGGCAAAGCTACCGAAAACCGTACAGATCCGTACATTTTTCCTGCCGATATCGGGTTCTGTGCGGCCTGACCCGGATTCCTCCCGGTCTTCGGCGCACCCCGAATGCGCCTAGGTTGTCCGATCAGACCTCGTCAGTCCAGCCAAGTAGAGCGACGGTAGTACTCGGATTCGGAATCGTAGTCGCCGTCGGACGGCGCCACCGTCGACCGAGCTTCCCGCGCTGCCCGAGCCCGCGCGACCGCTGCCCGGATCTCGGCCTGCCGCTGCTGCTCGGGAGTCATCGACGGGTCGGGGACGAAGGTCGCGGGCACCGGGGGTGCGGCAGCGCGGGCAGGCTCGTACACCGGTTCGGGCTGGACCGGTTGCGGTTCAGCGGATTCCGCAGCCTCCGCTTCCGGCTCCGCATCGGCCAGCTCGCGTAGCCGCTGGGCGGCGTCGACCGCGAACTGTTCTGCACGGAGCGAGGTCTGACGGTTGATCTCGTCGATCTCGTCCATCAAGATCGACGAACGCCGACGCGCCTCCGCCGCGATCTGCTCGATCTCTGCCGCGTAGTCCACAGTCGATCATTCTCCCGGAATCGATGGCGAACCGGCAGCGCTCACCGCGGTCACAGCGGCCCTGCCTCGGCGAGAACCGCGCCGCTGTCGCCCGGGTCGCTCACTGGGTGATCCTCGACGCTCGGCACATGCTCACCGTCGGTCTCCTGCTTGGTCGACCGGGGACCGACGGGCACACCACCAGCGACGGAACCCGAAGACTGTTCGCCCGAACCGATCTCGCTGGTGACCGGGGCGTTCGTCAGATCGGGAGTCTCGGATGTGGTCGCATCCGCGCCACCACGGCCTCCGGTACCCGCCTCGGCGAGCCCGGCTTCACCCTGGCCGCTACCGGATTGCGGTGTGCCCGAGCCCAGTACGCCCGTGGTGTCGTCCGCCTGCCCGGTCGTTGCGCCATCGACGGACGTGGAATCCTGCGTCAGCACCGGAATCCCGTTCTCGTCCAACGTCAACGTGTACTGCGTCGAGCCACCGTTGGCATCGGTCGTCGTCAACGACAGCCCGTTCTCGCTGGCCTCGATGCTCACCTCGGTATCGCCGAGTTGGAACGAAGCCTCCGTCTCGCCGGACAGCAAGCTGCTCGCCTGCTCGGTCAACTGCTCGATGCCGTCGCTGATCGAGGTACCAACCGATTCGACCGCCGAGGTGAGCGTGTCACCGAGATCGCCGGTCAGCGCTTCCGAGAGGGTGGTGCCGAGTTCGCTGATCGTCGAGGTGAGGGTACTCAGCGCGTCACTGGTATCCGAATCGTCGTCGGTGGTGGTGCTGGAATCGTCGGTAGTCTTCGCTCCGGTCGTTGTCTTCGTCGTCGAGCCGGTGGTCGTCGACGTGTCACCGTTCGAGGTCTGGGTACCCGCCGCCGTAGTTTGATTCCCGGCCGAGGTCGACTGGTTGCCATTCGTCGTCGTTTGGGTGCCTGCGGCCGTGGTTTGATCGCCGTTGGCCTTCACCTGTGTGCCGGCCGGAGGGGTCTTCTGCTCCTCTGTCGTGGTGGCAGCGACGGACTTCGCGCCGTCGTACGACTTTTCCTCGACTGCGTTGAGCGCGGTGACGATAAGGTCGTATTTGCCCTCGATCGCCGTGCGCGCAATCGAGCAGGCCGAGTTGAATGCGGTCACGCTTTGCTCGTATTTGAACACGAACGTCTGATTCAGCCATCGCTCGCACTCGGTCTTGATCTGCTCGGGGTACTTCTTCGGGAAGATCGCGCCAGGAATCATCTTCTCCCAGACTTCCTTCTCGATCTCCCCCGTTTCCTTGCCGGTGATCACCTGGTCGATATCGGTCGGCGTCAGATTCGCGACCGTGACCTTGCCGTCCACCAACAGTTCGTCGATAGCCTTGACCTTGTCCTTCACAGTCTGCAGGATCGTCGTGCTCGCCGTGTTCAAGGCATCGAGGACCTTCTGCACGGCCGTACAGTCCGTCTCCGAATGACTCGCCAGACTCGCAACGACTTGGATACCGCGGGTCCCCGCCTCCCCCTGCCACGACACGGGCAGCACCTGGCTGACCTGGCGTTGTTTGTCGGACTGAGACTTCGCGGTGGTCAGCGCCATCTGGAGGCCAGCCGCTGTTGCCGCCAATGTCTGAAGGTTGAGGCCGCGTTCTGCGTCGTATGCCGCGTAGATCGACGACAGAGTCATCGTCTCCGCCGCGGGAAATGCTCGCAGATACCTCGGTGTCAAATCTGTGAAAAACCCCAGGCCCTTGGCAGCGCCATCATCGAGTACCCCGTCGACGGTGTCAGCCATGATTGATCACCTCCCCTGTGAGCACGCTCATTGCCCGGCGGCCTGAGCGGCGATCTTCTTCTGGTCCTGGGCGTTGGAGTTGTCGACCCCGACCAGTTCGATGGTCGCGGTACCGATCGCTCCCGCGGTGTAGTCGGTGGCGGTGGTCCATCGGTTCAGCCAGCCGCTGATTCGATCGAACCCGGTGGCGATCTTCTGACCGCGGTCGGCATAGGCACGCCCTGCCTCTACACCGGACCCCCACGCATTGATATTCGTCGCGGCTTTGCGCAACTCACCGACAGTGGTCTTCAGATCATCGACCGATTGCCTGACCGCGGCCTGATTCACCACGATCCCGTTCGAGACGGTTGTGCTCATCCCCCACCTCCACAGTGCCGACTGCGCCACGGCGGCGCACTACCTATTTCGACGCGCGAACCGGCCCACCGGTTCCCTCACCGGCGGGCCGAGTTCACTCACTTCCCCAGGTTCCCCTGGTCGGTCCTGCGCCACTCCGATGTCCCGTCGGGATGTCGGTGGTACTCCCACGCCGCGTAATCCCCATCCGCCTCGACCACCGTCACGTGATCGGCGAAACCGTCGTGGTCGTAGTCGGACCAGATGGTGGTGTCGTGGGGGGTGGCGTCGGTCAGGGAGTCGACTACTCCGTCGCCGTCCAGGTCTTGGGACGGGGTGTGGAGCTCGACCGGGCCGAGGCCGCCCAGGGGGGAATGGGCGTCGATGTCGGGTAGGCCGAGGCCGGGGATGTCGCCCGAGGTGACCATGGGACTCCTCCTCAAACGGAAAACTCGCGGATGACGGCGCGGCGGGGTTGCCACCATCCTGTCATCCGCGAGCGGTTGCCGGAGCGGTCGGGCCTTACTTCTTGGGCATGATCAGCCACAGGACCAGGTAGAGGAGGAACTGGGGGCCGGGCAGCAGGCAGGAGACGACGAAGACCAGACGGACGACGTTGGCGTTCCAGCCGAAGTACTCGGCGATGCCACCGCAGACGCCTGCGATCCATGTGTCGCTGGTCGAACGGGTGAAGCGGCGGGCGGGGGCAGTCATTGTGTGTTGCCTTCCTCGGGAAGTGGTGATGACTCCACTGTGCCGAGCCAGGACCCCGGCCCGCATCGGTCGGCAGACCCATCCGCACCCTGATTTCCGGCGGGCCCGATCTCAGGGTCCGACCCCGAGGCGGGCAGACTTAGGCGGTGAGCACGACATTGCAAGCCACCGGTCTGTCCGCCGGCCACGCCGAGCGGACGCTGTTCGCCGACCTCGATTTCACCCTCGCGCCCGGCGATGTGATCGGGCTGGTCGGGGTCAACGGCGCGGGCAAGTCGACGCTGCTGCGGATGCTGGCCGACGGGGTGGCCGGCGAGGGCAGCATCACGCTCAGCCCGCCGGACGCGACGGTCGGGTATCTGACGCAGGAGCCGGAGCGGATCGAGGGCGAGACGGTCCTCGAGTTCCTGGCCCGCCGGACCGGGGTCGCGCACGCGCAGCAGGTGATGGACGCCGCGGCGGAACGGCTCGGTGACGGCGGGGACGACGATTATTCGCCCGCTCTCGAGCACTGGCTGGCACTCGGCGGCGCGGATCTGGACCAGCGCGCCGAGGAGGTGGCCGCCGATCTCGGGCTCACCCACGGACTGGTCAGCGGCCTGGATACCCCGATGACGGGACTGTCCGGCGGTCAGGCCGCCCGCGCGGGGCTGGCTTCGGTGTTGTTGTCGCGCTTCGACATTCTGCTGCTCGACGAGCCGACCAACGATCTGGACCTCGACGGCCTGGACCGGCTGGAGCGCTTCGTCACAGGTGTCCGGGTGCCCTTGATGGTGATCAGCCATGATCGGGAGTTCTTGGCGCGCACCGTGAATCGGGTGTTGGAGCTGGATCTGGCCCAGCAGCAGGTCGGGCTCTACGACGGCGGGTACGAGGCGTACCTGGCCGAGCGGGAGATCGCCCGCAAACACGCCCGCGAGGCCTACGACGAATTCGCCGACACCAAGGCTGGTTTGGAGGCGCGGGCGCAGATGCAGCGCAACTGGCTCGAGCACGGCGTGCGCAATGCGCGGCGCAAGGGCAAGAACGACTCGGACAAGATGGGGCGCAAGACCCGCGCCGAGTCCACCGAGAAGCAGGCCGCCAAGGCCCGGCA
Organism: Nocardia sp. MH4; assembly: GCF_019266065.1. Taxonomy (GTDB): domain Bacteria; phylum Actinomycetota; class Actinomycetes; order Mycobacteriales; family Mycobacteriaceae; genus Nocardia; species Nocardia canadensis. The sequence continues at coordinate 33,104 of NZ_LPNR01000086.1, read as the reverse complement.
GACCCAGCGCCGGATCGAGCGGCTGGACGTGGTCGAGGAGCCGCGCAAGGAGTGGGAGCTGCGGATGGAGATCGCGACCGCGCCCCGCAGCGGCGCGGTGGTGGCGACCGCGGCGAACGCCGTCGTGCGGCGCGGCGATTTCGTCCTCGGGCCGATCACCACACAGATCGACTGGGCCGACCGGATCGTGCTGACCGGCGCCAACGGTTCGGGCAAGTCCACCCTGCTCGGTTTGCTGCTGGGTAAGATCGCGCCCGATTCCGGTTCGGCCGCACTGGGTTCCGGTGTGCTGATCGGCGAGGTCGATCAGGCTCGCGGGCTGTTCCGCGGACCCGACGCCCTGGCCGACACCTTCAGCGCCGCGATGCCCGAGTGGCCAGATGCCGACGTGCGCACGCTGCTGGCGAAATTCGGCCTGCGCGGTCCACACGTGACCAGGGCCTGCGACACCCTGTCGCCCGGCGAGCGCACCCGCGCCGCGCTGGCGCTGCTGCAGGCGCGCGGCGTGAACCTGCTGGTCCTGGACGAGCCGACCAACCACCTCGACCTGCCCGCCATCGAACAGCTCGAGCAGGCCGTCGAATCCTTCACCGGCACGCTGATTCTGGTGACGCATGATCGCCGGATGCTGGATTCTGTTCGTGCGACCCGCCGTTGGCACATGACGAGCGGGTCGCTCACCGAGGGTTAGGACGTGCCATGGACATCGCACTGGGGATCGACACCCGCGTCACGCTGCTCGTCACCGGGCTGATCTTCCTGAGCGCCCTGCTGCTCGGGGTGTGGAAGTACCACGGCATCCGTACCTCGGCCGCGGGCGCGGCGCACGTCTACGTCGACATTGCGCATCGCGCGGCGCTGTTGTATTCCTTCGCAGGCGTGCTGCTCGCGGTGTTCACCGAGCTCAGCGCGTGGCCGACGGTGGTCAACCTGAGTGCGGACCTGGTGATTCTCGCGTTCTTCGCCGGTGCGATCGCCAGTTACGCGCTGCACGGGTGGCGGCGCGACACGACCAACCAGTTCGCCGGGCGGATCCCCGCCGAACTGCGGCTGTCGATGTACGGGCTGATGGTGGGCGAGATCGTCGGGTTCCTGGTGCTGTTCAGCGGATTCGCCGTCGGCCAGTTCTGATCAGAACGACTGCACCACGGCCGCTTCCGCGGCACCGAACAGGTCGATGTCGGACCCGAGTTTCGCGCCGATCAGTCCGGCGAGACCGGTCACGAACAGAATCGCCACGACGACGATGAACGACCGGGAGCGCGGCACCCGTGGCACGGGGAAGGAATACCCGCGCGACGGTTCACCGACCGGCTCGTAGTGCTCGACCGGCTGACCGTAGCCCTCGTCGCGGATCGGGACGGTGTGCGAATACCCCTGCGGCACATCCCGGCACCCCGGCCGGCCGCACGCGCCACCGCAGCGGTGGTAGGGATCGGGCTCGCCGTAGTCGACCGGGTAGCGGTCCTCGTCGCGGTAGTTCCGGGCAGACAGCGGCGGCATGAATCGGCCCCCTTCGAATCGTGCTGCGCGCCAAACTATCCGGTGCGCCGAGCAGCACACGCGCCACCGGCACACAGGTCCTACGGCGTATGCCGATAGTAGATGGGCCGGGCGCGACCCGCCAGGTGGAGTCAGACTGCCGCGACCCGTTTGGCCAGATCGTCGGCGAGCTGACGCGCCTGCGCCGGGTCGGTGGCCTCGACCATCACCCGCACCAGCTGCTCGGTTCCGCTGGGCCGCAACAGCACCCGGCCGGACTCGCCGAGAATCCGCTCGGCCTCGGCGACCGCGTCCCGCACCTCGGGAGCGGCGGCGACCGCGGCCTTGTCGCTGACCGGCACGTTCACCAGCACCTGCGGCACGGTGCTCATCACCGCGGCCAGCTCGCTCAGCGGACGCCCGGTCTGGGCCATCCGCGCCATCAGCCGCAGGCCGGTGAGCACGCCGTCACCGGTGGTGCCGTAGCGCGGGAACACGACGTGCCCGGACTGCTCGCCACCGAGGCTGAACCCGCCGCGACGCAGCTCTTCGAGCACGTAGCGGTCGCCGACGGCGGCCGTGAGCACGGTGATCCCGGCGGCGCGCATGGCGATGTGCAGGCCGAGGTTGCTCATCACGGTCGCGACCAGGGTGTCGGCGACGAGCTCGCCCGACTCCCGCATCGCCAGCGCCAGCACGGCCATGATCGCGTCACCGTCGACGATCTCGCCCGCGGCGTCCACCGCCAGGCACCGGTCGGCGTCGCCGTCGAGGGCGATGCCCAGGTCGGCGCCGTGGGCGAGGACGGCGGCGCGAACCGCGTCCAGGTGGGTCGAGCCGCAGCCGTCGTTGATGTTGAGGCCGTCGGGTTCGGCGTTGATCGCGATCACCGTCGCGCCCGCCTCCCGGTACACCTGCGGCGCCACCTCCGAGGCCGCGCCGTGCGCGCAGTCGACGACGACGGTCAGGCCGGACAGGTCCTGGCCGGTGGACTCGAGCAGGTGCTCGACATAGCGTTCGTGGGTGCCCTCGACGGTGTAGTCGCCGCGCACGCGGCCGATGCCCGCACCGGTCGGACGCACCGTGACACCCTCGGTGATCAGCGCTTCGATCCGCTGTTCCACGGCGTCGTCGAGCTTGTGCCCGCCCGCCGCGAAGATCTTGATGCCGTTGTCGGGCATGGGATTGTGCGAGGCGGAGATCATCACGCCGAAGCACGCGTCGTAGAGGCCGGTCAGGTACGCCACGGCCGGGGTGGGCAGCACGCCCACCGAGAGGACATCGACACCGACGGAGGTCAGGCCCGCGGTCACCGCGGCCTCGAGCATCTCGCCGCTGGCCCGCGGATCCCGGCCGAGCACCGCGACCGCGCGCTTCTTGCCGCGCGAGAGCACCTGCGCGGCCGCACCCGCGACGCGCATCGCCAGTTCCGGGCTCAGTGACTCGTTGGCGAGCCCGCGAACACCGTCTGTGCCGAACAGCCGTCCCATAAAACCCTCTACTGGTAGTAGGTCCCCGAATACAGCACGAGAGCAGGCGACCAGCCGTGCTGGAAGCCTGCTCTCGCACACGTGCTCCACCGACCGAGCCCCTCCCCGCTCTCGCGGGCAGCATACCTAGCGTATGCGCGGGACGGTGGCCGGCAGTGCGTAAATCAGCGCTTCGAGTACTGAGGCGCCTTACGGGCCTTCTTCAGACCGTACTTCTTACGCTCGGTGGCACGCGGGTCACGAGTCAGGAAGCCGGCACGCTTGAGCGCGGGGCGATCCTCAGGGGTGACCTCGATCAGCGCGCGGGCGATGGCCAGACGCAGAGCGCCTGCCTGACCCGACGGGCCGCCACCGACCAGGCGAGCGAAGATGTCGAAGCTCTCGACACGCTCGACGGTGACCAGCGGGGACTTCACGAGCTGCTGGTGCACCTTGTTCGGGAAGTAGTCCTCGATGGTGCGGCCGTTGAGCACGAAGTTGCCCGAGCCGGGAACCAGGCGCACGCGAACGACGGCTTCCTTACGGCGGCCGACGGTCTGCACCGGGCGATCGATCACGATCGGGGCGTAGGTGGCCTCTTCGACGTACTCGGCTTCGTAGCCTTCGCCGTCTTCGACAACCTCGACCACGGTCTCGTCGACCACGTCGTACTCTTCGTTGAACTCTTCAGGAGCGGTCACTGGGCCACCTGCTTGATCTCGAACGGAACCGGCTGCTGCGCGGCGTGGGGGTGGTTCGGGCCTGCGTAGACCTTCAGCTTGCCCGCGATCGCGTTACCCAGCTTGTTCTTCGGGATCATGCCCTTGACGGCCTTCTCCACGAGACGATCGGGACGGGTCGCCAACACCTCGCCGACAGTGCGCGACTTGAGGCCGCCCGGGTGTCCGCTGTGGTGGTGGATGAGCTTGTCCTGCTTCTTGTTGCCGGAGATGGCAACCTTGTCCGCGTTGATGATGATGACGAAGTCGCCACCATCGACGTGCGGGGCGTAGGTCGGCTTGCCCTTGCCGCGCAGCAGGCCAGCGGCCTGCACGGCAAGACGGCCGAGGACTACGTCAGTGGCGTCGATGACGTACCACTTACGGGTCACGTCACCCGCCTTGGGGCTGTACGTAGGCACAGTCGTTCCCTGTCTGTCGTCGGTGTTGCCGGCCACGGGTGTGGTTCGAGAGCGTCCCGGCGGCCGGTGGAGACCCGGGACTTCGAGGAGACGCCGATCCGCGAACGGTTCGGCGTTCCACACGCCAGCGAGCCACGATACCAGCTACGCATCACGCCACCACAATCGGGCGAGCGGCTAGATCACCACCGGCGGGCCGGGGTCGGTCGCGCCCGCGGGCCCGGGGATCAGGTAGCGCAGTGTATCGATGCCCGGGGTGACGCAGGCGTTGTCCTCGATCAGGCCGCCGCCGCGCGCGCTCGCGATGCCCTCCGGCGGGACCGTGTTCGCGTAGGGGGTGAACGCGCAGGTCACCCGCTCCCCCTCGGCCGCGACCGCGGGACCGGCGGCATTCGCGTGCAGGCCCGTCGCCGCCAGTGCGACCATGCCGAGCACCGCCGGTGCCCCGAAGAAGCCCTTCTTCACCTTGCCCATCAGCTTGCCGCGGCGATCGTCGTCGTCGGGCTCGGCCAGCGCGTGCCGCGGCGATCCGCTCGCCTGCGCGGGCGGTCCGGCGACGATGCCCGCGGGGCTCGGCGGCTGACCGGTCTGCGGCGCCGGGGCGCCCCAGCCGACCTGCGCGGCATACCCCTGGCCGGGGTGCTGCGTCTCGGGATAGTCGTCTTCGTCCAGGTCCGGCTCGGTGACCAGCAGATGCGCGGCACCGAGAACCAGCGCGTGCATCGGGTGATCGGCCACGTGCAGGCGCTGGCCGAGGTGGTTCTGGAAGGCCAGCCGCAGCGCGTCGTTGAAGCAGACATTGCCCGCCAGCAGCACCGTCGAGGTGTCGGCGCCGATCGAGCGGGCCGCCGCCATCGCCTCGATCACCACATTGTCGGCCGAGCGGGCATCGCGCAGCGCCTCCGCGGTCACCGCGACCTCGACCGATTCGGTCGGCTGCTCGTCGTCGCCGTGCACCGCGACGACCAGCAGCGTGCGGCCGTCGGAGTACACGCCGGTCGCGCCGATGCCGTGCCGGTGCCGTTCGCTGGGCGGCGAGACCAGCCCGAGCGCGCGCACGTAGCCCGACAGCGCGACGCTCTCCGGCAGCGGCTCGACCACCACGTCGAGTTGCTCGACGAGCGCGGCATAGGTGTCGACCTTCTCCTCGGGCCAGCTGTCCGGATGCGGCAGCGCGACCAGCTGCGGCTTGCCGCGCAGGTACTTGCCGACCGCGGCCAGCGGGTTGTAGAGCCGGGCCCGGAACACCAGCTCGGCGGGCCAGGTGGCGCCGGCGATGACGATCTGCGGGTGCCCGAGGATGTCGCGCACGTCGGCGATCGCCATGCCGAGATCCGGTCGCTGCCGGTCGACACCTGCGGTGTGCAGCCTGCCCGCGGCGTCGGCGAGCAGATAGGCGGGTGGGGTGTAGGTGCCCTCCACCTGAACCGGGCGGATCGGAGTCTCACCGCCGCCCGCGGCAACGGACACCACATCCCACCCCAGATGCAGGGCCCCAACTCGAACGGTCACAGGCTCAAGTGTGCCCGGTCGGCGGGCGACACGCGCAGCATGCCCGCCGATATGGCCCTGACCTTGCGATCCCCGCTCATGCGGTGCCCGCTCAGGCATGCTCGGGCGCCCTCCGTGGTGACGCGAGCTGCCGCCTCCGGGCGCTGACCGCTCATGCGGTGCCCGCTCAGGCATGCTCGGGCGCCCTCCGTGGTGACGCGAGCTGCCGCCTCCGGGCGCTGACCGCTCATGCCTGCGACTTCTTCAGGCGTAGCCGGCTCCAGGTGATGACCGCCAGAATCGAGGTGATCACGATCAACAGCACGATGTCGAGGATCCAGATCCCCGGCTTGTGTTCCCAGAGCGGATCCTCCTGCGCACCGATGACCAGCTCGCGCAGGTCGACGGTCGCCGCGCCCGCGGCGTAACCCCAGCGCGACGGGAACAGGTACGACACCTGCTCGAGGCCGACCCGGTCGGTCACCGGGATCAGGCCGCCCGCCATCACCAGCTGCACCATGATCATCACCACGAGCATCGGCATGACCTGCTCGTTGGACTTGGCCAGGCTCGACATCAGCAGACCGAACACCACACAGCAGACCGCGGTCATCGCGATGTCGAAGTACAGCTCGACGCTGCCGTTCGGGATCAGCGCGCCCTCCGGCGGCGCCTTCTTGCCGAGGAAGGTGATGCCGACCAGCACCGCCGACTGCAGGAACGCGGTCACGCTGAACACCACGATCTTGGCCATCAGATACGCCGACGGCAGCAGGCCGACCGCGCGCTCGCGATAGAAGATCGACCGCTCACCGACCAGGTCGCGCACGGTCAGCGTGGCGCCCATGAAGCACGCGCCGAGGATCAGCACGACCAGCAGCTGCTGCGCCTCGCCACCGCTGGATCGCGCGAACGATCCGTCCGGCTGGGCGATCAGCGGCCCCTCGGTGAAGCCGTCGCTACCAGGCACCACCAGCGACAACGCGCCCAGGATGAACGGCAGCACCACCAGGAAGATCAGATAGCCCCGGTCGGCGAAGATCAATCGCAACTGCCTGCGCGCCAGCGTGCTGAACTGGCGCATCCCGCTCGACTGCGGTGGCGCGCCCGCGTTGCCGCGGTTCAGCGGCGCCGGTGGCGGCGGCGGTGGCACGTAGGCCTGCCTGGAGCGATAGGCCGCGAAGGCCTGGTCCGGGTTGGCCGCGACCTTGGCGAAGATCTCGGCCCAGTCGGTCGTGCCGAGCGCGGCGCCGACGCCACCGGGGTGCCCGGCGAAGGCGGTCTTGCCGCCCGGCGCGAGCAGCACCACCTGGTCGCACATGTCCAGGCAGGCGACCGAGTGGGTCACCACGATCACCACGCGACCGGCGTCGGCCAGTTCGCGCAGCATCTGCATGACCTGCCGGTCCAGCGCCGGGTCCAGGCCCGAGGTCGGCTCGTCGAGGATCAGCAGCGACGGACCGGTCAGCAGCTCCATCGCCACCGACGCGCGCTTGCGCTGACCGCCGGAGAGCCGGTCGACGCGGGTGTCGGCGTGCTGGGTGAGCGAGAGCTCCTGCAGGACGCCGTCGATCACCTGCTGGCGGTCGGCCTTGGTGGTATCGGGCGGCAGCCGCAGTTCGGCGGCGAAGCCGAGGGCCTGGCGGACGGTGAGCTGACGGTGCAACACGTCGTCCTGCGGGACCATGCCGATACGGGAGCGCAGCGCCTCGTACTCGGCGTGCAGGTTGCGGCCCTCGAAGGTGACCACACCGCCGGAGGGCTGGGTGCTGCCCGCGATCAGCTTCGACAGCGTCGACTTGCCCGCGCCCGAGGGGCCGATCAGCGCGGTCAGCGTGCCACGACCGGCCTGCATGTTGACGTCGACGAGCAGTTGCTTGTTGCCCTCGACGGTGAAACCGACCCCGTGCACCGTCAGGCCGAGCTCGGCGACCGGCTTCTGCCGATGCGCCAGCGCGCCCTGGGTGACGACGAAGTCGATATTGCCGATGGTGACGATGTCGCGCTCGCGCAGCACCGTGCGCTGCTGACGGTGACCGTTGACGAAGGTGCCGTTGGCCGACCCGAGGTCCTCGATGACCAGGCCCTCGTTCGAGGACACCAGGCGCGCGTGCTTGCGCGAGGCCAGCGGATCGTTGACGACGATCTGATTGTCGGAGGTTCGGCCGATGCTCAGGCCGCCGGGCGGAATGCGATCGCCGCGCGCCACCGGCTCGGTGGAGGCCGACTTGCGCACCGGCGGCAGCATCGAGGAGTCGGCGCGGCGGGTCATGTTGATGTTGTCCTGCGGCGCCATCGGCTGGGACGGCAGCTGCGAGGTCGGCACGTACTGCGGCTGCTGCGGCGCCGGTCTGGACGGCGGTTGGTAGGGCTGCTGCTGCGGACGTTGCGGCGGACGTTGCTGTTGCTGCGGCTGGGACGGCGGTGCGAGCATCGTCGCGGCATGCCGCGACGATGGCGCCGCGGGCACCAGATGCAGCAACGGCCCACTGATAGCGTCCCCCAGACGCACCTGTGTGGGCCGATCGATCGACACAGGCTGACTCAGCCTGCGCGCGTCGACGAAAACGCCATTGGTGCTGCCGTTGTCGGCGAGCACCCACGCGCCGTTCTGGAAACGCAGAGTGGCGTGCACGCGCGAGACCAGCGGACTGTCCACGAACAGCGTCACTTCGGGCGCCCGGCCCATGGTGATCTGCTGGCTCGCTTCGAAGACTCGTTCGGTTCCATCATGGCGCACGGTGATGGTCTGCGCCCCCGGTGAAGACATGGAGCGGATACTATGCCATCGCCCGGACATCGGCGGTGCCCCCGAGACGGCTTCAGTCCCGATCCGGCGATCGACCTGCACAAGTATCCGGCCGACCAGGGGGACTGATGCCGAAACCCCAAGTGCTCATTGCGATCACCGCCGTGCTATGCGCGTTGCTGAGTGCGGGCTGCACGCGGGCGATCGACGGCCACGGGGTCTCGATCTACGACGACCCGTTCCAGGTGGCCGGGCTGCCGACCACCGGCGGCCCGAACGGCCCGCGGCCGAACGTGCCGGATTCGGCGCTGACCGCGTCCAACGGCGACGGCGGCGAGGTCGACGCGCTGGCACTCAACGCGATCGACGACATCCAGTCGTATTGGAAGGACGCCTTCGGCGTCGAGTTCCGCGGCGAGACCTTCGAGCCGGTCGAGAAGCTGGTGTCCTGGAACGCCAGGGCCTCGCGCAACCAGGCGATCGAATTCTGCAAGGAGACCACCTACCACCTGGTCAACGCCGCCTACTGCCGCAGCGACAACTCCATCGGCTGGGACCGCGCGATGCTGCTGCCCACCATGAGCGAGACCTTCGGGAAGATGTCGGTGGTCATGGTGCTGGCCCACGAGTACGGTCACGCCATCCAGACCATGGCCAAGCTGGTCACCAAGAAGACCCCGGTCCTGGTCAAGGAACAGCAGGCCGACTGCTTCGCCGGCGCGTTCATGCGCCACGTCGCCGAGGGCAAGTCCAAGCACTTCACGATCAACACCTCCGACGGCCTGAATTCCGTCCTGGCCGCGACGGTTTCGATCCGCGACTCCGACCCCGACGACCCCGAGAGCGTGCACGGCTCGGCCTTCGAGCGTGTCACCGCGGTGCAGATCGGCTTCACCGACGGCCCGCGCGGCTGCAAGGGCATCGACGACGAGGAGATCGACCAGCGCCGCGGCAACCTGCCGCAGAGCTTCTCCGGCGACCAGGGCCGCGGCGAGTACCCGATCTCCAAGGAGAACCTGGTCGAGCTGAGCAAGGCGCTGCAGTCGATCCTGCCGGTCGAGGACGTTCCGACCTACGAATACTCCGGCGCCAGGATCGACTGCAAGGACGGCACCGCCACCGAACCGGTCACCTACTGCCCGGCCAGGAACGTCATCGCCACCGACGTGCCCGCGCTGGCGCAGCGCGGCTCGGTCGACACCGACGACGACGGCCCGCTCCCGGTCAAGGTCAGCGGCGACTACAACGGCTATGTCGTGTTCATCTCCCGCTACACCCTCGCCGTGCAGCGCAGTCACGGCCAGGCGCTGACGGGCGCGAAGACCGGTCTGCGCGCGGCCTGCCTGTCCGGTGTCGTCACCGGCAAGCTGGCCCAGCCCGGCCGCCCGGTCAGCCAGGGCGATATCCAGCTCTCGGCCGGCGACCTCGACGAGGCCGTCTCCGGCCTGCTCACCGACGGCCTGGCCGCCAGCGACACCGAGGGCAACACCGTCCCCAGCGGCTTCTCCCGCGTCGACGCCTTCCGGGCGGGCGTGCTCAACGGCGAGACCACCTGCTTGTCGCGGTACAGCTGAAGTGTTGGAGCGCTGGCGCGCTCGAGGTCGCGGCCCCTCCGGTCCCGTCGGTCAGGTGCCGTGGCTTGCTCCTTCGTCGCGGACGCCACGGCACCTGACCGACGGGACGGCCGCGACGGCAGGCTTCGCCTGCCTGCCCTCCCTAGAGGTCGGGCGCGGTGGCTGGGTTCAACGGCTGACCCGCCCCTCCCTAGAGGCCGGGCCTGGTGGCTGGGTTCAGGGCGCCGGCTGACCCGCCCCTCCCTAGAGGTCGGGCGCGGTGGCTGGGTTCAGGGCGCCGGCTGACCCGCCCCTCCGTGGGGTCGGGCGTGGTGGTGTGCGGCTCTGTCAGCCGAACGGGGGTGGTGCGGCCGGCTCGAAGCGCAGGACACGGTTGCCGATCATCACCTCGGTGCCCGGGATCAGCACCATCGGCTGGTTCGGGGTGAGCCGGATCCAGTCGCGGTAGCCGGGCAGGCGGGTACGGGTGCCGTTGGTCGAACCGCGGTCGACGAGCTGGACGTCCCAACTCACCAGGTGCACTTCGGCGTGCGCGCGGGACATCCCGCCGGAGGTGTCGTCGACGCGCAGCGGGATGAGCCCGCGCTGGGCGGCTTCGGAGTTCTCCGGGTCGCGGCCGATCACCGCGTCGGCGGCGAGCAGGTAGGTCATGCCGTCGTCGAGGACGAGCATGCCCAGCGGCGGACGCACCACCTCGCTGAGCGCCTGGGTCTGGTCGACCGGCATGCCGCAGACCGTGCAGAACGCCGAGCGCGGATCACTGGGATGCGCACGCGCGCACTTGAATCCCATCACCTTGACCGTGAGCACCGTCGACCTGGCCGTCGCCTCGAGGCGGCGCTGCAGGTCGGGGTCGGGTTCAGGCGCGGGGTTGGTGCCCGCGTTCCTGGTCTCGGCGTTGTGCGGGTCGACGGCCGCGTGCGCCGGTCCGGTGGCACCGGTGGCCGCGTCCATCAGCGACGTCGCCGGCTGCATCCCGGTGGCGGGCGGCTCGGCCGGACGCGAATCCGCCTGCGCCGGATGTGGTTCCCGATCGATGCGGGCGGTGGGCGGCGGTGGCCTGCGCGTGCCCGCCGCCGGTTCGGCGGTGCGGACCCGGGAGCGGGTCCCGTTGGACCACACCACGGCGCCGCCCGCCTGCGCGATCCCCTCCACCAGCCACCCGACACCGCGCTCCGGCGGCAGATCGGGAATGCGGCCCTTGGCGTCGTCGACGAACAGCGCGACCGCGGTGGCCGGCTCGGAGGCCACCCGGTCGACGGTGAACGCGGCGTCGCTGCCCCGGTAGTACTCCGCGGCGCCGTCCCCGGCGAGCACCGCCGTCACCGCGCCGTGCAGGAAGATCGCGACCCCGCCGTTGTCGGCGCTCGAGAGCACCCCGAAATCGATCGGCGTGCCCGGCGAGATCTGCTCGGCGTACTTCATCAGCCAGCGCGTCGCCTCCCGCGCGACCACCGACCCCGGTCCGCCCGGCGCTTCCTCGGCGGCGGCGCGCACGAGCTCGGCCAGCGATTCCAGCGCGACCGCCGCGGTGTCGTCGGGAGTGAGCCTGCCGTGCCCGCGATGAGCGACCACGATCACCGCGCCCGCGACGCGCGCGACCGCGTGACTTCCGAGCACGACTTCGACCTGCCGATCCCTCACAGGTATCGGCCTCTACCGGAACTGCGCAGCAGGGTCGTCGCCATGCCCTCCAGACTATGGCAAACCCGCCCACATAGGTCCCCCTGGGCGGCGTTGGTCCGGTAACTTCAAGGGACCGCGGGAGGAACATCAAGGGGCACCGATGATCTATTCGACGAAGATCCGTATCGCGTCCGCACTCTGTGGTGCCATGATCGCCGCCGCCCTCACCGGCTGCGCGGTCACCGGAACCCCGGTCGCCGCCGAACCCGACGTGCGCGGCCTGGAGACGGGCACCTACGCCACCGATCACCACAGCTACGACGACACCGCGGGCAGCCGGGGCGCGCTCGTCGAGGGCACCCGCATGTCGGCGGCCGTCATCCCCGCCGTGCGGATCGATCCGTCGCTGTCCCACGGCCGCGGCGGCACCGTGGTCCCCGATGTGGAGCGTGCGCTCGACTTCGTCGCCAATGTCTCCAAACCTGTTCTGGAGAACCGTAAATTCGTCACCGGCTACGCCGCTCTTGGCTCCGACAAGCCCGATCCGTCGGGCCAGAAGCGCCCCGCGGCCGACGCGACCGCTGTGACCACCGCTGTCTTCCGTTTCCCGGATGCCACCGCGGCGACCCTCGCCGCCCGCGAACTCGAGGACGTCGACCTGGCGGTGTCACCGGACAACCGCAAGCTCCCCTCGACCAAATACCCCGAGGCCTACGTTCATTGGCGCCCGAACGTGCCGACCATCGGCGCGTTCCTGGCGCACAAGGAGTTCGTGATCTCGCTGTTCATCCAGCGCCCGCGCGCCGACGCCGCCGACCTCACCGCCTGGGTCGACAAGACTCTCGCCGCCGAACTCACCCAGCTCGCCACCTTCACCCCCACCCCCTTCGACAAACTCGGCGATCTGCCGATCGACCCGGAGCGCCTCCTGGCCCGCGCCGTGGTCGAGGACCGGTCCGGCGAGCACCCCGACCAACACTCCTTCGCCGTCTACAACCCTGCCCACCTGGTCAACAACGCCGACGACCAGACCACCCGCCAGCGCCTGGTCGAGTCCACCGGCGCCGAGGCCGTCGCCCTGGTCGACGGCGGCTCCATCACCCGCGTGCGCGACCTGGCCGCCGCCAAGGCCCTGATGACCGGCCTCATCGACAGCGCGGGCCACTACGACACCCTGCCCGCCCCTACCGACATCCCCGGCGCCAAATGCCTGCAACTCAACAACCAGGGCGACGCCGAGGAAGAGTACAAATACCGCTGCTACGTCCCGTACAAGCGCTATCTCGGCATCGTCAGTTCCGACCAGGAACCCGACGTCCGCCAGAAGATCTCCGCCCAGTACGCCCTGCTCGCGAATAGTTTGTGAGTCCGTAGCCGCACCACGGCCCCACCCATCCCCGAATTCGGTGACGTAGTATTCCGCCGACCATCGTTTCGGGGAGGAATGATCGTGTTGCGAGCCACGAGATCAGCCAGGACCGCGTGCGCCGCGCTGGCGGCCACCGTGCTGGCAGGTGTCGTCGTGGCATGCGGCACCGGCGACGAACCGTCCGGCGCGAGCGAGAGTCCGGTGGATATCGCCACCCTCGATGTCGGCGCCTACGCGACGCAGCCACGCCAGGTCGGCACGGTCGCGAACCAGGACCAGGCGCGATTCATCGAAGCCGAGCGGCTCGGCGACCACGTTCCCACGCCCGCCGACGTCGACGCGCGCTTCATCCACACCAATCCGTCGATCGCCACGGTGTTCATCGACGCCGAGGCCTCGCTCGGCAAGATCATGGCGGTCGATCGATTCGGCGAGATCGCGCCGGATTTCATCGGCGGTTTCGTGAGTTCGGCGCAGACCGCGCCCGACAACAAAGGCATCGACATGGTCAATGCCGTGATGATCTTCCCCGACGAGCAGAAAGCCGCCGCCGCGGCGACCGCCCTGGAACGACTCGATTTCGGCTACGCGCCGAACAACCAGCCGCTCGAGATTCCCGGCTATCCCGCCGCGAAAGCGCATTGGCAGCCCGACCAGCAATCGATCGGATCCTGGTTCGCCACCGGCCATCTCGTGATCTACACGTGGCTCTACGACTACCTGAAGATCTATCTGGAAAAGGTGGACAAACAGGCTCTGCTCGACCTGACCCGCAAGAGCCTCGACACCATCGTGCCCTCGGTCGCGAAATTCACCCCCACCCCCGTCGACAAACTGATGACGCTGCCGCGTGACCGCGAGAACATGCTCGGCCGCACCGCCCCACGGCCGCGCGAGGATTCGTGGATCAACCCGCCAGGGGTGTACGCGGGCCGCACCGCGCGGCACTTCTCCTCCGACCCGGAGAGTACGACGAAGATGATCGCCGACAACGGCGTCGACCTGTTCGCCAACGACGGCTCCGACGTCTACCGCGCGCGTGACATCGCCGGCGCGCAGGCGGTGCGCGACGAACTCGGCGGCCTGACCCGCAAGTTCACCGCCGCGGACCCACCCAAGAATCTGCCGAGCGCCAAGTGCAAGGAATACATCGGCCGGGAGAAGCTCGCCGTCCGTTTCTACTGCGCGGTGTCCTACGACCGCTACGCCGCCTACGTCTGGTCGAACCAGCTCCTCGATGCCCAGCAGCGCATCTCCGCCCAGTACGCCCTGCTGGTGAATGCCCGATGAGCATCCCGAAGCGCACCCCGACGGTACTGATCGCCGCCCTGCTGACCGCCGTCCTCACGGCCTGCGGCGCCACGGTGTCCGGCACCGGCGTGCCGGGCGAGATCGATGTCCGCTCACTCGATGTCGGCGCGTATCCCACCGAACCGCCCAATGCCCACGACGACGACCCCGTTCCGGCCTTCTACGAGATGTACAAGCTGGCCGCCATGCGGATCGCCGACTACGCGATCAGCGCCTACGACATCGATCCGCAGATGATCTACGGCAACCGTGCCGACGCCAACAATGCCCGGCTGATGCCGTCGGAACTCGGCAACGAGACCGCGATGTCGGCCATCGCGCAGAAGCACAAGATGCTCTACGGCTTCCATTCCAGCGGCGCGTCGAAGGATCTCAGCGTCAGCACCAGCGGTACCTGGCCGACCAAGAAGGACAACAACTGGTTCACCGCAACCACGATGATCCTGCAATTCCCCGACGCCGAGCGCGCCACGGCGGCGGCTAGGGAATTCCACGACGCCGACTTCGCCGCGCAGGAGGGCCGCAACCAGCCGGTGTCGCTGCCGAAATACCCTGCCGCCCACGCCCAGTGGCGTCCGGACGCGCCGTTCGTCCGGGTGCTGTTGCCGCACGGTCCGTATGTGATCGCCTTCCTGCTGTCGGTGGCCAGGCCCGACCTGCCCGCGCTCACCGCCCTCGCCGAGTCGGCGCTGACCAAGCAGATCGAGTCGCTGGCCGCGATCACACCGCTGACCGACGAACAGCTGATGACCCTGCCCTGGGACCCCGATCACCTCCTGATGCGGACCCTCAACCCCGAGGGCCTGACCAGCCCCGAGGGCTCGAACTACCTGGTCACCGGCGCGCACGGCATCCAGCACTACTCCGGTGGCCCGCTCCCCGACCACCGCGAGTACCTCGGGCAGCAACTCACGAAGATGAACGCCCAGCAGGTCGCCATCTCGTGGGGCTCGATCGGGATCCGCACTCCCGACGCCGAGTCGGCCCGCCGCGCGGTCGTCGAGAAGCTGTTCCTCTGGCCCACCGCGACCGACGTCGCGCCCCCGCCGAACCTCACCGAGGCGGCCTGTGTGGAGAACAAGCAGCTGGCCGCGAAGAAGCGCTTCAGCTGCATCCTCGCCTACAAGCAGTACGTCGGGATCGTCAGCAGCGAACAGCTCCTCGACGCTCAGCAACGCGCCGCCGCACAGTACGCCGTCTTCGCCAACAGCCGTTGAGCTGAGCACTGCGCGGCAAGGGGGTGGCCAGTATGCTCCCGCCGGAGCGCGGCACACCGAACGAGTCAGGAGACCGAAAGAGATGACGATGAGCCCGGGCACCATCGTCGGTGGCTACCGCATCATCCGCAAGCTGGGCGCGGGCGGCATGGGTTCGGTCTATCTGGCCGCGCATCCGAGCCTGCCGCGCACCGACGCGCTCAAGATCCTCAGCCCCGAACTCAGCCGCGACCCCGAGTTCCGCGCCCGCTTCGAACGCGAAGCCAATCTCGCCGCCGGCCTGGACCACCCGAATATCGTCTCGGTCTACAACCGCGGCGAGGAGAACGGCCAACTGTGGATCGCCATGCAGTACGTCGACGGCACCGACGCCGCCGCCGAACTCGCCCGCGACCCGCACGCGATGACCCCGCTGCGCGCCCTGCGCATCACCACCGAGGTCGGCAAGGGCCTCGATTTCGCACACCACCGCGGCCTGCTGCATCGCGACGTCAAACCCGCGAACTTCCTGCTCTCGGACACCTACGGCGACGACGAGCGAGTGCTGCTCACCGACTTCGGCGTGGCCAAGTCGACCGACGACGCCTCCGAGCTCACCCAGACCGGCAGCTTCCTGGCCACCATCGCCTACGCCCCGCCGGAACAGCTGTCGGGCGGTCACCTCGATCACCGCGCCGACGTCTACAGCCTGGCCTGCGCCTTCTTCAAACTCCTCACCGGCCAGAACCCGTATCCCGCGACCCAGCCCGCCCTGGTGATGATGGGCCACCTGCACGAACCGCCGCCCCGCGCGACCGCCGTGCGCCCCGGCCTGCCGCCCGCGATCGACCACGTCTTCGCGCGCGCCATGGCCAAGAACCCGAACGAACGGTTCTCGACCTGCCGCGACTTCACCACCGCCGCGACCGCCGCCCTCGTCCCCGGCTCGACTCCCCCCGGCCACCACACGTCGGCGACGCACCCGATCCAGACCCACACCCAGTGGTCCCCCACCGCCGTGACCGCGATCGGCGCGACGAATCACGCTGACCCACCGAAGAATTCGAAGAACCGCCTGGTCCTCGCCCTCGGCGCCCTGGTCGCCGTCGTCGCGGTGGCCGCGGGCATCGGCATCTGGGCGTCGGCCGGTGACACCCCGGCTACCGGCGGGTCGGGCACCACCGCCGTCTCGACCGCCGCGCTGAGCCCGATCGAGCAGGCCCGCAAGGACAATCCGGCCTTCACCGGCAAGACCGTCCTGATGGTCGACGTCGACGCCGACAACAAGGTCGCCACCTATCTGGGCGGCACCCTGCAGACCAAATTCCTCGAAGACCTCGGTTTCGTCTACAACTTCAACTACACCAAGACCGGCGAGGAGCCCTCGCCCCGCCCGGTCGCCAACTCCTCCGACCGCCTCGACGTCCCCGAGGACAGCTACATCCTCGCCGTCCGCAGCGACGCGAAGGCCGGCGGCGGCGGCCTCCTCGGCCTGCCCTTCCAGATCACCGGCTCCCGCGCCACCGTCATCCCGATCGACGACCCGATCAGCGTCACCGCGATGCGCTCCTGGACGTCGAGCTCGGAACAGACCCTGCTGTCGCGACTGGTCCCGATCCTCGAGAGCCGGATCAAGTAGCCCGCCCGACCGGTCGGCGTCGGCGCCCTCCGCTGCTGGAGCGCGAGCTCGGAGCAAGCGGGTGCGCTACTATGCCCGCGAGCCAGATCACCGGGGAAGGGTGGGCCTGTGACTCGGACCGAGTCGGCCCACGATCGGATCAGTTAGTCAGTTGGAGGGGGAGAGCGTGCTGCTCAACCGTGGTGCAACGATGGCGCGCGTAGCGGTTCAGGCGGCAGTCGCCGTCGTGGTTTCCGCCGCCGTGATCGGTTGCGGCTCGCAGGTATCGGGAAGCGCGACGCGCACCGAGCCGGACTCGTCGAACCTGAATTTCGGCAATTACCAGACCCAGCCGCGCACGGTCGGCAACGCCAAGAGCCTGAACCAGGGGCGGGCGTGGGAGGCGCAGCGGCTCGCGGACCACGTGGCCGTCCCCTTCGAGATCGACCCCGCCTATGTCTACGACAATCGCCGGGAATCGCTGGTCCATCCCACGCAGATCGTGCTGAATCGCAAGGGCCTGGGCAAGCTCATCATCAACGACACCTTCGACGAGGTCGCCGAGGATCTGGTCGCCGGCTGGCTGAACACCTGGGCGACCGGTCCCAGCGGGGGCGAGCCGCGGCGCAGCCTCAACCTCTCGGTCCTGATCTTCCCCGATGCCAAGACCGCGGAGACCGTCGGTCCGACCCTCGAGCACGACGACTTCACCTTCAACGCCGACAACGAATCCGTGTCGATCACCAAGTACCCGAAGACCTACGCGCACTGGCGGCCGTCGGTCTCTTCGATCGGTTCCTGGACGGTCCACGACCGCTACGTGATCTTCATGAAGATCGATGACGAGACCAAGGCACCCGATCTGGCCTCGCTGACCGCGCAGGTCGAACGAGCGCTCGCGGTGCAGATCCCACTCCTGGACAAATTCGTGCCGACCCCGTCGGACCAGCTCGAACGCGTCCCGCTCGATCCGACCGGGCTGCTCGGGCGGACCTTGCCCTCGGATCCGTCGGCACCGGTCCGCGCGCAGCCCGACGGATACTTCACCGGCCGTGGGGCACTGAGCCTGTTCGCCGATCCGGACGCCGATCTGCTGAACACTTTCACCAAGAACGGCGTCGACTTGATCACCTTCGGCGACTCGGTCGTCTTCCGGTCCACCACGACGGCGGGCGCGAAGGCCCTCGTCGACGAGTGGAAGAAGCCGGAAGCGGACTCGAAGGAGGCTTCGGCGCCGGACAAGCTGGCCGACGCGGTCGCGTGCCGGGCCAACACCTACGAGTCCCAGGGTGAGGTGAAGACCTCCGACTACATCTGCTACCTGCAGGTCGACCGCTACGCCGCGCAGATCCGCGACGGGAACCTGCAGGACCTCCATCAGCAGGTCGCCGCCCAATACGTTCTGCTCACCCGCCGATGAGGATGCCCGAGATGAACAACACCTTGCGGCTGGCCGGGCTGCTCACCGTCCTGGTCGTCGGATCAGGATGCGCGGCACCGATTTCCGGCCAGGCCAAGCCCGGCATGACACCGGTCGACCTGGCGACGCTCAAGACCGGCGCGACCGTCACCGAGCCGACCACCTTCGAGCTGAAGTACTCCGACACGGCGAAATCGGTCCGGTTGATCGAGGGGCGACGACTGCTCAACGTTCTGATCCAGCCGATCGATGTCGACCCAGAACTGACCAAGCGGGACACGACCAGAGTGTTCGCCGACGGCACGGACATGTCGAAAGACGACGGCCTGCCCGAACAGTTCAAGGCCGCGGTGGCCGACAACAACTTCATCGCCGGCGTCACCGGGGCACGCACGAACGGCAGCGTGCGCGATTCCAAGGGAATGCACCTGAGCGTGCTGCACTTCGCCACCGCGCAGGACAGCAAGAACGCCGCCGCCGCGATGTACCAGGTGAGCACCACCGGCGAAAATCCCCGCCAGCCGGTGACGATCCCCGGCTACGCCGAGGCGAACGCATCGAGCAAGGACGGCAGCGCGGTCAGCGCTTTCCAGGCGCACGGTCCGTTCGTGATCGCCGTCAGCATGTCGCAGGAGACCTCCGATCCGGCCGGCTTGGCCACCAAGATCAAGAAGGCCCTCGACCTGCAGATTCCCGCCCTCGACAAGTACCGGGTGATCGCCCCCGACGATCTGCTCGACCTGCCGCTGGATCCCGACGGCATCATGCGCCGGGCGACCGGCAAGTCACCGGCGGGCGACCCGTACGGCATGAGCTACCACGAAGAGGACTTCGGCACCTTCGAGCCGTCGGGGATCCTGCACTTCGAACGGAACCCGGCCGAAGCCCGCGCGGCATTCGAGAAGGCCGGCGTCGACCTGGTCGGTCGGCGTTTCAGCACCGTGTACCGGACCCGCGATGTCGAGGCCGCGTTCGCACTCCAGACCGTCCTCGCCAAGCCGGGCAAGAGCGACAGTGCGCTCGATCCACCGCCCGGTATCGCCGACGCCCAATGCCTCCGGCTGGAGGAAGCGGACCCGAACCGTGGCTACAACGGGATCTGTGTAGTCGTCTACGGACGCTACGTCGCCGTGGTCATGTCACTGGCGACATCGTCACGTGCGGCACTGCAGGTCGACGCGACACTGCAGGAACGGACCGCCGCGCAGTACGCGATCCTGAAGAAGAGCGAGTAGACGATGACGCGAAAACTTCGCCTGAGCAGCGCTTTGCTGACCCTGGGATTCGCACTGGCCGCGTGCGGCGGCTCCGACGCCGCCACACCGTCGGCACCGGCCGTCGACGTCACCAAACTGGATTCCGGCAACTACCCGACGACAGCGGTCGACCTGGAGCCCAGTCGGGTACCGACCTCGGGTGCCCTGCGCGAGGCGATCCGCATCGGCGCCGCGACTCCGATCGCCTCCCAATTCGATCCGCGCTTCATCTTCGCGACCGGATTCAGCGGCGGTCGGCACATCACCGCGGTCGACCCGCCGTACTTCAGCGGCTCGGGAATCGAATCCACCGATTTCAATGCCGTCGTTCCGGGTGTCGTCGCCGGATGGGACAGTTCCGCGAATCGCCGGGACCAGCTCTACGCCGGCCGTGAAGTCTCGACGATCACCCTGCGCTTCTCGACGCCGGATCAGGCGAAATTCGCGGCGACCGAACTGTCGAACCGCACGCCGAGC
The DNA here is from genome assembly GCF_019266065.1 of Nocardia sp. MH4. Classification (GTDB taxonomy): domain Bacteria; phylum Actinomycetota; class Actinomycetes; order Mycobacteriales; family Mycobacteriaceae; genus Nocardia; species Nocardia canadensis. Next base: position 12,925 of record NZ_LPNR01000086.1, on the reverse strand, counting down.
TCGGCCTATCAGATTCCGAGCTACCCCGACAGCCTGGCCAAGTTGGAGGTCAAAACCGACCCGCTGCGGCTGCAGCACCTGCGCGCCTGGCTGGTCCGCGGCGACATGCTGCTGTCCATCGACGTCACCGATCCGATCGGTCTCCCCTACGACCCGGCCGCAGACGCCGAAGTCGTGCGCAAATATTTCGACAAGCAGCTCGAGCTGCTCCGCACGTACACCCCGACGCCGCTGAACGAGATCGATAAGCTGCCGCTCGACACCGAGGGCCTTTTGGGTCATGTGCTGCCGACCGAGGCGGCGAAGCGCCCGAAGAAGGGAACCAGCAGCTCCGCGGCCTATCCGCTCCAGGCTGTTCTGCATCTCGAGGAGCATCCCGCGATCATGGTGCCCGCCTACACCGACGCCGGGGTCGACCTCGTGGCATTCGACACCGGATCTGTGTACCGCACGCGCGACGAGGCCGCGGCAGGCCGCTTCCGCGCGGCGCTGGACAACGAAACGACCAGCGATACCGATTACATGAAGGTCGCCGGGCCGCCGAATCTTCCGGTCGTCCATTGCTTCAATGCGAAACCCGAAGTGAAGTACGCGTCCGACGCACCCCCGACGTGTCACGGTGTGATCGGTCGATATGTGTTCGGCGTATCCGGCACCAACCTGCAGGATGTTTACCAGCGGGCCGCCGCACAGTACAAGCTGCTGGTCGGATTCAGCTGACACGCACGAGCACTGTGGGGTGCGACAGCACCTGCTAGATTGCCCTGTTGGAACGTGCACTGCGGGGCGCGCGAAGGATTGAGGAGACGCGAATGGCCTTGCGGCCCGGCGCAATTGTGGGTGGCTACCGAGTGATCAAGGTCCTCGGCGCCGGAGGCATGGGCACCGTCTACCTCGCCCAGAACCCCAGCCTCCCCCGCCGCGACGCCCTCAAGGTCCTCAGCGGCGACCTGTCCACCGACCCCGAATTCCGGGGCCGGTTCGAACGGGAAGCCAATCTCGCCGCAGGCCTGGACCATCCGAACATCGTCGCCGTCTACAACCGCGGCGACGAGGACGGCCAGCTGTGGATCGCCATGCAGTACGTCGACGGCACCGATGCCTCCGCCGAGGTGGCCAAGGGCCCGAGCGCGATGCCCCCGCACCGAGCGCTGCGCATCATCGGCGAGGTCGGCAAGGGCCTCGACTACGCGCACCGCCGCGGCCTCCTACACCGCGACATCAAGCCCGCCAACTTCATGATCGCCGCGGCCGAGGACGGCGACGAGGAACGCGTCCTGCTCACCGACTTCGGCGTCGCCAAATCCGCCGACGACGGCCAGGACCTCACCGCCACCGGCAATTTCATGGCCACCGTCGCCTACGCTCCCCCCGAGCAGCTGATGGGCACCAAGCTCGACCACCGCGCCGACATCTACAGCCTCGGCTGCTCCCTCTACAAACTGCTCACCGGCCAGAACCCCTACCCCGCCACGGTCCCGGCCATGGTCATGATGGGCCACCTCCACGAGCCTCCACCCCGAGTCACCGCCGTCCGCCCCGACCTCCCACCCGCGATCGACCACGTCATCGCCAAGGTCATGGCGAAAGACCCGGCCCACCGCTACAACACCTGCCGCGAATTCATCCAAGACGCGCACAACGCCCTGTTCGGCGCGCCGATGCAGGCGCCGGCGTCCCAGGGGTTCAACACTGCCCCACGCATGCCGATCAACGGCCCGGTCACCGCCGCCACCGATGTCGTATCCCCGCAATGGGGCACCGATCCCAGCCGCGCTGTCGTCGGCTACGCACCCCCGACGGGCAGCGTCTCCGAAAGCGACATCCTCACCGCCCGAAACCCCACTCCCCACCGCTCCAACCGGGGCCGAAAAGTACTGCTGACCAGCCTGATCGCGGTTGTGGTCGCGGCCTTGGTCGGCACCGGCGTTTTCGTGCTGACCAGGCCCGACAGTGGATCGGCCGGTGGGGGTGACCCCATGGCCCAAGTACGTTCTCAACATCCAGAGTTCAGCGGAAAGTCCGTCACCGCTTACAACTACGGCAACTCAACCCTGTCCGTGGTTCTCAACCCCAGTGACCAGTGGAAATTCCTGCGCGACTTGGACTTCGACTACAACCCGGAGTACAAAGCCGTGGGCGACGAAAAATCACCCCGCGCACTGTCTGTCGGGGATTACAGCATCAAGAACAACACCGATGTCGTCATCGTTCTCCGCACCGACAGCCAGGCGGGTAACGGCGGGTTCCGCGGGCTGCCGTACGCATTGACTAGCGGAAACGGCAAGGTCGTCGTCATCGATGATCCATCGACCGTCCAGGCATTCCAGGTCTGGAGCGACCAGTCGCAGCAGATCCTCATCGACAAGATGGTGCCCGCCATTTCTAAGGCGATCAAATAGGGGGCAGACTTGGCCGACGCGCTACGATTTAGATATTCTCTAAAGGTTGCCGCTGTCGCGGGGGTACTTATACTGTCCGCCGGTTGCGGATCAACCGTTACCGGAACCGCACAGCCCGGACATACGGATGTCGAACTCAGTTCACTCCGGACTGGACCATTCCAGACAGACCCTTCACCCTACGAGGTCGACCCCTACGCAGTAGGGTCGGAAACCATTCGACAGATCGAAGGTACGAAACTCCTCGGATACCTCGCACACCCTTTCGACGTAGACGTCGAATTGACGTCACTCGATCGCACTAGAATATTCATAGACGAGACCGGAATCCCAGCGGCCAGCAGTATCAGAACCGAGCACCAACGCGTTATCAAAGACAACATGAGCTTTGTTACCGGGGTATCGTCGCGTCGGACGAATTCCAGCGTGCGAAGTCCCAAGGAACTAGAAATAGCGGTCATGCGGTTCGCGACCGGGTCCGACAGCGCACGAGCTGCGTCCGAGCTCCATAGCATCAGCGTAGAGCACGGTGGTCGCCCGACTGCGGGAATTTCCAGCTACCCAACGAGCCTCTCCTCGTCACCGGAGGACACCTCGATTGTTTCCTGGATGCCGCACGGACCCTACGTGATCATGGTCAGTGCGCGAGCTTCGAAAGCCGACATAACCGAACTGCTGAAGGCAGCAGAGAAGACTTTCCAATTACAGACCGACCTACTCGGTCGCCAGTCGCCCACAGCGCTGGACGAAGTACTCAATGAGCCGCTCGATGCGGAGAATATCGTCCGCCGATCGATGATCCGCGACGACCGCGATCCTCGGTCACTCCGTGAAGACCATGGGACGTTCGACCCGATGGGTATTCTGCATTACGAACGCAACCCGGTCGAAGCCAAAAAGAAGTTCGAAGAGGCCGGTGTCGACCTCGTTGGTCGCCGCGCGAGTACCGTGTATCGAGCGCGTGACCTTTCGTCCGCCTTCCTGCTGCAAACATTCCTGGCAAAGCCGGGGAAGAACGACACGGTGCTGGATCCCCCCTTCGGACTTCTCGATGCTCAATGCCTGAAGCTCGACGAAGCCGATCCGAACAGGAACTTCGATGCCATGTGCGCGGTCGTGTTCGACAGATACGTCGCGGTCGTGACCACCGACATGTTCTCCTGGGGATCAGTTGACCGAGCGCTGCAGGAACGAGCCTCCGCCCAATATGCAATTCTCAAGAAGTGTGGGTGACCATGCGAATCCGGCCCGCCATCGCCTCCGCCGCCGCCCTCATTCTGCTGTGCTCATGCGGAGGAACCGAAACGAGCACCGCGGATTCGGTCGATCCGAGCAAGCTCGACTCAGGGAACTACCCGACCACGCCGGTAGACGTCGAAACGTTGAGGACCCCAACGTCGGGAGAACTTCGCGAAGCCCTGAATATCGCAACCAACACACCGATACCCTTCGAATACGACCCCCGGTTCGGATACGGATCATTCGATAATCGCAAGCAATTCGTCACGAGCGAGACTCCACCCGAATTTTCCGACAGTGGCATCGGCAGCCGACAATTCACCAAGGAAGTACCCGGACTGGTTGCCGGATGGTACGTACTCGGATACCGGCGAGCACTGCCAGACCTCGGTCGAGGCATCGAGACGTATACGCTTCGCTTCGAGACGCCTGAGCTTGCCCGGCTGGCAGCCCAGAAATTGACTGCAGGTTCACCAGGCATACCGATCCAGATCGATGGCCATCCCGACGCGATCTCCAAAACGACACCGCTCGAACCTTTTCACACCGCGACGGTGCGCGCCTGGCTTCCCCACGAAGACATGCTGCTCTATATTCAGGTCGCAGACCCAGTCAGCCGGCCGTTCGATCCTGTGGATAGCGCTGCAATTGCAAAACGCTTCTTGGACGCCCAAGTAGACCGTCTCAAGTCCTACAAGCGAACTCCCCTTGCCGAGGTGCGAAATCTGCCGCTCGACATCGATGGCATGCTGAGCCGGACACTGCCCGACAGCGAACCCAACAGTCGGACAGCCGTCTATCCGATTCGTGCGGCGATATCGATGGCGAAGGAACCATTCACCTATGGCCCCGCCTACACCGATGCCGGGGTCGACTACATCGTCAGCCGTGGCGGCGCGTTCGTGTACCGAACTCGCGATGAGGCTGCCGCAGCCAGACTTTCCAATGCCTTCGACAAGAAGAACAAGGACGATTCCGGGCTGCTGGCGGCGGATCCGCCCCCGAATCTCCCGACAGCGCAATGCTATGCGGTGGACCCCAATGCCAAGATCACTAAAAACACCCCGCCGAGTTGCAGAATAGTCGTTGGACGGTATGTCGCCAGAATTGGCGGTGCGAACCTTCAAGACACGTATCAGCGAACTGCAGCCCAGTACAAGCTGCTCGTCGGCGCCAAATGACGATAAGCGCTGCGAGCGGGTCCGGAGAAGCCTCCGAACCCGCTCGCGGTGTGTTGATTCAGGCTCAGCCCAGGAGCATGTTCGCCAGTCGCGCGTCGGTGGCCTTCATGTTCTCGGAGCCGGACAGCGTCTTCGTGCCGATGGCCTGCAGCTTCGCGTTCAGATCAGTGGACTGCTGAGCCCACTTGGTCTGCATGATCGTGAACGCGGTCGAGCCCTCACCCTCGGACCAGTTTTCCTCGATGAAGCGCTGGAACTCGTTCTCGTAGTCCTGCAGAGCAGTGGTGATCTGCTGCGCCTGCGACTGCAGACCGGAACCCGCATCGTTGATGGCCGCGAAGTCATACCGGATTGCACCGATGTCAGTCATTGTTGGTCCTTTCGAAAGGTCAGTGTCGTGGGAGTCAGCGCATGTTGAGGGTGGGAGTGTCCGCCGCAGTCTCCGCGAGGATCTGCTGCGCGTTGTCCACTTCCTCGTCCGAGATCGTGCTGGCGATCGTGGAGACGGTGTCCGAAGCCTGGTACAGCGCCTCGTTCAACCGACGAGCGGACGTGAGGTAGTCACCCATCGTCGACTGGAAGGCCTTGCCCGCCGCACCCTGGAAGGCCGGGTTGTTGACATCGCTGGCGTGACCTTCCGCGTTGCGGATCATGCCCTCGATGGCGTCGTGCTTGTCCTTCATCTTCGTGGAGAACGCCTGGATCTCCGCAGGAGTTGCGTTAAAACCCATCTTCTGGCTCCTTCGTGGTCAAGGTGGACCAGACCCCCCTGCTGGCGATCTGAGCCCTTCTACTTAGGTTCGACGCACCGACGGTGCGTTCGGTTCCATCATCTTTCGGAGAAATTTCCGAAACCTACGGCGAGATCGACACTGATCGCATCACTTCCTCGCACGCAGTACTGACAGTCCCCCATCCTCCCGAGCCGTGCTGGCAGCCGACGTTGGTCTGGACGCCATGGTCGAGAAGGACGTACCACCTGACGACGGAACCGTCGCCAGGAAGCTCTTGGTAGCCGATCCCCCGGCGCCCGGCGAACACCACATCGCGTTCCGGCGTACCGAACCGCCCGGGCTCGGCGCGCGAGATCCGCGCGGTGATGTCCCTAAGCACTTCATCATATCCAGCCTGCTCCGCGACAGTGTTGTACGTCACAGTAATTCGGCCGGGGGTGGCTGTCTGCGGAACGAGCGCGGCTCGGTCCGCCGGTGAGCCGGTGGCGAGGCGCCAGCCGGACGGGATGTTGAAGGTGACGCGGCCCATCGTGTGCTGGGCGGGCGTCGCGGCCGGTTGGGTGGTCGATGGCTTCGGAGACAGGGGCTCCGGTGCGGTGGACACCGTTGTCGGCGTGTTCTGGGTGGCCGTGGCCGTGGCCGCGTCGGCGTCGCTGTCGCGGGTCGCCACGACCGCGACGATGCCCGCGGTGACGACCACCAGTGATATCGCCGCCGCGGCAATGATTTTGGCGGTGCCGTGGCGTGGCTCGGGCGCGGTGGCTGCGGCGCGTTCGCGGAGGGTGCCCACCCATTCCGCGTTCTGCGCCGGGATCGGGCGTGCCCGGTCGTCGGTGAGTCCGGATTGCGGCAGTAGCAGGGCGGTGAAGGCCACTGGCTGGACCAGCGGGGTCGGCTGGGTGGTCCAGGTTTCGGCGGCGAACTCGCGCAAGCGCTCCAGCAGGTGGTCGTCAGCCGGGCCGACGACCAGTACCGATGTCGGGCGGGAGCCGTCGGCGACCTCGCGGATCATGGCCGCCAGGCGATCGATGTCGTCGTCGTTCCAGTCACCCGCGCCCAGGGTGGGTTCGTGCTCGCAGGCCGCGACCGAGACCTGGTCCCGGGAACGGTCGACCGCGCTCACCGTGACGGCCAGCGGGTCGATTTCGACGACAACGACGAACTCGGTGGTCGCCAGTGTCTGGCGCAGCCGGGCGACGCGGGCGGCGATCGGTTCCAACGTGACCGCACCCGAGTACCTGGCGAATGAGCGGGCCAGGATCGAGCGGCGCGCTGTCGACCACGAACTGGGGTGTGCGACACCGATACTCGCGCCGGGCGGAGTCGGCGCCACCCCCGCGAGGACATCGTCGACCACCGCGTCGGTGGCCGCGGTGATCGAAAGCGGGTGCGGCTCATAGCCGATCCAGGCCGAGTCGGCCAGCGACAGCGCCGAGACCGCCGGTTGCGACGGGCCGGTCGGCGCGCCGACCAGGATGCCGTTCGGCACCGGCATCACCGTCGGAACGACATCCACGTGCCGGGCCGAGGTGCGCGCCAGGACGCGCGCATCACCGACCACGACGTCGATGTCGGTCACAAGGCCGGTGCCCATGCCAACTGCACCAGATCGATCGCGTTCCTGGTCACGAGGGTTCCTCGCCCCGGAGGCATCGCGCTGGCGCGCACGGTGCCGAAGAGCTGGCCTTCGTCCCGGCTGCCGCTCATCACGAGGCCGATGCAACCGACGTCGCGCATGCGCGACACCACGGGCTCGTACAGCGCGCGCGACGCGCCACCGGAGCGGCGGGCGATGATCAGGTGGAAGCCGATGTCCTTGGCGTGCGGGATGAATTCGACCAGGGGCGAGAGCGGGTTACCCGACGGGGTGACCACCAGGTCGTAGTCGTCGATGATCAAGTAGAGCTCGGGACCGGTCCACCACGACCGCGCTCGCAGCTCCTGCTGGGTGATGTTGGCGCCCGGCATCCGGGACTTGAGAATCCCGACGACCTGCTGGACGAACGGCGTGAGCACCTCCGCCGAGGGCGCGTAGCCGGCCAGGTGATTGGTCTCGATGGTGCCCAGCAGGGTGCGCCGGTAGTCGCCGAGGATGATCTTGGCCTGCGACGGTTCGTTCGACTCGACGAGACCCTGGACGATTCCCCGCAGCAACGCGGTCTTACCGCATTCACTGTCACCGAAGACCAGGAAGTGCGGCGTATCGGCCAGATTCAGCATGACCGGCGCCAGTTCGGACTCGTTGACACCGATCGGCACCAGCATGTTCGGACGCGACCGGTCGACTTCCGCGGGCCAGTTGCGCATGCCGCGCAGCAGCTCGGTCCGGTCCAGCAGGTCCGGCAGCGTGCGCGTGCCGGGGGCCGGGCGGCCGGGAGTGCGCTGGGCGATCAGTTCGACCGCGTGGGCGACGCCGGCGCTCAGGTCGAGCGGGTCGGAGCTGCCGTCGACGCGGGGCAGGGCCATCAGCATGTGCAGTGCGTCCGGGGTGATACCGCGGCCCGGACGACCCTGCGGCACGAGCGAGGCGAACTTGCGGCCGATGTCGGAGTCCATCGGGTCACCCAGGCGCAGCTCGATGCGGGTGGCGATCTGGTCCTTGAGGGCCGGTCGCGCTTCCATCCACCGGGACAAGCCGATGACGACGTGCACGCCGTAGGAGAGGCCTTGCAGGGCGAGGTTGGTGATCTGCTGTTCGAGGGCCTCGTAGTCCTGGCGGATCGTGCCGAAGCCGTCGATGACCAGGAACGCGTCACCGTAGGGGTCGGCGTGTGCGCCGGCCGCGGCGGGGCTGCTGTTGGGGTCCATCGCGCGCAGACGGCGGTATTCGACCATGGACTCGATGCCCAGCTGGTGGAAGCGCTGCTCGCGCTGCCGGACCAAGGTGCTCATCTCGGCGACGGTGCGGCGCACCTTGTCCGGGTCCAGGCGGTTGGCCACGGAGCCGACGTGCGGGAGTCCCTCGAGGCTGGACAGCGTGCCACCACCGAAGTCGAGGCAGTAGAACTGCACCTGCTCGGCGGTGTGGGTCATCGACATCGACATGACCAGCGAACGCAGGGCCGTCGACTTACCCGACTGCGGGCCACCGACGATGGCCACGTGGCCGCGGGCGCCCGACAGATCCAGCATCATCGGGTCGCGACGCTGGTCGTACGGACGGTCGACGATGCCGATGGCGGCGCGCAGGGTGGCGATCGGCGAGTACTCGCCGGTGATGATCGAGCGCGGGTTCAGCTGATCCAGGGTCGGCGCCTCGTCCAGCGGCGGCAGCCAGATCTCATGGGCGGGGCGGCCGTGGCCGGTGATGCGGGAGACCAGCATGTTCAGGTTCGACATCTGATCGCCGTCGTCGCCGGTGGGCTCGGGCTCGAAGGTCGACTCCGGGGCCACCGGCACGCGGTCGGAGGTGCGGAAGGCGACGTGATTGGCGCTGAACGGGCGTGCGTTGACGTCGATTTCGCCGCCGACGATGCCCGCGCTGGTGACCTCGCGCTGTGAGCCGCCGCCGACGTAGGGGCCGGAGACGTAGGAGGCCTGGAAGCGCTGGATCTCGCCGGAGTCGGCCTTGAGGTAGCCGCCACCGGGCGAGTTGGGCAGGTTGTAGGCGTCGGGGACACCGAGGACCTGGCGGGACTCGTTGGCGGAGAACGTCTTCAGGCCAATGCGGTAGGACAGGTGGGACTCGAGGCCCTTGAGCTTGCCCTCTTCCAGTCGCTGCGAGGCGAGCAGGAGGTGGACGTGCAGCGAGCGGCCGAGGCGGCCGATCATCACGAACAGCTCGGCGAAGTCCGGGTGCTGGGTGAGGAGTTCGGAGAACTCGTCGAGCACGACGAACAGGGCGGGCAGCGGGTCGAGGTCGGCGCCGGCGGCGCGGGCCTTCTCGTATTCGGAGACGTTGGCGAAGTTGCCCGCCTGGCGCAGGACCTCCTGGCGGCGGTTCATCTCGCCCGCCAGGGCGTCCTTCATACGGTCGACGAGGTCGGCCTCGTCTTCGAGGTTGGTGATGACGGCGGCGACGTGGGGGACGCCGTCGAGGCCGAGGAAGGTGGCGCCACCCTTGAAGTCGACCAGGACCAGGTTGAGCTGGTCGGGCGAGTGGGTGGCGAGCAGGCTGAGCACGAGGGTGCGCAGGAACTCGGACTTACCGGAACCGGTGGCGCCGATGCACAGGCCGTGCGGGCCCATGCCGTTCTCGGCGGCTTCCTTGATGTCGAGCTCGACCGGAGCACCGTCGGCGCCGAGGCCGAACGGCACGCGCAGACGCTCACGTCCGTACCGCGGGCGCCAGGCGCTGGCCGGGTTGAAGTTGCCGATGTCGCCCAGGTTCATCAGCTGCGACCAGGTCGAGATGGTCTCGGACTCGTCGGTCTCGACGTCGCTGCTGCGCTGGGTGGCGGCGCGGTAAGGAGCCAGGCGGCGGGCGGCCTGCTGGGCCTGTTCGGCGCTGACCCGGTCGATGGTGGCGAAGCGTTCCTGGTTGCCGGTGGCGCCGCGGCCGAGGCATTCGCCGTCTTCGACGACCATCTTGATGCCGCGCGAAACGGCAAGGCGGGGTGCGTAATTGCACAGGTCGATGATGGTGACGCCCTCGAAGCCGGATTCGCGCAGCTGGTCGTCCTCGGCCTCGAGCAGGCCGCCGTCGACGACGATCACCACGTGCACCAGGTTCGGGTTGTTCGGCTGGTTACGCGAGTAACGCACACGGTTGCCGAGCAGCGGGTGCAGGCTGCTGAGGGCTTCGCGGATGGAGCCGTAGAACATGCGCTGGGTGCCGATGCCGTCGGAGACCTCGGGGTGCTGGGTGTGCGGGAGCCATTTGGTCCACTCCCACTCGCGCGCGGTGTCAGGACCGCAGACCACGGCGACGAGCACCTGGTCGGGAGCCTGGAACATGCACAGCTGCAACAACATCGCGCGAGTCATGTCGCGGGCCTGGGCGCGGTCACCGTCGAGGGCGATGGTGCCGAAACCCTTCACCGCGATCGCGGTGGGCAGGTCGGGGACGGTGGAGTGGGCGCGGACGAAGCGGCGCAGGGACACCGCGGCGATCGGTTCGAGCTCCTCGACCGGGCCGGTCTCCGGGGCGACCAGGCGGGTGGCCAGGCGCTGACCGCCCAGGCCGATGCGGGCGTGGCAGAAGTCCTTGTCGCCGGAGCGGCGCTCCCACATGCGGCTGGTGCCGGCGAGCATCCAGATCAGGCCGGGCTCGGGGTGGCTCCACTCGACGGCGGCGCGCTGCTGCTTGGCGGTCTCGTCGACGTCCTTGCGGACCTGGTCGAGGTAGCGCAGGTAGTCCTTGCGATCTTCGTTGGCCTCGGCGGCCTTGGCGCCCTTGCCGCTGCCCTGGCCGAACATGGTGACCATCGACATGATCATCATCAGCGGGAACATCATCGACATCGGGTTGGACAGCATGCCGCTGCCCTGGGTGAACATCAGCGCCATCATGCCGACCATGCCCACGACCATGACGACGGGCATCATCTTCATCAGCAGGTTTCCCGGCGTGATCCGGGGGATCTCGGGCGGTGGCTGCAGGGTGACCTCGCCGCCCGGCGTGCGCGGCATCTCGCGCCGGGCACGGCGCTGGAACCGTACTGTGCTCATGGTCGAAGACTCCCCCTGCTTGACTATTCGCTGTCTTCCCTCGCGACGGGCTCAGTGTAGAGGTCGCGGCCGACATGTCGTATGGTTCGTCAGGCATTCTGCTGTCCGAACGGTGAGTTCCGCAAACTGTCGATCGCCCGAGGGGTCGAGCGGAAACACGAGGTAGAGACGGAGTTGGGGGAGTTTTGACGCACGCGCGACTCGATCATCTCGAGGAGGATTCCGCGCGCGGCATTGTTCGCGCACCGGATCTGGCCCGGGTGACGATTCTGGCCAAGCACACGCAGGTCGATATGGCGATTCCGGTCGACGTACCGGTCGCGCTCGTCATCCCGAGCGTGGTCGACATGGTCGCCCAGCACAGCCGTTCCAACGATTTCGACAACGACGGTGAGCGCTACGAGCCTGCCGAATGGGTGCTCGCGCGCATCGGTCATCCGCCGTTCTCGAATTCGCTCAGTCTCGGCGAGCACGGGGTGCGCGACGGCGAGCTCCTCATGCTGGAGAGTGCCTCGCACACCGCGCCGACGCCGCTGTTCGACGACATCATGTACAATGTCGCGATCGCCGACGCCGACCACTACCGCAGCTGGACCCCGAAGACGGCGCGGATCACCGGTTCGGTACTCGCCGCGGTCACCATGCTGGTCGGCTGCTTCGGTTTGCTGGCCGCCCCGGACGCGCTGCCGTTCTGGGTGACCGGCTCGCTCGCGCTGCTGGTCGCGATCCTGTGCGTGGTCGCGGGCACGGTGCTCAGCCGCATGTACGGCGACACCTCGGCCGCGCTGGTCCTGGGCGGCTGCGCGCTGCCGACCGCGTTCACCGGCGGAATGCTGGTGGTGCCCGATCACTACGGTTGGGCGCATCTGCTGCTCGGCGCCACCCTGTTCGGCGCGACCGCCGTGCTGGCTTGGCGCGTCACCGGGGTCGGCCTCGCGCTGTTCATCGGCGCGGCCGCGATCTCGGTGTTCGTCATCCCGGCGGCGCTGGTCGGGCTGCTCACCGACCAGCCGGTCAAGGCCATCGGCGCGGTCGTCGCCGCGGTCGGACTCCTCGGGCTCTCGCTGTCGCCGCGGGTGTCGATGCTGCTGGCGAAGCTGCCGCTGCCGCCGGTCCCCTCCCCCGGCACCCCGATCGATCCGACCGAGGACGACCCGGACGACCATCGCGCGCTGCCCACCCTGGACGCGTTGCGCGCCCGGTCGGAGCGGGCCCGCAACTACCTCGCCGGTCTGGTCACCGCGACCACGCTGGTCACCGTCGTCGGCGCGCTGCTGGCGATCGACGCGACCGCCGACGACCCGTACTGGCCCGGCATCGCGCTCGCGCTGGTGTGCGCCGCGGTGTTGATGTTCCGCAGCCGCACCTATGCCGGCGCCGAGCAGGCGATCGTGTTGATCGCCGGTGGCGCGTCGATCGTGCTGATCATGCTGATCGGCGTCGCGCTCGAAATGCGCCAGCCGCTGGTGGTTTTCGGCGCCGCGCTGGCGATCCTGATCGCCGCGCTGGTGATCGGCCTGATCGTGCCGAACCAGTCGGCGACGCCGCCGATGCGCCGGGCGGTCGAACTGCTCGAGTACGCGTTCGTCGCCGCGGTGCTGCCGCTGGTGTTCTGGGTCGCCGAGCTCTACTCCCTCGTTCGCGGGCTGTGAACGCGAGCCTGCGCGTCGCGGCGGCGGCCGTGGCGCTCGGTGTGGGCGCGTCGTTCGGGTTGGGCGCGGCGCCCGCCTCGGCCGACCGGCCGCCCGCCGCCGATCCC
>NZ_LPNR01000085.1 GCF_019266065.1 Nocardia sp. MH4 | reverse complement strand
GGACCGGACGGCGGCGCGGCCGGTCGCCAGCCCATCTCCGGGTGGCCGCCGGGCGGCGCGGGCGGCGGGGCCGCGGCGAGCGGACCACCGAAACCGGTGGTCACGTCGTCGACGGGCGGCCCGAAATCGCCTACGGGAGGACCGAATCCGGCGGCGGGTGGTGTGCCGCCGCGCTCGTTGTCGTCACCGTCGGTGCCCAAATCCAATCCTTTCCCCAGGACACACGTGTGGGGCGGTCGCCATCCGACCGCCCCACACGACGTACTGCGTGTCAGTACTGGAGCGAGCCACCCCACTGGGTGGTGACACCTGCGACGTTCACCGTCTGAAGCAGCTCCCCCGGCACCGGAAGTGTAGCCTTTGCGGCCGCTTCGATCGCGGCGGCGCCACCCGGCTGCGCCTTGATCCAGTTCTCGACCGCCGCCTTGGCCAGGTTGGCCTGGGTGGTGTCGAGGACGGTCACGGTGGTGTTGTCGGCCCGGCCGTCGCCACCGTTGTAGGTGGTGACCTTCACCGAGTTCTCGCCGATGTACTCGACCGAGACGCCCGCGTCACCGAAACCGGTCGGCGTGCGGTAGCCGACAGTGCCGACGTAGCCGGAGGCGTTGTTGTAGTGGTGGGTGTTGACCACACCGGGCAGCACGCCGCCGCCGTCGATGGAGACGCCGACTTCCTGGTGCGGGCCCTCCATCTCGACGACCGGCGCGGCCGGGGCGTCGGTGAAGTGCGGCGCCTGCCAGGTGGGCGTCTGCACGAGCTGGTCGGAGCCCTCGCCCTCGGTGGCCGTGCCCTGATCGGACGGCACGCTCGGCTGGGTCTGCGACGGCTGACCCTGCGACTGCTGACCGCCGGGCGTGGTACCCGGCTGACCCGGGGTGGTGCCCTGCTGGCCGGGCGTGGTGCCCTGCTGGCCTGGAGTGGTCTCCTCCTGCGGGGTGGTGCCCGCGCGCTCCGGCTGCACGGCCGGCTGCGCCTGGCCGCCCTGGCCGGTCTGACCCGGCACCGGCAGCGGCGCGACGCGCGGGCTGGTGACGCCCGGCTGGCTCGGGGTCGGGGTGGCAGGCGTGGCCTGACCCGGCTGACCCGGCGCGGGGCTGGTCACGCCCGGCTGGGCCGGGGTCGGCTTGGTCTGACCGGGCTTGGTCTCGCCCGGCTTCACGTTCTCCGGCGTCTCCGGCTGCGTCTGCTCGGGGCCGCCGGTCTCCGGCGCCTCCTCCGAGGGCTGCTGGGTGCCCGGCTGCGCAGGCGCCGGGGTCGCGGGAGTGGTCGGCTGGTCACTGGGGACCGCGCCGGCCGGAGCCGCGAGAATGGTTGCCACGGCAGCCGCAGCGGCCAGGGGCAACGACGTGCTGGCCATCGCTCGCTGCGCCCGACTCGGCTTACGATGCTTCACTTTTCGCTTATCCCTTTCCCGGAGGGAATCCCCCACTGCTCCACCACGCGACCACTTCTGATCGCGCCTCGGCCGTGAGTCAACCACATGAGCGCGGGACAGGCAACGCAGCAGTAAGTTTCGCACCGCTGCCGCTCCGCCTGCGGAAACACGCTCCGGGACCCCCGCGCGGAATCGACGACCACCGTTGTCGAACAAGACAATTCGAAACCTCGCCGTTCAGTGATCCGACTCACAGTCCGGCGCGGCCGCTCAGTCCAGGTCGTCGTGGCGCATCAGCAAACGCCCGGCTTCGGTGACCGAACCGGTCAGCGACGGATACACCGAGAACGTCTGCGCGAGATCGGTGACGGTGAGGTTGTTCTGCACCGCCAGCGCGATCGGCAGGATCAGCTCCGAGGCGATCGGCGCGACGACCACACCGCCGATCACCACGCCGGTCGCCGGGCGGCAGAAGATCTTGACGAAACCGCGCCGCAGCCCCGACATCTTCGCGCGCGGATTGGTGTTCAGCGGCAGCATCACCGTGCGGGCGGGCACCTCGCCGTTGTCGATGGCGGTCTGGCTGACGCCGACGGTCGCGATCTCCGGGCGGGTGAACACCGCCGAGGCCACCGTCTTCAAGCGGATCGGGCTCACGCCCTCGCCCAGCGCGTGATACATCGCGATGCGGCCCTGCATGGCGGCCACCGAGGCCAGCGGCAGCAGGCCGGTGCAGTCGCCCGCCGCGTAGATACCGGGCACC
Organism: Nocardia sp. MH4; assembly: GCF_019266065.1. Taxonomy (GTDB): domain Bacteria; phylum Actinomycetota; class Actinomycetes; order Mycobacteriales; family Mycobacteriaceae; genus Nocardia; species Nocardia canadensis. The sequence continues at coordinate 59,612 of NZ_LPNR01000085.1, read as the reverse complement.
GAGGTGCGCGAAACCCGGTCGACGCGAAGGTATCCACCGCGATCGAGCTCGATGCCGACCCGGTCCAGGCCCAGGCTCTGTGTGTTCGGGGTGGAACCCACGGTCATCAGCGCGTGCGAACCCGTCACGGTACGGCCGTCGGACAGCTTCACCACGATGCCGTCGGCGGTGCGCTCCACCGCGTCGGCGCGGGCGTGCTTGACCAGTTCCACGCCGCGCTCGGCCAGCGCGTCCTCCAGCACGAGCGCCGCGTCGGCGTCCTCGCCCGGCAGCACGCGGTCGCGGCTGGAGACCAGCTTCACCCGCACGCCCATCTCGGTGTAGGCGGAGACGAACTCGGCGCCGGTGACGCCGGAACCCACCACCACCAGCGTCTCGGGCAGTTCCTGCAGGTCGTAGAGCTGGCGCCAGTTCAGGATGCGCTCACCGTCGGGCTCGGCGCCGGGCAGCACGCGCGGGCTGGCGCCGGTCGCGATCAGCACGACCTCGGCCTCGAACTCCTCGGCGCTGCCGTCGGCCAGCGTGGCCCTGACGCGGTGCGCCAATCCGGCGGCGGGACCGACCAATTCGCCCCGGCCCGCCAGCAACTGCACCCCGGCGGCCTGCAGCTTGGCGCGGATGTCGGCGGACTGGGCCAGCGCGAGCGCCTTGACACGGCCGTTCACCTCGGGCAGGTGCACCTGCGCCTGGCTGGCGTCGAGGGTGATACCCAGATCACGAGCCCGGCGCAGGTCGGTGCGCAGACCGGTGGAGGCGATGAAGGTCTTGGAGGGAACGCAGTCCCAGAGCACGCACGCGCCGCCGATGCCGTCGGCGTCGACCAGGGTGACCGAGGCCCCGTGCTGGGCGGCCACCAGCGCCGCCTCGTATCCCGCCGGTCCGCCACCGATGATCGCAATCCGTGCCACAGCCACGCTCCCTGTATTCGCCTGATCAGCCGCGTCCCTTGTGAGGACCCGTCCGTACTGTCACCCCATCATTTCAGGTGCGCTGTGACGGTTCGGGGTCGGATCGGTGAACAAGTTCGGCGTGTCGAGGCCCGCCACAACTGTGACCGTCAGCCGATCTGGGTGGGAGACAGGAATTCCACTGCTGTTATTGGCTACAGTTCGTCAGGTGCCGATCTATGCCGCTTACGGGTCCAACATGGACTCGACGCAGATGCTGGAACGCTGCCCGCATTCGCCCATGTCCGGGACCGGGTGGCTGGAAGGTTGGCGCCTGACCTTCGCCGGTGACGACATCGGCTGGGAAGGGCCGTTGGCCACCGTCGTCGAGGATCCGGGCTCCCGGGTATTCGTCGTGCTCTACGACGTCTCCCCCGAGGACGAGGAACGCCTCGACCGCTGGGAAGGCTCGGACTTCGGTATCCACAAGAAGATCAGGATCCGGGTTACCGGCACCCAGGGCGAGTCCCGGCTGGCGTGGCTGTACGTCCTCGACGCCTACGAGGGCGGACTGCCCTCGGCGCGCTACATCGGCGTGATCGCCGACGCGGCCGAGAAGGCGGGCGCCCCAGAGGATTACGTCCACGCCCTGCGCACCCGCAACAGCAAGAACGTCGGCCCCGGCGCCTGAGCTCGTCCGCCTCCCCGCGAATTCTGGCCGGACTCACCGGCCGCTGACTTTCTCGTCGGCGGCCGGCGGTCGTGGGGCTCAGCCCGTACCCGGTGAGTTACCCGTGTGCTTCTGTGCTGCTCACGCCTGAAGAATGATGTTCGTGAGGGTCCGCACGCCCACGGCCAGGGCTCGCTCGTCGATGTCGAACGTGGGCTGGTGCAGGTCCAGTTGGTCGCCGGTGCCGGACCAGACGCCCAGTCGGGCCATGGCGCCGGGAACTTCCTCCAGGTACCAGGAGAAGTCCTCGCCGCCGCCGGACTGCGGGGTGTCGGCCAGGGCGTCTGGGCCCATCGCCAGAACCGCGTTCTCGAACATCAGGGCCGAGGTGGGGTCGTTGACCACCGGGGGCACGCCGCGCTTGTAGTTGAGCTGGTAGCGCACGCCGGTCGGCGCCAGCAGGCCGTCGACGATCTCGCGGACCAGCGGTTCCAGCAGCAGCCAGGTGGCGTGGTCGCCGGTGCGGACGGTGCCGGTGAGCATGCCGGTCTGCGGGATCGCGTTCGGCGCCTTGCCCGCGCTGACCGCGCCCCACACCATGACGGTGCTGGTGCGCGGATCCACCCGACGGCTCAGCAGCCCGGGCAGGCCGGTGATGACCGTGCCGATCGCGTAGACCAGATCGCTGGTCAAGTGCGGGCGCGAGGTGTGCCCACCCGGCGAGTCCAACACCAGCTCGACGGTGTCGGCGGCCGAGGTGATCGCCCCGGTCCGCAGGCCGACCTTGCCGACCTCCAGCCGGGGGTCGCAGTGCAGCGCGAAGATCCGGTCGACGCCCTGCATCGCCCCCGCGGCGACGACGTCGAGCGCACCGCCCGGCATCACTTCCTCGGCGGGCTGGAACACCAGCCGCACCCCGACCGGCAGCGTGTGCTCGGCCTCGGCCAGCGCCAGCGCGGTACCGAGCAGCACCGTGGTGTGCGCGTCGTGCCCGCAGGCGTGCGAGACGCCCGGCACGGTCGAGGCGAAGCTCAGACCGGTGAACTCCTGCATCGGCAGCGCGTCCATGTCGGCGCGCAGGGCGATGCGCCGCGTGCCGGTCGGCCCCAGATCGCAGATCAGGCCGGTGCCGCCGGGCAGTACGTCCCAGCTCAGACCCGCTTTGGTCAGCCACCCCGAGACGAACTCGGTGGTGGCGAACTCCGCGCGCGACAGCTCGGGGTTGGCGTGGATGTGCCTGCGCCATTGCACGAGGTCGGCGGTGTGCTCGGCCAGCCACGCGTCGACGATCTCCGCTCCTGGCATATCGGTTCGTTCGGTGTCCGGCATGGTCGGACAGACCGCGTTCTCACGCATCATCGAGTGGGCTCCCACGCCCATCGATAGCGCGTCGGCGCCTGCGCGCGCGGTGCCCGAATAGCCGGAAATGCTCACCGAATGTCCTCCTGTCGTTCGACCAGCCGTTGCAACAACCTGTCCCTGTGTACTTCATCGCGCGCTATCGCGACAGCGGTACGCGCCAGTGCGCGGGCGCCGTCGAGCACCGCGCGATCGGCCGAGGCGTTCACCGCGGCGGCGGCGAAGTCCGGCTGATGGGTCACCGCGCCACCGGCGTCGATGCCGATCACCGGGTGGATACCGGGGATCACGTTGGTGACGTTGCCCATGTCGGTGCTCCCGAGCGGACGCAGCACCTCGAGCTCGGGCGCGATCGGCACCCTGCCCAATCCGGTGATCTGCGCGCGGTAGACAGCCGAGAGAACCGGGTCGGGGGTGAGCTCGGTATAGGTGGGCGCGAGCGTCCGTATGTCGTGAGTGCAGCCGGTTGCCAGGGCGCCCGCCTCGAAACACGCCTTCGCTCGTCGCATCAGGTCGTCGAGTGACGCGGAATCGGCCGCGCGGAGGTAGTACAGCAACTCCGCCCGTCCGGGCACGATGTTGGGGGCTACGCCACCGTCAGCGACTATACCGTGCAGTTGCTGGCCAGGGCGCAAATGCTGGCGCAGCAAGCCGACGGCAACCTGGGTCAGGGTCACCGCGTCACCGGCGTTGCGGCCGAGCTCCGGTGCGGCGCTGGCGTGCGCCTCGCGGCCGTGGAAGACGATCGACAGGTCGGCCAGGGCCAGTGAGCGCGCGCCGACGATGTCGGCGGGGCCGGGGTGGACCATCATCGCCATCGCGATGTCGTCGAAGGCGCCCGCCTCGAGCATCAGGACCTTGCCGCCGCCACTCTCCTCGGCGGGCGTGCCGAGCACGACGACGGTCAGACCGAGCTGATCGGCGACCTCGGCCAGTCCGATCGCGGCGCCCACCGCGGAGGCGGCGATGATGTTGTGCCCGCAGGCGTGCCCGATCTCGGGCAGCGCGTCGTATTCGGCGCAGATACCGACGGTCAGCGGGCCGCTGCCGTAGACGGCGCGAAAGGCCGTCGGCAGGCCCGCGACGCCGGTGGTGATCAGAAAACCGCGCTCGGCCAGGGGCGCGAGGATCTTGGCGACGCTGCGCGTCTCGGCGAAAGCGAGCTCGGGTTCGGCGTGGATCGCGTGCGAGAGGCCGATCAGCTCCTCCGATGCCGCGGCGATCGCGGCATCGGAGGCGGTGGCCGAGAATTCGCCGGTGCGCGAGGGTGCCATACCCCCCAGTCTCGCATCAGCGGCGGTCCGGGGCGCACCGGCGCGGGAGTCAGCTGCCGAACGGCAGGTTCTCGGCGGTGACCGGGGTGGCCAGCGCGGCCAGGGTCTCGGCGTGCAGCGCGGTCTTGATGATCGGGGTGATCGGCTTGCGCAGGCTGGTCAGCGCGGCGGCGCGCCCGATCGCGGCGGGCAGCACCTCCTCGGCGTCGGCCTTCGCGTCCACGATGCCCGCCGCGATCGCCTCGTCGGCGGCGAAGCGGTGGCCGGTGGTCATCGCCCGCACGCACACCTGGTTGCTCAGCCGGCCCTTGAGCAGGCCGTTCATGCCGACGGTGAAGGGCATGCCGAGGTGCACCTCGGGCAGCGACCAGAAGCCGCGGTCACCGCGCATCACACGGAAGTCGTGCGAGGAGGCCAGCATCGCGCCCGCGCCGAACGCGTGGCCGTTGATCGCGGCGACGGTGGGCATCGGGAAGGTCAGCAGGCGGGTGTAGAGGGTGTGCACCCGGTCGAGGTAGCCGTGGATCTTGTCCAGGTTGCCGAACAGCCAGTCGGTGTCGAGACCGTTGCTGTAGTACTTGCCGGTCGCCACCGTGACCAGCGCGGCAGCACCCTCCGACGCCTCGACCTCGTCGAGGGCGGCGTGGAAGGCATCGATCCAACCCGGCGAGAAACGGTTCTCGTTGTCGGTCTCCCCCTCGTTCCCGAGGTACAGGACGAACACATCACCGGAGCGCTCCAAATACGGCATGACGGGAAGAATAAACCGCAGCTGGGCACTTACCTACCAACGGGTAGCCTCCGCCGCCCGACCCCGCACCCCCGACCTCGAGGAGGGGCGGCCGCGCAGCGGCCGGTTCGCGGCCGGGTAGCCCCCTCGGGGCCGCGAACACGCGGCGCCCGCGCCGCATAGACTCAGCCCATGCTTGCCGAACAGGCCGCTCAGGCGATCGCCGAACGTACGGGAGTGCCGCGTCATCGCGTGGCCGTGGTGCTGGGATCGGGGTGGCAGGAGGCAGCCGCCGAGATCGGCGCGCCGCACGCCTCGATCGCCATGCCGGAGCTACCCGGCTTCGGCAAACCCAGCGCGCAGGGCCACGGCGGCATGGTGCATTCGGTCACCGTCGACGACAACAACGTGCTGCTGCTGATGGGCCGTCAGCACCTGTACGAGGGCTACACGCCCCAGCAGGTGGTCCACCCGGTGACGGCGGCGATCGCGGCGGGGGCCGAGATCGTGCTGCTCACCAATGCCGCGGGCGGGATCAGGCCCGGCCTGCGGGTCGGTGAGCCGGTGCTCATCGCCGATCACCTCAACCTCACCGCGCGCACGCCGCTGGAAGGCGCCCGCTTCGTCGACCTGGTCGATGCCTGGGACCCCGAACTGCGCGCCCTGGCCAGGGAGATCGACCCCAGCCTGACCGAGGGCGTCTACGCCGGGCTCACCGGCCCGCAGTACGAGACACCCGCCGAGATCCGCATGCTGGCCACGATCGGCGCCGACCTGGTCGGCATGTCGACGGTGCTGGAGGCGATCGAGGCGCGCTCGCGCGGCGCGCGGGTGCTCGGCATCTCGCTGGTCACCAACCTCGCGGCCGGCGTCACCGGTCAGCACCTGTCGCACGCGGAAGTGCTCGCCGAGGGCCAGGCCGCCGCGCCTCGGCTCGGCAAGCTGCTGCGCGGGATCCTGGAGCGCGTGTAGATGTTGCGCTTCGGGACCGCGGGCCTGCGTGGACCGCTGCGCGAGGGCCCGGACGGCATGAACGTGACCACCGTGTCGCGGGCGAGCGCCGGTGTCGCGGCCTGGCTGCGCGAACGGTGCCTGGGCGGCGGCGCGGTCGTCGTCGGGCGCGATGCCCGGCACGGCTCGGCCGAGTTCGCCACCGCGACCGCCGAGATCTTCACGGCCGCGGGCTTTCCCGTGACGCTGCTGCCCGAGCCGGTGCCGACGCCGGTGGTGGCGTTCGCGGTCCGGCAGCTGGGCGCGGTGGCCGGGGTGCAGATCACCGCGTCGCACAACCCGCCCGCCGACAACGGCTACAAGGTGTACCTCGACGGCGGGTCCCAGCTGATCGCGCCCGCCGACACCGAGATCGAGCGGTGCATCGAGGCGGTGGGCGACCCGATCGCGCGCGAGCCGGTCTCCCCGTCCGGCGCGGAACTGGTCGACCGCTACCTCGCGCGCGTCGCCGACCTGCCCGGCGTGCTCGGCGGCGCGGGCGAGCGGGCTCCAGTGCGGATCGCGCTGACCGCGCTGCACGGCGTCGGCGGGGAGCTCGCGGTGCGGGCGCTGGCCGCCGCCGGATTCACCGACGTGCACGTCGTCGACGAGCAGTTCGCCCCCGACCCCGACTTCCCGACCGTCGCGTTCCCGAACCCCGAGGAACCCGGCGCGGCCGACCTGCTGCTGGCACTGGCCGAACGGGTGGACGCCGATCTGGCGATCGCGCTCGATCCCGATGCCGATCGCTGCGCCCTCGGCGTGCCCGGCCCCGCCGGCTGGCGCATGCTGCGCGGCGACGAAACAGGTGTGCTGCTGGCCGATTACGTCCTGCGCACCGCCACCGGCGACCCGCTGGTCGCCACCACCCTCGTCTCCTCGCGACTGCTGTCGAAGCTGGCCCCGGCCCGATCGGCCCGCTACGCCGAGACCCTCACCGGCTTCAAATGGCTGGCCAGGGCGGGCGAAGGGCTCGTCTACGCCTACGAGGAAGCCATCGGCCACTGCGTCGACCCGGCCACCGTCCGAGACAAGGACGGCATCTCCGCCGCCGTCGCGGCCGCCGACCTCGTCGCCCTGCTGCAGGCCGAGGGCCGCACCCTCCAGGACGAACTCGATTCCTACGCGGTCGAATTCGGCCTGCACGCGGGCGATCAGGTCTCCCTGCGCCTGCCCGACCAGGCCGCCGCGAGCGCCCTCGCCGCCGCCCTGCGCGCGAACCCGCCCAGCGAGATCGCCGCGACCCCGGTGAAATTCACCGACCAGTCCCAGGTCCGCGGCCGGATGCGCACCGACGCCCTGATCTTCGACGCCGACGACTTCCGCATCGTCGTGCGTCCCTCGGGCACCGAACCGAAACTCAAGTGCTACCTGGAGGTCTTCGCCCCGGCCCCGGACCCCACCGCCCTTCCGCAGGCCCGCACCGCCGCGGCCCACCGCCTAGCCGAACTGGCCGACTACTGCCGTTCCCTCGACACGGGGACGCGGTGATCGAGAAGCACTGCACTCATTGCGGCGGAACTGTTCTGCGCCTCGGCAGGCTGGAAGGTACCGGAAGCAATGCCGAGGCCGAGACTCGATGGCTGGAAGGTCCATTCCAGAGCGGCTCTTACGGCGGCACGAGGCGCTCCCGTAAAGCGGCCGTCGATGTCGACGCCTACCGATGCGTCGCTTGTGACCACCTCGAGCTGTTCGTTCGGAACGACTGACGCGCAGGCCGCGTCACCGGGTTTCGCGCACCTGCGGGCGGTCGAACAGTTCACGATCCGCCGGTGGCATCTCGGCGATCGGCAGTGGCGATGTTGAGCGGTGGCCGCGCTCGATCGAGCACTGCCGGAACGGCCCCGACGACGAGAGCAGCACGCGGACATGCGGATCCGCGTGATCGAGGAACCACACGCTGAGGCCGAACCCGCCACCCAGCCGCAATTCCTCCCAGGCCTGCCACAGCGCGTCGAGCCGGACCACCGCACCGGCATGCCGCCACCATTCGGGGCACCAGTGCACCTGCTCGCCCGGCCGGTATCCCACGGTGTCACCGACCAGCGCGGCAAAGTACCCCGAGACCCACTCCAGCACATTGGCGTAGACCCGATCGACCGGTTCGTCCCCGCTGCTGTCCGCACTCCCCATAGAGGCAGAATGACACAGATCGGCCGGTCGGTAACAGGATTTCAGCGCGGTCCGAACTGGCGGTCGCCCGCGTCGCCGAGGCCGGGGACGATGTAGGCGTTCTCGTTGAGTTTCTCGTCGACGGCGGCGGTGACCAGACGGACCGGCAGGCCGGAGTCGGCCAGGGCGGCAACACCTTCGGGCGCGGAGACGACGCAGACGGCGGTGATGTCGGTGGCGCCGCGGGCGACGAGGAGTTCGAGGGTGTGGCGCATCGAGCCGCCGGTGGCGAGCATCGGATCGAGGACGAACACGGGCAGGCCGCTCAGGTCGGCGGGCAGCGATTCCAGGTAGGGCACCGGCTGATGGGTCTGCTCGTCGCGGGCGATCCCGACGAAACCGACCCGCGCCTGGGGCACGAGATCCGCGGCGGCGTAGACCATGCCGAGCCCGGCACGCAGCACCGGAACCAGCAGCGGCGGCGCGGCCAGCCGCACGCCTTCGGTGACCGCCACCGGCGTGTCGATCGGCTCACGCACGACGGGCGCGTCGCGCAGCGCCTCGTACATGAGAATGCCGGTGAGGTCGCGCAATGCCGTGCGGAACGCGGCGTTGTCGGTACGGGCGTCCCGCATGGTGCTCAGCAGGGTCGCGGCCAGCGGGTGATCGACGGTGTCGGTGCGCATGAAAAAACGATAGGGTCACCAGGCGCTCCGGGTGCGGCTGCTGGGGAAATTTTCGCGGTCGAGGGAACCGAATGCGGCCTCGGTGCGTCCAAGCAAGAGAGTGACGTACTCTGCCCGGGAACTCGAGGATTGGGGGAAGTTCGATGACTAAGATGTCGGCCGATGCGGAGGGCATCGTCGCCTACAGCGCGACCGCCGGGGTCATGTCCACCGACCTGGCGACGGCGGTCGCCGGATCGATTGCCTCGGCCCCCGGCTTGCTCGGCCCGATCATGGGCCTGATCGGCGGCGATTTCGTCGCCGCGTACTCGGCGGCGCACGCCGGCCATGTGGCCGCGATCGGCCAGCTCTCGGCGGTCATGGCGAGTATGAGCGCGGCGACCGCGAGCGCGGCGACCACCCTCGTCGACACCGACGCCGACTTCGCGGGCGGGCTCGGCTCGGCGGGCGAGATCGGCACCGAGGCATGATCGACCTCAGCGGACTGGCCCAGCCCCTGCTGGATCTGCTGTCCAGCTTCGGCACCGGGGTGCTGGGCACCGGCGGCGCGTCCGACGGGCTGCGGTCCACCTCGACCAACCTCGACCAGATCTACGAGCTCGGCCGCAACAGCATCAACAACGTGAACACCGCGTGGGACGGCATGGCGGTCGACGCCGCCACCTCCAAGGCGCTGCGCGTGCAGACCTCCTCGGCCACCCTGTCCGACACCGGCAACGAGATGGCGACCGTCGTCGACCAGGCCGCGGCCTATGTCGAGACCGGGCAGAAGGATCTCGACACCATCGTCAATTCCTTCCTCGCCGACGTGTCGGCGCTCAGCCCCACCCTGGCCACCCCCGCGGGCCTGGTGGCCGTGGTGAGCTCGGCGATCGACCACATCGGTCAGGGTCTCGGCGTCGTCAGCCGGGTGGAGGAGGAGCTGGGCACGCAGACCGCGGCGATCCAGGAGCTCACCCCGGCGCCGTCGAGCACGTCACTGGCGAGCACGTCCTCGGGCATCTCCAGCCTCGCTTCCTCGGCGTCGAGCCTGCTGTCGGGCACCGGCGGTTCGGTGCTCAGCGCCGTGTCCTCGGGCCTGTCGAGCGCGCTGAGCGGTACCTCCAGCAGCTCGAAGTCGACCACCACCGGCACCACGACGAACAACGGCAGCAAGACCTCCACCGGGTCGTCGTCGGGCTCCTCGACCGGGTCGACCGGCACCGGCGTCAAGATCACCCTGCCCGACGGCAGCACCGTCGAGGCGCCCAACGAGGAGGCCGCGACGGCGGTGCGCTCGGCGATCAGGGCCGTCGGCACCCCGTACGTCTGGGGCGGCAACAGCCCGGGCTCCGGCATCGACTGCAGCGGCCTGACCCAGTACGCCTACGGCGAGGCAGGGGTCGAGCTGCCCCGGCTCGCACAGGAACAGCACATCGGACATCCTCAGGTATCCCCCGGTGACCTGATGCCGGGCGATCTGGCCGTATGGGACGGTCACGTCGCCATGGTGGTCGGCAACGGGCAGCTCGTCGAGGCAGGCGATCCCGTCTCGATCAGTTCCATCCGAACGGAGAACAGTGGCATGGAGTTCTACGGCTTCTACAGGCCTACCGCATGACCGGCACGCCGATCCCCGAGGTTCCCAATGTGGAGTCCGCGGTCAGCACCAACCGGTCCGGCACCATCTCGGTCCGCGCGACCAGCATGGGCCTGCCGATCGCGATCAAGTTCGAACGCAGCGAGTACCAGTACGGCGCCCAGGCGCTCGCCGATGAGATCCTGCGTCTGACCAGGCGCTCGACCATCGCCGCCGCGGCCCGCCTGCGCGAGATCTACAGCGAGCAGGCCGAGATCCCCGATCACCTGCTGGACCGGATGAACCTGCCCACCCGGCGCCAGGCGGTCGACGAGCTCGATCGCATCGACGACGCCGACACCGGTCAGACGAGTTGGATGAGGCCACTGTGAGCGCGGAAATGGATGCCCTGGTCGCCGGGGTGACCGGAAAACTCGAGGCGCTGGAGGCGGCGCTGTACGGGTTGAAGCAGGTCAACGGGCGATTCACCACCGAAGACGGACTCGTCACCGCCGAGGTCAACAGCGACGGCGCACTGGTCGCGCTGTCGCTGGACGAGGGGATCACCGCGCTGGCGCCCACCGAGGCCGCGCAGCTCATCCTGACGGCGTGCATGCAGGCCACCGAGACCGCCGGCGCGGCTCGTTCCAACATCATTGCGACACTGAACGAATCGCTCACCGGGTCCGCGCCGCAGGGGTCGGAGCAATTAGCACCCGGGCCGGATAGTGCCCGGCGCTGAAGGTCGATAGGCTTCGCGTCATGGCTTCTGGAGACATCGTCCCGATCGAGCTCGGTCTGACCGATGGCGATCTCGTCACCCTGTGGGCACCGCGCTGGCGCGACGGTGACGACGAGTGGGAGGCGTTCCTCGGTCACGAGGACGACCTCTACGGATTCGAGTCCGTTGCGGAGCTGGCGGCGTTCATCCGCACCAACTCCGACAACGACCTCGTCGACCACCCGTCCTGGGCGATCATCGCTGGTCTCTCGGCCGCCGAGCTGGAGCCGGAGGAGAACTTCAGCTTCGATCTGGTCGCCGTGCCCGAGCTGGCGGCGGGCGACCCGGACGTCGATGTCGTCGGCGAGCTCGAGGACACCCTGGCGATGGTGCGCAACATCGGCGAGGTGTGTGAGCTCGACGTGGTGACCAAGTTCTTCGGGTCCAACCCGGTACTCGGCGCGCTGGCCAGCGGGGCGAGTACCTTCGTCGGCCGCGACGGCGAGGAGCTGTGGGACCAGGTCGGCGCGGCCATCGTCAAGGGCTGGGACGACGTGCTCGACGCGATCGACGGTGTCGTCAGCACCCCCGAGGTCGACGCGGCCGCGGTCGCCGTCGCCGAGGCCGAGCTGTTGGCCGCCGAGGAGAACGAGGTCGACGCCGACGACGTAGCCGAGGAGGACGAGGAGTTCGAGAGCGTCGACCTCGCCGCCGAGGACGACGACGAAGAGGACGAGGACGAGGACGACTCCTTCTGGCACGAGGTCGGCATCGACCCGGTCAAGATCGTCACCTCCGACGGCGAGCACTTCACCCTGCGCTGCTACCTCGACGACGAGCCGATCTTCCTCGGTGACGGCCGCACCATCACCGTGTTCGGTTCCGAGCGCGCGCTGGCCCGCTACCTGGCCGACGACCACGAGCACGAGCTGGCCCGGGTCTCCACCTTCGCCGAGGTGCAGACCGCGGCGGTGGACGGTTCGCTCGAGGTCGAGGTGACCGACGAGAACGTCTACGTGCTCACCGGTCTGGTCGACGACCTGGCCGAGGGCCCGGAAGCGGTCGATATCGAGCAGCTCGACCTGGCCGTCGAACTGTTCAGCGACGCCGCCGACTACGCCGACGACGACAGCGTGGATCAGGCGCTGGCACAGTCGAATCCGCTCGGCTGGTACGTCTCCTACCTGCTGAACCCGGACCCCAACCGGATGGCGCCGAACCCGCCGTTCGCCGCGGAGGCCCAGCAGTTCCGCGACCTGCAGCGCGCCTTCGAAGCGCGGCTCACCCAGGAATAGCGCCCGACGACACAGGGGCGGTGCCGATCCGGCACCGCCCCTGTTCGCGTTTCACCCGAGCAGTACCGCGTAGCCCGGTTTGATCACTTCGTCGATGATCTTCAGCCGATCGGGGAACGGGATGAACGCCGACTTCATGGCGTTGATGGTGAAGCGCTCCAGGTCGGACCAGCCGTAGCCGAAGGTTTCCACCAGCTTGAGCATCTCCGCGCTCATCGTGGTGTCGCTCATCAGCCGGTTGTCGGTGTTGACGGTGACCCGGAAGCGCAGCCGTGCGAGCAGGTCGAACGGATGCTTGTCCAGCGAGGGCACCGCGCCGGTCTGCACATTCGACGACGGACACAGTTCCAGCGGGACGCGCATGTCGCGCACATAGTTGGCGACCAGGCCGAGTTGGGCGTCCTCGATATCGCCGGGCACGGTGATGTCGTCGGTGATGCGCACGCCGTGGCCGAGCCGATCGCAGCCGCAGAAGGCCAGCGCCTCGTGGATCGACGGCAATCCGAACGCCTCACCCGCGTGAATCGTGAAGTGCGCGTGGTTGGCTCGCAGATACTCGAAGGCGTCGAGATGGCGGGTGGGCGGGAAGCCCGCCTCGGCGCCCGCGATGTCGAAGCCACCGACCCCGCGATCGCGGAAGCGCACGGTGAGCTCGGCGATCTCCCGGGATCTGGCCGCGTGCCGCATCGCGGTGAGCAGACAGGTCACCCGGATGACCTCGCCCCGCTCGGCCGCGATCGCCTCGCCCTCGCGGAAACCGGCGATGGTGTGCTCCACGACCTCGTCGAGCGTGAGGCCCTTCTCCAGGTGCTGTTCGGGCGCGAACCGCACCTCGGCGTAGACCACGCCGTCGGCGGCGAGATCGATCGCGCACTCGCGGGCGACCCGCCGCAACCCCTCCGGGGTCTGCATCACGGCGACCGTGTGGGCGAAGGTCTCCAGGTATCGCTCCAGCGATCCGCTGTCGGCGGCATCGCGGAACCACGCCCCGAGACTCTCGGCATCGTCGGCGGGTAATTCGTCATAGCCGCAGTCCGCGGCCAGCTCTAGCACCGTCTCGGGCCGCAGACCACCGTCGAGGTGATCGTGCAGCAAGGCCTTCGGTGCGCGTCGGATCGAAGCAAGGTCTAGGGGCGCCGGTCCAGTCATGTTTAGACGGTAGCCGCATGCGCCGATCCCGGCAGCGAACTTCCCGCGTGGCAACCGTCTCGTTGAATATCCGACCCGCGACGGACTATTGCGGGTCACCTGAGTCCGCCGGTTCGGTCGCCGATGGTGCGGTGTCTCAGCCGGACGGTGCCGCGGGCTCGCGCACCGTGTGCCCGGCCCGAAGCCGGCGTTCGGTACCCGGCAGTGCGGCGGTGACCAGCATGAACAAGAACAACACGAGCAGCGGCAACGCCAACAGGGGCAGTTCGAGCCCGCCGCAGATGATCGTCGCCACCATCCCCAGCGGGGCGCCGATGATCACCGACGTCCGCCCCCGGAACTGGTCGTCAGCCGATCCGGCCGAGGACCAGGTCCCCCGGCTTCGCCTCGGAGTCCGGTTCGACCGCCACCGCGTCCACGAGAGCGGCCAGAGCGCCGGCGAAGGCCTCCGGTGTCTCGGTGTGCAAGGTGAGCAGCGGTTGGCCCGCGACCACCGCGTCACCCGGCTTGGCGTGCATCTCGATCCCGGCGCCCGCCTGCACCTGTTCACCCTGACGCGCGCGACCGGCGCCGAGCCGCCAGGCGGCGGTGCCGACGCCCATCGCGTCGAGCCGGGTGAGAATGCCGCTCGATTCGGCCCGGACGACCTCGGTGTGGCGCGCCACCGGCAGCGGTGCGTCGGGGTCGCCGCCCTGCGCCTGGATCATCGCGCGCCACTGGTCCATGGCCCGGCCGTCGGCGAGCACGTCGGCCGGGTCGATGTGCAGGCCGGCCTGGGCGACCATCTCGCGGGCCAGCGTCAGCGTCAGTTCGACCACATCGGCGGGTCCACCGCCGGCGAGCACCTCCACCGACTCCGCGACCTCGAGCGCATTGCCCGCCGTCCGGCCGAGCGGGGTGTCCATCGCGGTGAGCAGCGCAACCGTGTTCACGCCCGCGTCCCGACCGAGCTCGACCATCACGGTGGCCAGCTCGCGCGCGTCGTCGAGGGTCTTGAGGAACGCGCCGGAGCCGACTTTCACGTCCAGGACCAGCGCCGCGGTCCCCTCCGCGATCTTCTTGCTCATGATCGAACTCGCGATCAGCGGGATCGACTCGACCGTGCCGGTGACATCGCGCAGCGCGTAGAGGCGCTTGTCGGCCGGGGCCAGGTCGGCGCCCGCCGCGCACACCACCGCGCCGATCGCGGGATCGGCCAGGATCTCGCGCATCCGCGGCACGGTGACATCGGCCCGCCAGCCGGGGATCGACTCGAGTTTGTCCAGCGTGCCGCCGGTGTGGCCGAGTCCGCGACCCGACAGCTGCGGCACGGCGGCACCGCAGGCCGCCACCAGCGGGGCCAGCGGCAGCGTGATCTTGTCGCCGACCCCGCCGGTCGAATGCTTGTCGACGGTGGGCCGGGGCAGGTCGGTGAAGTCCAGCCGGCTGCCCGAGCCGATCATCGCCGCCGTCCAGCGGGCGGTCTCGCGCCGGGTCATCCCCCGCCACACGATCGCCATGGCCAGCGCCGACATCTGTTCGTCGGCCACGATTCCCCGGGTGAACCCGTCGACCACCCAGTCGATCTGTGCGTCGGACAGCTCCCCGCCGTCGCGTTTGGTAGTGATGACCGATACCGCGCTGTGGCCGCCACTCCGCGTTTCCTGGCCGGACGCAGGCGCGGACGGACTCACGTCGGCGACCGGCGGCAGGTGGGTGGAGCGTTCGTTCGTCCCCGACGAGTTACCCATGTGCCCACTAAATCAGTGGTGACGGGCCTTTGCCAGTCCGACCGGCCGCCAGATCGTCCGGCCCGAACGCGTAGGGCAGCAGTTCGCTCAGCCGCTTGGGCCCCTCGGCGTGGTCGACGAGCAACTCCGCGCCGCCGTGCTCGAACAACAGCTGCCGGCAGCGTCCGCACGGCATCAGGATTTCGCCCCGGGAATCGGTCACCGAGACGGCTACAAGGCGTCCCCCACCCGAAGCGAATAAGTTACCGACGAGTACACATTCGGCACACAGGGTTAGCCCATATGAGACATTTTCCACATTGCAACCGCTCACAATTCCACCGGCCGCCGTGAGAGCCGCGGCACCCACCGGGAATCCCGAGTACGGGGCATACGCCGACCTCATAGCGCGAATTGCCATGTCATGCAAGGTATTCCAGTCGATTTCAGGCATCGCGAACCTCCAGCCGATCCCGCCGAACGCGTCGACAATCGGGCCTCCGCACCAGTATCCGGCATGGAGAAAGGTAAACCTAACTCGACTGATTCGCACGCAACGCACGGCACGCCGAATTAGTTCCGCGAAACAGAGAGGATTAGAGTCAGCCGAAGATCGGTTCAGGTTCCCGGCGGCGGGCCAGCGCTCGCGAACACAGCGCAGCCACCTGGGCATTTGCCTCTCCACGCACGCCGGCGTCGGATCTGTGACCGGGTCCATCAACGACGTTGGAGGCACCGCACTCTATGACCACGATAGAAGCTCCGGCTCCGGCCCAGCCGAAGCGGAAGACGCTGTACCGCGGCGACCCTGGCATGTGGTCCTGGGCGCTGCACCGGATCACCGGTGTCACGATCTTCTTCTTCCTCTTCGTGCACGTGCTGGACACGGCATTGGTCCGGGTCAACCCGGATACCTATGACCACGCGATCGAGCTGTACAAGAACCCGCTGGTCGCGCTCATGGAGATGGGCCTCGTCGTCTGCGTGCTGTTCCACGCTCTCAACGGCGTCCGCGTGATCCTGGTCGACTTCTGGTCGCAGGGTCCGCGCTTCCAGAAGCAGATGCTGTGGATCGTGCTGACCATCTGGGTTCTGGTCTCCGCCGCCGGCGTCGGCCGCCAGTTCTTCTACCTGCTGACGGAGCACTGATATGTCTGCACCTGTCCTCGGCAAGTCCTACGACCGCCCGGCCAGCCTCGACGCTCCCCGCTCCCCCCGGGCCAAGTCGAGCAGCAATTTCGAGAAGTACGCGTGGATGTTCATGCGGTTCTCCGGCCTGCTGCTGATCGTGCTGGTGCTCGGCCACATGTTCATCATGCTGATGATCGACGGTGGCGTGAAGCGCCTGAACTTCGCCTTCGTGGCCGGTCGCTGGTCCAGCCCGTTCTGGCAGTTCTGGGACCTGGCCATGCTCTGGCTGGCACAGCTGCACGGCGGCAACGGTCTGCGGACCGTCATCGATGACTACTCCCGCAAGGACTCCACCCGGTTCTGGCTCAAGACCATCCTCGTGGTCTCGATGATCCTGGTGATGAGCGTCGGCACGTACGTCATCTTCACCTTCGACCCCAACATCACCGGTTAGGAACAGGCCACCTCGCATGAGTGAATCCCGTCCGATTCAGGAGCATCGCTACGACGTCGTCATCGTCGGCGCCGGTGGCGCGGGTATGCGCGCGGCGATCGAGGCCGGTCCCCGGGCTCGCACCGCGGTCCTGACCAAGCTGTACCCGACCCGCAGCCACACCGGCGCGGCCCAGGGTGGCATGTGCGCCGCGCTGGCCAACGTCGAAGAAGACAACTGGGAATGGCACACCTTCGACACCGTCAAGGGTGGTGACTACCTGGTCGACCAGGACGCCGCGGAGATCATGGCCAAGGAGGCCATCGACGCGGTGATGGACCTGGAGAAGATGGGCCTGCCGTTCAACCGCACGCCCGAGGGCAAGATCGACCAGCGCCGTTTCGGTGGCCACACCCGTGACCACGGCAAGGCGCCCGTGCGTCGCGCGTGTTATGCCGCCGACCGCACCGGTCACATGATCCTGCAGACGCTGTACCAGAACTGCGTCAAGCACGACGTCGAGTTCTACAACGAGTTCTACGTGCTCGACCTGGTGATGACCGACACCGAGCGTGGCCCCGTCGCCACCGGCGTCGTCGCCTACGAGCTGGCCACCGGCGAGATCCACGTCTTCCACGCGAAGTCGATCGTGTTCGCCACCGGCGGCTCGGGCCGCATGTACAAGACCACCTCGAACGCGCACACGCTGACCGGTGACGGCATGGCGATCGTGTTCCGCAAGGGCCTGCCGCTCGAGGACATGGAGTTCCACCAGTTCCACCCGACAGGCCTCGCCGGCCTGGGCATCCTCATCTCCGAGGCGGTTCGTGGTGAGGGTGGCATCCTGCGCAACGCCTCCGGTGAACGCTTCATGGAGCGCTACGCCCCCACCATCAAGGACCTCGCGCCGCGTGACATCGTCGCCCGCTCGATGGTGCTCGAGGTGCTGGAAGGCCGGGGCGCCGGGCCGAACAAGGACTACG
The DNA here is from genome assembly GCF_019266065.1 of Nocardia sp. MH4. Classification (GTDB taxonomy): domain Bacteria; phylum Actinomycetota; class Actinomycetes; order Mycobacteriales; family Mycobacteriaceae; genus Nocardia; species Nocardia canadensis. The sequence goes on along the minus strand of NZ_LPNR01000085.1, from coordinate 41,925 downwards.
TCTACATCGACGTGACCCACCTCGGCGAGGACGTGCTCGAGGAGAAGCTCCCCGACATCACCGAGTTCGCGCGCACCTACCTGGGCGTCGACCCGGTCAAGGAGCTCGTGCCGGTCATGCCGACCTGCCACTACGTGATGGGCGGTATCCCCACCCGCATCCGTGGCGAGGTGCTGCGCAACAACACCGACGTGGTCCCCGGCCTCTACGCCGCCGGTGAGTGCGCGTGTGTGTCCGTGCACGGCGCCAATCGGCTCGGCACCAACTCGCTGCTCGACATCAACGTGTTCGGCCGTCGCGCCGGCATCGCGGCCGCCGAGTACGCCCAGCGCACCGAGTTCGTCGAGATGCCGGAGAACCCGGCGCAGATGGTGCAGGACTGGCTGACGCTGATCCTGTCCGACCACGGCAACGAGCGCGTGGCCGACATCCGCACCGAGCTGCAGTACACGATGGACATGAACGCCGCCGTGTTCCGCACCGAGGACACCCTCAAGCAGGCCCTCACCGACATCCACGCACTCAAGGAGCGCTACACCCGGATCACGGTGCAGGACAAGGGCAAGCGCTACAACAGCGACCTGCTCGAGGCCGTCGAGCTGGGCTTCCTGCTCGAGCTGGCCGAGGTCACCGTCGTCGGCGCGCTCAACCGCAAGGAATCGCGTGGCGGCCACGCCCGCGAGGACTACCCGGACCGCGACGACGTCAACTTCATGCGGCACACGATGGCTTACAAGGAGGGTCCGGAGCTCATCTCCGAGATCCGCCTCGACTTCAAGCCGGTGGTGCAGACCCGCTACGAGCCGATGGAGCGTAAGTACTGATGACTGCTGTAGCCGAACCCACCACGCAGAAGCCGGCGCCCGTTCCCGAGGGCTCGGTCATGGTCACCGTCAAGGTGGCCCGGTTCAGCACCGAGAACGACAAGGGCGCGTACTGGGATTCGTTCCAGGTGCCGGTCCTGCCGACCGACCGCTTCCTCAACGTGCTGATCTACATCAAGTCCTACCTGGACGGCACCCTCACCTTCCGGCGTTCCTGCGCCCACGGTGTGTGCGGTTCGGACGCGATGCGGATCAACGGTGTGAACCGGCTGGCCTGCAAGGTGCTGATGAAGGACCTGCTGCCCAAGGGCAACAAGACCCTCACCATGACCGTCGAGCCGATCCGCGGCCTGCCCGTGGAGAAGGACCTCGTGGTCGACATGGAGCCGTTCTTCGACGCGTTCCGTGCCGTCAAGCCGTACCTGATCACCTCGGGTAACGAGCCCACCCGCGAGCGCATCCAGTCCCAGCACGACCGTGCCCGCTTCGACGACACCACCAAGTGCATCCTGTGCGCCTGCTGCACCACCTCCTGCCCCGTGTACTGGAGCGACGGCAGCTACTTCGGCCCGGCCGCGATCGTGAACGCCCACCGCTTCATCTTCGACAGCCGTGACGAAGGCGCCCGCGAGCGTCTCGACATCCTCAACGACGTCGAGGGCGTGTGGCGCTGCCGCACCACCTTCAACTGCACCGACGCGTGCCCCCGCGGCATCGAGGTCACCAAGGCCATCCAGGAAGTCAAGCGGGCCCTGCTCTTCACCCGCTGATCTCCCCCGGTCTCGGCGAAGGCCGCCTTCATCTTTCGATGGAGGCGGCCTTCGTCGTTCACGGACGCCAGGATTCGCCACGAGTCCGTCCGCACGGTCCGCACCGGGTCGATCGGAGACCGGACTGCGGGCACCGGACGGCCGCGTCTTGTTTCAGCGATAGGGAGCGGCCGCGTCGAGGACGGCGGTGCGGTACGCGCGGCCGAAGAGGATCGCGTGCACCAGGAGTAGCGGCAGGTTGTGGAGGGGGATGCGCGATCGCCAGTCGGGGGCCAGTGGGTAGGTGTCGTCGTAGGCGGCGACGATTCGGGAGAAGTGGGGAGCGCCGCCGAACAGGGTGAGGGTGGCCAGGTCGGTTTCGCGGTGCCCGCCGTGGGCGGCGGGGTCGATCAGCCAGGGAGTGTCGGCGCGGCTCCACAGGACGTTGCCGGGCCAGAGGTCGCCGTGGATGCGGGCCGGGGGTTCGTCCGGCGCCTCGATGCGGATCGATTCGACCAGTGCCGCGTCGGCGGCGTCCAGGCCGCCCGCGTCGACGGCGAGTCTCAGGTACGGCAGGATGCGGCGTTCGCGGAACCAGGTCGGCCAGTCGTCGCCGGGGGTGTTGTCCAGGGGTAGGCCCGCGAGGAATCCGGCCGGTCCGACGCCACCTCGCCCGGCATCGAGCGAGGCGGCGTGGGGTGACACCGCCGCACCGAAGCAGGGCGCGCCCGCTCGATGGGTGGTGGCGAGCTCGCGCCCGAAGCGTTCGGCGGCGGCGGGACTCGGCTCGGCGTGCTCGATCCACTCCAGCAGCAGCAGTTCCTCGGTGACCGCGTACACCTCGGGCACCGCGACCCCACCCGCCTCGCGCAGCCAGCGCAGACCGTCCGCTTCGGCCGCGAAGAGACCGGCGGGCGCGGCGGTGGCCGCCGCCGTCGGCGCGGCGGACGCGCCACCCGGCCAGGTCTTGAGGAACAGATGGGTCCCGTCGTCGAGCACGATCCGCTCGGCGACGCTGATCGAGCCGCCCGGCACGGGCGTCGTACGCAGGCGCTGGTGCGCGAGGAAGGTCGGCAGCAGATGCGGGTTCGCGCGCAGAAACGGCAGGTCCACGCGGCCATCTTGCCGAGTGGGCGGCGGTCGCGGTCGGCGAACCGCGCGAATCTCCTCGACACATTTTGTAAACAGGTATTACTAAACGCTGTTCATAAACGGGTCGGACGTGGTTACATCGTCGAGAACGTGTTCCACATCACGTTGTGACGTCCGCGCACCGGACCGGAGGAGATAGCCGTGACCAGCACCAACATCCCCGCGGGGTTCGATTTCACCGATCCCGACCTGCTCGCCAGCCGACTGCCGATCGAAGAGTTCGCCGAGTTGCGGCGGACCGCGCCGGTCTGGTGGTGCGCCCAGCCGGACCGCGCCAGCGGGTTCGACGACGGCGGCTACTGGGTGGTGTCCAAGCTGGCCGACATCAAGGAGATCTCGAAGAACCCCGACGACTTCTCCTCGCACGAGAACACCGCCATCATCCGGTTCAACGAGGAGACCACCCGCGAGCAGATCGACATGCTCGGCAACATGCTCATGCTGAACCTGGATCCGCCGCAGCACACCAAGATCCGGCGCATCGTGTCCAAGGGGTTCACCCCGCGCGCGGTGGAGAACCTGCGCGCCGCGCTCACCGAGCGGGCCGAACGGATCGTGTTCGACGCCAAGCGCGCGGGACGCGGCGACTTCGTCGAACAGGTGGCCGTCGAGCTGCCGCTGCAAGCGATCGCCGAATTGCTCGGCGTGCCGCAGGAGGACCGCCGCAAGATCTTCGACTGGACCAACCAGATGATCTCCTACGACGATCCGGAGTTCGAGGGCAACCACCACACCGCCACCGCCGAGGTGATGGGCTACGCCTGGAACATGGCCGAGCAACGCCGCGGTTGTCCCGCCGCCGACATCGTCACCCAGCTGGTGAACGCCGATGTCGACGGTGAGCACCTCGGCTCCGACGAGTTCGCCTTCTTCGTCATCCTGCTCGCCGTCGCGGGCAACGAGACCACCCGCAACTCGATCACCCACGGCATGAAGGCCTTCGTCGACAACCCCGCCCAGTGGGAGCTCTACAAGGAGCAGCGCCCGCGCACCGCGCCGGACGAGATCGTGCGCTGGGCGACCCCGGTGACCGCGTTCCAGCGCACCGCCACCCGCGACCTGGAACTGGGCGGACAGCAGATCGAGAAGGGCCAGCGGATCGGGTTGTTCTACAGCTCGGCCAACTTCGACGAGGAAGCCTTCGCCAACCCGTTCGAGTTCGACGTGCTGCGCAACCCCAATCCGCACGTCGGCTTCGGCGGCACCGGCACCCACTACTGTGTCGGGGCGAATCTGGCCCGCCTGGAGATCGACCTGATGTTCAATGCCATTGCCGACGCGATGCCGAACCTGCGCCAGGTCGCCGACCCGGTGCGGCTGCGCAGCGGCTGGCTCAACGGCATCAAGCGCTGGGAGGTCGAATACGCTTGAACCGAACCATGATCGAGGGGGTGGCCGGGTGACGGGAAAGGCGCGTGGCCGCGCGCCCGTGGTGACCGATGCCGATATCCGGCGGGTCGCCCGGGCGCTGCTGGCCGCCCAGGGCCCGGACGCGGTCACCCTGCGTGCGATCGCCCGCGAGCTCGGCGTCACCGCGCCCGCGCTCTATCGGCACTACGCCTCGCGCGACGAGCTGATCGAGCGGTTGCGGGTGGAGTTCTGCACCGACCTGGCCGCGTTCCTGTCGGCCGAGATCGCGGTGCTGCCCGACGACGGCGCGGCGCAGTTCCTGGCCATCTGCCGCGGTTTCCGGCGGTGGGCGCTGGCCAATCCCCGGGAGTTCACCCTGGTGTTCGCCTCGCCCACCGCGGGCCGGTCGATGATGCGCCGTTTCGACGAGCCCTTCGGCCGGATCTTCCTCGCCGCGGCGGGCAGGCTGCTGGTGAGCTTCGAGATCGCCACCCCGCCCGGCGAGACCATCCCGGCCGCGCTGCGCGAGGACCTCGTCGCCTTCCAGACCGATCTGCTGGCCATGCTCTCGGAGTCCGGCCAGAAGTTCCCGGCCGAGAAGCTGGACCTGGGCGTCACCTATCTGATGGTGCAGATCTGGGCTCGGCTCTTCGGCCACGTCACCCTCGAGGTGTTCGGCAACTACCCGATTCCGCTGGCCGATCCGGAGATCATGTTCGACGCCATGCTGGCCGACCTGGCCCGCACCACCGGTTTCGCCGACCGATGATCAGCGCTCGGCCGCGAACGCGGTGATCGCCGCGGCGAGATCGGCCGTGTGGGTGAGAGCGAGGCCGTGGTCGGCCCCGGCGAGCAGCACTGTTTCGGCTCGCGGGAACCAGGTGGTGATCAGCTCGGCGACCTCGGCGAACCACGGACCGCTCGCCGTCGCGCCGAGGTAGAGCACCGGCGCCCGGACCCGGGCCGCGTCCGCGGCGGTGAACGACCAGCTCAACAGCGCGGGCAGATCGGTGGCGAAGAAGGTGCCCGCGTCGGCCGCCGCCTGCTTCTCGGCGCCGGGCAGCTGCTGGTCCAGCAGCTCGCGCCAGCCCGGCCCGCTGATGATGCGCATCAGACGGTCCAAGGCTACCGCGCCGCCTTCGTCCCGGTACGCGCGATGGAGTTCGGTAGTGACGGAACGGAATTCGGCATTGTGGACCGGTGGTGGCTCGATCAGGGTCAGTGAGCGGACCCGCTCCGGCACGTCGGCCGCCAGCTGCAAGGCGACGGCACCGCTGTAGGAGAGCCCGAGCACGTGCGCGGCGTCGATGCCGAGCGCGGTGAGCAGGGCCGCGCAGTCGCGCGCGTCGCGGCCGATCGAGCCGGGACCGGTGACAGGATCGCTGCCCGCGTAGCCCCGGCGGTGGTAGCGCACCGTGGTGAACTCGCCGCCGAGTGCGGCCGCCAGCGGCGCGCATTCTTCGGCGAGCAGCCCGGTCTGGATCAGGACGAGGGGCGCGCCGCGGCCGCCGACGATCACCTCCAGGCCGACCTCGCCCACGCGCACCACGCGGACACCGCCGGGCGGGCTGGGCATGACGGCCACCTCGATCCATCGAGCCTGCTCACGCAGTCTATCCCCGGCCGACGGCTCGACTCTGTCGGTGCGGTGGGCCAAGATCGAGTCCAGAGCCGACCGGATGGGGAGGGAAGCGGCGATGGAACGCGAGCAGTTCGTGGAAACCGTGCTGGCGAGTGTGCGGGCGCACGGGATCGGTGATGCCGAGTACTCGGCCGAGGATTTCAGCGTGCAGCACAGTGACGGCCGGGTGATCTTCCTGGACAACATTTTTCGTGAGTGCCGCCATCTCGGCCCCGCCGAGAGCGAGGAACGGGTCACCGCCTTCGTCGCGGCGATGACCGGTTCCGACGACGTACCGGGAGACTGGGATTCGGTGCGCCCGATGCTGCGTTCGGTGCTGCGCCCGGTGACGCTGGGCCAGGACGGCCCGCGCCCGCTGCACCGCGCGGCGTTCCCGTTCATCGACGAGGTGATCGTCGTCGATCTGCCGCGGACACGGGCGTTCGTGTCCGTCGAGCAGGTCGCGTCCTGGGGTGTCGACGCCGAGCAGGTCTTCGCCGCGGCGCGCGACAATCTGCTGGCGCTGAGCAAGCCCGGCTCCCCGGCCGAACTACAGATCCTGCGCTTCGTCGATGACGGCGATTCCTACTGCGCCTCCTGGCTGCTGGTGCCGGGCTGGCTGGCCGGGTACGCGGGCGGGGCGGCCCGCCCGGTGGCGTTCATCGCCGAGAACGATTCCCTGCTGGTCGTTCCCGACGATCCGGAGCTGCTGGTCGAGGTGTTCGAGATGATCGAGCAGCAGTACCGCGACGCGGCCCGCCCGGTGTCGCCGCAGGGCTACACGGTCGACGAGCACGGCACGGTCGTCCCCTTCGACGAGGCGGGCCCGCACCCGTCGATGCCGCTGGCGCTGCGGGCGCGCGCGGGCCTGGCCGCGACCGAATACAGCATCCAGACAGACCATCTGAACACCATGTTCGAGGAATATCTGGAACTGCCCGACCTCGACATCGCCCCCGCCTACGCGGCCGCGGTCAACTACGAGGAGTCCACCGACGGCGCCTTCACCTCGGTGGTCTGGGGCGAGGGCGTGGAATACCTGCTCCCGGAGACCGACGTCGTGCGCTTCCTGCGCCGCGACGACAACGACGAGGTCGAACTCGTCTGCACCGTCCCCTTCCCCACCGTCGTCGAGATCCTCGGCCTCACTCCCCTGCCCACCCTCGACCCCATCCGCTTCGAAGCCCGCCACTGGCCCGACCCCACTGCCCTGTCCCGCCTCCGCGCCGCCGACATCGAGCAGTAGGGAGTCAGTCCAGGGGCGGGGCGGTGGTCCAGGAGTCGCCGGCGATGACGAGGTGGTCGAGGTAGCGCAGGCCGACGATGTCGGCGGCGCGGGACAGGAGGGTGCCCGCGCGGCGGTCGTCGGTGCTGGGGGTGGGGTCGCCGGAGGGGTGGTTGTGGACGACGGCGAAGGCGCGGCCGTCATGGCGCAGGACGGTGTTGAGGATCTCCCGGACGGGGACGGCGACGTGGTCGATGGCGCCCTCGGCGACGAAGGCGCGGTGGCGCAGGCGATGCTGGGTGTCACAGATCAGGACGAGCAGGCGTTCGACCCTGGCGCCGGCGAACAGCGGCACCGCGACGCGGGCGATGTCGGCGGGGGTGCGCAGCCGCGGCACCGGTTCGCTGGTGCGCGACCGGGTGCCGAGATGGAACGCGGCGATCACCGTCGCCGCTTTGGCGGGTCCGATGCCCGCCCTGCGCGCCAGTTCCTCCGGCCGGGCGGCGGCCAGCTCGGCCAATCCGCCGTACTCGCCCAGCAGGTGCGCCGCGAGCTCGAGCGCGGACTGCCCGCGCGTGCCCTGCCCGAGCAGCAGCGCGAGCAGCTCGACATCGCTGAGCGCGTGCGGGCCGAGCAGCAGCAAGCGCTCACGCGGGCGTTGGGCGACGGGCAGATTCGCGATCGGTACCGACATCGTTCCCCCTGCGGATCGGCGACGAGACCGATGATCCCAGCGGGTACCGACACATTCGCCCCGAGCTATCCTTCGGCGACCGCGTCCGCGGCGAGCATCGCGTCGCGCTCGTCCTCCCGTGGGGTGCTGAAGATCGAATCGGCCATCAGCCGTTCGAGATTGCGTAGTTGACGCTCGTGCACGACGATGCGCCGCAACGCCTCGTTGACGGTCGCGTTGCTGTCGGCGGTGCCCATGATGTCGGCCGCCGCGGCCAGCAGGTGCTGATCGAGATCTATCCGCAGGGATCGCAATCGTCCTCCTTCGTCGATCGCAATCTTGCGTTATTCGCGCCGGACGCGTCGGCCGATTCACCGCGTCGTTACCGAATACCCGCGTTCGCAAGCCCGCACAGCAACCGATCGGGAACCTCGCGATCGCGTGCAGGCAAGCGCGCAGAAAACCCTGATGATCGCCGGAAACAGCGGCCTTTCGCCACGAGAACTGTGCAGTTTGCGCAGTTGTGCGCGTCGTTGTTGTCGACGGGAGCGCGCGGTGCTTGCCTGGAGGCATGTTCACCGAGGCGCAGCTGTACTCCCCGGTCACGCGCGAGCGCGACGGCGATGTCACTGTGCACCTGAGCGCGGATCATCCCGGCGTCGACGACAGCGACTACCGCGCTCGCCGCAACGCCATCGCCGCGATGGCGCTGGACTACCAGCCGGGCTCCCCCGTTCCACGGATCGACTACACCGACGACGAGCAGCGGGTGTGGCGGATCGCCTCGGCCGAGCTGGCCCGCAAGCACGAGATCTACGCGTGCGGCGAGGTGCGCGAGGCAGCGGCGGCGCTCGACCTGCCGCGCGATCACATCCCGCAGCTGGACGAGGTGTCGCGGCTGCTCGCGCCGCTGACCGGCTTCAGCTACGTGCCTGCCGCCGGACTGGTCCCGCTGCGCGAGTTCTTCGGTTCCTTCGCCGAGCGCACCTTCCACTCCACCCAGTACATCCGTCACCACTCGGCCCCGCTCTACACCCCGGAGCCCGACGCGATCCACGAGATCATCGGCCACGCGAACCAGATCGCGAGCCCGAAATTCGCCGCGCTCTACGAGACGGTCGGCGCCGCGGTGGCGCGCTTGGAGACCGAGACGGCGCTGAAATTCCTGGCCGATGTGTTCTGGTTCTCGATGGAGTTCGGCGTCGTCCGCGAGGGCGACGAGATCCGCTGTTACGGCGCCGGGTTGCTGTCCTCCTTCGGCGAGATCGACGAATTCCGGCACGCCCGGCTACGCCCGCTCGACGTCGCGGCGATGGGCACCATCGACTACGACATCACCCACTACCAGCCGGTGTTGTTCTGCGCGGACTCGGTGGCTCAGATCGTCGGCGTGCTCGGCGAATTCTTCGCGACCATGGACGACGAGACACCCGCCAGACTCGGACACCATCCGCACGCCGTCTCATAGCGATTCCGAAAACGTTGTCACAGAACACAGTTCAACATTTCGCAATTCTCATCTGCTGAGACGCGGCAGGCGCGGCGGAGCGGTCGCTGTTACCTTCGACCGGTTCTACGAGCTTTTCCGAAAGGGTCGGGTAGACCGAAAATGACTGTGGATGTGACAGATACGCAAGCCGAGCAGAATCCCGAGCCGGAGGCCCCGCTGTGGCTGCAGGGCCGCGAAGCGGTGATCGCCGCGGCGGCACCGACGGAATGGCGTGGCAACGTCCCGGACTACGAACTCAGCCACGAGGTGATCCCGCGCGAGCGCACCACCGAGCACGCCCCCGGCTCGCTCGAGGCGATCGTCGAGGACCTGGTGAAGGTCTTCGAGATGGAGGTCTCGCACAAGGGCGATCCGGCCACCTGGCTGTCGGTGGTCGCCGAGCAGTACCGCGGCCGGGTCAACGGCGGCGAATGGCAGGATGCCGAGGAATTCGCCCGGATCGGCAGCTACAACATCCTGATCGGCGACAACCCGTACTACGAGGCGGCGAACGAGACTTTCGAGTCCTCGCACCACGTCTTCCACACCGCGTTTCCCGGCGGCTTCTTTTGGGAGGTCATCGAGGTGCTGTCCGGCCCGCCGACCGTGAGCTTCCGCTGGCGGCACTGGGGCAAGTACGAGGGCGAGTACAAGGGCCACCAGCCCACCGGTGAGCAGATCGAGATGTTCGGCGTCACCATCGCCCGGGTCAGCGAAGACCTGCGCATCCTCGAGCTGGAGCACTTCTACGACAACAACAAGCTGCTCGGCCCGCTGGCCCACGGCTGCCCCGTGCAGCACGGCAAGGGCGAGTAGTCAGCTCCGGTCGCTGCCGTTCGGTGCGTCATCCGGACCGAACGGCAGCCCCGCCTGCAGGAAGCGCAGGGCGTGCCCGACATTGTCGGCGTTGACCGGCGTGGTGGTCACGATGGCCAGCATGGTGCCGATCATCGCGCCGGCGGCCACCCGCACCTCGAAATCGTCGGCGGGTCTGCCGGTGTATTCGGCCAGCAGTTGCGCCGCCAATTCGATGCTGCGCTGGAATTCCAGGCCGATCGCCGGACGCAGCTCCGGCACGTGGTACAGCAGTGCGTGCCGTTCCTGCTCGAAGGCCATGTCCGCGGGCGACATGCCCGAGAACACCGCCGAGGTGGCGTTGCGGAAGGCGGTCAGCGGATGCAGGCCGCGCGGTTGCGCCGCCAGCGCCTCGATCATCAGCGCGTCCTGGTCGTCGGCGATGACGAGCTGTTCCTTGGTCGGGAAGTAGCGGAAGAAGGTGCTGGGCGAGATCTCGGCGGCCGCCGCGATCTGTTCCACCGTGGTCTCGGTGTAGCCCTGCTCCCGGAACAGCCGGAACGCCTCGACCCGGATGGTGCGGCGGGTCCGCTCCTTCTTCCGCTCGCGCAGCGACATCTCAACCGACATGCATCGATTCTGCCGTATCCGGCGCGACAGCCGGTGCCGCCGCCCGCTCGCGCAGTACCAGCGCCGCCGCGGCGGCCGCCACCACGCACAGCGCGGCGCATACCCCGAGCATGGTGTTCATGCCGGCGACGAAGGCCTGTTGCACCTGGGCGAGCGTCGCCGGATCGCCCGTCCGGTGTGCGACAGCCACGCCCGCGTTGACCCCGTCGGAGATCGGCTCCCGGTTCAGCGCGCCGAGTTCGGTCCGGTACGTGGTGGCCAGCACCGTGCCGAGCACGGCGACGCCGATGGTGCCGCCTGCCTGCCGGAGTGCTTGCAGCAGTGCCGAACCCGAACCGGCGCGGGCGGCGGTGAGCTCCCCCATCGCCAGGCCCATCGCCGCCGGCATGACCAGACCCATGCCCGCGCCGAGCACCGTCGTCCACAGGGCGGTCGGCCCGTAGCCGCTGTCCACCCTGGTCAGCGCGCCGAGCCCGATCCCGCCCGCCAGGACCAGGAAGCCGGCGGTGAGCACCACGCGCACCCCGAGGCGCGGTAGCAGCAGGTCGACCAACCTGCTGCCGAGCACCAGGCCACCGATCATCGGCAGCAGTCGCAGGCCGCTGCCGAGCGCGTCGACCCCGAGCACCGCCTGGAAGTACTGCGGGACGGTGAAGAACATGCCGAACATGGCGAAGCTGACCAGGAGGGAAAATGCCGTGCCCCAGCGGAATCCGGGAGCGGCGAACAGACCGACATCGATGAGCGGGTGCGCGCACCGCCGCTGCCACCACAGGAAGGCGCCGAGCGCGACGACGCCACCGGCCACCGCGAGCCAGCCGAGGGCATCGGCCCAGTCCCGGTCACCGATCCGGATGAAGCCGTAGGTCAGCCCGAGCATGCCCGCGGCCGAGAGCGCGGCGCCGAGCAGATCGATGCGAAAGCCGGTGTCGCCGTGTGATTCCGGCACCAGGGTCGCGACCGCCAGCGCGCCGAGCACCACCAGCGGCACATTGATCAGGAACACCGAGCCCCACCAGAAGTGCCGCAGCAGCCAGCCGCCGAGGATCGGCCCCAGCGGCAGGCCGACGGCGGTCGAGGTGACCCAGATCGTCAGCGCACGCTGACGCTGCGCCGGCTCGGTGAACAGCACCGGCAGCACCGCCATCGACAGCGGCATCATGGCCGCGGCGGCGACGCCGAGCGCGACCCTGGCGGCGATCAGCTGCCCGGCCGAGCCGGCGAACGCGCAGGCCAGCGAGGCCAGTCCGAACGCGATGAGCGCGCCGAGCAGCACCTTCTTGCGCCCGTAGCGGTCGCCCAGCGCGCCCGCGGGCAGCATCAGCGCGGCCAGCGCGAGGGTGTAGGCGCTGCTGAACCATTGCAGCGCCGAGGTATTCGCGTCGAGGTCGACCGCGAGCGTCGGCAGGGCCACCGTCAGCACGGTGACGTCGAGGCCGATCGTGAGCATCGCCAGGGCGAGGGCGCCGAGGGCGAGCCAGCGGCGGGGGGATTCCGTCCGCATATCTCCTCCAAAATGAAAGTTACAGTCATTTGCTAGTAACTCTCATTTAGTAGATCATGTCAAGACTTGCCACCGGCCGCTGCGCCGGCGCCCGGCGGGCTCGCTACTCTCTGTGGCGATGAAGATCCGCGAACTCGGCGTCCGCGCCGCCAGCTCCCTCGGCGCCGCCGCGATCGCCGCCACCCTGGTCTGCGCCCCCGCCGCCACCGCCGTCCCCGGTTCCGACGCGCCACCGAGCAGCGGACCGAGCACGACGACCACACCCCCGTTCACCACGCCGAACACCGACGACTGCCCGCAGCAGACGCGACCGCCCGCCCCGATCGACGCCTCCGAGGTGCCCGAGCCGGGCGAGCCGACGCCGAGCGCGCTACCGGTGCCCGATGCCCCGATCGGCGGCGACCGGATGAGCGAATGCGGCGTCGTGCTGCCCAAGGGCGCCCCACCCCTGCCCGCCGACATCTCGGCCACCGCGTGGATGGTCTCCGACCTCGACACCGGGCGCGTGCTCGCGGGCAAGGACCCGCACGGGCGCTACCGCCCCGCCAGCACGATCAAAGTGGCGCTGGCGATCGTCGCGCTGCGCACTCTCGACCTGGACAAGGTCGTGATCGGCACCCAGGCCGACGCCGACGTCGATGGCACCAGGGTCGGCATCGGGCCCGGCGGCCGCTACACCAACCGCCAGCTCATGCAGGCGCTGATCATGTGTTCGGGCAACGACGCCGCGCACGCGATCGCCACCCAGCTCGGCGGTGACAAAGCCACCGTGGCGAAGATGAACGACGTGGCGAAATCGTTGCGCGCGTTGGACACTCGCGCCGCGACCCCGTCCGGCCTGGACGGCCCCGGCATGAGCACCTCGGCCTACGACCTGTCGGTGCTGTTCCGCGAGGCGATGAGCATCCCGCTGTTCGCCGAGCTCATCCACACCGAGCAGGCCGACTTCCCCGGCTACCCGGCCGACCCGAAGATCCCCGACGACAAGGACCACCCCGGCTTCCCGATCGCCAACGACAACCAGCTGCTCTACAACTACGCGGGCGCGATCGGCGGCAAGACCGGCTTCACCGACGACGCCAGGCAGACCTTCGTCGCCGCCGCTGAGCGTGACGGGCACCGGCTGGTCGTCACCCTGCTCAAGGCCGACGTGCGCCCGATCCGGCCGTGGGAACAGGCGGCCCGGCTGCTCGACTACGGTTTCGCGCTCGACGCCGATGCCCGGATCGGCAAGCTGCCCGAGTCCGGCAGCGCGGCAGTGCATCCCAGCGTGCCGCTGGCCACGCCCCCGCCGCGCGCCGACGGGACGCAGGCCCAACCCGAACAGCAGCCACACCACGCCGCGCGGGTGGCGACCCTGATCGGCGGGCCGATCGTGGTGCTGGCGCTGCTGCTGTGGGCGCGGCGCAGCTACCGGCGCAGGCGCTGAGTCAGCGGCGCCTGCCGAACACCAGCAGCGCCAGCGCGGCGACCGCGCCCGCGCCGAAGTAGGCGGCGCCCGCCCCGGTCGACATGCCGCGATCGACCACGCGCGGCCGGATGACCACCGCGTTCGGCGGCGCCACCTCGGCATCGCGTTCGTTGTCCGACGAGGTCGCCGCCCAGGCGGTCGCGAACAGCAGGATGCGGTAGGTGGTGTAGCTGAACACCATCAGACCGATGATGGAGCCGAACGTCGCGCCCGCCGGACTGCGCAGCACCATCTGCAGGTAGATGGCGGCGATCTGTTTGAAGATCTCGAACGCGATCGCCGCCAGCGCCGCCGCGCGCGCCGCGCTGCGCAGCGAGACCGGCTCGCGCGGCAGGCGGGCGATCATCCAGGCGAAGACCGCCCACGAGGCGAGCAGACCGAGCGCGATCGACACCACCGCGAGTACCACCGGCGCGCCGGGCAGATGATCGGCGCCGATGAGCGCGAGCAGCTGCGCGCCGAGCCCGCTCGACGCGAGCGCCGAGAGCCCGAGCGAGACCACGAACGCCAGGCCGAGGCCGATCAGCGCGCCGAGGTCGGACAGTTTGCTACGCCACCACGGACTTTCGGGGCTCTGCACCTCCCACTGCTCGGTGAGCGCGGCCCGCAGATTCGCGATCCAGCCGAGCCCGGTGTACAGACCGACGAGCAGACCGAGCAGACCGACCGTGCCGCGCGAGCGGATCGCCTGATCGATCAGGTCGTTGATCTGGGTGCCGAAGGAGCCCGGGATGTTCTCCACGACGCTCTCCTGGAGCCGGGCGAGCAGCTCCGGCTGCCCGGCCAGGATGAAACCGGCCACCGAGAACGCCACCATCAGCAGCGGAAACAGCGACAGCACAGTGAAGTACGTGATGCCCGCGGCGAAGTAGTCACCGCGCTGCCGCTGGAATCGACCGCCGGCCCTGACCAGATGATCCAGCCAGGGCCTGCGCCCGATCTGCTTCTCGACCGCAGCCGAGATGTTGTCGACGAGCTGCATGGCACGCGCCCTTTCGGCCGAAACCGCAGGCGCACACCGGGTCAGCGAGCCAGGAAGCCCACCCGGTCGTACACCTGCGCCAGTGTGTTGCCTGCGATCTCGCGTGCCCGCTCGGCACCCGAGGCCAGGATCCGGTCCAATTCGGCCGGATCCGAGAGGTATTCCTGCACCTTCTGCTGGACGGGAGTGACGAATTCGACCAGCGCGTCGGCCACGTCGGCCTTGAGATCACCGTAACCCTTACCCGCGAAATTCTCCTCCAGGGTGACGATCGGGGTTTCGGTGAGCGCGCTCAGGATCACCAGCAGATTGCTCACGCCCGCCTTGTGCTCCGGGTCGTAGCGGATCTCGCGCTCGGTGTCGGTGACCGCCGACTTGACCTTCTTCGCGGTGACCTTCGGATCGTCGAGCAGGTTGATCAGGCCCGCGTCGGTGGCGGCCGACTTGCTCATCTTCGCGGTCGGATCCTGCAGGTCGAAGATCTTGGCCGTGCCCTTGACGATGTGCGGCTCCGGCACGACGAAGGTCTTCTTGAAGCGGGTGTTGAAGCGCTGGGCCAGGTTTCGGGTCAGCTCCAGGTGCTGGCGCTGGTCCTCGCCGACCGGTACCTGGTGCGGGCGGTAGAGCAGGATGTCGGCGGCCATCAGCACCGGGTAGGTGAACAGGCCGACCGTCGCGTTCTCCGCGCCCTGCTTGACCGACTTGTCCTTGAACTGGGTCATCCGGCTGGCCTCACCGAAACCGGTGATGCAGCTCAGGACCCAGGCCAGCTCGGCGTGTTCGGGCACCTGGCTCTGCACGAACAGGGTGGACTTCTTCGGGTCGATGCCGAGCGCGAGCAGCTGGGCGGCGGCGGCCTTGGTGCGGGCCCGCAGCGCCTTGGGGTCCTGGCTGACGGTGATCGCGTGCATGTCCGGAATGAAGTACAGCGCGTCGTAGTCGTCCTGCATGGTCACCCAGTACTGCAGCGCACCCAGGTAGTTGCCGAGGTGGAAGGAGTCGCTGGTGGGCTGGATGCCCGACAGCACCCGCTGCTTGCGTTCGGCCGTCGCGGCCGGGGCAGGACTGGACATGCCCCCGATCTTTCCATGACGCTCAAACCGTTTTGTCGGGCGGTGCGCCCCGAGGGCCCTGCGTGGTTACACTGCGCTACCGCCTCCGGGCCCGCCGGTCACACCGCGGCATTTCGCTGCACCCAGTTGCGCGGATCGACGCCGGGCATACTCGGCTTGCCCGCCTTGACCATCCGCTGTTCGCGGCGGGCCAGCAGCTGGTAGGAGGGCGTGCTCGGCCCGGCGAGCGCGCCGGCCAGCACCCGGGGCGCCAGCGGCGGAGCGACGTGCGCGGTCCGCAGGCTACGGCACAGCGCGCCGTAGGCCAGCTGATCGGCGATCCCCCACTCGATGCCGTACATGTCCCGGATCCGGGCGGGCAGGCTGCCCTGCACCAGCAGATACAGCGCCGAGCCGACCTGCTCGGCGGGCGGGCGCAAGCGATAGGCCTTGCGATGGCCCGCCAGATACGAGCCGACCAGATCGGCCTCCTCGGTGAGGAACAGCTCGGCCGAGTTCAGGTAGTCGTCGAAGTACCGGCGGAAGGCCGGGTAGTCGGCGGGCGCGGCCTCGCGCGGCATGCCGAACAGCTCGCCCCAGCGAACGTAGTCCTGATAGAGGTCCTCGCGTTCGGTGGCGGTGAGTTCGCGGACCAGCCGGTCGTACATCGCCTCGGCGGAGTCGAAGGTGAAGGCCATGGTCATGAACATCAGGTGCGGATCGTGCGCGGCGTAGGCGGTGCCCGCCGGATAGTGCGCGCCCGCGTCCTCGGGCAGGGCGCCGACCACCTTCTCGTGCTTGCGCCGGGTGAAGGCCAGGGCACGGTCGGCCTCGGCCTTGCTGCCGAGGAAGACCGCCTCGAACAGCGCACCGGTGATGGCCAGCCGGGTGTAGGGCGTCGCGCGGTGCGCGGTGTGCTCGCTGGTGCCGACGAACAGCAGCGGGTGCACCGCGCCGATCACCAGCGCCCGGACGCCGTAGGTCAGCCCCACCGCCCGCTTGCTCATCACCCGTCGAATCATCGAATCGTCGGCGAAATATCCGGGTTCGCCTTGCCGTGCGGCCATGCTGCGCCTTCTCGTCGAGTGCATCTGGCAATAGAATCCACCAGATTTAATAATCTGGCAAGAGTCTCTACCAGAAAACCTTCCCGCGACGGCAGGACGCAGAATGGGAGCTGTGGCAGCACAACGCACCTACGGTGGCGTCTCGGCCGAACAACGACAGGCCCAACGCCGAACCGCCCTCCTCGACGCGGCGCTCGACATCGTCGCCGAGGACGGGCAGGCCAAGCTCACCGTCGCCGGGCTCTGCGCCCGCGCGGGCCTCAACGAGCGCTACTACTACGAGAATTTCGAGCATCGCGACGGCGTGCTCGAGGCCCTGCTCGACCGCATCGCCGAGGAGCTGACCGCATCGATCGTGACGGCGCTGGCCACGGCGGACCCCGACAGCAGGTCCCAGTCGCGCGCCGCGATCGACGCGGGCATCTCGGTGCTCATCGACGATCCGCGCAAGGCGAAGGCCGCGCTGATCGCGGGCATGGCGACGCCGGAGCTGCGGGCCCGCACGGCCCGCACGGTGCGGGCGTTCTCCCGCCTGGTCGCCGCCGAGGGCACGGGTTTCTACGGGGTAGAGGTACCGCAGAAGCTCGTCGACTTCCGCGCGATCTACCTCATCGGCGGCCTGACCCAGACCCTCACGACCTGGCTGGCCGGCGACCTGGACCTGACCCGGGAGGAACTGATCGACCAGGTCACCGAGGTGTTCGTCCTCCTCGGCGACGACCTGGCCGAACGCCACCGCTGACCTACGTCACCGCCGCGGGCAGAGACCGGCGGGTGCGGTGCAGGGTTCCGACGAACCGTTGGCCAGCCATAGGATGGCCTGATTGATCGTCACCACCAGCTCGGGCGACAGCACCGACGACCCACTGTCGGCGATGGGCTGGGACGCCTGCTGCGGCAGTGGCAGGCACCCGTCCAGCTCGATGCCGTCGCACGGCTGAGACGAGCCCGCGTTCAGCAGCTGGGCGAACGGGAAGTCCTCGGTCGACCCGACCGCGCCGGCGATCTCGGCGCCCGAGCCCCGGTGGCTCGGCTGCGCGTCGGCCGTGGCCGGACCCGCCGCGGCGGTCAGGAACGCGGCGAGAATGCTCGCACTCACCAGAACTCGCTTCATCGTGTTCTCCTCATCGACGGCCTCGGCAGCCGCTCGGCGAGAACGTTAAGCGGACCGACAAGGTGGTGGCAGCCGCCAATTCCGGTGGCAATGGATCAGTCGGTCAGCGCCACCGCGCCGAAGATTTCCGGCTCGCCCTGCAGGACGACGCGGAAGACGACGTCGCGGCGCGACCAGTAGGCGGCGCAGTCGCGCATGGCCGCGTCGAACCAGGTGCGCTCGGTGGGGTCGTCGGCGAGCAGTTCGGCGGCGGTCCGCACCACCACGACGTAGCCGGGCGCGTCACCGACGAAATCGTCCAGGTCGCGCAGGCATTCGTCGAAGGCGTCCTTGTTCGCGCCGAAGTAGTACGGGAACTGGAAGGCCGCGGCGAACTCGTCGAAGAGTTCGGCGGTGGTGCGCATCTTGGGTCCGCGCAGTTCGCGGACGCGGTAGTCGGCCGGCGCGTCGTAGCGGACGCCGCTGAACTGGTTGGCGTCCACCGGCAGAGCGCCGAGCACCGGCGGCGCGGCGGCCACGGCGGGCGCCTCCGCGCTGGGACGAGCAAGGAACCGCGACAGCGTCATTCGCGTCGTCATCAGCGCATCCTCGTGAAGGTCTCGTAGTGGTCGCCGGTGTACCAGGCGGTGCCGTCGCTGCCGGTGACGATGCGCTCGGCATCGCGAGACCGGTTGCGCTGTTTGGGATTGACGTCCCACTCCTGGTAGGTCACGGCTTTGCCCGCCGAATCCTTCGGCGGCAGTTTGGTTCCCCGGTTCATCCACTGCTCGCCGCCCTTGGTGCCGGGCGCGTTCGCCGAATCCGGCCAGCGTCCGGCATCGATCTCCACGAGCGTGGCGTAGGCGCGATCGGGCACGCCCGCCGCCTTGGTGACCGGGGCCGCGCTGGAATTCCCGGCGGGCGGGCCCGGCTTCGGCGCGGCCTTGGTGGTGGTGACCCCGGCGACCGCGCGGGTGGTGGTCGCCGCGGTGGTGTCCTCGCCGCCGCGCCCGGTGAGCAGCGTGAAGCCCACCGCGAGCACGATCAGCACGAGTCCGCCGAGCAGACCGAGCGTCTTGCGCGAGAGATTCATCGGTACTGCACCGTCACGGGAGCGTGGTCGGACCAGCGCTGGTCGTAGGCATCGGCGCGTTCGACGACGGCCTGCTTGGCGCGTCCGGGCAGTTCACCCAGGGCCAGCTGGTAATCGATGCGCCAGCCCGAGTCGTTGTCGAAGGCGCGGCCACGGTAGGACCACCAGCTGTAGGGGCCCGCGACGTCGGGGTGCAGGGCCCGCACCACGTCGACGTAGCCGGCCGCCAGCAGTTCGGCGATCCAGGCGCGTTCCTCCGGCAGGAACCCCGCCGACTTCTGGTTGCCCTTCCAGTTCTTCAGGTCGACCTCGGCGGGCGCGATGTTCCAGTCACCGCTGACCACGAACTCGCCGGTCCGCGTCTTCAGGTAGGCGCCGAACTCGGCCATGAACCGGTACTTCTCGTCCTGCTTGGGGGTGTTCTCCTCCCCCGAGTGCACGTACACGCTGGCCACGGTGACCTCGTCGAAGTCCGCCTCGATGTAGCGCCCGGACTCGGCGAACTCGCTGCTGCCGAAGCCGATCCGCACCGCGTCGGGGGTCCGGCGCGACAGGATGCCGACTCCGGCGCGCCCCTTCGACTCCGGTTCGGCGTGCGAGAGCACCCAGCCCGCCTCGAGCGCGGGCGCCAGCGCGGCGGCGACCTGGGCATCGGTCGCCCTGGTCTCCTGCAAGCACACGATGTCGGCTTCGGTCGCGTCGAGCCAGGGCAACATGCCCTTGGTCGCCGCGGCGCGCACGCCGTTGACGTTCACGGTTGAAAGGATGAGAGCCACCGGACGACCGTACAATGACAGGTCAGGAATGCTCCCCCGGACACTGTCGTCCAGGAAGGGGTGATTGACGATGACGTCACGCACCGCCAAGTCCACTGCCCGGCCGTCGCCTGTCGCGGCGCTGCACCTCGGGTCCGGTGATCCGGTCCTGCTGTTGCACGGGTTCATGTTGTCGCCGCACTGCTGGGAGCAGGTGGCGCGGCGGATGTCGGCCCACTGCGAGGTGTACGCACCCGCGTTCGCCGGGCACTGGGGTGGGCCGAAGGTCGAGGGCTGGTCCCTGGATGTGTACGCGCTGGCCGATCAGATCGAGGATCAGCTCGACGAGCTGGGCTGGCAGAGCTGTCACATCGCGGGCAACTCGCTGGGCGCCTGGGTCGGGCTGGAGTTGACGCGGCGCGGGCGGGCGCTCACGCTCACCGCGATCGCGCCGGCGGGCGGCTGGGATTCGCCCTCGTTCACTCAGGTGCGAATCGGCGCCAAGTTCGCCTCGCTGGTCCCGTTCGTCGAGGTCGGCAAGCGGATCAGTGGCCTGGTGATCAACAACCCGCTGGTCCAGCAGGTCGCCGCGCTGATGCTGAGCAAGCACACCAGCGCGGTGGCCAAGCGCGACCTCGCCACGATCATCGCGGCCGTCCTGCACTGCGACGCGATCGTGCCGATGCTGCTCGGCAGCCTGCGCGCGCCCGCGATGGACGACCTGAGCGAGCTGTCCGCCCCGGTCCGCATGCTGCTCGCCGAGTACGACCGGATCATCCCCAACCATGTCTACGCCACCCGCTACCTGCGCGAACTCCCCGAATCCGCGGATCGCATCCTGGTCAACGGCGTGGGTCACGTGCCGATGCTGGAGGCGCCGGACCGGATCGCCACCCTCATCGCCGAGCACATCTACGCCAGCCGCGGTCACCTGCGCGCGGTCTGAGCACGCGAGAACCCGGCCGCGCGAGGCGCTCTCGCGGCCGGGTTCGCCGATCGCTACTTGCCGAGCAGACCCTTGGCGATGTGGGTCACCTGGATCTCGTTGCTGCCCGCGTAGATCATCAGCGACTTCGCGTCACGCGCGAGCTGCTCCACCCGGTACTCGCTCATATAGCCGTTGCCGCCGAACAGCTGCACCGCCTCCATCGCGACCTCGGTGGCCGCCTCCGAGCAGTAGAGCTTCATCGCCGACGCTTCGGCCAGGCTCGGCGGCTTGCCCGCCTTGCCCCGCTCGAGCACGTTGAACACCATGTTCTGGACATTGATCCGGGCCACCTCCATCTTGGCCAGCTTGAGCTGGATCAGCTGGAACTTCCCGATCTCCTGCCCCCACAGCGTGCGGGTGCGCGCGTAGTCGACGCACAGCCGGTGACACTCCTCGATGATGCCCAGCGCCATGAAGCCGACGCCGACCCGCTCGGCGGTGAAACTGGCTCTGGCGCTCTCGCGTCCGTCGCCACCGCGATGCTCCTCGGTCTCGCCGAGCAGCCGGTCGCGGCCGAGCCGGACATTGTCGAAGAACAGTTCACCGGTCGGTGAGGAGTGCAGGCCCATCTTCTTGAACGGCTTGCCCTGGGTGAGCCCCGGCATGCCCTTGTCCAGCACGAAGGTCAGCACCTTGCGGTGGCGCTTGTCGGCGCCGTCGCCCTCGTCGAGCTTGGCGTAGACGATCATCACGTCGGCGCACGGGCCATTGGTGATGAAGGTCTTCTGGCCGTTGAGGATGTAGTCGTCGCCGTCGCGCTCGACGCGAGTCTTCATGCCGCCGAAGGCATCCGAGCCGGAGTCGGGTTCGGTGATCGCCCACGACGCCACCTTGCGCAGGGTGACGATGTCGGCGAGCCAGCGTTGCTTCTGCGCGAGAGTGCCCCGCGACATGATGGTGGTGGCGCCCAGCCCGATGCTGACACCCAGCGCCGACACCAAACCCATACAGACGCCGGACAGTTCGCTGATCAGCACCGCCATCATCGACTGCTGCCCGGCGAACGGCGACCCACCGCCGCCGCCGGACTTCTCGCCGGGACCGGCCGCCTCCTTGGCCAGCATCTTGGTGACGGCGTCCTCGCCCATCGCGTCGATCCCGAACTGGCTGAACAGTTTCCGCAGGATCGGGTACGGCAGCATCTCACCGCTGTCGAGGGCGTCCAGATGCGGACGGACTTCCTTGTCGATGAAGGTCCGCACGGCATCGCGGATCATCAGATCGGTTTCGGACCATTCGAACATCGTCGTTCTCCCGCCGCTCAGGGCAGCCGCACGGCGATGTCGTCGATCGCCCACGGCCCTTCGGTCTCGATGGTCTTCACATCGTGCCAGCCGGCCAGCTCGGAGATGGCACCTCCCTGCACGGCGAACACCTTGCCGGTGATCGGGCACTTGTCCGAGGCCAGGTAGGCGACCAGCGGCGAGATATTGGCCGGGCTGAACGCGTCGAACCCGCCGGACTCCTCGGCCGCGGCGGCCTCGGCGGCGAACATCGCGCCCATGCCGGGGGTGGCCAGGGTGAGCCGGGTGCGCGCGATCGGCGCGATCGCGTTGACCCGCACCCCGTAGCGGCCCAGTTCCTCGGCGGCGACCTGGGTGAGCGCCGCGATGCCCGCCTTGGCGGCGCCGTAGTTGGCCTGGCCCGCGTTCGGCAGGGTGACTCCCGAGGCCGACGCGGTGTTCACGACCGCGGCGTTGGGCTGGTTGCCCGCCTTGCTCTGCGCCTTCCAGTAGGCGGCGGCGTGGTGCAGCACGGCGGCATGGCCCTTGAGGTGCACGGCGATCACCGCGTCCCACTGCGCCTCGTCCATGGCGGCGACGAAGACGTCACGCAGGATGCCCGCGTTGTTGACGACGATGTCGAGCCCGCCGAGCTCACCGACCGCCTGGGCGATCAGGTTCTGCGCGCCGTCCCAGGTCGCGATGTCGTCGGTATTGGCGACGGCGATGCCGCCCGCCGCGACGATCTCGTCGACCACCTGCTGCGCCGGGCCGGAATCGGCGCCCTCACCGGCATTGCTGCCGCCGAGATCGTTGACCACGACCTTCGCGCCTTCGCGCGCGAACAACAGCGCGTGCTCACGGCCGATGCCGCGACCCGCGCCGGTGATCACGGCGACCTTGCCTGCCAGGGAACTCATGGATGACTCCTGTGTGTGATGAAGGGTTCAGTCGGCGATCTCGGCGAGGCCGTCGCTGAGGACGACGTCCGCGCCGCGCACCGTCTCGAAGGCATAGGTGGTGACGCCGTCCGCGCTGGTGACAGGCCAGATCCGGGTCTGCAGATCGTCGCCGGGGAAGACGAGCTTGGCGAAACGCACCGCGAAGCGCCGCAGCCGATGCACGTCCGAGCCCGCCGTCGCGGTGAGCACGCCCCACGACGCCATCGCCATGGTGCACAGCCCGTGCGCGATGATCCCGGGCAGTCCGGCGTCCTTGGCGACCTGCTCGTCCAGATGCAGCGGCATCGGATCGCCCGAGGCGGGCGAGTAGCGGAAGGTCTGGTCGTCGTCGACGTGGTGCTCGACAACCGCGAACGGCGCGCTCGCGCGTCGACTTTCGTCGAAGCGATGCGCAGGCGCCTGCTCCCCGACCGACTTGCCCGCGTCGATACCGCGGAAGAAGGCGGTGAGGTACTGCTCGTTGACCAGTTCGCCTGCCGTGTCCCGGCATTCGACCAGGATGGTGGCGGTCGTGCCGGTCGACTTGCTGGTGTAGCCGACCGCCTTGGCCCGCGAGACCAGCTGCTCACCAGGGCGGATCGGCCGGTGGAAGTGGAAGTCCTGCTCGCCGTGCACGACCCGGCCGAAGATGTCCATCGGCGCCACGTCGAGGATCGGCATCATCATGGCCTCGAACACCGGGACGATGGCGAAGACCGGGGGCGCGACGCTGCCGTCGCGATGGGTCCGGATCGGGTCGTTGGTCGCGGCGGCGTAGTCGGCGATCCGCTCCGCGGTGACGGCGAATTCCTCGGCGTCGCTCCATTTTTCCAGGCCGGCGTCGTCGAATTCGACGATGCGGCCGCCCGCTGCATGTGCTGTCATCCCCGCGCCCCTACGCCGAGGCCAGCGCGTCGAGCTGGTCGAGGGATTTGTCGAGCTGGGTGCGGCCGTCCTTCTCCACCGCCTTGCCCAGCGCGCCCTTGATCAGGGCGCCCTCGAAGTCACCCGAGACCAGGATGGTGCTGCCGGAGCCCGCGGGCTGGATGTCGAAGGTGAATTCGGTGCGGACACCGGCCATTCCGGCACCGGCCAGGGTCAGCCGGTTCGGCACCTCGACCGCCCGGACAGTCCATTCGATCTTGTTGGCCATGCCGAGCATCACGATCTTGGCGACCAGTGCGGCGCCCTCGGCCAGCACGGCGGGCGGTTCCTCCATGAACTTCTCGTGGATGGTGAACCACTTGTCCCAGGTCTTCGGGGCGGAGACGACCGCCCACAGCGCCTCCGGAGTGGCCGTGACGGTCTTGGTGGCTTCGATGTGTCCCATTGCGGTTCTCCTCGTGCTGGTCAGCGCACCGCGCGCTGGTAGGCGGTGACCACGGCGGCGCCGCCGAGGCCGATGTTGTGCTGGAGCGCGGCGGTGACGTTGTCGACCTGGCGCTTGTCGGCGGTGCCGCGCAGCTGCCAGGTGAGCTCGGAGCACTGGGCCAGGCCCGTCGCGCCGAGCGGATGCCCCTTGGAGATCAGGCCGCCCGACGGGTTCACCACCCACTTGCCGCCGTAGGTGGTCTGGCCCGCGTCGATCAGCTTCCCGGCCTCGCCCTCGCCGCAGAGGCCGAGCGCCTCGTAGAGCAGCAGCTCGTTGGCGGAGAAGCAGTCGTGCAGCTCGATCACCTGGAAGTCGTCGGCGCCCAGGCCCGCCTGCTCGTAGACCTTGCGCGCGGCAGCGACATTCATGTCGTAGCCGATGAGGTTCTTGGCGGTGCCGTCGAAGGTGGAGGCGAAGTCGGTGGTCATCGCCTGCCCGACGATCTCGATCGCCTGCTCCGCGAGATCGTGCCGGTCCACGAACGCCTCGCTCGCCAGGATCGCCGCGCCGGAACCGTCCGAGGTCGGCGAGCACTGCAGCTTGGTGAGCGGGTCGTAGATCATTCGCGAGCCCAGGATGTCGTCGAGCGAATACTCGTCCTGGAACTGCGAATACGGGTTGTTCACCGAGTGCTTGTGGTTCTTGTGACCGATCTTGGCGAAGTGCTCGGCGGTGGTGCCGTAGCGCTTCATGTGCTCACGACCGGCCGCGCCGAACATCCACGGCGCCACCGGGAACAGCACCTCGGAGATCTCCGCCAGGGCCAGCACGTGCTTGGCCATCGGCTGTTCGCGATCGTCCCAGGTGGAACCGAGCGAACCGGGCTGCATCTTCTCGAAGCCCAGCGCCAGCGTGCACTCGGCCAGCCCGCCCCGGATCGCCTGCGCCGCCAGGTACAGCGCGGTGGAGCCGGTCGAGCAGTTGTTGTTGACATTGACCACCGGTATGCCGGTCATCCCGAGCTCATAGACGGCGCGCTGCCCGGAGGTGGACTCGCCGTAGACGTAGCCCACATAGGCCTGCTCGACCTCGCGGTAGTCGATGCCGGCGTCGGCCAGGGCCTTGGTGCCCGACTCCCGCGCCATGTCCGGATAGTCCCAGGCCCGGGTGGTCCCGTCGGCCTCCTCGACCTGCTTGCGGCCCGGCTTCTCGAACTTCGTCATCCCTACGCCGACCACATAGACCTTGTTCGTCATCGAACTCCCATCCTCAGGCTCCGCACAAACATACAACCCTGCATGTATCTTCACAACGCTTTTCGTGACCCCAGTCACCATCGGGCCGCGTAACAGCGGCGTAACGGTTCGGAAAATTGGCGTCTACATCCATCGAGCACCGTCGGTGAGCCGCCGAATTCGACGGCCGCGTGGATGAGGGAGAGAGGGAAATGGCCGGAGCAGACACCGCTGCCAAAGAAACACTCGAGGACTACACGCTGCGTTTCGCCCCGCGGAGCTACCGGAAATGGAGCCCGGCGGTGGTCGGCATCTCCGCGCTCGGCGGCATCGCCTATCTCGCCGATTTCGCGATCGGCGCGAATATCGGCATCGCGCACGGCACCGGAAACGCGCTGATCGGCATCGGTATCTTCGCCGTCGTGGTGATGCTGACCGGATTTCCGCTCGCCTATTACGCGGCGCGCTACAACATCGATCTGGATTTGATCACGCGCGGTAGCGGATTCGGCTACTACGGCTCGGTGATCACCAATATCGTGTTCGCGTCGTTCACGTTCATCTTCTTCGCGCTGGAAGGTTCGATCATGGCCCAGGGCCTGGAATTGGGCCTCGGAATTCCGCTCTGGATGGGCTATCTGGCTTCGACGGTGATCATCTTCCCGCTGGTCATCTACGGCATGAACACCCTGGCCAAGTTGCAGGTGTGGACCACTCCCCTGTGGCTGCTGCTGATGGTCGCGCCGTTCGGCTTCCTGCTGGTGCGCCACCCCGATTCGGTGGGCTCGTTCTTCGCCTACGGCGGCGAGAACGGCGGCGGCGTGAGTGTGTCGGGCGCGCTGCTGGCCGCCGGCGTGTGTCTGTCGCTGATCGCCCAGATCGCCGAGCAGATCGACTACCTGCGGTTCATGCCGCCGCGCACGCCGGACAACCGCGCCAAGTGGTGGGGCTGGATGCTGCTGGCCGGTCCGGGCTGGGTGCTCTTCGGCGCGGCCAAGCAGGTCGTCGGCCTGTTCCTCGCGGTCTACCTGATCGCCAATCTGCCCGCCGCGCAGGGCATCGCGAACCAGCCGGTGCACCAGTTCCTGGAGATCTACCGCGATATGGTGCCGGGCTGGCTGGCCATGACGCTGGCCGTGGTGCTGGTGGTCATCAGCCAGATCAAGATCAACGTCACCAACGCCTACTCCGGCTCGCTGGCCTGGACCAACTCCTACACCCGCGTCACCAAGACCTATCCCGGTCGCCTGGTGTTCCTGGTGGTCAACCTCGGGGTGGCGCTGGTGCTGATGGAAGCGAACATGTTCGACTTCCTCAACAACATCCTGGGCTTCTACGCCAACTGCGGCATCGCCTGGATCGTCACCGTGGCCACCGACATCGCGGTGAACAAGTACCTGCTGAAGATCTCGCCGAAGGTGCCGGAGTTCCGGCGCGGCATGCTCTACGACTTCAACCCGGTCGGCCTGGTCGGCTTCGGCCTGTCGGCGGTGCTGTCGATCATGACCTTCTTCGGGCTCTTCGGTGAGCTGCTGAAGCCGTACTCGCCGCTGGTCGCGGTGCTGGTGGCCTTCGTCGCGACCCCGCTCACCGCGATCGCCACCAAGGGCAAGTACTACCTGCGCCGCGCCGACGACGGCATCGAGTTGCCGATGTTCGACGAGCACGGCAACCCGTCGGGCGACCTGCTGTCCTGCCACGTCACCGGCATGGAGTTCGAGCGACCGGACATGATCGCCTCGGCGGTCCCCGGCCCCGAGGGCGAGATCCAGTACATCAGCTCGCTGGCGCTGTCCACCGACCGTGAGGGCAAGCACCTGCTGCCCCGCCAGCACTGACCCACCCACGACGGCCGTGCCAGACGACCATCTTTCGCCGGCACGGCCGTCGTCGTGGTCAGAGGAGTTTGCGAACCAGGGGTAGGGGCAGGGTGCGCAGAGCGAAGGCGAGGGGGATCCAGGGCCAGTCGGGGACGTAGGCCTTGGCGCGGCGCTTCTCGATGGCGGCGACCATGGCACGGACGCCGGTTTCGGTGTCCACCATGAACTTCGGCTCGTGCTTGATCCGGTCGTTCATCTCCGAGCGGATGTAGCCGGGGTAGATCACCGAGACATCCACGCCGGGAACGGCTTCGGCGCGCAGGCCCTCGGCCAGCGCCGCGACGCCCGCCTTGGTGGCGGCGTAGGTGGTCAGCGTCTTGGGCATGCCGCGCAGGCCGGAGATCGAGGAGATCATCACCAGGTGACCGCGACCCTGCGCGCGGAAGATCTCCATCGCGGCCTCGGTCTGGGCCAGGGCGGCGAGGAAGTTCACGACGGCGGTCTCGCGGTTGGCGGCGTGCTTGCCGGTGCCCAGGGGCGCGCCCTTGCCGAGTCCGGCGTTCACCACGACTCGGTCGAGGGTGCCGAACTCGGCGGCGAACTCGGCGAAGACGGCGAACACGGCGGCGTCATCGGTGACGTCCAGCTGTTTCACCGAGACGACGCGATCGGGATGCGCCGCGAGGATCTCCGCGCGCAGCTCGTCGAGCCGTTCGGTGCGCCGGGCGCACAGGCCCAGGTCGTAGCCGAGAGCGGCGAACTGACGGGCCATCTCCGCGCCGAGGCCGGAGCTGGCGCCGGTGATCACGATGGTGCCCCGGCTCACGCTGTCACGTCCGGTGCCGGTGCCCGTCGGGGCTCGATCTGCGATTCCATGTGCCCACGCTAGCCATCCGCCGCCGCCGACGGAACCGATCACCGCCGACGGGCGTCCGTGACGTTCCGGTGTCGAGCGCACCCGACCTACCCCGCGCCGACCGAGATCCCCCCACCGCCCTGCCCCGCGGTCGCCCGCGACCCCGGGATCGACTTCAGGGTGAACCGGCGGCGTTCACGGCAGCCGCTGCGGCACGCAGGTCCACCATGGCCCGGCGCCAACGACGGTGCGCGCGTTCGGGGTCGGGGACGACGAAATTGGCGACGAGGATGCCGCGCAGCGCGTCCATCGCGGTGTAGGCGAAGTCGCGGGCGCCCTTGCGGCGCAGATCATCCGGAACCAGCTCGGCCACCGCCCGCAGGACCGCGGTGTTGACCAGCGGTTCGACCTCTTCCATCGCGGCGGCCAGCACCGGATCGGTCCGGCCCGCCACCCACAGTTCCACCGTGGCGATGAACAGTGGTCCCTGATGCAGTTCCCACAGGAACTCGAGCGCGGCGCCGACCGGATCGTCACCGACCGGGACCTGGGTCATCTCGGTCATCGCCGCCGCCACCCGCCGCTCGGCCAGATGCTTGACGGCGGCGACCACCAGGTCGTGCTTGGACCCGAAGTGGTGCACCTGCGCGCCGCGAGTGACCCCCGCCCGCTCGGCGACTCGCGGCGTCGTCGTGCCCGCGTACCCGTACTCGACCAGGCAGTCGATGGTCGCGTCGAGCAGCCGGACACGCATCTCACTGCTGCGCTGCTCCTGGGTCCGCCGCTGCGGTTTGTCGGCTGCGGTGCTGGTCATCGGCCGATCCTACCGCTTACATACAGACCTGTTGGTAAGCGGTAGGTCCGTCAGGTCACCGCACCGCGACCAGCCGCGCGGAGTTCGCGGCTTCGTCGTCGCCCGCCTCGTTGGCGGCCAGCTCGGCGTGGACCCGGTCGTAGTAGCGGTTGATCTCGGCGTTGACCGTGTCGTCGTCCCAGCCCAGCAGCGGCGCGATCAGCCGGGCGATCTCCGGTGCGGCGGCCAGCCCACGGTCGGGGACCTCGATGGAGATGCGGGTGCGGCGGGTGAGCAGATCGTCCAGATGAAGCGCACCCTCGTGGGTGACCGCGTAGACGGCCTCGGCGGCCAGGTAGTCGGGTGCGCCCGGAATCGGCTGACGCAGCGTGGCATCGGCGGCGATCAGATCGAAGATGTCGGTGGCCAGCGCGCCGTAGCGGCCGAGCAGGTGCTCGACGACCTCGAGCGGCAGACCCACTGTGGCGGCCAGTTCGGCGGACTCGGCCAGCATGTCGCGATAGCCCTGCGCGCCGACGATCGGCAGCTGCGCGGTCGTCGAGGCCGGGATGTCACCGCCGAGGCGCGCGGCGACGGCGTCGACCACGTCGGCGGCCATCACCCGGTAGGTGGTGTACTTGCCGCCCGCGATCACGAACAGCCCGGGCACGGGCTCGGCCACGGCGTGCTCGCGCGAGAGCTTGGCCGTCTCCTTCGACGCGCCGGTCATCAGCGGACGCAGCCCGGCGTAGGTGCCGACGATGTCGGCTCTGGTCAGCGGCTCGCGCAGCAGCGCGTTGACATGGTCGAGGATGTACTGCACGTCGGCGGCGGTGGCGGTGGGATGGTTCTTGTCCAGCTCCCACGCGGTGTCGGTGGTGCCGATGATCCAGTGCTCGGCCCACGGGATCACGAACAGCACGGACTTCTCGGTGCGCATGATCAGGCCGGTGTGCAGGTCGAGCCGGTCACGCGGGACCAGGATGTGCACGCCCTTGGACATCCGCACGTGGAACGGGAAGTCGACGCCGGTCATCTTGATCATGTCGTCGGTCCAGACACCGGTCGCGCTGATCACGCTGCGGGCCCGGATGGTGTGGGCGACACCGGTTTCCAGGTCGACGACGTGCGCGCCGACGACCCGCGCCCCGTCCCGCACGAGCCCGGTGACCTTGGTGCGGGTCAGCACGGTCGCGCCGTGGTCGGCGGCGGTCCTGGCGATCATCATGGTGTGCCTGGCGTCGTCGACCTGGGCGTCGTAGTAGCGAATCGCGCCGGTCATCGCGTCCGAACGCAACGCGGGCGCGAGTTCCAGTGCGCCGGAACGGGTCAGGTGCTTGTGCATGGGGACGGCGCGCGCGCCGCCGAGGGTGTCGTAGAGGGCGACGCCGGCGCCGATGTAGGCGCGCTCCCACACCCGGTGCTGGAGCGGGAACAGGAACGGCACGGGGTGCACCAGGTGCGGCGCGAGCGTGTTCAGCAGCAGCCCACGCTCTTTGAGCGCCTCCCGGACCAGCGCGAAGTCCAGCTGCTCCAGGTAGCGCAGGCCGCCATGGATGAGCTTGGACGACCGGCTCGAGGTACCGGCGGCGAAATCGCGGGCCTCGACCAGAGTGACCGAGAGACCGCGCGCGGCGGCGTCGAGCGCGGCGCCGGCACCGGTCACGCCGCCGCCGATCACCAGCACGTCGATCTCGCGGTCGCCGAGCGCCGCGATCGCCTTGTCGCGGTAGAGGGAGTCCAGGGGAACGGACACGGTGTGCTCCTTGTCGAGGTGATCGGTCATCAGTCGAGTTCGGCCCAGTCGAGGGTGCGTTCGACGGCCTTGAGCCAGCGGCCGTACCCGCGTTCGCGTTGCTCGTCGGACCAGGCGGGGAACCAGCGGAGGTCTTCGTGCCAGTTCGCGAGCAGTTCGTCGGTGGAGTTCCAGACCCCGACCGCCAGGCCTGCCGCGTAGGCGGCGCCCAGGGCGGTGGTCTCGGCGACGACCGGCCGCGAGACCGGGACGCCGAGCAGATCGGCCTGGATCTGCATGGCCAGCTTGTTCACGGTCACGCCGCCGTCGACCCGCAGCGTCGCCAGCCGCACCCCGGAATCACGCTGCATCGCCTCGACCACGTCGCGGGTCTGATAGGCGATGGATTCCAGTGTCGCCCTGGCCAAGTGGGCGTTGTTGCTGTAGCGCGAGAGGCCGACGACGGCGCCGCGCGCGTCGGGTCGCCAGTACGGCGCGAACAACCCGGAGAACGCGGGCACGAAGTACACCCCGCCCGCGTCGTCGACCTGGCCGGCCAGGTCCTCGATCTGCGCGGCGCCCGCGATGATGCCGAGCTGGTCGCGCAGCCACTGCACGGCCGAGCCGGTGACCGCGATCGAACCTTCCAGCGCGTAGACGGGCTTGTCGTCGCCGAACTGGTAGGCGACGGTGGTCAGCAGGCCGTGTGCCGAGCGCACGATGTCGGTGCCGGTGTTGAGCATCAGGAAGTTGCCGGTGCCGTAGGTGTTCTTGGCCTCGCCCGGCTGGAAACACACCTGACCGACGCCGGCGGCCTGCTGGTCGCCGAGGACCCCGGCGATCGGGACCGCGCGCTCGAACGGCCCGTCGGGGTTGGTGGTGCCGAAACCGGCCGGGTTCGACGAGGGCGCGATGGCGGGCAGCATGGCGCGCGGGATGTCGAAGACGCGCAGCAGCTCGTCGTCCCAGCGCAGGGTCTCGAGATCCATCAGCATGGTGCGCGAGGCGTTGGTCGGATCGGTGACGTGCACGCCGCCGCGGATGCCACCGGTGAGGTTCCAGATCAGCCAGGTGTCGAGCGTGCCGAACAGGGCGTCACCGCGTTCGGCGTCGGCGCGCACGCCC
The DNA here is from genome assembly GCF_019266065.1 of Nocardia sp. MH4. Lineage (GTDB taxonomy): Bacteria > Actinomycetota > Actinomycetes > Mycobacteriales > Mycobacteriaceae > Nocardia > Nocardia canadensis. Next base: position 10,372 of record NZ_LPNR01000085.1, on the reverse strand, counting down.
TCGATGTTGTCGAGGATCCAGCGCAGCTTGCCGCCCGAGAAGTACGGCGCGGGCGGCAGACCGGTGCGCTCGCGGATCAGATCGCTGTGCCCGGCGGCCTCGAGCGCGGTGATGATCCGATCGGTGCGGGTGTCCTGCCAGACGATCGCGTTGTAGTACGGGCGGCCGGTGTGGCGGTTCCACACGACGGTGGTCTCGCGCTGGTTGGTGACGCCGATCGCGGCCAGATCGGCGGCGGTGAGGTCGGCCGAGGCGAGCGCGGTCTTCACGACGGTGCGGGTGCGTTCCCAGATCTCGTCGGGATTGTGTTCGACCCAGCCGGGCCGCGGCATGATCTGCTCGTGTTCGAGCTGATGCCGGGCGACGACCGTGCCACCGCGGTCGAAAACCATGAAACGCGTCGAGGTCGTGCCCTGGTCGATCGCGCCCACATACCGATTCATCGTGGTCCTTTCGAGCGGGCTCACCGTCGAGCCCGGCACCCACGCTAGGAACGGCCCGGCCCCGCCGCCACGGCCGCCGTTCGACAATGCCGAACGCTCGGGCTGATAGGTTCGGGCGGTGCCGGGTCCGATCCAGTCGATCGAGCGAGCCGCCGCCGTGCTGCGGCTGCTCGCGCGCGGGTCGGGGCCGATGGCGGTGGGCGAGATCGCCGCCGCGCTCGACCTGGCCAAACCCACCGCGCACGGGATTCTGCGGACGCTGCTCGGGGTGGGCTTCGTCGACCAGGACCCGGCGACGGGGCGGTATCTGCTCGGGCCCGCGCTGGGCGAGCTCGGCACCGACCACCTCGATGTCAACGAACTGCGCTCACGCGCGATCCACCGGGCCGACGCGCTCGCCTCGCGGACCGGCGAGTCGGTGCGGATGGCGGTGGCGCGACCGTCGGGGGTGACGGTGGTGCACCACGTGTTCCGGCCCGACAACACCGAGCAGGTGCTCGCCGTCGGCGAGGTGCTGCCCGCGCACGCCACCGCGCTGGGCAAGGTGCTGCTCGCCTACGACGCGGCATCGAACCCCGCTGCGCTGCAGTCCTTCACGCGCCGCACTATCGTCGACCCGACCGCACTGGACCGCGCGATCGCGCAAGTGCGGCGCACCGGCTGGGCCGGCGAGGTCGAGGAGTATCGCTCCGGCGAGGCGGGCATCGCCGCGCCGATCCGCGCCAGAGGAGGACTGGTGGTCGCCGCCATCGGCATCTCGGGACCGACCGATCGGCTGTGCGACAACCGATTACAGATCCGGCCCGCCGCCGTGGAGCAGGTGCGCGCCGCCGCGCAGGCCGTGCACCGCGATCTCGGAGCGGCGCGATGATCCGGGCCACCCAGCCGCGCCCCGCACGACCGCGGCGCCGCGTGACGAACGGGAGAATCCGGTGACGCCCCGGTATGTCCTCGCCCTGGATCAGGGCACCACCTCCACCCGCTGCATCGTGTTCGATCGTCACGCCAGGCTGGCCGGCCTGGCCCAGCGGACCCACCGCCAGCGCTATCCGCGCTCGGGCTGGGTCGAGCAGGACGCGCTGGAGATCTGGCGCACGGTCGAGCGGATCGTGCCCGCGGCGCTGCGCGATGCCGGGATCACCGTCGAGCAGGTGGCCGCCATCGGGATCGCCAACCAGCGCGAGACCACCGTGGTGTGGGATCGCGCGACCGGGGTGCCGGTGCGGCCTGCCATCGTCTGGCAGGACATCCGTACCGAGGAACTCGTCGAGCGGTTCCGGGAAACGCCGGGCGCGCACCGGATCACGGAGCTGAGCGGGTTGCCGCTGGCGACCTATTTCGCCGCACCCCGGCTGCGCTGGCTGCTCGACCACGTCGACGGGCTGCGGGCCCGCGCCGAACGCGGCGAGGTGCTGTTCGGGACCATGGAGTCCTGGCTGATCTGGAATCTCACCGGCGCGCACGTCACCGATGTCACCAACGCGGGCCGCACCCTGCTGATGAATCTGGCCACCCGGCAGTGGGACGAGGAACTGCTGCGGTTCTTCGACATTCCGCGCGCGATGCTCCCCCGGATCGAGCCGTCCACCGGCGATTTCGGGATCGCGCGCACGGTCGCCCCCGGCGTCCGGATCGGCGCGGCCCTCGGCGACCAGCACGCCGCGCTCTTCGGCCAGACCTGCTTCGCTCCCGGCGAGACCGAATGCACCTACGGCACCGGTGGATTCCTGATGATGAACACCGGCACCGACCTGATCCGATCCGAACACGGACTGCTCACCACCATCGGCTACCAGGTGGGTCCCGACCCGGTGTACGCGCTGGAGGGCCCCATCGCGGTCACCGGGTCGCTGGTGCAGTGGTTGCGCGACATCGTCGGTCTGATCGCCACCGCACCCGAGATCGAGACCCTGGCGAGCACCGTCGACGACAACGGCGGCTGCTATCTGGTCCCCGCCTTCTCCGGGCTCTACGCACCGCATTGGCGCAGCGATGCCAGGGGCTTGCTGATCGGGCTCACCTCCTACGTCACCAAGGGGCACCTGGCGCGGGCGGTGCTGGAGGCCACCGCCTGGCAGACCCGCGATGTGGTCGAGGCGATGAACGCCGATGCCGGATTGCGGGCCCGATCGCTGCGGGTCGCGGGCGGGATGGCCGCGAACAATCTGCTCATGCAGATCATCGCCGACGTGCTCGGCGTCGCGGTGATGCGTCCGCTGGTGACCGAGACGGTCTCGCTCGGCGCGGCCTACGCGGCCGGCCTGGCCGTGGGGTACTGGCCGGATCTGCAAGGGCTGCGGAGCAATTGGCGGGTGGCGGCGCAATGGGTGCCCCAGGCCGACCGCGCCGTCCGCGACGAGGAGTACGAGCGGTGGCAGCGGGCGGTGCAGCTCAGCGTCGGCTGGGCGCGGCCTGCGGGCGCCGCCGGTAGCTCACAAACTTGACCGATCGTTCCTGAAAGGACCGAACTCAGCCCAGGATCGACGCGGCCACCCGGCCCGCGTCGCGCAGGCGGGTGGCGGAATTGGGCGCGCGTTCGAGCACCCAGACGCCCTGGAAGAAGACGAGCAGGAAGCGGGCCATGGCGCGGGTATCGGCGTCGGGCGGCAGTTCTTCCTGCGCGCGGGCGCGCGAGAGGGCGGAGAACAGCGCCGTCTCCGTACGGGCCCAGCTGGATTCGACCAGCCGCGCGACCTCGGCGTCGCGCGCGGCGAGCTCGACCGCGGCGGTCGTCACCAGGCAACCGAGGAATCTGTCCGCCGCGCAGGACTCGGTCACGAACCGATCGATCAGCCCTCTGATCGCGGGCAGCGCCGGGCCGGGCCGGGCCAATTCCGCGGTGATCCGCGCGTCGACGATCTCCAGGTGCCGTTGCAGCGCCTGCATGAACAGTTCGTGCTTGCTGCCGAAGGTCGCGTAGATACAGCCCCTGGCGATCCCGAGATGCTCGATCAGATCCGCGATCGACGTGGTCTCGTAGCCGCGCTGCCAGAACAGATCCAGCGCGCGGTCCAGCACCACGTCGGGGTCGAATTCTTTGGTACGCGCCACTTTCCGAGCATACCAACGCCTATTGCGACCGATCGGTCACGTATGCAACACTTCGAGCCGCCCTTCACGGTCACACAGTTGAACAAAGGATTCACCATGGCGTTCACCAAGCTGCTCGGCGCAGGCATCGCGGCGCTGGCTTTCGGAGCGGTCCTCGCCGCGGGTCCGGCCACGGCCGCTCCGCTGACCCCCGCCCCCGTCGTCGCCCCCGGCGAACCCGCCCCGGGCGGTGCGTCCACGGGTAGTGCCTTCCTCGACGAGTTCGGCTCGTTCCTGCGCCAGCTGCAGTGCGGCTCGGCGTACTCCTGCAACCCGCCCGCCTAGCCGCGGCGGTCCGTCGCGCACTCGCCGCCGGGGCGGTCGGCGAGTGCGCGGTCACCTCAGCCCAGCGCCGCGAGCGCGTCCACCTCGAACAGCATGCCCGGCAGGGCCAGCGCGGCGACCCCGAGCAGGGTCTGCGCGGGCGGCCGGTCACCCCAGATCTCGGCGATCTTGGCGCCGAGCACCGTCAGCTTCTCCACATCGTGGTCGACGACGAACGTGCGCAACTGCGCGACATCGGCGTAGTCCGCCCCCGCCGACCGCAGCGCGACGCCCAGATTCGCGAACGCCCGATCCACCTGCTCGCCGAAATCGGTACTGGTCGTGTGCCCTTCGGCATCGGAGTCGTACTGCCCCGCGATGACGACCAGTTCGCCCGTCACCCGCGCGACGTGGCTGTACCCGAACCCGGTCGGATCGTGCAGTTCGGACGGGTTGCTGATCACTACTGACATGACACCTCTCCTGTTGCCGATGGTCCTGCGCAGAGGAGACGACGCGGCGCGCCCGAGTGTGACATTTCCGGGCGTTCAGCCGGTGGATCGGGCGCGGGCAGGGGTCGGTGCACAGGTTGTCGCGTTGCAGCGGGCTCGGTGCCCGACCGGCCTCCGTGCTTGTAGGGTTCGGTGAGCAAACCGGGGAGGACTCCTGCATGGCACAGCTTCGGCATCGGATCGACGAAATGACCGATGACTCGGGATATCTCGGTCTTGTCGACCCACACGCGTACACGTCGTTCGTGGGCGAAGACTGGACCTTGGAGCTACTGTTCGAGCGCGTCGAATCGCAGATCCGGCAGCGGACGATGCTGCTCTGGGGAACCGGCGGCGAGGAGCAATGGCAAATCGACCTCTCGGACTCGCCGGTAGATCCGCGGCTGCCGATCATCAGGCAGATCGCCGGCCCCATCACCGTGACGGGCGGTGAGCTGGTCGTCGCCAATTTGGACACGGTCACCATGGCCGCCCAGTTCGCCGACTCCGCCGTGGACGACGACAAGGAGATCTACGGGTCCAGCGTCGAACTCCCGAACGGCGACTACATCTGCACCATCAGTCAGCTCACCGATCCCGAGCGGGACCGGACACATGACGGCCCCGACTTCCACCTCCAGCTGCTGGCTGGACGAATCCCGCCATGGTCCGCAGTCGCATGGTCCGAGCTGTGACGCTCCGGCGGAACGCACGACAGCGGGGTCAGCCGGCGGTGTCCGGCGCGCGGCGCCGGGCGGCCCAGACGGTGACGGTGAACAGGCCGACGCCGAGGATCGCCAGGAGGGCGCCGACGGCGGCGGGGGCGGTGTAGCCGAGACCGGCGGCGATGACCAGCCCGCCCAGCCAGGCGCCCGCCGCGTTGGCGATGTTGAGGGCGGCGTGGTTGAGGGCGGCGGCGAGGGTCTGGGCGTCGGCGGCGACGTCCATCAGGCGGGTTTGCAGGCCGGGGGCCAGGGCGGCGCCGGACGCGCCGACCAGGAACGCGCCGATCGAGGCGGTGATCGGGTTGTGCGCGGCCGCAACGAAGCCGGCCAGGATGATCACCATCGCGATCATGCCGACGAGGATCGAGCGGTCCACGCCCCGGTCGGCCAGGATGCCGCCGAGGACGTTGCCCGTGATCATGCCGAGGCCGAACAGGGCCAGCACGATCGGGACCGCGCCGATCGGCATGCCCGCGACGTCGGTCATGGTGGTGGCGATGTAGGTGTAGACGGCGAACATGCCGCCGAAGCCGATCGCGCCCACGGCCAGGGTGAGCAGCACCTGCGGGCGGCGCAGCGCGCCGAGTTCGGTCATCGGGTTGGTGATCTTCATACCGCTCAGGCTCGGCACGAACCGCCACAGCGCCGCTACCGTCGCGACCCCGATCACCGCGACCACGACATAGGCGTCCCGCCAGCCCAGATGCTGGCCCAGCCAGGTCGCGCCCGGCACCCCGATCACATTCGCCACGCTCAGCCCCAGCATCACCGCGGCCACCGCCTTGGCCCGCTGCCCGACCGGGGCGAGCGTAGCCGCGGCCAGCGAGGCGACACCGAAGTAGGCGCCGTGCGGCAGACCGGAGACGAACCGGGCCGCCACCAGCGTGCCGAAGGTCGGGGCCAGCACCGTCGCGGCATTGCCGACGGTGAACGCGGCCATCAACGCGATGAGCAGTTTCTTGCGCGGCACCCGGGCGCACAGCGCGGCGATCAGCGGCGCGCCGACGACGACGCCCAGCGCGTACGCCGACACCGCGTGCCCGGCCGTCGGCTCGGAGATGTCGAAGTCGGCCGCGATATCGGGCAGCAGACCCATCGTCACGAACTCGGTGGTGCCGATGCCGAACCCTCCCAGCGCCAGCGCGAGCATCGCCGGGACATGCCAGTTCGTGCGTGGCGTCTCGACGAGACCGGAGGCGGAGAGGGAAGAAGTCACGCCTCCATGCAACGGGCCCCGCTTCCCGATCGCTACCCGGGGCGAGGGTGAGTTATCCCACCCCGATGCCCGGCGACGAGAAAGGCGCCCGCATCGGGTCCGATGCGGGCGCCTTGCCCAGCGGTGCGGGTGCCGCGGTTCGACGCGGCGCCCCAGCTCTATCTCACTTCAGGGCGCGAGCGAGGTTCACGTCCAGCGCACCCAGGAACTCCTCGGTGCTCAGGTAGCCCTGGTCGCCGCCGACGAGCAGCGCCAGGTCCTTGGTCATCTGCCCGCCTTCGACCGTCTTGATGACGACGTCCTCGAGCGCCTGCGCGAAGCCGATCACCTCGGGGGTGTTGTCCAGCTTGCCCCGGTGCTCCAGGCCACGGGTCCAGGCGAAGATCGACGCGATCGGGTTGGTCGAGGTCGGCTTGCCCTGCTGGTGCTGGCGGTAGTGCCGGGTGACGGTGCCGTGCGCGGCCTCGGCCTCACAGGTCTTGCCGTCCGGGGTGAGCAGCACCGAGGTCATCAGGCCCAGCGAGCCGAAGCCCTGCGCCACGGTGTCGGACTGCACGTCGCCGTCGTAGTTCTTGCAGGCCCAGACGTAGCCGCCCTCCCACTTCATGGAGGAGGCGACCATGTCGTCGATCAGGCGGTGCTCGTAGGTCAGGCCCGCCGCGTCGAACTCGGCCTTGAACTCGGCGTCGAAGACTTCCTGGAAGGTGTCCTTGAACATGCCGTCGTAGGCCTTGAGGATGGTGTTCTTCGTGGAGAGGTACACCGGGTAGTTCTGCTGCAGGCCGTAGTTGAACGAGGCCCGCGCGAAGTCCTCGATGGACTTCTTGAAGTTGTACATGCCCATGACGACGCCGCCGTCCTCGGGCATCTTCACGACCTCGTGCACGATCGGCTCGCTGCCGTCCTCCGGGGTGAAGGTCAGCGTGACGGTGCCCGCCTCGTAGACCTTGAAGTCGGTGGCGCGGTACTGGTCGCCGAACGCGTGGCGGCCGATGATGATCGGCTTGGTCCAGCCGGGCACCAGGCGGGGCACGTTGGAGATGATGATCGGCGCGCGGAAGATGGTGCCACCCAGAATGTTACGGATGGTGCCGTTGGGCGAGCGCCACATCTTCTTGAGGCCGAACTCCTTCACCCGCGCTTCGTCGGGGGTGATGGTGGCGCACTTCACGCCGACGCCGTACTTCTTGATGGCGTTCGCGGCATCGACGGTGACCTGGTCGTCTGTCTTGTCGCGGTACTCGATGCCGAGGTCGTAGTACTCGAGGTTCACGTCGAGATACGGGTGGATCAGCTTGTCCTTGATGAACTGCCAGATGATCCGGGTCATCTCGTCGCCGTCGAGTTCTACGACGGTACCTTCAACCTTGATCTTGGACATGGATCTTCGTGTCCTCCTAGGATGGTGCCCTCATTGCACGGCCAGGCGAACACGCTTGTGAGCGGACCCCAGCTGTTCCAACAGACAACGTATATGCCCCGCGTTGTCTGCGGGACGTGTGGTGCAAACAAGACGAGCGTACTGCTGCCCCCTACCTCACCGCGATGGGAGGGCCCGCTGTGCGGGACTCCGCCGGCGCAGCGGACGGCAAACGGGTCGCAAGTGACCGAGGGCACTGTCGGGTCATGACCGACATACGCTCGACACCCAACCTACTCGGCATGCGCCTGGCCCATCGCGCGATGCTGGCCGATACCGCCCGGTTCGCCGCTCTGACCGGGGAGCTCGCCGCCACCCGGATACCGTGTCCGCCGCGGCGGGCCCGCGCGATCGCCGACTATCTCGGCCTGCTGTGCGACTCCATCCACCATCACCACCGCGTCGAGGACGAGGTGCTCTGGCCGACGCTGACCGCCGCCGCGGGCGACGCGGTGGAACTCAGGGAGCTCAGCGACGACCATGCCCAGCTCGACCCGGCGCTGGCCCAGATCAGGACGACCTGTGCCGAGCTGGTCGCCCGCCGCCCGGGTGCCGCCGCCGACCTGGCCGAGCGGCTGACCCGGCTGCACACCGTGCTCGACGAGCACATCGCCGACGAGGAGCGCACGGTCTTCCCGATCATCACCGAGTACCTGACCACCGCGCAGTGGGAGCGGGTCGAGGCGGCGGCCCGCGGCGGCGCGGTGATGAGTTTCGAACTGCCGCGCATGGTCGCGGTCTGCGCGCCGACGGAACTCGCCGAACTGAGGGCCGAGGGTGGACTGCCGGTGCGGGTGATGCTGACGGTGTTCGGTATCGGATACCGCCGTCGGGAGCGTGTGCTGGCCGGTGGGTGAACCCGTGGCGGCGGGCTACGCGGTCGCCGACGGCCCGCCCGCGGTGGTGCCGAGATCGTCGAGTGCGGCCAGTTCGGTCGCGATGGCGGCGAGCACGTCCTCGGCCGCGGCGCGGTGCGCGGTCGCGGCGGCGTGGTCACCCAGCCGGTCGGCCAGTTCGGCGAGGACGGTGTCGACCGGGCCGAAGGCGACCGACCCGGAGTCCATTCCCGCGATGGTGCCTGCCCTCGGCAGCAGATCCTGATAGAGCTGCCGGGCCGCCTCGATCGTGCCGATCCGGGTGACCACCCTGGCCTCGAACACCGACATCGCGCACCAGTAGTAATCGCGCAGCACCGGGATGCCCGCGTCGAGCACCGCGGCCGCCCGCTCGGTCTCGCCCGCGTCGAGCAGGGCCAGCATGTACGCGGACCTGAGCGCGTGCGGCGCGGCCGCGTTCAGCGCGGCGAAACCCTCCAGGCCGGGCGCGAGGTCGCCCAGCGCCCAGCCGGTCATCATCTCGGCGAGCAGGACCAGTTCGGCGCCGTTGGCGTGACCTGCCGCGATCATCTTTGCGCTGAGGTCGGCATCGATGGCCTCGGCGGTCGCGAAGTCGCCGCGCAGCGCGGCGAGCACAGCCAGGTGCGCGGTGGACACGACCAGCAGCGGGCCGAGCTGGCCGCCCTCGGCGCAGTCGAGTGCCATGGCGATCTCGGCTCGCGCGGCGACGAGCCGGCCCGCGCCCGAGGCGACGAGGAAGCGCAGGAAATGCGCGACCGCCTGGTACTCCGGCAGCCCCGCCTCGGTCGACACGCGCAGCAGTTCGTCGGCCAGGGCGCCGCGCTCCGGCCACAGGTCGGGGCCGAGCGCGACGAAGGCCCTGGCATTGAGTGCGGCGCACAACAATTCGGGATCACCGAGCTCGCGCGCCGTGCGCAAGGCCTCAGCGGAGCAGGCGAAGGCGTGCGGGTTGTCGAAGCCGACGACTTCGAAGGCGGTGCTGACGAGCAGCCGGATCCGCAGGTCCGGCGCTGTCGTGCGCGCCGACGCGGCGGCCAGCTCCGCCCACATGCCGGGGTCGGGCAGGCCGCGCTCTCGACTGGTCCAGATGGTGGGGGCACGCCAGCAGGTGAGGACGGCGACGACGGGATCGGTGGCGATGATCCGGGCATCGTCGCCGCGCGCGGCAGCGGTGTTCGGCATGAGGGCGCGCGCCGTTGCCAGAGCTTCGACGCGCAGGATGCGGGCCTGTTCGTCGTTGCCGCCGTAGGCGAGGGCGTTGATCAGCGCGCAGGTGGTCGACAGGGCCGCCAGGCGGTCGGCGCGCGGTGCCGTGGCGTCGACGTGTCCTGCGCTGGTGTGCAATTCGAGGGCGGAGCGCCACAGTGGCTCGGCGTCCTGGTGGGCGCGACGGGCGGTGCGGCGGCGGGCGGCGGCGAGGACGTAGCGCAGCGCGCGGGTGGCGTTCGCGGTGCCTGCCCCGGCGATGGCGTGGTGGGCCATGGCGTCGAGGTCGACGGTGCCGGTAGCGGATTCGAGGTCCGCCGTGGACGCGCCGGTGCGGCGTTCGAGGAGTTCCAGGGCCGACCAGTGCAGGCGGGCGCGGCGCAGGGTGGGGATGTCGCCGTAGACGGCGTCGCGGATCAGGGCGTGGGCGAAGGTGATCCGATCGGTGTCCGCGATGCGGACCAGTCCGGCGACGGTCACCGTGTCGACCAGGTCGATCAGCGTGTCCTCCGGTTCGGCGGTCAGCTCGAGCAGGGTGTCGAAGTCGATGTCGTCGCCCCAGACGGCGGCCAGGCGCAGGGCGCGGGCCGCGCCCGCGGGCAGCCGGGCGATCCGGCGGCCGAGGACGTCGCGGACGCCGTCCGGCACGGCGTGCAGGTC
>NZ_LPNR01000084.1 GCF_019266065.1 Nocardia sp. MH4 | reverse complement strand
TACCAGGGGTGACGGCCCAGGGGGTCCTCGTCGGGCATGATCCAGCGCGGATCGTCGGAATGGACGGCGAACTCCGGCGACTCCCAGTCGATATCGACATACGGGTCGAAGTGCCGGTTCACCGAACCGTCGGACAGGTTGCGCAGGATCTCGTGGTACTCGGGATCGGTCGCGGTGTTCTTGAGCGTGGTGGACAGCATCGGCGGTGTCTCCTTCGGGGTGGCCCAGCTCTCACTTTATATGGGACTCCGAGTCTCAGGCAACTGTGCGGGTCCGTGATTCGCTCTTTCCGTGCCCGTTACCTGCGCCGACGTACGATGGGGCATCGCAGAACATGTCGGACGGTTGACCAGTCAGCCAGCTCCCTGGCTGTCAGTGAACGGTGCGCCCGCGCCGGTCGGGCACCGAGAGAGCGAGGACCGACGATGACCCTGACCCCCGCCAAAGCCGTGTGGCCGACCCTGCGGGTCGACTCCTGGAGCGACACCCGCGACACCCTGCACATGTGGACCCAGATCATCGGCAAGCTGAAGATGGCGGGCACGCCGCTGGTGAACCACTGGTGGAACGTCACCTTCGCGGTTTCCGCGCGCGGACTCGCGACCGGCGCGATCCCCGTCGACGGCCGCCTGCTCGACATCGAATTCGACTTCGTCGACCACGAACTCGTCCTGCGCACCAGCGACGGCCGCCGCGCCATGATCGCGCTGCGCCCGCGCACCGTCGCCGACTTCTACGCCGAGCTGGGCCATGTCCTCGGCCGGCTCGACATCGTCGTCGACATCGAGGCCTCACCCAACGAGGTCGACCCCGCGATCCCGTTCGCCGAGGACACCACCCATCACTCCTACGACGGCGACGCCGTGCACCTGTTCTGGCAGCAGCTGGTCCAGGCCGAGCGGGTCTTCCAGCTCTGGCGCGCCGGCTTCGCCGGGAAAACCAGTCCGGTGCACGTGTTCTGGGGTTCCCTGGACCTGGCCTGCACCCGCTTCTCCGGCCGCACCGCGCCGCCGCACCCCGGCGGCGCGCCCAACTGCGCCGACTGGGTCATGGAGGAGGCCTACTCCCGCGAGTGCGCCAGCGCCGGCTTCTGGGCGGGCGGCAACGAGGGCACCTTCTACGCCTACGCCTACCCGGCGCCCGACGGCTACTCCACCAAGCCCGCGGGCCCCGACGGCGCCGAATGGGATTCCACCCTGGGCGAATTCGTCCTCCCGTACGACGTCGTCCGCAAGTCCGACGACCCCGACGCCACCCTCCTGCACTTCCTCGACACCACCTACGCCGCCGCCGCCGACCTCGCCCACTGGGACCGCAAACTCCTCGACGTCGACCCCCACCGCCTCGACCGCCGCCTGCACCTCGACGACCAGACAGCCCTCTGAGCGGGGAGCGGATCGGGTCTCGACGGGGCAGGATCAGCAGCGCCGCTGCCACCAGGGACTATCCGGCGCGGCGGTCGGATCGGGGTGCGTGCGGGAGAGGAAACGCTCGTCGAGCGGGCGGACGAGAACGCGGAGTTCCCGTGCCGCCGCGCGGGGCAGCGCGCACAAGGCCTGCTCGAGGACTTCTCGTGAATTGTTCACCGCGGGACAACATTCCGGTACACCACACCCTGGCCCGCGACTGAGCTCGAGCAACCACCGCCGTGGCCCGTGCACCCTGGCAACCCAACTCGTCAACGCTTCGTCGACCGCGCCCGGCCACCACCGGGCATCCTCGAACTGCGCGATTTCGTGCTGCGTCCGCGCGGAAACCCCGGCGACGACACGTCTGTTCCTGATTGGAGAGATCGGCGGATGCGCCAGTCGTACGGCCCGCATCCGGCCCGGCGGCTTACGCGCCATCGGCCTTTCGGCAAAGAGAAGTCATCGTCAGATCATCCCAAGACGGAGATGTCCGGTCAACCAGGGCTGAAGGGTTCGGCGACTGCTCGGGGTTGATGTCCGGTTCGGCTGATCCACACGGCCCCGCGGCGTTGGTCGATCCGTCTTCAGGCCGTCCACACGCGATAGGTGGCGTCGGCGATCTTGCCCCAGCCGAGTCCGGTCAGCCCGGCGATGATGTCGAAGGTGAAGTCCTCGTCGATGGCGGCTTCGAGCCGGGCTTCGTCGGGCAGTACCTCGCCGGATTCGTCGGCGAGCTCGCCGGCGGAGTAGATAATTCGCCGAATCGGCTGACCGCCGGAGTACCAAGTGAATCCGTAGACGTCCGACACGCTGTGGGCGACATAGGCCAGTGCGCGGCGAGTTTCCGCGAGCGCGAGGACCACGTCGTCGTCGAAGGTCACCAGGATGTGCGGATCCAGAATCGACGTCCAGCCGTCCACCTCGGCGACCGCGTAGTCGACCGGACGCGAGAACGCCTGCGCCAGATCGACGGTCTCGCCGCTACCGCCGGGGTGCCCCGGCAACCGCGTCGGATCGACCGCCCCTTCGACGAGCAGTCCGTTCGCTGTCCAGCCCATGCCACCCTCGCTTCTGCCTGCCCCGCGGCACGCGACGGTGTCACCTTAGTCAGCCGCCCCGACAACTTCCCGCAACGCGAAACCGGTGCGAGTCATCGCGGCTCGCACCGGTTTCGCGCCGTCTACCAGCTCACTTGAGCTCGGCGCTGGTCTTTCCGAGCACGCGGCGAGCCACGATCAGCTGCTGGATCTGCTGGGTGCCTTCGAAGATGTCGAGGATCTTCGAGTCGCGGCCCCACTTCTCCAGGAGCAGGCGCTGGGAGTAGCCAAGGGTGCCCGCCAGTTCGACGGCCTTGAGGGTGACGTCGGTGCCGGTGCGGCCCGCCTTGGCCTTGGACATGGAAGCCTCGAGCGAGTTCGGCTTCTTGTTGTCGGCCATCCACGCCGCGCGCAGCGAGAGCAGATAGGCCGACTCGTAATCGGCTTCCAGGCGCAGGAATTCGGCGGCGGCGGCGTGCTGATTGATCGCGGGGGTGTCGTAGGAGATCTCGACACCGGCCTCGGTGAGGATGGTGCGCAGTTCCTCGAGCGCGGCGCGGGCGACACCGACGGCCATCGCGGCCACCAGCGGACGGGTGTTGTCGAAGGTCTGCATGACCCCGGCAAAGCCCTTCTCCACGTTGACTTCCGGCGAGCCGAGGATGTTGTCGGCCGGGATGCGGCAGTCCTGCAGCAGCAGCACCGCGGTGTCGGAGGCCTTGATGCCGAGCTTGTGCTCGAGCCGCGCCACCGACAGGCCCGGAGCGTCGCGCGGGACGACGAAGGACTTGATCGCCGCGCGACCCAGGCTCTTGTCGACCGAGGCCCACACCACGATGTGGGTGGCGCGCTGACCACAGGTGACGAAGATCTTCTCGCCGTTGAGCACCCACTCGTCACCGTCGAGGACGGCGGTGGTGGTGACGGCGGCGGAGTCGGAACCGAAGGACGGCTCGGTGATGGCCATCGCGGCCCACACCTTGCCGAAGCGCTCCAGCTGTTCGTCGGTGGCGACCGCGGCGATCGCGGCGTTGCCCAGACCCTGGTAGGGGATGGTCAGCATCAGGCCGACATCGCCCCACGACGTCTCCAGCGCGTTGAGCAGCGCGGACATGTTGCCGCCGTTGGCGTTGGCGACCACGTCGGCGTCGGCCTCGTCACCGCGACCGCCTGCGGCGCCACCGATCTTCTGGGTGCCGGAGTCCGACAGGCCCTCGATCATGGCGGCCATGGTGTCGAGCTCGACCGGGTACTCGTGCTCGGCGAGGTCGTACTTGCGGGAGATGGGACGGAAGATCTGGGAGGCGACCTGGTGGGCCTGGTTGGCGCTCGCCTTCAGCTTCTTGGGGAGTTCGAGATTGATCATGGAATTCTCCTGGGTATCGAAGACGGACCGACTAGACCAGCACCACGCCCTCGGCAACGCCGACGGCTCGCAGGTCGCGGTACCACCGCTCGACCGGGTGTTCCTTGGTGAAGCCGTGACCGCCGAGCAGCTGCACGCCGTCCAGGCCGATCTGCATGCCCTTGTCGGTGGCCAGCTTGCGCGCCAGCGCCGCCTCGCGGGCGAACGACAGACCCTGCTCCGCGCGCGAGGCGCCACGCAGGGTCACCAGCCGCAGACCGTCGAGCTCGATGGCCATGTTGGCGACCATGAACGCGACCGCCTGACGGTGCGAGATCGGCTCACCGAACGCTTCGCGCTCGTTCACGTAGGGGATCACGTAGTCCAGCACGGCCTGGCCGGTGCCGATCGCCAGCGACGACCAACCCAGGCGAGCCAGCTGCACCGCGTCGGCGTACTCCTCGGCGCGCGCCTTGGCGTCGCCGTCGCCGAGCACGGCGTCGGCGCCGACGGCCACGTTGTCGAGCACCAGGCGACCCAGGCCCGCGGCGCGCAGACCCATGCTCGGGTCGGCCTCGACGGACAGTCCGGCGGTGTCGGACTCGACGATGAACAGCGCGGGGCGCCCGTCGAGCTCGGCGGCCACGATGAACAGTTCGGCATCGGCGGCGGCCGGGACCAGGCTCTTCACGCCGGAGAGGCGGAAGCCGCTGGGGGAGCGGGTGGCCTTGGTCTGCAGGGCGAACGGGTCGAACAGCGCGCGCGGCTCGTTGATCACCACGGACGCCTGCGGCACGTTCTCGCCGGTGAAGGCGGGCAGATAGGTCTGCTGCTGGGCGTCGGTGCCCCACTGGGACAGCGCGACGGCCACGCCGCTGGGCGCCAGGATCGGCAGCGCCAGACCCATGTCGCCGTGCGCGAGGGCCTCGGCCACCAGGGCGTTGGTGACGGCGCCACGCTCGCTGGCCGCGCCTTCGAGCTCCTCGGGCACGTTGATCAGGGTGATGCCGAGTTCGGCGGCGCGCTCGAGCAGATCGCGCGGCGCCTTGGCCGCGTTGTCGGCCTCGTAGGCGGCCGGGCGCAGGATCTCACCGGCGAAGTCCTTCACCGTCTCGACGATCATCTGCTGCTCGTCGGAGGGGGTGAGGTCGAAGTAGTCCTTCGTCTTGGCCTCGTTGTCGGGCAGCCGCTTGGGCTGGCCGCCGCCGGTGACCTTGGCGAAGGTCCGGGTCGCCGCGCCCAGGGTGCGGAACCCGGTCTTGGTGCCCTCGTAGGTGACGCGTTCGATGGGCTTGCGCAGGTTGTACTTCTCGGCGAGCTCCGACCCGGTAATGGTCGTCAAAGCGCGCATGGCGGCGCCCATCCAGTCCCGCTTGGGCTGGCTGAGGCCGACCGCGGACGTGTCGTTCGGACGTCGCTTCGTCGCGCTGTCTCGAGTGCTCATCATCACCTGATTTCCTCGGCTGTCGGGGCGCTGTGGACCCCAGCTATCTTACTCCTCGGTAAGACTATCTTACTCTGGAGTAAGAAGCTCGTCGATGTCCGCGAAATCGGGGATTTCGTGTCAGTCTGGACGAGTGACCGTGATCGCGTCGGTTTTCGCCCTTGTTCTGTTGATCACCACGACGCGCTACGGCTACCACCGTGACGAGATGTACTTCCTGGCGGCGGGCCGCCGGCTGGACTGGGGATATCCCGATCAGCCCCCACTGACACCCGCGCTCGCCCGGCTCATGGCCACGATCGACCCCGATGCGCTGTGGGTATTGCGGCTGCCAGCGGTGGCCGCCGCGACCTTCGTCGTGGTCTGCGCCGGGCTCATGGCGAAAGAACTGGGCGGCGGACGCGGCGCGCGGGCGCTGGCGGCCGCCGCGGTGGCGAGCGCGGCCATGGTGCAGGCGGCCGGGCATCTGTTCGGAACCACGGTGTTCGACCTGGCGGGCTGGTCGCTGATCTGCCTGCTGGTGCTGAAGCTGGTGCGCGGAGCCGATCCGCGATGGTGGCTCGCGGTCGGCGCGGTGACCGGGCTCGCGGTGCAGAACAAGGTGCTGATCGTCGTGCCCGTCGGCGCGCTCGTCTTCGCGCTGCTGCTGACCGGTCGGCGCAGAGTCTTCGCCACCGGGTATTTCGCGGTCGCGCTCGGGATCTCGGCGGTGCTCGCGGCGCCGTATCTGTGGTGGCAGGCCGACAACGGCTGGCCGCAGTGGGCGTTGAGCCGGGCGATCGCGGGTGGGTCGTCGGGGACCTCGGATTCGCCGATCATGTTCGTGCTCTTGCAGTTCGGGCTGTTCGGCCCGCTGCTGGTGCCGCTGTGGGGATACGGACTGTGGCGGCTGTGGCGCTCGCGGTATCAGGCGTTCGCGCTCGCCTACGGCCTGCTGTTCGTGCTGTTCCTGGTGGCGGGTGGCAAGGCGTACTACCTCGGTGGGATGTATCCGGTGCTGCTCGCCGCCGGCTCGGTCGGGCTCGCCACGGTGCTCGGGGACTCGCGAAAGCGCTGGGTGGCAGTGGGTTCGGTGGTCGCGGTGAACGCGGTGCTGTCGGCGATGCTGTTCCTGCCGGTGCTCCCGGTCGCGCAGCTGCCGGACTCGCCGGTGCTCGCGGTGAACTACGACGCCGGGGAGACCGTCGGCTGGCCCGGTTATGTCGCGCAGATCGCGGCCGCCCGGCCACCGGGGGCCGCCGTGCTTACCGCGAACTACGGCGAAGCGGGTGCCATCGAACGCTACGGCGCCGAATACGGTCTGCCGACACCGTATTCGGGCCACAACGCCTACTGGTGGTGGGGCCCGCCGCCGGACACCGCGACCACGGTGCTCACCGTCGGCATCGAGCGCGACCGGCTCGACGGCCTGTGCGCGGTCGTCGAACCGGCGGGCGTGCTCGACAACGGACTCGGCCTCGACAACGACGAGCAGGGCGCACCGCTGTTCGTCTGCCGCGAGCCGGTGCGGCCGTGGTCGCAGGTGTGGCCGCGGCTGCGCGCCCTCGGCTGATCGCGGACTACCGACCGCGTCGCGTCAGGAACTCCAGCAGCACCTTGCGCCATTCGTCGGGCTGCTCGGCCATCACCACATGACCCGCGTCGATCTCGGTGTACTCGGCATCGGGAATCGCGGCCGCCAGGGCGCGGGAATTGGCCGGGTCGACGAGGAGATCGGCGGTGGTGTTCACGATCAGCGTCGGCACGGTGATGCCCGCCAGGTCCGCGGTGGTGTCGACGGTCTCGATGAGCGCGGCCTGCTGCCTGGTCCCGCCCGGGATCGAGGCGGCGGTCTGGGCGACCAGCTCGTCGACCGCGGCCGCGGGCAGCGCGTTGACGAACTCCGGCGAGAACCCGGTCAGCAGGACCAGCCGGGCGAAGCTGTCGGAGGCGTCGCGCGCGAGCAGCTCCTGCCAGGCCCGCACGGCCAGCCGGGCGCGGTTGTCCGGGGCGGCGAACCCGGCGGTGAGGATCAGACCGGTGACCCGCTGCGGATGCCGGGCGGCCGCGCGCACGGCGACGGCGGTGCCGAGGGAGAAACCGATGACGGTGAAGGTCGGCACGCCCGCCTCGACCGCGGCCGCCACCAGTGCGTCGGCGAGGGTATCGAGGTCGAGCGGGGTGTCGTCGTCGGGATAGTCGGAGGCGACCACCGTGTGCTCGGCGGCCAGGTCGGCGAGCACGACGCCGAAGTTGCTCGCGATCGCGCCACCGGCGCCGTGGGCGAGCACGAGACCGGGGCCGGAGCCGTGGACGGTGGTCCGCAGGGGAATCGTTGTCATGCGCCGGAGGTTAGGGATTCACATGGGTGTGAAGGTCAAGGCGAACGTGCGGGCGATCACATGCTGATCGGCGAGCTCGCGCACCGGACCGGGGTCAGCACGCGGCTGCTGCGCTACTACGAGGAGCAGTCGCTGCTGCATCCGCACCGCGACCCGAACGGCTATCGCAGCTATCCGGAATCGGCGGTGGCGGCCGTGGCGAAGATCCGCGAGCTGCTCGCGGCAGGCCTCACCACCGAGGACATCGCTCAGCTGATGCCGTGCGCCGAACCGGACGGACCGGTGCAGGCATGCGAGATGTCGGTACGGATCATGTCCGAGCGCACCGCCGAGCTGGACCGGCGCATCGCCGATCTGGACCGCCAGCGCACCGAACTCACCGCGCAACTCGACGCCTCACTCGGCGTACAGACGCCGCTGGCGGGGACCCGATAACAGGTCCCCGCCGGCGCGGTGTCGGGACTACTCCCTGACGTAGAAGCGCAGGGTGAGATAGGCCGTCACGGCGGCGAACACGATGCCGATCGGGGCGATGGTCAGCGCGACCACGGCGATGTCGTCGCCGGTGATGCGCGGGAACACATTGCTGTCGAACAGCGGGCCCAGCGCGCGGTCGATGACCAGCGGCCGGGCGATGACCAGCCCGAGGATCGCCAGCACCGAGCCGACGAACGCGGCCGCGACCGCCTCCAAGAGGAACGGCAGCTGGGTATACCAGCGGGTCGCGCCGACCAGGCGCATGATGCCGACTTCTGTGCGCCGCGTGTACGCGGCGATCTGCACCATGTTCAGCACCAGCAGCATCGCCGCCAGCGCCATCACCAGCGCCAGACCGAACGCGGCATTGCGCAGGCCGTCGAACAGGCTGACCAGCCGGTCGACGAACTCCTTGTCGTTGGCGACGATCCGCACGCCCGGCCTGGTCGCGAAGCTGTCGTAGATGTGCTGGTACTGATCGGCGTCGGTCATCTTCACCCGCAGCGAGGCGGGCAGCGGTGAGTCGGCGATGTACTGCACCATCTCGGGCTGATCGGCGAACAGCTTCTTGGCCTCCTCGAGCGCGTCGGCGCGGTTGAGGAACTGCACGCTCTCCACGCCGGAGGTGCCCTTCAGATCCGCGAGCAGCGACTTGCACGGGTCGGCGGCGCAGTCCGGGTCGGTGTCGGAGACGGCGTCGTCGAGATAGAACCGCACCTCGAGCCTGCCGATGAAGAAGTTCTCGGTCTTGTCGGCCATCCGCACCGACAGCATGCCGCCGCCGAGCATCATCAGCGAGACCGCGGTGGTCAGGATCATCGCGATGGTCATCGTCAGGTTGCGGCGCAGACCGTCGGCGACCTCGGTGAACAGGAAACTCAGTCGCATTATCGCCCCACCCCGTAGACACCGGTCGCTTCGTCACGCACGAGTCTGCCGTGGTCGAGCTCCACCACCCGCCTGCGCATCGCGTCGACGATGTGGTTGTCGTGGGTGGCCATCAACACGGTCGTGCCGGTGCGGTTGATCCGTTCCAGCAGCGCCATGATGTCGGCGCTGGTGTCGGGGTCGAGGTTGCCGGTGGGCTCGTCGGCGAGCAGCACCAGCGGCCGGTTGACGAACGCGCGCGCGATCGCCACGCGCTGCTGCTCACCACCGGACAGCTCCGAGGGCAGCCGATTGCCCTTGCCGCCGAGCCCGACCATGTCGAGCACCTCGGGCACGGTGCGTTCGATGAACTGACGCCGCTTGCCGATCACCTCGAGCGCGAAGGCCACGTTCTGTTCCACGGTCTTCTGCTGGAGCAGCCGGAAATCCTGGAAGACGCAGCCGATCCGCTGGCGCAACTTGGGTACCTTGCGCCCCGGCAACCGGTCGACCCGGAAATCGGCCACCCGTATCTCGCCCGCGGTCGGCGACTCCTCCTTGAGCAGCAGTCGCATGAAGGTCGACTTCCCCGAACCGGACGGGCCGATGATGAAGACGAATTCGCCCTTGTCCACCTCGACGGAGACGTTGTCCAGCGCCGGCCGCGTCGAGGTCTTGTACGACTTGGTGACGTTGCGCATGGTGATCACGGGGAGCCAGTGTAGCCAGCGACCTCCCCGGTGACCGGGCCCCGACGGCCTCGGCGAGGCGTCGAGCAACCCTATGGCGTCTGATCGACCCAGGTGGGGACGGCGTTGAGGAGCGAGACCGGTCCGGTGCTGGTGGTGTCGGCGGGCTTGACGAACAGATAGACGACGAACGTGGACACCCAGGTGGCCATGAGGATCGCCGTCGACTTACGTGGTTTCACTGATTCCTTCCTTACGCAGGGCGGCCGCGACGCGCACGCGCAGCTCGCGCCCCACCTCGAATTGTTTGCCCGGCAATGTGCGGGCAACCATCCGGATGTTCATCTCGTCGAGCGAGAGATCTTCCACACCCATCACGGACGGTTCGTCGAGCAGCAGCGGCTTGAGGCGGCGGTCCTGGTAGGCCTTGGTGCACACCTCGTGCAGGATTTCGTTGATCTTGGTGATGTCGGCCTGCGCCGACACCGGCACGTCGATCGCGGCGCGTGCCCAGTCCTTGGACAGGTTGGTCACCTTCACGATCTGCCCGTTGGGGACGGTGATGACCTCGCCGTCGGAGTTGCGCAGCGTGGTGATGCGCAACGTCACGTCCTCCACGGTGCCCTCGGCCGCGTCGGCCGATCCGGTGACCGCGATCCGCACCACGTCACCGAAACCGTACTGACGCTCGGTGATCAGGAAGAACCCGGCCAGGATGTCCTGGACGATCCGCTGCGCGCCGAAACCCAGCGCCGCGCCGAGCACCGCCGCCGGCGCCACCAGACCCGTCACCGCGAAGCCGAGCCTGCGCAGCACCTCCATGCCGACCAGCACGTAGACGATGGTCAGCACCACCCAGGTGATCACCTGGGCCAGGGCGTGCCGGTGCTTGGCGGCCTCGGTGCGGACCAGCGCGTCGCTCGAGTGGAAGCCCGCGTCGATCTTGGTGGTCACCCGGTCGCGCACGAACGCCGCGAACCGGCCGAACAGCATCGCGCCGACCACCAGCAGGACGATCTCGAGCCCGCTGGACCGCAGCCACGCGGTGATCTCCGGTGCCGTGTTGATCGCCAGGACGCCGCTCATCGCCTCGCCCCGGCCGAGAGTCGACGGGGCTTGCGCTGGCACAGTTCCGGTTCGCTCGAACACACACCCGAAAGGTTACAGCGGGGTCACGGTGCCCGGTCAAACGCGAACAGCGTCACACCGGCCGAGCGAACAGGTGGCTACGCGTCGGCCTGTTCCCGCATGCGCCAACGGATTCCGGATTCGATGAAGCCGTCGATGTCGCCGTCGAGCACCGCCGAGGGGTTGTTCACCTCATAGTTGGTGCGCAGGTCCTTGACCATCTGGTACGGGTGCAGCACGTAGGAACGCATCTGGTTGCCCCACGAGGCGCCCTCGTTGGTCTTGAGCGCGTCCATCTGCGCGCGCTCCTCCTGGCGCTTGCGCTCGAGCAGCTTGGCCTGCAGCACGCGCATGGCCGAGATCTTGTTCTGCAGCTGCGACTTCTCGTTCTGACAGGTCACCACGATGCCGGTGGGGATGTGGGTCAGGCGCACCGCGGAGTCGGTGGTGTTGACGCTCTGCCCACCCGGGCCCGAGGAGCGGTACACGTCGACGCGGACCTCGCCCTCGGGGATCTCGATGTGGTCGGTGGTCTCGACCACCGGCAGCACCTCGACCTCGGCGAAGGAGGTCTGGCGACGGCCCTGGTTGTCGAACGGGCTGATCCGGACGAGCCGGTGCGTGCCCATCTCCACCGAGAGGGTGCCGTAGGCGTAGGGCGACTTCACCGCGAAGGTGGCGCTCTTGATGCCCGCCTCCTCGGCGTAGGAGGTGTCGTAGACCTCGACGACGTACTTGTGCCGCTCGGCCCAGCGGATGTACATGCGCATCAGCATCTGCGCCCAGTCCGCGGCGTCGACGCCACCGGCGCCGGAACGGATGTTGACCAGCGCGTCGCGCTTGTCGTACTCGCCCGAGAGCAGGGTGCGCACTTCCATCGCCTCGATGTCGACCCGCAGCGCGGCGCGCTCGTTGTCGGCGTCGGCGGTGGCTTCCTCGGCCGCGGCGCCCTCCTCGGACTCGGCCAGTTCGTAGAGCACCGGCAGGTCTTCGAGGCGCTGACGCAGTTCCTCCACGCGGCGCAGCTCGCTCTGGGCGTGCGACAGCTCGCTGGTCACCTGCTGGGCGTGGTCCTGGTTGTTCCACAGCTCGGGATCGGCCGCCTGGTGCTCGAGCTCGTCGATACGACGGCGTAGCTCCTCGACATCGAGGACCGACTCGACCGTCTTGAGCGTGGTGTCGAGGTCGGCGAGGTCGGCGATAACGTCAGGATGCACGATTCCCAAGGTTACCGGTCGGCTCCGACACGGTGAAACACGCGCACCCGCGCGGGTCAGCTCGCGATGGCGCGCAGGCCGCCGGGACGTCGCCCG
This sequence comes from Nocardia sp. MH4, assembly GCF_019266065.1. Classification (GTDB taxonomy): domain Bacteria; phylum Actinomycetota; class Actinomycetes; order Mycobacteriales; family Mycobacteriaceae; genus Nocardia; species Nocardia canadensis. The sequence continues at coordinate 48,076 of NZ_LPNR01000084.1, read as the reverse complement.
AGCAGTCGATCCAGTGCCGTCGCGCTGGCCTCGTCGGCGGGCAGCAGGACATACAGCGACTGGTCGTCGTCGATGGACAGATCCAGCGATTCGTAGGCCAGCCGCAGCGTGCCCGCCTCGGGATGACTGATCCGGTTGATCCCGCCCGAGGGCGGCAGTCCCGGCAGCGCGGCCAGCCGGTCGGTGAACGGGGCGCCCGCGGTCACGGTCAGCTCGTCGACCAGCGCCGCCACCATCGGGTCGGCGCGGAACGGGCCCTGCTTGAGCGAGGCGACGAGCTTGTCGGCGGCCTCGTCCCAGTCCGGATACAGCTCGCGCGCGCCGGGATGGGTGAAGACGAACCGCGCGACATTGGCCGGTTCGCCCTGCTCGAACAGGCCGCTGGGCGCCATCAGCGTGCGGTAGCCGGCGGTGCAGGCCAGCACTTCGGTGAACCGGTTGGTGATCGCGGCGGGCGCAGGCTCGAGCTGGTCGAGGATCGCGCGGATCGTCGGCCGGACCGTGCGGTTCGGGCCGTTCTCGGCGGCGCCGCAGCTGAAACCGGACATGCCCTTGGTGAGCTGGTGCAGGTGCACCCGTTCGCGCGGGCTCAGCCGCAGCGTCTCGGCCAGCGCGGACAGCACCGGCGGCGAGGGGTGCCGGTCGCGACCCTGCTCGAGCCGGATCAGGTACTCCACGCTGACCCCCGCCAGCATCGCGACCTCCGCGCGGCGCAGCCCCGGCGTGCGCCTGCGCGGCCCGGCGGGCAGCCCGACCTCGGCGGGTGTGACGGCCTCGCGGCGGGTCCGCAGGAACAGACCGAGTTCGTTGTCGCTCACCCGATCGACGGTACCCACCGGCGCGGCCCGGAGAGTGGCCGTGCCACTACCACTCTCAGCGTGGTCTCCCTGACAGCGTCGCGAACGGCGACGGTGGACACACCGGCCGATCTGGCCGGGCAGACGACAGAGGAGAACACGGTGTCCACACAGCCACTGAAGCTCGCGATCATCATCGGCAGCGTCCGCGAGGGCCGGTTCGGGCCGGTGGTCGCGCGCTGGTTCGCCCAGCAGGTCGACGACCGCTTCGACGTCGACATCATCGACCTGGCCGAGGCCGAGTTGCCCGCCGCGCTGCCGCCGGTGCCGCCCGCGGTGGACCCCGACATGCCGCGTCCGGCGGGAATGGCCGAGTTCACCGAACGGCTGGCCGCCGCCGACGCCTATGTCGTCGTCACGCCCGACTACAACCGCAGCTACCCGGCCGCGCTGAAGTCGGCCATCGACTGGCACTACACCCAGTGGGACGCCAAGACGATCGGCTTCGTCGGCTACAGCGGTGGCTCCGGCGGACTGCTGGCGATCGAGCACCTGCGCCAGGTGTTCAACGAGCTCAACGCCCACACCGTGCGCAACTACGTCTCCTTCCCGCGCTACTACCTGCTCTTCGACGAGGACGGGCGGCTGCGGGAGCCGCAGGAGTTCGAGGCCGCGGCGCAGGCGCTGCTCGACCAGGTGCACTGGTGGGCGAGCGCTCTGGTCGCGGCGCGGGCGGCGCAGGTCGCGGCCTGAGCGTGTGCTCGGCCCGGCGGTGAGGCCGCGCTGCGCACCCGGCGGCCACCGTGAGCACGCGTGCTTCCGGCCGAGCGGCACGTCCGCGGGCCGCGGCGTCGGGAGCCGCCGCGCACCCAAATACACTGGCTGTGTGGCTGCCTACTCCGCTGACCTGGACCTTGCCCTCCGACTGGCCGACGAGGCCGACGCGATCTCGCGGGTGCGTTTCGGCGCCGTCGATCTGAAGGTCGACTCGAAGCCGGACCTGACGCCGGTCTCGGATGCCGACCTGGCGGTCGAGCAGGTCATCCGGCGCGTGCTCGCCGCCGAACGCCCCGACGACGCCGTGCTCGGCGAGGAATTCGGCGGCGACGCGGAGTTCACCGGCAGGCAGTGGGTGGTCGACCCGATCGACGGCACCAAGAACTTCGTCCGTGGCGTGCCGGTCTGGGCCAGCCTGATCGCGCTGCTCGTCGACGGTGTGCCGGTGGTCGGCGTGGTCAGCGCGCCCGCGCTGGGCAGGCGCTGGTGGGCGGCCGCGGGCTCGGGCGCGTGGGCGCAGGTGCACCCCGGCGCGCCGAAGCCGATCACCGTGTCGGCGGTGGGCGCTCTCGACTCGGCCAGTCTGGCCTTCTCCAGCCTGTCGGGCTGGCACGAGCGCGGGCTTCGGGAGCGATTCATCGATCTCACCGACGCGGTCTGGCGGGTTCGCGGCTACGGCGATTTCTTCAACTACTGCCTGGTCGCCGAGGGTGCGGTCGACATCGCCGCCGAGCCGGAGGTGTCGCTGTGGGACCTGGCCGCGCTCGACATCCTGGTCCGTGAGGCAGGTGGCGCGTTCACCTCCCTGGACGGCCGATCCGGTCCGCACGGCGGCGACGCGGTGGCCAGCAACGGCCTGCTCCAGGACGAGGTCCTCGCCCGTTTGCGCGGCTGATCGGGGTTATCCACAGGTGAGCGGGGGCCGGTGAACCACGTCGTCGGGCCCGGCGGACGGGCTGCGGTGCCGGCCCTCGCTCGTAGGATGGCCCGGTGAGCAATTCCGGCGCCACGGCCCCCGATGTCGACGACTTCCCGCCCGACGACTTCCCGCCCGACGACGCGTACCCGTCCGACGGTGGCTATGTCTCCGAGCACGATTTCGACGACACCGGCGGCTTCCACTTCGACGACCTCGCTCCGGCCACGCCCGGCCGCGCGGCGGCCCCCGCTCGCCCGGAGACCGCCGAGGAGGTCCTGCGCCGGGTCTTCGGCTACGACGCCTTCCGCGGCGACCAGGCCGCCATCGTCGAGCAGGTCGTCGGCGGCGGTGACGCGCTGGTCCTGATGCCGACCGGTGGCGGTAAATCGCTGTGCTACCAGGTGCCGTCGCTGGTGCGCCCCGGCGTCGGCGTGGTCGTCTCCCCGCTGATCGCGCTCATGCAGGACCAGGTCGACGCGCTCAGCGCGCTCGGCGTGCGGGCCGGGTTCCTCAACTCCACCCAGTCCCCGGATCAGCGGCGCACGGTGGAGGCGCAGTTCGTCGCCGGTGATCTCGACCTGCTCTATCTCGCGCCCGAACGCTTGCGCCTGGAGTCCACGCTGCGGCTGCTCGACCGCGGCACGGTGGCGCTGTTCGCGATCGACGAGGCGCACTGCGTGTCGCAGTGGGGCCACGACTTCCGGCCCGACTATCTCGCGCTGTCGCTGCTGCACGAGCGCTGGCCCGATGTCCCGCGCATCGCGCTCACCGCGACCGCCACCGAGAAGACCCGCGCCGAGATCGTCGAGCGGCTCGACCTGGGCGCGGCGAAGCAGTTCGTCTCCAGCTTCGACCGCCCCAACATCCAGTACCGGATCGAGTCGAAGAACCGCCCCGACCGGCAGCTGCTCGACTTCATCCGCGCCGAGCACGCCGGCGACGCGGGCATCGTCTACTGCCTGTCGCGCAATTCGGTGGAGAAGACCGCCGCGATGCTCAACGAGAACGGCGTGCGCGCGGTGCCCTATCACGCGGGCCTGGACAACCGGACCCGCGCCGAGAACCAGGCCAGGTTCCTGCGGGAGGACGGCCTGATCGTGGTGGCCACCATCGCCTTCGGCATGGGCATCGACAAGCCCGACGTGCGGTTCGTCGCCCATCTGGACCTGCCCAAGTCGGTGGAGGGCTACTACCAGGAGACCGGTCGCGCCGGCCGCGACGGCCAGCCGTCGACCGCGTGGATGGTCTACGGCCTCGCCGATGTCGTTCAGCAGCGCAAGATGATCGACTCGAGCGAAGGCGACGCCGCGCACCGCAGACAGCTGCAACTGCATCTGGACGCCATGCTCGCGCTGTGCGAGACAGTGGGCTGCCGTCGCGTGCAGCTGCTGAACTATTTCGGGCAGCCCGGCCAACCCTGCGGCAACTGCGATGTGTGCCTGAACCCGCCGGAGACCTGGGACGGCACGGTCCCGGCACAGAAGCTGCTCTCCACGGTGCTGCGGCTCGAGCGGGAACGCGGACAGGCCTTCGGCGCGGGCCACCTGATCGACATCCTGCTGGGCAAGACGAATCCGAAGATCACCCAGCACCGGCACAACGAGCTGTCGGTGTTCGGGATCGGCACCGACCTGCGCGACACCGAATGGCGGGGCGTGACGCGGCAGTTGCTCGCCGGCGGACTGCTCGCGGTGCGGGGGGAGTATGGCGTGCTCACCCTCACCGACGCCAGCAACGAGGTGCTGTTCGAGGGTAAGAAGGTGCCGATGCGCCGCGAGCCCGAACGCGCCGCCCGGCCCGCGCGCAGCGCGAAATCGGCCAAGGCGGCCGTCGATCTGCCCGCGACCGATCTGCCGCTGTTCGAGCGGCTGCGGGCCTGGCGCGCGGCCACCGCCAAGGAGCAGGGCGTGCCCGCCTACGTGGTCTTCCACGACGCGACACTGCGCGAAATCGTTGCGCGCAAACCGGGTTCGCTCGCCGAACTCGGTACCGTCGGCGGCGTCGGCGAGAACAAACTGGCCCGCTACGGCGAGGGGGTGCTGGCCGCGCTCGCCGAACAGTGAGCGGAAAAGGAACGCGCGACGAACCGGGGTGGCGCGCGATACTGTCGAGCCATGGCGAACGGTGAAGGCTCCGACAGCGACTCGTCGGGCGGCACGAGCTCGGGCGGCGCCGACGCTCCGCTGCCGCCGCTGCCGCACCGGCACATCGACCCGGTCGTCGCGCCGAGCCTGCTCGGCGGTCACCAGCCGGTGGTCCACCGGGGCAGGCCGCGCTGGTCGACCGTCGCGCTGCTCCTCCTCTTCGCCTCGGCGCTGGCGCTCTATCTGGCCCTGCGCCCCGGCGGCTGACCTCTCATCCACGCGCCCGCCCACGGCGTTTCGGTACCCGAGCGGTTCCGGAATGTTTGCGATGCTGCGGACCAGTGGATGACGCCGAGCGCTGTGACCTGTGGTAGCCGCAGGTCATAGCCCTGCCTGCGGCCCGCTTCCCGGCGCACTGTAGGCCTCCTCGACCGATCGCGGCGATCGGTCCCGGCCCGAGGAGGCGACGGGAACGGTGTGGGTGACCTGGGTGACGCGAGGGGTGTGCGCGGTCCTGACCGCGACCGGAATCGTCTGTGCGGCAGCACCATCGGGCAGCGCGGAGCCCTCGTCGCCGATCGGCGTGCGAGACCTGCCCCGCCTTCTGACGCCGTCGCTGCCCGGCACCTACGGCGAGGACACCGCCGTGGTGATCCTGGGCTACGGCCTGACGCCAGAGGGCACCGTGCGCCCGGAACTGGTCCGGCGGTTACGGGCCGGCCTCGTGCAGGCGGTGTTCGCGCCGTGGTCGCCGATCATCGTTACGGGCGGCAATCCACGGGCCGGGCTGAGCGAGGCGGACGCGATGGCCGATTGGCTGGTGGCGGCGGGCATCGACCCGGCGCGGATCCTGCGTGAGCCGCAGGCCGATTCGACCGTGGCCAATGCCCGCTTCACGGCGGCGCTGATGGCCGAGCACCAGCTGCGCGCCGCGGTGCTGGTGACCTCGGGTGACCACCTCGACCGGGCCAGGGCCGCCTTCGACGCCGCGGGCGTGCTGGTCGTCGGCGAGCTGACCCCCGACCGCACCCCGTGGCCCGCCCTGCCCCTGCGTATCGATCAGTTCGGTCCGGCACTACCGCCCGCCTAGCCCGGACGGTCGGTTCCTGTGAGCGAACACAGTGTTTCGTCATGTGACCGCCGCGGACGCGTCCACACAGCATGGTGGGCGCAGGGGGTCCGCCTTTCCCGCCCGCCAACTCCGAGGTGACATCTTGACGCTCCAGCTCTCCGACAGCGACATCCTGGCCGAGCTCGAACCGACCGCCGAAGCGAACCTGAACGACCACTTGGCCAAGGCCAAGGACTGGCACCCGCACGACTACGTGCCGTGGGACGAGGGCCGCAACTTCGCCGCGATGGGTGGGATCGACTGGGACCCGGAGCAGTCGCGACTCAGCGAGGTGGCCAAGGCGGCCATGATCACCAACCTGCTCACCGAGGACAACCTGCCCTCCTACCACCGCGAGCTCGCCGACACCTTCGGCTTCGACAACGCCTGGGGCACCTGGGTCGGGCGCTGGACCGCCGAGGAGAACCGCCACGGCATCGTCATGCGCGACTACCTGGTGGTGACCCGCGCGGTCGACCCGGTCGCGCTCGAGGAAGCCAGGATGGCGCACATGACCGCCGGCATCGCCAAGCCGGAGAAGGGTTCGCAGTTCCTCAAGGGCGTCGCCTACGTCACCTTTCAGGAACTGGCGACCAGGATCAGCCACCGCAACACCGGCAGGCTGTGCGACGACCCGATCGCCGACCGCATGCTCGCGCGCATCGCGACCGACGAGAACCTGCACATGATCTTCTACCGCAAGCTGTGCGCGGCCGCCCTCGACCTCACCCCCGACGCGACGATGCGCGCCATCACCGACGTCGTCGTGCGCTTCCAGATGCCCGGCCTCAACCAGCCGAACTTCCGTCGCAACGCGGTCATGCTGGCCAAGCACGGCGTCTACGACCTGCGCCAGCACCTCGACGTCGTGCTCGAGCCGGTGCTGCGCACCTGGAAGGTCTTCGACCGCACCGATCTCGGCGACGAGGGCGAACGCGCCCGCGACGAGCTGCACGCCTACCTGCTCGACCTCGAGGCCAAGGCGACCCGATTCGAGGAACAACGCGACCGAGCCCTGGCCCGCGCCCTCGAGCGCGCGGCGAGCTGAGGGTGGGACGGACCTTGGAATAAACGGCTGGCGCGGTCACTTAGAGTTGACCGTTATGAAGGAAAAGGGCAGGAAGGTCATCGCGACCAACCGCCGGGCGCGGCACAACTACACGATCCTCGACACCTATGAGGCGGGGATCGCGCTGGTCGGCACCGAAGTCAAGAGCTTGCGCGAAGGCAAGGCGTCTCTCGTCGACGCCTTCGCGACCGTCGACAACGGCGAGGTCTGGCTGCGCGGCCTGCACATTCCGGAGTTCAGCCACGGCACGTGGACCAACCATTCGCCGCGGCGCACCCGCAAGCTGCTGCTGCACAAGCGCGAGATCGAGCACCTGGTCGGCAAGTCCAGGGAGGGCAACCAGACGCTGGTGCCGCTGTCGATGTACTTCTCCGACGGCAAGGTGAAGGTCGAGCTCGCGCTCGCCAAGGGCAAGCAGGACTACGACAAGCGTCAGGACCTCGCCCGCAGGCAGGCCGAGCGTGAGGTCACGCGCGAGATCGGTCGGCGGGTCAAAGGCATGCGTTGATCTCCGTCCTGCTCGCCCTCGTGGCGGCGGCGGGGTACGGAGTCAGCGATTTCTTCGGCGGGATCGCCGCCCGGCGGGTCACCGCGTTGCGGGTGGTCGTCGTGTCCTACCCGTGGTCGGTGCTGCTGGTCCTGCTGATCGCGCCGCTGGTCGGTGGGCACGCGGACGCGGCATCGATGCTGTGGGGCCTGGCCGCGGGCGTGGCCAGCGGACTGGCGGTGTGGTGGTTCTACGCCGCGCTCGCCGACGGTCCGATGTCGGTGGTGTCGCCGGTGACCGCGGTGCTGGTCGCCGGCATCCCGGTGATCGCCGGGTTCTTCCTCGGCGAGCGACCGGGGCCCGCCGCGATCGCGGGAATCGCGCTCGCGCTGGTCGCGGTGGTGCTGGTCAGCCGGGAAGCGCCGGACGAGACGACCGAGGAGATCATCGGCGGCCGGGAACTGCGTTTCACCCGTCGGGTCGCGCTGCTCACCGTCGGCTCGGGCGCCGCGTTCGGCTTCGCGTTCTTCTTCCTGCACGAGACCAGCGCGAGCGCCGGGCTGTGGCCATTGCTCGGTCAGCGCGCCGCCGCGACGGCCGTCGTGTGGACCTCCGCGCTGGCCGCGGGCCAGTTCCGCGGCCTGCGCGGGGAACCCTTGCGGCTGGCGCTGGCGGTCGGCGTCCTCGATGTGATCGCCAACGCGGCGCTGCTGTACGCCTTCCACGGGTCGCTGCTGTCGGTGGTCAGCGTGATCGGCTCGCTGTATCCGGCCGCGACCGTGCTGCTGGCGATGGTGCTGCTCGGCGAACGGATCAGCGGGACGCAGAAGGTGGGCATGGTGCTCGCGCTCGCGGCGGTCGCCATGATCGCCGCGAGCTGAGGCCACTACAGCCGGGTGCAGGGCTCGTGCAGGTCCAGCTTGCCCAGGGTCTCGCCCTGATAGCCGACCTCGATCGCCCTGGCGCCCATCGGCGCGGCCTTGTCCGGTTCGAACACCGAGGTCCACTCACCGCTCAGATCGGGTTGGACCGCGCCCGCCGGATGGATGACGACCATGCCCTCGCCATCGGGGCGCAGGTCCTCGATCGTGCGGCGCAACCCGGCCCGGGTCAGCTCGCCCTCTTCGGCCGCGGCGATGAGCAGGGCCTTGAGCGGATAGGAGATCGCCCAGCCCAGCGAGTAGCCGAAGTTCGCCGGTGCGCGATCGACGGCGGCGCGGGCGTGCCGGGCGCCGACGCTGTCGCCGTTCCAGCTGTCGACCGGGGTCGTGTAGTTGTAGAGCGCCGTCAGCGCGGGGGCCGCGGCGGTCTGCAACAGCGCGGCGTTCCAGGTCGGCAGCGAGCCGAGGAAGCGGCCGGTGTAGCCCGACTTCACCAGCTTGCCGACGATCTCCGCGGTCTCGGCGGGACCGGTGGCCAGCAGGACCAGGTCGGGATCGGCGGCCAGGACCTCCTCGACCGGTCCGTCCTGGTTGCCGACTTCGCCGTTGGGGCCGGTGTCGACCCGGTCGGCGATGGTGGCACCGTTGGCGACCGCCCACTTCAGCGCGCCGCTGGCGTAGTCGCCGCCGTAATTGCCGCGGTAGGCGACGATGGCGATATTGCGCGGGGCGTAGTGGGTGCGGGTGAACCAGTCCAGGCCGGTCACCGCCTCCGTGCAGTAGGAATAGCCCGCGCTGAGCACCAGATTGCGGTCGGCGCTGCGATAGTTCCAGCCCGACCACTGGGTGGCCGCCACGCTGACCATGTCGTCGGTGTCCATCTGATTGAGCATCGCGATGGTCTGGGCGGTGCCGAAGCTCATCGCCAACGCGAGCACGTGCGGCTCGATCTCGGCGTAGGCGGTGCGATGCGTGCGTGGGTCGAGGGAGGTATTGCGGGCGTTGGTGGTGATGTCGATGTCGTAGCCGCCGATGCCGCCCGCCTGGTTCACCTGGTTCCAGAACGCCAGCTGGCCCTCGTTCATCGACGAGCCGAGGGCGGAGAACGGGCCGTTCGCCAGGTCCGACAGGACGCCGAGATAGATGCACCCGCGGTCCTTGTGCGTCGATCCGGGACACGGTGCGCTGGTGACTCCCGGCCCGGCGGTCGAATCGCCGGCGGAGCACGCCGCGGCGAGGAGGAGGCCGGCCACGACGGGCACGGCGGCCGACCGGCGCAGCCGGCTGGTGAATGCCATGAGGTAACTCCTTGTTCCAGCCGCACACGGGATCTCGCGCGTCCCGGTCCAGCCGATCGAGAACAGTACCCCGGTCGACCGGCGCATCTCCCCGGATCGGCGGTGCGAATAAGTGTGGTTCGCTGACGAGTCACATCGGCGACACCGCGCGCTGGCAGAAATATCGGGAAGATTCCCGGCGACGGCAGTGTTAACATGACTAGCCCGCACGGTGCGGGCACGTACGGGGCTGAACGGTTTCGACTGCGTACGTTGATTCAGGGGAAGCGTGTCGGTGCAGGCAAGAGACCACCGTAAGCGTCGTTGCAACCAATTAAGCGCCGATTCCAATCAGCGCGAGTACGCCCTCGCTGCCTAAGTAGCAGGTCGTCTCTGTCAGACCGGGTTCGTCCCTCGACCCGGACCCTGGCATCAGCTAGAGGGAATTACCGTTCGGCTCGGTCGCGGAGTCGGACGGGACATCCAACAGCGACTGGGATCGTCATCCGGGCTTGTTCGCGAGACTCGGAGATCCGAGCAGAGACCTAGCGAACTGCACACGGAGAAGCCCTGAAGACGCGGCGGAGGACCCGGGTTCGATTCCCGGCAGCTCCACTCGAGGCCCCTCACCTGGAATCCAGGTGAGGGGCTTTGTCGTATCGGCTAGCCGCCCGCGCGGCGGCGGAAGGTGCGCTTGCCACCTGCCGCGGACTGGGTGCCGCGGACCTTGGCGGCGTTGTGCGCGGCCCCGCCGACGCCGGCCTTTCCGTTCTTTCGCTCGAGTGCTTCGCGGAACTTCCGCTTGGTCGCATCTTCCTGCGACTCGGTTGCTTCGCCACCGGAGTGTTCGGTGGCGGGTTCTAGTTCGTCGGCCATCAGCACAGCCTGCCACCTCCGGGTGATCTTCGAATCCCCGGCCGCGCAACGCCCGCCGTTCCTCGGTGGGACTCGGCTCATTCTTCGATGTAGCCGGTCGATGGGTCGACCTGGTCGAGGAAAGTGCGGATGGACCGGCGGTGCTCCTCGATCGTCGGGAACCGGATCGGCTCGGCACTCGGCCGATAGCCGTCGGGCGGGTGGGTGGACCGCGGTGCGAAGCCGTCGAATCCGTAGCCGGGGTTAGGGCCGGAGTCCCAGGCATAACCCGAGCGACCGTCCGGCGAGATCGTGACAGTGAAGATCTCGTCGTCGATGTTCAGAGTGAACGGCCCGTCCGCCGGTGTGGGACGGTGATCGCCCCGAGGTTCGTCCGGATCGGTGGCTGAGCGCGAGGTGGTCATCCGGGAATCGCGGGTGGGCGGTCGGGGACGAGGTGGGTGGCCAGTGCGGCGCCGATGGGGATGGCGTTGTTGGTGGCGGGGGAGGTGGGGCCGTGGGTGGTGTAGACGATGATCGTGGTCTGGGTCTTGGTGTCGTGGAGGGCGATGCCGTCGTAGCCGCCGTAGGCGGGGTTCATGTAGAGCCAGTCGGCGAGGTGGACCACGCCGAAGGCGAAGTACTTCTCGGGGGTGAACGGGCCGAGGCCCGCGGTGGAGGGGCCCATCATCTGCTGGAACTGGTCGGGGGTGAGGCGTTCGCCGGTGGCCAGGGCGCGGACCCAGCGGCCGATGTCGGCGACGGGGGCGTTCATGTTGCCGCTGTGCAGGAAGGCGGTCGGGTTCCAGAAGGTGGAGTCCTCGAAGCCGTTTCGTTCGTTGGTGTACCCGTGCAGGTACGGCTCGTCGATCGCGGGATTCAACACGACCTTGCTGTTGTGCATGCCGAGCGGGATGAGGATGTGCTCGGCGATCAACTCGCCCAGGGGTTTGCCGGTCGCGTTCTGCAAGACCTCGCCGAGGGCGACGAGATCACTGTGCGCGTAGCCGAAGTCGGTGCCGGGCTCGAACAGCGGTGGACGGGCGTTGGCGCGTTCGAACAGCTGAGTCGCGGTCCACTCGCGGATCGGGTTCTCGGCGAAGATCTTCAGGAACTCCGGATCGGTCACGTAGTCGGCGATGCCGGAGGTGCTGTCGGCGAGCATGCGCGGGGTGATCTTGTCCGCGCGGGGGAAATCGGGCAGCCAGCGGGCGATCGGTTCGTCCATTTTCAGCACGCCGTCGCCGTCGAGGCGCCACAGCACGGTCGACAGCATCGGCTCCATCGGCTGGCCGACGCGCACTTTCATGTCGGGGGTCGCGGGGACGCCCAGCGGTGAGCCGCCGAACGCGCCGAGCGCGAGCTGTTCCTCACCCCGCCAGACGCCGTAGACGGCGGAACTGACACCGAGTTCGGTCACCTTGCCGCGCACGATATCGGTGATCGCCGTGGTCTCGGGACTGTCCGGCGGCGCGGTCGACGACCCGGAATCGCTGTCGGACCCGCACGCCGCGGCGGCCAGGACGAGCAGGAACGCGAGCACCGCGGACGCTCCGCGGTGCCCCCGATACCGGGGTGACACGCTCATGACGGCGATCCCTTCGTGGAAGAAAACTCACCCGAGCAGCGCAGTCGAATCTACGCCGCCCCCTTCCGCCGCGACAGCCCATCGGTAGGATCCTGCGAGGCGGGGCGGGCCAGGAGGGATGTGGCTGTGATCGAGGTGTGGGGTGCGCGCGTCGCGGTGCGATACGCGGACGGCAGGCTGGTGACGACACCGCTGCGGGCCGACAACGAGGCCGCGCTCGATGTCGGCGTGGCCGAGCTGGCTCGGATCGCGCTCGCGACGACCGACGACGAGCAGTTGGCGATGCTGCTGTTCTTCCGGTCGTCGGAGTTTCGCGTCAACGGGTCGGCGACCGACCGGCATCCGGTGCCGGTGTTCCTCGAGACCGGGCTACGCGAGCAGGCGCAGGTGCTGATCAGGGCGGTCGAACGCGATCTGATCAGTTTGCGCCGGGTGTTCCCGCCGCGCCCGAATCTCGTGCCGCCGCGCCCGGTTCCCGGCCCGAACGGTCCGCGGCGCCCGGACGTCTCGGCCGCGGCGGGCCGAATGCGCTTCGCGGGCAACTCGGTCCGCGAGATCGACATCCTGCACGGCTGCGCACGCCCCGACGAATACGTGCTCGAACTGGCTCAGGCGGGGCACGAGGGTGCGCCGGGACTGGTCGCGATCACCACGCTGCGGTTGCTGTTCGTCTCGGCGTGGGCGATCTACGAGTTCCCGGTCGCCGTGCTCACCGGCGCCGAGGTGCGCACCGTGCCGGGACAGGTGGTGACGCTGCGCGTGTCGGGCGCGGGCAGCGACCTGGACTTCCTGGATTGGGAGCCCGAGGATTTCGGCCGGGTGGCCGAGGCGCTGCGGCTGGCCTGCGAGATCGAGCACGTCGACGGGTCGATCTCGCCGTCGCTGCCGTCCTCGGCCGATCTGTTCGGTGAATGGCAGCTGCTGGTGGAGCGGCGCAAGCTGGGGATGGTCGCCGACGATCCGTTCCGGCGTCAGGCCGTGGGCATCATGCTGGCGATGCCGGGCTGAACACCGGCGCGCCCCGGTGCAGGGCCACCCGCCGCCACGGGCTCGACGGGCGCAGGTGCAGTCCGGCGATCATCCGCCGGCGTTCGGCGATCTGGGTCCTGGCGGCCGAGAGATCCTGCGCGGCGGCCCAGAAGATGGCGCCGGTGAGGAAACCGTCGCCGAACTGACGCCAGTTGCGGTAGTGCTGCCGGGCGCGATCCAGGCCGGTCAGCATGTGTTCCCAGGCCTCGTCCTCGGTGAGATACCCGGCGGTGCAGGCGGCGCGGGCGATGAAGACCAGCCGCGCCAGGTCCCAGGCGGTGGCGTCGGTCTGCAGCGGCGTCGGCAGGCTCTCGGTGATGCCGAGTTTGATGGCCTGCAGCCAGGCGTCGTAGTCGCGGTCGATGCCGGCGGGGCCGCGGTAGCCGCGGAAACCCGAGAGCGTGTGCAGGAATTCGCGATGTTCGTCGGCCAGGCCCGCGCGGTCGACCCGGCCGGCCTCGGTGGCCGCGGCCACCGCCAGCGGGTGGACCAGCTCGAACAGCGGCGCGTGCATGCCGGCGAGCAGCCTGCGGATGGTGTCGCGCGCGTCGTCGGCGTTGTCGACGCCCCACGATTCGTGCAGGCCCTCGATCGCGGTCTCGCGCCGGGTCGAGGTGCTGTCGTCCTCCTCGGGCAGGAACGCGACGCCGTCGCAGTACGCGCCCCAGCTGCGCCCGTAGTAGGCGCCGACGGCGAGTGCTCTGATCCGGTCGTCGTCGATCGCCGCGCCCGACCAGACGTCGGGTTCGTCGTCGATGTCGGGGCCGGGAAAGCCCGCGACGCGCGGCCGCTGCACTGATCCTGCCGGTTGCATGGAGCCACCCCTCCGCCGAGCCGAAACGTTGTGCCGCCAGATCTTACGACCGATTCCGCGCCGGGCGGCAGTCAGGCCTGGTCGGCCGCGGGGACACGCCTAGCTCGCCGCGCGCGGCACGTACATGATGATGGCGACCCCGACCAGGCAGACCAGCGCGCCGAGGACATCCCAGCGGTCGGGCCGGAACCCGTCCAGCGCCATCGCCCACAGCAGCGATCCCGCGACGAACACTCCGCCGTAGGCCGCCAGGATGCGGCCGAAGTGGGCGTCGGGTTGCAGGGTCGCGACGAAGCCGTACAAGCCGAGCGCCAGCACGCCCGCGCCGATCCATGCCACGCCCCGGTGCTCGCGCACACCCTGCCAGATCAGCCAGGCGCCGCCGATCTCGGCGACGGCGGCCAGCAGGAACAGCAGGACAGAGCGCAGCACGGTCATGCCGCGACCCTACGAGTTCAGCGCCCGAAGGCTCGCAGCTGGTAGAGCCCGCGTGAGGTGGCGACCGTGGTGCCCGCGGCATCGGTGACGACGGCCTCGAGCACGAAATCGGCCTTGCCGTTGGCCGCGGCCTCGGCGCTGACGCGCGCGATCTCGTCCTCGCTCAGGGTGGCCTCCGCGCGCAGATCGCTGCGGGCCATCGCCCGGAACGAGATGTCGAACGACTTCACCAGCGGATAGAACGCCGAGGTGTCGAAACTGCCCGCGGTGATCGCACCGCCGAGCACCTCGGCGACGGTGAACTGTACCCCCGCGTAGATGGCGCCGAAGTGATTGCCGTTGCCCTCGCTCGGCACGGTGGTGACGGCGTAACCGCGCCGCACCTCGAGCGCCCGGACGCCCATGGTCGCGGCCACGGGCACGGCCACCTCGATGGCGCTGTTGACGGTGTCGACCAAGTCGTCTGCGGGCATGGGCCGCGTCCTTTCGCGAAACGGGACCTCACTGTCCCGACGCCGTCAGGGTATCGACGGCGGGCGCGCGGCGGAGCGGTTCGTCGGTGGCCGGGGTTACCGTCGAAGCGTGACGGAGTACCGGGAACGCGCCGCGCGGCTGGATCGGGCCGTGGTCTGGACGCGCGCGGTGACCGCCCCGAGCGGCCCGGTCACGGTGTTCCCCGACGGCTGCATGGACCTGATCTGGACCGAGGGCACGCTGATGGTGGCCGGTCCGGACAGTCGCGCCGTCCACGTGCCCACCGCCAGGGCCGCGGAGTTCGTCGGTATCCGGTTCGCGCCGGGTATCGCGCCCGCGCTGCTCGGCACTCCCGCCGTCGAACTGCTCGATCGACGGGTCGACCTGGCCGAGCTGTTCCCCGGCCGCCGGGTCCGCACCCTGGTCGACCGGGTGGACAACGCGCCCGACCGCGTTGCGGCCTTGGAATCGATCGCGTTGCGATTCGCCGCCGAGACGGCACCGCCCGATCCGGCGCTCGCCGGGATCGTCGACTCCATCGCCGCGGGCGCGTCGGTGGCGCGGACGGCGGCCGCGGCGGGGATGTCCGCGCGTTTGCTGCACCGGCGCTCACTGGCCGCTTTCGGCTACGGACCCAAGACGCTGGCCCGTATTCTGCGGTTCCAGCGGGCGCTGGCGGCGGTGCGCGCTGGTGTTCCGGCGGCCGAGACCGCCGCGATCACCGGGTTCGCCGACCAGGCGCATCTGTCCCGGGAGGTCCGTGACCTGGCCGGATGTTCAGTTCGCGCGCTGCAGGCGGGGTGATCGCGCCGTCCGCGCCCGGAAAGTCTCATTCGGCAAGGTCGTACCGGCGAGTTACGCTCAGAGGGCACGCCCCGTCGTATGTGCCAGGCAAGTCCGAACCACCGACGAGAGGATGTGAACCCGATGATCGACGTATCCGTGTACTCCACGCTCCGTATCGAGGCCGAAAGAGACGAAGTCCGTCGACTTGTCGTCGGAGCGGTCGTCGTCCGCCACAACCGGGTGCTCATCCTCCGCCGCCGACGATCGGATTCGCTGAGTGGTCGCTGGGAACTGCCGAGTGGGGTCGTGGAGCCGGGGGAGTCGCTCGACGACGCGGTGGCGCGCGAGGTCTTCGAGGAGACCGGTCTCGAGGTCACCGGGATCAGTGACTACCTGGGCGAATTCGACTATCTGTCCGGTGGTGGCGCGCGCACCCGCCAGTTCACCTTCGTCGTCGATGTCGCCGCGACCGGGCCGGTGACGCTCGCCGACCACGACACCCACCTGTGGACCAGGCTGACCGGCGAACCACCGGTCAGCGACGAGGTCCGCGAGATCCTGGGCCGCTATCAGCAGCGTCGGCGCGACCCGGGCGGCTGGTCGGCCTATTCGCTGGGCAACGGGGCGTAGAGGTCGATGCCCTGGCCGTCGGGGTCGGCGAGCGTGGCGTAGCGCTGGCCCCAGACGGCGTCCCACGGCGCGAGTTCACCGTGGTAGCCGGCGTCGACGAGTTCGGCCCAGAGCTTGTCGACCTCGGCCGGGGCGGCGCAGCGGAACGCGATGCCGCTGCGGCCGGAGCCGGTCGGCGGTTGCCAGCCGGGAGTGAACGAGGCGATCACCTGTTCGGTGTCCAATGCCAGCCGCAGGCCATTACCGACGTGGGCCTCGGCGTGGACCTCGGACTCGGCGCCCTCGGGGAACACGAGCCCCAGTTTGCGGTAGAAGGCCACCGAGGCGGCCATATCGGAGACGACGATCGAGACGACATCGAGCTGAGGAGTCATGTCCGCAGCGTAGACACGGTCGTGGGGAGTCGTCTTGAACGAATCGGACGTCGCCGCCGACGATCTCAGCGGGCAGGCACCGGCACCAGTTCGGCGATGAGATTGCCGATCAGGATCCGCAGGTGGTCGCGGATACTGCGGACCACCTCGATCGGCTGCCCGGCCGGATCGGCGAGCACCCAGTCCCGGTAGCTGATCCCCGGGAAGTACGGACACACCTCGCCGCAGCCCATGGTGACCACCACGTCGGACAGGCCGACGGCGTCGTCGGTGAGGGGCTTGGGCCGTTCCCCGGCGATGTCGATGCCGATCTCGGCCATCACCGCGACGGCGGCGGGGTTCAGCGCCGCCGCCGGGTCGCTGCCCGCGGTCCGGACGTCGATCCGGTCGCCCGCCATCGCCCGTAGGAAACCTGCCGCCATCTGCGATCTACCCGCATTGTGGACGCAGACGAACAACACGCTGGGAGTGTGGGCCATGGTCGCCCTTTCGGCGCAGGGGCGAAGTGCTTGTGGCGCTTCGGGTATCGCCGACCATCATTCCATCCGTCACGGTGGGTGTGGGGCCGACCGGCGACACTGTTGTCCGGCGGATGTCCGCCTCGGCCGCGTCAGCTCAGCGGGCCGAGCACCCGGTTCACGTAGTCGTTGGCGAACACGCCGGTGGGATCGAACCGGCGGCGCACCTCGGCGAACCGGTCCCATTCGGGGTAGCGGGTGCGCAGCGTCTCGGCGGTCTGGAAGTGCCGCTTACCCCAGTGCGGCCTGCCCTGGTACCGGTCGAACACCGCTTCGCACGCGCGGAAATACGGTTCCCACACCATGCCCTCGTACTGGTGCACGGCGATGTAGCAGGTCTCGCGTCCGCCCGCGGGGGACAGCAGCGCGTCGTCGGGGGCCACCCAGCGCACCTCGATCGGCATCGGGGTGCCGAATCGCTTGGTCACGTCGAGGATCTCGCCGATCGCGGCCCGCGCGTGCTCGCGCGGGATGGCGTATTCCATCTCGTTGAACTTCACCAGGCGCGGGGTCGCGAAGACGCGGTAGGACCGGTCGATCTTGCGATTGTTGCTGCCCGCCTTGGTCGCGAGCCGGTGGATCGCCGGGACTGTGGCTGGGACCCGTCTGCCCAGTTTGCACATGGTGTCGTACAGATGATTCGAGAGCAGGACGTCGTTGAGCCAGGCGCCCGCCTTGCCGCGCGGCTGCTCGGGCTCGACGCTGCGGTTGCTCGACTTGGTCATCGCCACGTCGGCGTGCGCGAAGGCGAAGAACTCGAAATGATCGCTGCCGTCGGCGAATTCGTCGAGATTCGCGAGCACGTCGGCGATCGGGACCGGTCGCTCGACGAGGTCGAGCACGAACGACGGCTCCAGCTGCAGGGTGACCGCGGTGACGATGCCGAGCGCGCCGATGCTGACCCGCGCCGCGCGCCAGCCGTCGGGATCGGTCTCCTCGGCGAGCTCGACCGTGGTGCCGTCGGCGCGCAGGATCTGCACCGAGTGCAGCGCGGCGGAGATATTCCGCAGCTTGGCGCCGGTGCCGTGGGTACCGGTGGCGGTCGCGCCCGCGATGGTCTGGGTGTCGATATCGCCCAGGTTGGGGAAGGCCAGGCCGTGCGAGTGCAGCAGCGGGCTCGCCGTGTGCAGGGTCAGGCCCGCTTCGACCCGGACGCGGCCGGTGGCGGTGTCGACGTCGAGCACGCGGTCCAGGCCGCCGAGATCGATCAGGGTGCCGTCGGTGAGCACGGCATCGGTGAACGAATGGCCCGATCCCGCGACGCGCACGGTCCGGCCCGCGGCGGCGGACGCGGTGACGATCTCGGCCAGTTCCTCGACGTCGCGTGGTGCGGCGACGACGGCGGGTGAGCAGCGCTGCTCGCCCGCCCAGTTCACCCAGGTGCTCTTGGTCATGTGTCCAACTGTAGAGGATGGACTGTGACGCGCGCTACTCGTCGCGGGAAGAAGTACTGCTCAGCGGCGTCGGCCGAGGCAGCCGGCCGCCTTTGCGCGCTCGACCTCGTCATCGGTCAGCGGGGGCACGAGCAGCGGCCTGCGCGGTACCGCGTCGGTGCGCACACCATTGAGGGTGATCGCCATATAGCGCTGCCACACTTCGGAATTCACCGGGCCGGCGAACTCGGCGAAGGCGTTCACCATGTGGATCAGCGCGAAGAAATCGGTGGTGGTGACGTCGGGGTGCACGGCACCCGCGTCGCGGGCGCGATCGATGATCGCGGTGACCGAGGGGCGGATCCGGTCGCGCAGTTCGGCGAAGCGGGCCGGGTCCTCCTCGAGTTCGAGCATCACCTCGCCGAAGCCGCGGTTGGTCGCCAGGTGCCGGCAGGCGTCCTCGAAGAACTCCACCAGGCCCAGCCATGGATCGGGGTTGTTCATCGCCGCGTCGGCGGCGTCGGCGAAGTCGACCATGTGCTGGTCGAAGACCTCGGCGATCAGTTCCTTCTTGTTCGCGAAGCGCCGGTAGACGGTGCCGACGCCGACGCCGGCGCGCTCGGCGACGTCGTCGAGGGTGATCTCCAGGCCGTGATCGGCGAATAGTTCACGCGCGGCCGCGACGATGCGCGCCTGATTGCGGGCGGCGTCGGCACGCAGTCGGCGGGGCGGTGAGGCGGTCGTGGTGGCGTGATTCACAGGTACATCCTACCAATCGACGGGATTAAGCGGAGGTGGTTTCTCCGTTAATCTGGTAGCTTCGAATGAAGCGGAGGCGGTATCTCCGATTATGCCACTCGCACCGAACCCAGCCGACCTACAAGGGGAGTTATGACCACCACACTCGAGACCGGGACGAAGAGTCCCGCGGCCGCGGACACCGGCCGCCGCGGGTCCCACGCCCTGCGCTGGTGGGTGCTTGCCGTTCTCGGCATCGCCCAGCTGATGGTCGTGCTGGACGCGACGATCGTGAACATCGCCCTGCCCGCGGCCCAGGCCGACCTCGGCTTCGGCGACGGTGACCGGCAGTGGGTCATCACCGGCTACGCCCTGGCCTTCGGCAGCCTCCTGCTGCTCGGCGGCAGGCTCAGCGACCTGTTCGGCCGCCGCAACACCTTCATCATCGGCCTGATCGGCTTCGCGCTGGCCTCGGCCATCGGTGGCGCGGCCACCAGCTTCGAGATGCTCGTCGCGGCCCGTGTCGGCCAGGGTGTCTTCGGCGCGCTGCTCGCCCCCGCCGCACTGTCGCTGCTGACGGTCACCTTCACCGAACCCGGTGAGCGGGCCAAGGCCTTCGGCATCTTCGGCGCGGTCGCCGGTGCCGGCGGCGCCATCGGCCTGCTGCTCGGCGGCGCGCTCACCGAATGGGCGTCGTGGCGCTGGGCGATGTACGTCAACCTGATCTTCGCCGCGGTCGCCCTGGTCGGTGCCGTGCTGTTGCTGGCCAAGCACGTCTCGACCACCCGGCCCAAGCTCGACTGGCCGGGCACGATCGCCGTCACCGCCGCGCTGTTCGGCATCGTCTACGGCTTCTCGCAGGCCGAGACCGAGGGCTGGACCGCGCCGTCGACCCTGGCCTTCCTGATCGGTGGCACCGTGCTGCTGGCCGCGTTCGCCTGGATCGAGACCCGGGTCGCGCATCCGCTGCTGCCGCTGCGCATCGTGGCCGACCGCACTCGTGGCGCGTCCTACCTGACCGTGTTCATCATGGGCATCGGGATGTTCGCGATCTTCCTGTTCCTCACCTACTACATGCAGCTGACCCTGGGCTACTCGCCGATCATGACCGGCGTCGCGTTCCTGCCGATGGTCGCGGGCATGGTGGCTTCCTCGACCACCGCGCCCTCGCTGCTGCTGCCGAAGGTCGGGCCGAAGGTCGTCATCAGCGGCGGCTTCCTGGTCGCCGCGGCGGGCATGCTGTGGCTGACCCGGATCGGTCTCGACACCGGCTACGTCACCCACATCCTGCCCGCGCTGATCCTGCTGGGCCTCGGCCTCGGTGGCGCGATGTCGGTGGCGTTCCAGGGCGCGACCGCCGGTGTGCACCACGACGACGCGGGCGTGGCCTCGGCGATGGTCAACACCAGCCAGCAGGTCGGCGGTTCCATCGGCACCGCGCTGCTGAGCACGATCGCGGCCTCGGCGATGACCGACTACGTGTCCTCGCACCAGCCGGGCCCGCTGACCATGGCGCAGGGCGCGATCGAGAGCTACACCACCAGCTTCTGGTGGGCGACAGCGACGTTCGTGCTGGGCGCGATCGTGATCGGTCTGCTCATGCCGAACACGGTGCCCGCGCCCGCCGAAGGCGAGCCGGTGCTCGCGCACTGACCTGCCGGAAACGCCACGACGGCCCGGACCGAGATCGGTCCGGGCCGTCGTGTTTCGCGTTCCCGGCGGGTGCCGCCGCGTGGGTGCTGGAAGTTTGCCCGAGTCCGCGCTCGCGCCGTCGTTGCGGGCGACCGCCCGTCCGGCTGTCGGTGCTTCTCGATACCATGAGCAACGACCATCATCGGATCGGCAGGGGAGGGCAGCGCATGGCATCGCGGCCCCCGGCGCTCGATCCGGCCGTCCTGGCGGCGATCTCGGTGGGTGGTGGCCTCGGTGCGACCGCGCGTTTCGGCGTCGCGCAGTGGTGGCCGGTCCGGCCGGGGGAGTTCCCGTGGTCGACGCTGGCGGTCAACGTGGTCGGCTGCTTCGCCATCGGTGTGCTGATGGTGACGGTCACCGAACTGTGGGCGGCGCCGAAGCTGGTGCGCCCGTTCCTGGGAATCGGTGTGCTGGGCGGGTTCACGACTTTCTCCACCTTCGCCCTCGAGCTTCGTAGACTGATCGACGCCGGCGCGGCGGCCACGGCGGTGGCCTATCTCGGGCTGTCGATGCTCGCCGGGCTCGGCGCTGTCGTCGTGGCCATGGGCGCGACCAGGTGGGTGGCGGGGCGGACCACATGAATCCGACGACGGAAGGTGCCATCCGATGATCGAGATGTGGGCGCGGGGACGGGGAGGCCGGGCATGACGACGGCACTGGTCCTGGCGGGCGGAATGCTCGGCGCACCGGCGCGTTACCTGGTCGATCGGTCGGTGTCCGCGCGCTTTCCCACTGGGCTGCCGTGGGGCACGCTTGCCGTTAACATTGTCGGTTCGGCGTTGCTCGGCGGTCTGATCGGCGCGAGTGCGGGCAGTACGCTGCTCGCCTTCGCGGGAACCGGCTGCTGTGGTGCGCTGACCACGTTCAGCACGTTCGGTTACGAGACGATCCGTCTGGTGACCGAGGGCGCCTACGTGTATGCCGTGGGCAACGTCGTGATCAGTGTCGCGGCGAGCCTGGCCGCGGTATACGCCGCCGCGTCCCTTACCCAGTGGTTGTGCGCATGATCCTCATGACCAGCCGCGCGCAGCCGACAC
Source organism: Nocardia sp. MH4 (assembly GCF_019266065.1). Classification (GTDB taxonomy): domain Bacteria; phylum Actinomycetota; class Actinomycetes; order Mycobacteriales; family Mycobacteriaceae; genus Nocardia; species Nocardia canadensis. The sequence continues at coordinate 26,328 of NZ_LPNR01000084.1, read as the reverse complement.
GGAAGGGAACACCCACCATGGCCCACGATCGCGCCGGACGGCCCGCCCGCCCGACCGACCTGGTGGACATCGCCCACCTGGTCACCGCGTACTACAGCCGGGTGCCCGATCCGGCCGAACCGAGCCAGCAGGTCGTGTTCGGCACCTCGGGACACCGCGGCTCGAGCGAGGATTGCGCGTTCAACGAGGCGCACATCATGGCGATCACCCAGGCGATCGTCGAGTATCGCGCCACCCGCGGGATTACCGGCCCGGTCTACCTGGCGCGCGACACCCACGCGCTGTCGGAGCCGGCCTGGACCACCGCGCTCGAGGTGCTCGCGGGCAACGACGTCACCGCGGTGGTCGACGCGCGCGACCGCTACACCCCGACCCCGGCACTCAGTCACGCTGTGCTGCGCCACAATCGGGGCGGCACCAAGCACCAGGCCGACGGCATCGTGGTCACCCCGTCGCACAACCCGCCGCGCGACGGCGGCTTCAAATACAACCCGCCGCACGGCGGCCCGGCCGACACCAAGGCCACCGACGCCATCGCCGCGCGCGCCAACGAACTGCTGCGCGGCGGCCTGGCCGAGGTCAAGCGGGTGCCGCTGGTGCAGGCACTGAGCACCCACGTCGAGCGCTACGACTACCTCGACCACTACGTCGCCGACCTGCCGAACGCGTTGAACCTGGACGCGATCCGGGGCGCGGGCATCCGGATGGGCGCCGACCCGATGGGCGGCGCGAGCGTCGACTACTGGGAGGAGATCGGGCAGCGGTTCGATCTCGAACTCGAGGTGGTCAACCCGTTCGTCGACCCGACCTGGCGCTTCATGACCCTCGACAGCGACGGCCAGATCCGGATGGACCCGTCCTCCCGGCACGCGATGGCGGCGCTGGTCGGCATCAAGGACGACTACGACATCTCCACCGGCAACGACGCCGACGCCGACCGGCACGGCATCGTCACCCCCGACGGTGGCCTGATGAACCCCAACCACTTCCTGGCGGTGGCGATCGAATACCTGGTCGCCAACCGGATGTGGTGGGACGCGCTGACCAAGATCGGCAAGACGGTGGTGAGCTCGTCGATGATCGACCGGGTCGTCAATGTGCTCGGCCGCGACGTCTACGAGGTCCCGGTCGGCTTCAAGTGGTTCGTGCCCGGATTGTTCAGCGGCAGCCTGGCGTTCGGCGGTGAGGAGAGCGCGGGCGCGTCGTTCCTGCGGATGGACGGCACCGTGTGGACCACCGACAAGGACGGCATCCTGCTGGCGCTGCTGGCCGCCGAGATCGCCGCCGTCACCGGGCAGACCCCGTCGGCCCGCTACGGCGAGCTCGAGCGCCAGTACGGCAGCCCCGCCTATGCCCGCATCGACGCCGCGGCCACCGGCCCGCAGAAGGCCAAGCTCGCCGCGCTGACCCCGGAGGCCATCACCGGCACCGAGATCGCGGGTGAGGAGATCACCGGCATCCTCACCACCGCGCGCGGCAACGGCGCGTCGCTGGGCGGGCTGAAGGTGACCACCGAGAACGCCTGGTTCGCGGCCCGCCCGTCGGGCACCGAGGACAAGTACAAGATCTACGCCGAGTCCTTCCTCGGCGCCGAGCACCTCACCCAGGTGCAGGCCGCCGCCGAGGAGATGGTGACCCAGGCGCTGAGCGAGTGAGCGCACCCGCCAAGGTCCGGCTACCCGCCGAGATCTGGGTCCTGATCGCGGCGGCGTTCGTCATCGCGCTCGGCTTCGGGCTGGTCGCCCCGGTGCTGCCGCAGTACGCGCGCGAGTTCGGCGTCGGCATCGCGGCGGCTTCGGCGATCGTCAGCGCGTTCGCCCTGATGCGGCTGCTGTTCGCGCCGGCCAGCGGGCGGCTGGTGCAGAAGCTGGGCGAGCGCAGGGTGTACCTGGCGGGCATCCTGATCGTCGCGCTGTCGACGGGTGCGTGCGCGCTGGCGCAGACGTATTGGCAACTGCTGGTGCTGCGTTCGCTCGGCGGCGTCGGCTCGACGATGTTCACGGTGTCGTCGATGGCACTGATCATCCGGGTGTCCCCGCCCGCCGCGCGCGGCCGGGTCTCCGGGGTGTACTCCACCAGCTTCCTGATCGGCTCGCTGCTCGGCCCGCTGGTCGGCGGCGCCTTGGCCGGGCTCGGGCTGCGCGCGCCCTTCCTCATCTACGCCGCCGCCCTGCTGATCGTGTGCCTCATCGTTTTCCTCGGTCTGCGGGAGTCGCCGGTGCTGGCGGCCGAGGAGAGCGCGGCGGCACCGGCGTTCACCTTCCGGCACGCGTGGTCCGAACCCGCCTACCGCGCGATCCTGCTGTCGAGCTTCGCCGGCGGCATCGCGGTGTTCGGCGTGCGCATGGCCTTCGTCCCGCTGCTGGTCGTGGAGACCCTGCACCAGGAATCCGGCATGGCGGGCGTGGCGCTGACGGTCTTCGCGGCGGGCAACGCGGCCGTGCTGTTCGTCTCGGGCCGCTTGTCGGACCGGTTCGGCCGCAAACCGTTCCTGATCGCCGGGTCGGCGATCTGCGCGCTCGGCACCGGGGTGCTCGGGTTCGCGCCGTCGCTGCCCTGGTTCCTGGTGGCCTCGTTCGTGGCCGGGGTCGGGTCCGGCATGTTCAGCCCCGCCCAGCAGGCGGCGCTGGCCGATGTCCTCGGCACCCGCTCGCGCGGTGGACCGGTGCTGGCGGCGTTCCAGATGGCGGCAGACCTGGGCACGGTGCTCGGGCCGATCGGGATCGGCTGGATCGCCGAGCACACCTCGTTCGGGGTGGGCATGGCCGTCACCGGCGGTGTGCTCGCGGTCTCGGCGACGGTCTGGGTGCTGACGCCCGAGCCGTCACGCATCCGCCACCCCGAGGACCCGGAGCATCTCGACCACGCCGGCGACGGCCTGGACCCGCAATGCAGCTGTGATGGCTGTCCCGACGGCGTGCCGGTGGTGCGCGCGGGGCTGGTTCCGCTGCGCAAGCCGCTCGACTCCGACACGCCGACTCGATAGATCCCCAGTTCAGCGGCACGATCGACCGCCCCGGCGGCACATCGCCGAGCACTCGAGGCATTGTGGACGGGTGAGTAGCGTCGGTTCCCAGCACAATCCCCGTCCCGTTTCCAGCAACACCACCTACGCCTTGGCCGCGGTGGCTGTCGTCGTGATCGGGCTCCTCGTGTTCGCCGCGTTCAAGTGGACCAAGCAGGCGCCCACCGAGGTCCGCAACGACGGCTACGGTGCCGTGCGCGACGCCGCCGTGCAGGTCACGACCACGCCGGAGGGTGTCATCCGCCTGGGCAAGCCCGACGCGACGAAGACGATCGACATCTTCGAGGACCCGATCTGCCCCGCCTGCGGCGTCATGGAGACGACCTTCGGCCAGGAACTCGCCCAGAAGATCGACGAGGGCAAGCTGGCGGTGAACTACCACTTCGTGACGTTCCTCGACCCCCAGTCCAAGAGCAAGGACTACTCCACCCGCGCGTTCGCCGCGAATCTCTGTGTCGCCCAGGCCGGTTCTGGCCCCGCCTACAGCAAGTTCCACGAGGCGCTGTTCACCACCAAGCAGCCCGAGGAGGGCGGCGACGACCTGAGCAACCCCGCCCTGGCCACCCTGGCCGTCGAGTCCGGCGCCCCCGAGTCGGTCGGCCCCTGCATCACCAACGGCACCCAGCTCGACGCCGCCCGCGCCGCCGCCAAGAAGAACCTCGACGACCTCGACGCCCGCACCGGCAACAAGGCCGCCACCCCCGCCATCTACGACGGCACCACCAAGATCGACTGGACCGACGCGAACTGGGTCGTGACCCTCGCCCCCTGACCCCACGTGAGGTTCGGCACATTCTACTCCGTCCCCACCCTCCCCGCCCCCCACGCCCGCCACTCCCGCCCCGCCCAGAACCCCACTTTTCCGCCGTCTACCAGCCGATTTGTTGTCGCCGAGAGGCATGGTGTAACTTCATTCAGGCAGCAGCGAGAGCGGCTGAAACAACAGAACACGGGGCTATGGCGCAGCTGGTAGCGCACCACACTGGCAGTGTGGGGGTCAGGGGTTCGAGTCCCCTTAGCTCCACTCGAGAAACAGGTCAGGCCCGGTCACAGACCGGGCCTGACCTGTTTCGTTGTGTCCGACCCGCGGTCACGCCACGTTGTGGTTGGGTCGTGGTTCGGCGGCGGCGAGTCGCCCGTTCTTGTCACAGTTCTCCCGGACGCACTGTCCTAGTTCTCGACACCGCAGGTACACCTGTCGAGACGAGGTTCGAGCATGGACATCAGCACGGGGCACGCCATCGAGACGATGGACGATCTGCGTCGGCATCTACAGTGGGCGATCGAGCTCGAGCACGCGACGATACCGCCGTACATGTGCGCGCTGTATTCGCTGGAGCCGGGCGCCAATGCCGAAGCGGCACAAGTCATCAGCAGCGTGTTCGTCGAGGAGATGCTGCACTTGGCACTGGCGGCGAATCTGCTCAACGCGGTAGGGGGCGAGCCCAGGCTCGACGCGCCCGAATTGCTGCCCGCCTATCCGCATCCGCTGCCGCACGGCGATCGATCGGTACAGATACAGCTCGCGCCGTTCGGTTCCGAAGCCCTCGAATTGTTCCTGAACATCGAACGGCCCGCCTCGGCGGACGCGCTGCCCGAATCCGACGGCTATCACACGATCGGGCAGTTCTACGCGGCCGTCGAACTCGGTCTCGTCACGCTGGTCGACACCCTCGGCGAGGAGGTCGTCTTCTGCGGCGACCCCGCTCGGCAGCTCAACGAGATGCACTTCACCAGTGGCGGCGGACAGGTCGTTCCGGTACACGATCTGAAGTCGGCGCTGACGGCGCTGGCCGAGATCGTCGAGCAGGGCGAAGGCGCGGCGCGGACCGAGGTGTGGGACGGCGAGAAGGACGTCTTCCATCCCGATCGCGACGAGGTCGCTCACTACTATCGCTTCGTCGAACTGAAGGAAGGTAAGCGGTTCCAGCTCGGTGATACGCCGCAGTCCGGGCCCACCGGTGCACCGATCCTGTTCGATCCCGGCAAAGTGCTGCCGATGCGCCCCAACCCCCGCACGGCCGACTATCCGGAGGGCAGCGCGGTCCGCCGCGCGCAGGTGGAATTCAACAACACCTACTGCCTGCTGTTGTATCTGCTGGAGGACACCTTCAACGGCAGCCCGTCGCAGATGCGGGAGGCGGTCGGGACGATGTACGCGTTGAAGGCCCAGGCGCAAGCGCTCATGACGATGCCCAGCGGTGACGGCCACACCACTGCGGGGCCGACCTTCGAGTACGTCGCGCCGCAGGATCGAGCGTGATCGAACGGCCTCGGCACCAGCACTGTCACAGAATCACCGCCTGCCCTGTCCTTGATACAGCGGAGTGTCGCTGGCCCCGCACAACGTCCGAACGAAAGGAATGAGCATGAAGATCGTCGTTATCGGCGGCACCGGCCTGATCGGTTCCAAGCTCGTCGCACGACTCGGTGAGCACGGGCACCAGGCGGTTGCGGCCGCACCCAATACCGGCGTGAACTCGCTCACCGGTGAGGGAGTCGAAGAAGTACTGCAGGACGCGAACGTGGTGATCGACGTCTCCAACTCGCCGTCGTTCGCCGACAACGACGTGATGGAGTTCTTCCGGACCTCCACGACGAACCTGCTCGAGGCCGCTGCCGCGGCCGGTGTCGGGCATTACGTCGCGCTGTCGGTGGTGGGGTCGGATCGATTGCCGGATTCCGGGTATCTGCGGGCGAAGGTGGCGCAGGAAGAGCTGATCGAGGGATCGGGTCTGCCGTACTCGATCGTGCGCGCCACGCAATTCTTCGAATTCGCCCGTGGTATCGCGGATTCCGCGACCGTCGACGGTCAGGTGCGGTTGCCGGGTTCCAGTATGCAACCGATGGCCGCGGACGATGTGGCTGCCGCTGTCGGACGGACGGCGGCGAGCGAGCCGAAGAACGGGACCATCGAGGTCGGCGGCCCGGTGGTCATCGCCCTCGACGAATGGATCCGCACCGTGCTGAGCGCGCGATCGGATGCGCGCACGGTGGTCACCGATCCCGAGGCCCGGTATTTCGGGGCGGTGCCGCAGCGCGAGCTGCTGCCCGGCAGCGATGCGCAGCTGGCGCAGACACGGCTGTCGGAGTGGCTGACCAGCAACTGAACTGTTCGCGCGGGCGGCGATCGCCCCGCCCGCGCGAACTACCCGTCGAAGGGAACGAAGCGATGCTCACATCCGACGAACGTCAGATCGCGACGTCGGTGCTCGTCGTCGGCACCGGCGGATCCGGCCTCCGTGCGGCGATCGAACTGGCCGAGCGCGGCATCGACGTGCTGGTGGTAGGAAAGCGGCCGAAGGCGGACGCGCACACCACCCTCGCCGCCGGCGGCATCAATGCCGCGCTGGCGACCATGGACGTCGAGGACAGCTGGCAGCAGCACGCGGCGGACACGATCACCGAAAGCTACCTGCTGGCGCGGCCCGATACCGTCCAGGTGGTCGCCGAGAACGCCGCGCGCGGAATCGAGGACCTCGAGCGTTGGGGGATGCCGTTCGCTCGCGAATCCGACGGCCGGATCGCGCTGCGATTCTTCGGCGCGCACACCTACCGGCGCACCGCGTTCGCCGGTGACTACACCGGCCTCGAGATCCAGCGGACCCTGGTGAACCGGGCCGCGCAGCTCGGCATCCAGATCATCGACACCTGCTACGTGACCCGAATTCTGGTGCGGGACAACGTGGTTTTCGGCGCCTACGGTTTCGATCTCGACAGTGGCGAGCGCTCCGTGGTCCGGGCCGACGCGGTAATCCTCGCCGCCGGTGGGCACACCCGCATCTGGCGTCGTACCTCCTCTCGACGTGACGAGAACACCGGTGATTCGTTCCGGCTCGCCCTACTCGCGGGCGGCCGGATTCGGGACCCGGAGCTCGTGCAGTTCCACCCGTCCGGGCTCATCGAACCCGAGAACGCGGCCGGGACACTGGTATCGGAAGCGGCACGGGGAGAGGGCGGCATTCTTCGCAACGCCACGGGAGAGCGATTCATGCGGCGCTACGACGCCGAACGCATGGAGCTCTCGACCCGCGACCGGGTCGCACTGGCCGCCTATACCGAAATCAAGGAAGGTCGAGGAACACCGAACGGTGCTGTCTGGCTGGATGTTTCGCATCTGCCCCGCGAAACGATCATGCGGCGACTGCCGCGCGTCTACCAGACGATGTTGGAGCTGCAAATGCTCGACATCACTCGCGATCCGATCGAAATCGCGCCGACGGCGCACTATTCCATGGGCGGAGTGTGGGTTCGCTCCGAAGATCACGGTACCGGCGTCGAGGGTCTCTACGCGATCGGCGAGGCATCGAGTGGTCTGCACGGCGCCAACCGGCTCGGCGGCAACTCGCTGATCGAACTGCTCGTCTACGGCCGGATCGTCGGCGAGGCGGCGGCGCGGTACTCGGCCGAGCTGGTCGCACAGCGTCGGTCCCACAGTGCGCTCGTCGAGGCCCGCGCCGAGATCGATGAGCTGCTGGCCGTCGACGGACAGGAGAACGTACGGGCCCTGCAACGCGCCGTGCGCGACACCATGACCGAGCACGCGGGCGTGGTGCGCGACGAGACCGGGATTCGGGCAGGCTTGGCCGAACTCGACGAGGTCGAGGATCGCATGACGAATATCGGCGTGCATCCCGACGCCGCCGGGTTCCAGGATCTGGCGCACGCCTTCGATCTGAAGTCCTCGGTGCTCGCGGCGCGCGCCACCTTGGAAGCCGCGCTGGAGCGACGCGAAACACGTGGCTGCCACAATCGGTCCGATTACCCCGACCTGGATCCGGCGCTGCGGGTGAACCTCGTGTGGTCCGGTCCCGGCAAGCTCGAACGCGAGGAGATCCCCGCGATCCCCGACGACATCGCCCGGCTCATGCGAGAGGTGTCGACGGAAGGCAAATTGGTCGAATGACGGCGTCGGGTGGGTGCACTCGCCACCGGCGTACGGCCGGCTCGAGTAATGTCGTGGACGACGGTGGCCGAATCGAGGCGGGGGATATGAATCACGCGATTGCCGGTGGCGCCGGAACGACCGCGCGATGAGTGGACCCACGGGTATCGACCTGGACAAAGCCGTCGATGATTTCTCCGCGCACAAGGGTCGGCTGTTCGGTATCGCCTACCGAATGCTCGGCAGTGTCGCCGACGCCGAGGACATCGTCCAGGACGTCTGGGTGAAATGGCAGTCCTACGCCGACCGCGATTCTGTGCGTGACGTGGCGGCGTTCCTCGTCACCATGACCACCCGGCAGGCGATCAATGCCACGCAGACGGCGCGGGTGCGCCGGGAAACCTATATCGGTCCGTGGCTGCCCGAGCCGGTGGACACCACTGCTGATCCCTCGCTCGGCGCGGAGCGCGCCGCGGCGTTGGAGACCGCGGTCCTGCTCGTCTTGGAGAAGATGACACCGACCGAGCGGGCGGCATTCGTCCTGCGGGAAGCTTTCGACTACCCTTACGGCCGCATCGCCGAAGTGCTCGAAATCAAGGAACCAGCCGCCCGGAAGCTGGTGAGCCGGGCACGCCAGGCCATCGAGTCCGATCGGCGGGTATCAGTCGACGCCGTGCATCAGCGACGGCTGCTCGCTGCCTTCTTGAATGCCGCGCGCGCCGGTGAATTCGACGAACTCGAGGCGCTGTTCGCCACCGATGTCGCCAGCTACTCCGACGGCGGAGGCGCGGTGCGCAATGCCTCGCGCATTCCGGTATTCGGCCGGACACGCGTGGCGAAGTACGTGGCCGCCTTCGCCTCACACTTCTGGACGGGGGTCGCCATCGACTGGGTCGACGCCAACGGTCGCGCGTCGGTGGTGATCAGCCGCGACGGAGCCCCCATCGCCTGGCTCGGGGTCGGTGCGGCCGACGACGAGACGATCGACCGGCTCTACTGGGTCTTCAATCCGGCGAAGCTCGGTCATATCGCCGCTGCCCCCGGGGAGCCCGCCGCGCCGTGAAACGTCGTCGGCTCCGTCGGCGTCGGTTAGGTCAGCGCCTGGACGACTACCTCGGCGACGGGATCGCGACCGGTTCTCGGCGCGATCCCGCCGCTGCTTGTTCGGCTCAGGAGACGGAATGGCCGTCCCAGGAGACGAGCTTCCCGCCCTTGGCGGGGCTGCCCTTGACGACTACCCGGCCGGTGTTGTGCAGGGGGTCGGTCCGCAGCTTGCTCATGTCCGGGTTGTTGACGGACATGAGGGCCCAGATCATGATGGCGCCGCCGTGGGAGAAGACCACGGCCCGCTTGTCGCCGCGGTTGCCCTGCAGCCACTGGATCGGGGCGGCGAGGTAGCCCTGGTCAGGCCGGGGCCCGGCACCGACGTGTCGATCAGGCCGGAGGTGTTGCCCGCGGACTCGGCGTGGCGAACGAAGGTGAGGAACACTTCACCGGTGTGCGGCGCGGCGGCGGCGCTACCGCTGCCGGCGGCGATGAGGGCCCCTGCCGCGATGATCGATCCGAGGATCGCGGGCGGACGGGATTTCAGCAGACGCATGGAGACTCCTTCGTGGCTATGCGTGTGAGCCAGGACACCTTGTCAACGCCCGCTCGGTGTGTCTCACCACGGCCGTGATTGGTCCGGACGACGCTGCCGAGCACGCACCGTCCATCGCAGAGTTCTCCTGCTCGACGAACCGGTCGAGGTGACTATCCCGGTCGACATGCTCGAGCGGGACCGACCGGGTTCTGCTGGAGGTCGGGGGATACTCGGGGATCGGACCTGCGACAACGACGAGAGCGACCGGGGTGATGGCGGTGACGGGTGATCAGGGTTCGGCTGGGCGACGGATCGATGAGCGGATCGCGGAGTTGGGGGATTGGCGGGGGGAGGTGCTGGCGCGGATTCGGGCACTGGTGCACGAGGCGGACCCGGGGATCGTCGAGGAGTGGAAGTGGCGTGGGGTGCCGGTGTGGTATCACGACGGGATGGCGTGTACGGGGGAGACGTACCAGCAGATCGTGAAGGTCACCTTCGCCAAAGGGGCTCGATTGCCTGATCCGCGTGGGGTTTTCAACTCCGGGCTGGACGGGAACACCCGGCGGGTGATCGATCTGCGGGAGGGGGACGCGCTCGATGAAGAGGGATTCAAGGGTCTGGTGCGGGCGGCTGTCGGGCTGAACGAGTCGTCGGCGGGAAGCGGCACAATGGCGGGGTGACCACGGAATCCGCACCCCGCCTGCTCGATGACGCCGCGCTGGAACTGTCGTCGGTGGTGGCGAACAACGCGATGAATCGCGGGCGCGGGCTGTCGGGGTCAACAGCTATGCCAGGGCACTCGGCTTCGATCCGTACCGGTGGTCGGCGCAGCGGCTGCGCGCCGACCAGGACGCCGCGGTCACCTGGATCGATGTGTGCTGCGGGGAGGGACGAGCGCTGCTGGAGGCGGAAGAGCGGTTCGCCCAAGAGTTTACGTCGGCCGATGTCACGCTGATCGGGTTCGGCCTCGTCGGCTTCTTCCGTGCCCGGCCGCGCACCGAGCGCCTGCGGCTGAGCACCGCCTCGGCCGCCACCTGGACGCCGGACCGGCCCGCCGACCTACGACTGGTGACGGCGAGACGTCGGCTCGCCCAACGGGAACCGTCGAAGTCCGGTGTGTTCGCTCCGTCGGCGAGGTTGGGTCGGCGTCCGGGGGAACTCGCCAGTAACCTGTGCCCGTGAGACCGATGGGGACGGCGCCGGGGACACCGGCGCGGCCGGGAGTCGCTCTGGCAGCAGTCGTGGCAGTGGTATTCGTGACCTTCTTGGACACCACCGTGGTCAGCGTTGCGCTCGGCGATATCCGACGTGAGTTGAGTACCGATGTGACCCTGCTGCAGTGGGTGGTCAACGCCTACACGGTGGTCTTCGCCGGGCTGATGTTGGCGGGCGGATCGCTCGGTGACCGGTGGGGACGCAAGAAGGTCATGATCGTCGGGTTGGTGATCTTCTGCGCCGGATCGGTGGTCTCCGCGCTCGCGAGCAGCGTCGCGCTGCTCATCGCGGGCCGCGCGATCATGGGACTCGGTGCCGCGGCGTCGGAGCCGGGCACCCTGTCGGTGCTGCGCCACATCTTCCCGGGTGAGCGCGCGCGAGCCAAGGCGCTCGGTGTGTGGGCGGCGGTGTCGGGGCTGGCGCTGGCGGCGGGGCCGGTGCTCGGCGGTGTGCTGGTCGATCTGTACGGGTGGCGTTCGATCTTCTGGTTCAACCTGGTGATCGGCGCGGTGGCGATGGTCGTCGCGTGGTGGTCGGTGCCGGAGAGCGCGGACCCGCAGCAGGCGCCGGTCGACTGGGCCGGCGCGGTGCTCGGCGCCACGGCGTTCGGCGCGGTGATCTACGCCGCGACCGTCGGCCAGGATCGGGGTTACACGGCACCGTCGGTGCTGGGTCTGTTCGCGCTGGGGGCGATCGCGTTCGCCGCGTTCGTCGTCGTCGAGAAGCGGGCGCGCGCACCGATGCTCGACTTCCGCTATTTGCGCCTGCGGGCCGTGCGCGGTGCGCTGGTGGTCGCCTTCGCGGTCTATTTCGGCATCTTCTCGATCTTCTTCTTTACCGCGCTGTATCTGCAAGTGATGCAGTCGTATTCGGCCGCGCGCACCGCCGCGATCTTCGTCCCGATGGCCGTCGCGATCGTGATCGGCTCCCTGGTGGCGGGCTACTGGGTGTCGCGTCGCGGCGCGCGGGTGCCGATGATCCTCGGGTGCGTGCTCGGCGCGGGTGGCATCCTGCTGACCCGCCAGGCGCTGTCGGGGACGTTGCACGATCCGTGGATCGCCGCCGCGATGGGCGTGGCCGGGCTCGGCTTCGGCATCGCGGTGGTGCCGTTGACCTCGGCGGTGATGTCGGGCGTCCCGGCCGAGCATTCGGGCATGGCGGCCGCGGTGACCAATACGATGCGCCAGGTCGGTTCGGCGTTCGGTGTCGCCGTGCTCGGCGTCCTGGTGAGCTCGTTCCTGTCGTCGGATCTGAAGAAGAAGATGGACGCACTGGGGCTGCCAACCACGTTGCAGCCGGACGCGGTTCAAGCGGTGGAACGTGGCCGTATCCCCGAGGGTGTCGATATCGGGCCCTATCTGAAGTACCTGTCGAAAGTGTCGGAGGTGCTCAACGAGGGCAAGGTGGCGTTCCATCACGGGCTCGATGTGGCCCTGGTGGTGTCGGCGGTGCTGATTCTCGCCGCCGCGGCGTTCACGGCGCTGGACACGGAGCGTTCCCGAAGCGACGCGCCGTAGGGCGATCTCGCGCAGATGCGCCGAGTTCACCTGGTGGTGGCCTGCATCCGTCATGCTGGTGCGGTGGTAGTTGTCTCTGATGTGGCCCCGGTGCGTGGCAGCGAGTATTCGATCTTGTTGCGTCGGATCAGGGCGGCGGGCCTGTTGGACCGTGACCTGCGGTACTACGGGTGGAAGAGCGCGCTCACCGCGGCGGCGTTCCTCGGCGGGTGGGCGGCGTTCGTCGCCCTCGGGGATTCGTGGTGGGCGGTGGGGATCGGGGTGTTCCTGGCCGCGGTGTTCTCCCAGATCGCGTTCCTCGGGCACGACGCGGGACACAAGCAGATCTTCGCGTCTCGGCGCGCCAACTACCTGTACGGGCTGATCGCGGGCAATCTCGCGATCGGGCTGAGCATCGGCTGGTGGACCAGCAATCACAACCGCCACCACGCCCACCCCAACACCGAGGGTGCCGATCCCGATGCCATGGGCGTCCTGGCGTTCTCGGCGGAGCGGGCCCGGGCCGGAAAAGGCTGGCGGCGCTTCATTTTCCGCTACCAGGCCTGGCTGTTCTTCCCGATGCTGCTGCTCGAGGGCGGCAGCCTGCACTTCGCCAGCGTGCGAGCTGTGCTGCGCTGGCCGATCCCGAACCGGCTCGTCGAAGGCCTGACGCTCGCCGCGCACGCCTGCGCCTATCTGGGCACGGTGTTCCTGGTGCTGTCGCCGGGGAAAGCGTTGGTGTTCATCGCTGTTCAGCAGGGTTTGTTCGGCCTCTACATGGGATCGACCTTCGCCCCCAATCACAAGGGGATGGAGGTGCTGCCCGAGGGCGACAACACCGACTTCCTTCGCCGTCAGGTGCTCACCTCTCGCAATGTCCGCGGCAGCTTCCTCGTCGACACGGCCCTGGGCGGTCTGAACTACCAGATCGAGCACCACCTGTTCCCGTCCATGCCCCGCCCCAACCTGCATCGGGCCCAGCCCATCGTCGCGGACTTCTGCGCCGAAATCGGGGTCCCCTACTGCGAGACGTCGCTGCTCGAGTCCTACGCCCAGGCCCTGGGCCATCTCGACGAGGTCGGCCGCCAGGTCCGCGCACCCGCACCCGTCGGCTAGCCACCCGCACCTCGATCGGCGCGGGTGGCCACGCCACGCCCGGCGTAGCTCGTGCTCTCCGCCGCCAACAGCGCGAAGGGAGCGATTCGGCGGCCGTCGATGGCGGGCCAGCGGTTTTCCGGGGCGAGAACCCGGCCCGGCGAGGGCGTGCGCGGTGGGGTGGTGGGTGATAATCGCGGCAAGCCCGGTGCGGGCCCTGCCCTTCTGGAGGTGGCGCGATGACGGTCGTGGCGTTGGTGTTCGTCGGGATCGCCGTGCTGTTGCACGGGTACATCTTCGTGCTGGAGTCGCTGCAATGGACGCGTCCGCGAACGAGGGCGACGTTCGGGATCTCGGCGGAGCAGGCCGAGGCGACCCGGGAGATGGCGTTCAATCAGGGGTTCTACAACCTGTTCCTCGCCGTCGTCGCGGCGGTCGGCATGGGGTTCACCGTGTTCGGCGACACCGGGATCGGGGTGGCGCTGGTGCTGGCGGGTGCCGGGTCGATGGTGGCGGCGGGGGTGGTGCTGCTGGTGTCGTCGCCGGACAAGGCGCGGGCGGCATCGATCCAGCTGGTTCCGCCGCTGATCGGTGGTGTCGCGCTGGTGCTCGCCCAGCTCTGAGTCGCGTGTGATCGGTGAGGCTCACTTGTCCGGGCCGCGCAGAATGCCCAGCTGTTGTTCGAGCCGCTCCAGGGCGGCCCTGGCCGCGTCGAGTTCGGCTTCGATGCGGGCGATCGCGTCCTCGTCCAGCGGTGCCTGAGTGGCCGACGGCGGCGGGGCCTGCGCCGGTGGACGTCGGCCCGGGGGTGGCGGGGCGCCGGGGCTGCCGCCGGGGGCGGTGGCGAGATCGCCGGTGGCCGGGCCGTACACCTGGTCGAGGGCCTCGGCCAGCGTCGGCGCGTACCCGACCCGGACACCGCCGGTACCGGGTTCGCGGTAGCTGACCAGCACGCGGGCCAGCTGCGGGAAGGTCGACCCGTTGGGAGCGGTCGAAATCCGTTCGGTGAACAGCGGTTCCACGTACAGCACGCCGCCGTCGGCGATCGGCAGGGTGAGCAGGTTGCCGTACTGGATGCGGTTGGAGCGTTCCAGCAGCGTGCGTTCGGAGGCCACCCTGGTGTCGGAGATCATCGAATTCTGGATCTGCTGTGGTCCCTGGGTGAGGGTGTCGGTGGGCAGTTGGAGAATGCTGAACTCGCCGTAGTCCTCGGGGTCGGAATGCACGGAGATGTAGGCCGACAGGAACTCCCGGCGGAAGCCGACCATCGCGCCGGCCAGCCGGAACGAGGCCTCGGCGGTCCGGGGGTCGCCGACCAGTACGTAGAACGGGGCCTGGTGCGGGTTGGTCTCGACGGTCGGGTCGCTGGGTACCGACCAGAACGCGTTGTTGGTGAAGAACTCTCGTGGTTCGTCGACGTGGTAGCGGGCGAGCATGTCGCGTTGGATGACGAAAAGGTCTTCGGGATAGCGGAAGTGGGCGCGCAGCTCGTCGCTGATCGCCGACGGCGGTTCGACGGTGCCGGGGAACACGCGCATCCAGGCGGCCAGGATCGGGTCCTGCTCGTCGACCTGATACAGCGTGACCGTGCCGTCGTAGGCGTCGACGGTGGCCTTGACCGAGTTGCGGATGTAGGAGATCTCGCCGGGTTCGCGCAACCCCTGGTCCTCGACCGCGCCGAGCGCCGCGAGCGAGCTGCGCGCGGCGTAGGGGTAGCCGTCGATCGTGGTGTAGGCGTCCACGATCCAGACGATGCGCCCGCCCACGACGGCGGGATAGGGATTGCCGTCGGTGGTCAGCCACGGCGCGACCAGTTCGACCCGCTCACCGGGAGCACGGTGGAAAATGATCTTGGAATCGGCGCCGATCGCGGTCGAGAACACGATGTTGCGCTCGGTGTAGACGGTGGCGAAGGCGAGCCGGTTCAGCCAGTTCCCGATCGGCACACCGCCTTTGCCCGCGTAGGTGTATTTGGTGCTGTCGGTGTCGTATTCGCGGGGTTCGGTGCCGCCGCCGACGATGGCGTAGTCGGGCTCGCCCCTGGCGATCACCTCGCCGAAGTAGACGCGGGGCTGGTCGACCGGGATCACCTGGTGCCCGGTGTGTTGGGTGGCGATATCGCTGACCGCGTAGATCGGGTATCCGCTGTTGCCCGCGGCGCTGTCGCTCGCCGCGTCGACGACGGCTGCGTTGACCCGGTTCGCGGGGGCGGCGACGAACCCGTCACCGTGGGTGTAGACGGTGTGCCGGTTGACCCAGTGCCCCTGGTTGCCGCTGAGCGCGGCGGGGGTCAGTTCCCTGGCGGTGACGACGTAGTCGCGCAGCTGCCCGTCGACCCGGTAGCGATCCAGGTCCAGGTTGTCGGGGAAGCTGTAGAAGTTCTTGAGCTGTTGCTGCTGGGTGAAGGTGCGCGAGAGCACGTGCGGGTCGAGCAGGCGCAGGTTGGCGAGCGTGGTCGCGTCCGCGGGGACTTCCGGTGGCGGCGCGGTGCCGACACCGGGATAGGGCTGGTAGTGGACCCGATCCGCGCCGATCCCATAGGCCTGCCTGGTCGCGGCGATATTGCGCTCGATGTAGGGGCTCTCCAGGTCGGCGGCGTTCGGGCGCACCGAGAACTGCTCGACGACCAGCGGCCACACCCCGCCCGCCACGATCGACGACAGCAACAGCAGAGCCGCGGCCATGGCGGGCACCCGCAGATCACGCACCACGACCGCCGAGAACACCGCGGCGGCGCAGATCAGCGCGATGGCGAACATGATGAAGCGGGCGGGCAGCACGGCGTTGATGTCGGTGTAGCCCGCGCCGGCGAAGGTGGGCTCGCGCCGCCCGCTCGACAGCAGCGCGTAGCGGTCCAGCCAGTACGCGCCCGCCTTCAGCACGAAGAACACGCCGACCAGCACCGCGAGGTGACAGCGCGCCGCCGCGGTGATGCCGATCGACTTCCCGGACAGCCGCACTCCGCCGAACAGATAGTGGGTCGCCAGGCAGGCCAGGAAGGCGACGAACACGACGACGAACAGCCAGCTGAGCACGAGCCGGTAGAACGGCAGGTCGAAGACGTAGAAGCCCACGTCGAGATCGAACTGGGGGTCACGTTCGCCGAAGGAGCCGCCCCGCAGGAACAGCTGTACCGTCTGCCAGCGCGACTGCCCGGCCAGGCCACAGAGCAGACCGAAGGCCGCGGCGATGCCGAGCCCGAACCGCAACGGCCACCGGCTCACCGCCGTGCGATAGGGGGTGATCGGGTCGTCGTCGCGCCCGCCGGGGAAGAAGGCCGGGCGCGATCGGTAGGCCAGCCACATGGCCGTGAACAGGGCGGCGCCGAGGATCGTCGCGATCACCGCGAACAGCGTCAGCCGGGTGAGCAGCACCGTCGACCAGACGCCGCGGTAGCCGACCTCGCCGAACCACAACCAGTTGACGTACAGGCCGATCAGCCGGGGTACGACGAGCAGGGACAGGAAGAGCACCACGACTGCCGTCAGTAGCAGTCGCCACGTCCGGGGTATCCGCTCCGACCCGTCACCAGCGCTCATCCGCCACTCCCGTGGACCGCGGCGCCGGGCACGCCGGCGCCGCGTGCATCCCCCGAGTCTACTCGCGCTGGTTCGGGCTCAGACGAAGTCGAACGCGGGCGGAACGGCGATCACGACGGCGGCGGCCCAGATCCCGTACACGGGCAGATAGCGGGTCTGCCACCGTTCCAGCTCGGCGAATCCCTGACGGCCGCGCAGGAATCCGATGCCCAGCCGGACCGACCACACCAGGTTCACCAGCAGCACGACGTTCAGGCCGAGGGCGACGATCTTGTTCGGCGACCATCCGAACTCCGCGATGCGGGTGAGCATGGCGGTCAGCATCACCACATCGACCGCGAGGGCACTGAGCACCAGGACCAGCTGGACCCGGTCGAAGAAGCCGGGCGGGGCCAGCGGGTCGCGCGCGGAGATCGAATACAGCAGCAGGCCCAGGACCAGCACCAGGATCAGGTCCATCTGGATGAGCAGGGTGCGGTCGACGTCGATCACGCTGGGAGTCGTGGCGAACGCGGCGAGCAGGGCCAGCAGCATGAGGATGGTCAGCGGCGTGAACACCCGGGTGAGCACGGGCGCGATGTTCTCCACGACGTTCTGCTTGGCCTCGACGAGCCAGGCGGCGACGATCACCGCGCCCGCGACGCCGAACGGCAGCACCCAGTCCTCGATGAACGGCTCGATGTTCAGATCGAGCGTGCCGAACGCGCCGACCGTCAACCCGATCAGGACGCCGCCGCCCAGCGCCAGCAGGGTGAGATAGACGAACCACTCGCCGGTGAACCGGATGAAGTCCATCCGGCGCCGGTCCGATCGCCAGTCGCCGCCGACATAGGCCAGGCCGATCACGAACCACAGCGCGATCGGCGCGTGGATCGCGGCGATCACCTCGGTCGCGCCGTCGGGCTCGAAGGGAAAGAGATTCAGCACCAGTGCCACGAGCACGAACGGCACGATCAGCGTGGCGGCGACCTTCGCGGTCACCTGTCGTTTCCAGGCGAAATAGGCTGCGAGGAACGGAAGGACGAGCAGGGCCGCGTTCACACCCACGGCCGAACCGCGCAGCCAGGCGAAGCCGGCCTTCAGCGACAGGGCGGCGCCGATCGCCAGCGACAGGACGACCACCAGTTCCCGATTGCTCTGCCGCCCGGTCTCGTCGGACTCGGCGGGCAGCAGAACCAGCTGCTTCCAGAGCCTTTCGGAGTGCTCGATCGCGAACTCGCGCGACAGCGCGTCCAGGCTACCCATCCGCTTCACCGCGACCAGGAACGCCTCGTCGGCCGACAGTCCCGCGTCTTGGAGGGACGAGACCTGTTCGCGCAGATGATCTTCCATCTCGTCGACGTCGGCGACCGAGATCGCGCGGTGGCGCTGGACGTATCCGCGCCACTGCTCGATGTTGGTCTGCAACTGCGTCTCGGCGTCCATCACGCCCATCCTTTCGTCACGATGGGTGATGTCGTGGCGTCGCGCCAGACCTGGTCGAGCGCCTCGGCGACGACGGCCCACTGCGCGCGGCGCTCGGCGAGGGCCGCCCGGCCGGAGTCGGTGATCAGGTAGTGCTTGCGCCGTCGTCCGCTGTCGGCGGTGCGCCAGGTCGAGGTCACGTGGCCCTGCCGTTCCAGGCGGTGCAGCAGGGGGTAGAGCATGCCGTCGGTCCACTGCATCCGGCCCCGCGACAGGGCGTTGACCTGCTCCAGGATCGCGTAACCGTACGACTCGCCCTCGGCGAGAATGCCGAGCACCAGCGGGGTCGCCGAGGCCGCCACCAGGTCTTTGTCTATCCGCATCGCACTCCTATACCTAGAACCGCTAGGTCATAACCTAGCAGACCTAGGTATGGGTGTGTCGGACCTCGAAGGATGCTTTCGGTCGGTAACAATGTGGCGTCCCGGTGGGATACGCGGGGTGACACGACACGAGTGGAAGGATCTGTATGACTATGCGAGTGAGGTCCACGATCGCCGGTCTCGCGGCGGGCGCCGCGGTGGTGGCGGGGACGATGGTCGCGGGAGCGGGGGCGGCGAACGCGCTGCCGAGCAGCCTGGTCGGCATCAACTGCCTGGGGCTGAGCCCCAATATCGTCGATGTGCCCTACAGCAACCAGGTGATCGTCTCCTACCTGTACGACCAGTCGGGATTGCCGTCGTTCACCGTGCATTCCGGGGCCAGCATCTGGGGCTACCAGACCCACCCCACGCTCACCTGGACCAATCTGGCCACCGGGGCATCGGGCTCGCTCACCGGGCACACGAACATCTCCTCGTTCTTCGGCACCGGCGGCACGGTGTACTTCACCGACGTGCCGACCGGGACCGGGCCGGTGCGGATCGACCTGTCGGTCGTCAACACCGGCCCCGTGCCGGTGCCGGTCGTGACCTGCTCGGGGACCACCGACATCGTCTGATCGCCCACGATCCGGCCGAGGGTGCGCCCTCGGCCGGATCTGTGTGTGCGGCAGGCTCTTCGGGTGTCCGTGTCGCGGATCGCTCTACCCCGCAGGGGATTTCCTCAGCAAGGGTGATGATTTCGCACCCTAGGGTGATGATCGCCGATGTACGCCTAACAGGGCTGTTCAGGGTCCCGATGGAGTCAGCAGAACGCGCTACCGGCGCGGCGGACAGGAGTCGAGGGATCATGAAGAACGCAGTTCGGATGAGTGCGCTGATCGCCGTCGCCGCGGCGGCGGTGGCGGGGTGCAACGCGGAAAACGGTTCGGCCACCTCGCCGTCGACGAGCCGGGCGACGACCACGGTCGCGGCAAGCGCGCCGCGGACTCCGGGAGAGCAGCCGCAGGCGACCGAGGCTCCCGGCGGCACCGGGGCGCCCGCGGGCACCGAGGTCCCCGCCGTCACCGAGGCACCCGCCGTGACCGTGGCGCCCGGCACGACGCAGGCGACCACGAAACCGCAGCCGGCCAACGACATCAGCGGTCCGGGACGCTGCATCGACCCCGGCTCGGCCGGTGTGCGCAACGCGCTGGCTCGCCTCGACGGCAACTGGGTCGCCCAACAGGCCTCGGCGGACCTACCGGGCCAGTGCGCCCAGCTGCTGTGGGTGCGCGCGGTCGGCGGCAACTCCGCCGGCGCGCCGATCCATGTGCTGTTCTTCCACGACGGGAACTGGTTGGGCACAGCCACGTCCGAGGCCTACGCCTTCACCTCGGTGGTGGGCTACACCGACACCACCGTGACCGTCGAGTACAAGTGGCTGGCCGGCGACGAGCCCTTCGCCGCCCCGCAGGGCGGCCCGGTGGCGATCCATTACACCTGGAACGGCTCGAAGGTCGTGATGAGCGGGCCGCTTCCGGCGGAAGTGACCCAGCCGCACCGCTAGACCGGCTCCGGGTGCAGCACCAGCACGGTGATCTCGCTGGGCGCGAACACCCGCAGTTGCGGACCCCAGAAGCCGGTGCCGCGGCTGGTGTAGAGCTGAGTGTGGTTCGCGTGCCTGCTCAGGCCGGCGACCACCGGCTGGTCCAGGCGCACCAGGTAGTGGAAGGGCCAGATCTGCCCGCCGTGGGTGTGTCCGGAGATCTGCAGCGCCACCCCGGCCGCGACGCTGTCGGTGATCTGCTTGGGCTGATGGGCCAGCAGCAGCACCGGCAGCGCGGGGTCGGCGCCGGCGAGCGCGGCGGGCAGGTCGGGGCCGTGGCCGGGCAGGCCCGCGCCGGTGGGATCGTCGATCCCCGCGACGACCAGGCGGTCGCCGTCCCGGTCGACGGTCCGGTGCGCGTTGTGCAGCGGCTGCCAGCCGATCGAGGCCATGTGGTCGATCCAGCCCTGCGCGTCACCGAAGTACTCGTGGTTGCCGGTGATGTAGAACCGGCCCAGCGGGGCTTCGACACGGGCCAGCGGGTCGACCTGGGCGCGCCGCTTCACCACCGAGCCGTCCGCGAGATCACCGGCGTGGCAGGCGATATCGGGGCGCTGGGCATTGACCACGTCGACCACGCGCTCCGACCAGCGCTGCCGATCGAGCGCGGCGAAGTGGGTGTCGGTGACGACCACGACGCGCAGTCCGTCCAGGCCCGCGGCCAGGCCGCGGAGGGCGACGTCGACGGTGCGGACCCGCGGCACCCGGCGCGCCTCGTAGACACCCCAGGCGATCAGCGCGACCGAGACGATCAGTACCCCGAGCGCCACGATCCGCGCGGCGAGCAGGCCCTGTACCCCGGCGACGGCCAGCCCACCGCGCACGAATACGCCGAGCACCGACCACGAGAACACCACCCACAGCACCCCGAGCAGGGTGTCGCCGACGATCACCGCCGGATCGGACTGGGCCGGACCGTGGCCGAGGAACATCGTGGCGGGCAGGCACAGATACCCGAGGACGCACACCGCGGTCCCGACCCAGAACAGCGTGCCGGTGCCGCCGGACGGCGCCGCGACCAGCGTCCACCAGGGCAGCGCGAACAGCACCGCCGGAATCAACAGCATCAACATCAGGCGTACAGCGAGTCTCACGGGGTCCCGTCCTGCGCAGGGCCGCCGGGTGAGGTCGCGGCCACGAATAGATCATCCAGCCTAGCGCCGCCGGATCTGCCGCCCTGTTGCCCGGCGGCGCGTGGGCCGGTTCACTGGTGCCATGCGGATCGCTACGCTCACCGCGGCGGCTGTCGCCGCGGTGCTGCTCGTCGCGGGCATCGTCGTACTCCGGGAGGATCCGGGGAGCGCGACGCCGGTCGGCGCCGTGACCTCGTCGCACGAGCTCGCGCACGACGGCCACACCAGGAGCTACCGCGTCTACCGGCCCGCAGTGCTGTCGGCGCGTGCGCCGCTGGTGGTCGTGCTGCACGGCGGCCTCGGCTCCGGTGCGCAGGCGCAGCGCGCCTACGGCTGGGACGCCGCCGCCGACGACGCCGGTTTCGTCGTCGCCTATCCCGACGGAATCGGCCGGGCCTGGAACGCCGGCGGTGACTGCTGCGGTACTCCCGGCCGGACCGGCGTGGACGACGTCGGCTTCCTGACCGGAATGCTCGCGGAGATCGCCCGCGCCCTGCCGATCGACCACGAGCGGATCTACTTCACCGGCATGAGCAACGGCGCCATGATGGCCTACGCGATGGCGTGCCGCACCGCGCTCGCCGCCGCCGTCGGTGCGGTCGCGGGTACCCAGCTCGGCGACTGCGAGCATCCGGCGCCCGCTTCGGTGATCCATGTGCACGGCACCGACGACGAGAACATTCGCTACGACGGTGCGCCCGGCAGCGGCGCAGCGCGAATCGACGGGCCGGCGGTGCCGGAGCTGAACGCGTTCTGGCGGATGGTCGACGCCTGCGCGGCACCGGTCGCCACGGCCGGCGATCGGGTGACGACCCTGCGCGCGACCTGCCGGGACGGCCGTGCGGTCGACCTCGTCACGGTGGCCGGTGCGGGACACGAATGGCCCGGCGCCGACCAGCGCGGCCCCCTCGACGCAACCAGGCTGATCTGGGACTTCTTCGCCGCCCACCACCGATGAACCGGCGCAGTCCGATCCAGCCGGCGGCGGCGCCGGAAGACAGCCGTTAGCCTGACCGGGTGATGGAGTTCGGGCCAGGGGCGAGCCTTGCGGGATACCGCATCGAACGCAGGCTCGGCGGCGGGGGCATGGGCGCGGTGTATCTGGCGCGACATCCCCGGCTGCCGCGCCGGGACGCGCTGAAGGTGCTCGACGCGCGGCTCGCGGTGGAACCGACCTTCCGCGCCCGCTTCGAGCGGGAGGCGGATCTGGCCGCGCGGCTGCGGCATCCGAACGTGGTGCAGATCTTCGACCGCGGCGTCGACGGCGACCGGTTGTGGATCGCCATGCAGTTCGTGGACGGCCTCGACGCGGCTCAGCTGCTGCGCCACGGCCTGGCGATCCTCACCCCCGAGCGGGCGGTGCGGATCGTCGCCGAGGCGGCCAAGGGTCTGGACTACGCGCACCGGCAGGGGCTGCTGCATCGCGACATCAAGCCGGCGAACCTGCTGATCGCGCGCACCGACGACGGCGCCGACGAGGTGCTGGTCACCGATTTCGGGATCGCCCGCAGCATGGGCGAGACGACCAGCCTCACCTCGGCAGGCTCGGTGCTCGGCACCCTGGCCTACGCGGCGCCCGAGCAGCTCGAAGGCGAACCGCTCGACGTCGGCACCGATGTGTACGCGCTCGGCGG
Organism: Nocardia sp. MH4; assembly: GCF_019266065.1. Lineage (GTDB taxonomy): Bacteria > Actinomycetota > Actinomycetes > Mycobacteriales > Mycobacteriaceae > Nocardia > Nocardia canadensis. The sequence goes on along the minus strand of NZ_LPNR01000084.1, from coordinate 3,352 downwards.
CACCCTCTACGAGCTGCTCACCGGCTTCGTGCCGTTCCAGCGCGACAGCCCGGCCGCGATGATCAGCGCGCACCTGATCGAAGCGCCGCCACGTCCGTCGGCGGGCAACCCGGCGCTGCCGCCCGCCATGGACGCGGTGATCGCGCGGGCCATGGCGAAGAATCCGCGCGACCGGTTCGCCTCGTGCGGCGAGCTCGCCGACGCGGCGGTCGCGGCGCTGGCGGGCACCATGCCGGACACCGCGCTGTCGGCCCAGACGCTGGTGTCCCGGTCGGCCGAGCTGCCGGGACCCGCGGACAGGCCCCGGTCGCGGACACGGTCGATCCTGGTCGGCGTCGGCGCGGCCGCCGCCGTCGCCGGACTTACCGCGATCGCCGTGCTCACCGCCAAAGATTTTGTCTCGCCCGGTAATTCGAACGCGCCGGGACCGGCACAGGCGGCGCAGATCGGCGCGGTTCCCGACAGCCCGACCGCGGCGACGGTGCTGCGGCCCTGGCTCGACGACGTCCGCGCCGGTGACATCGCCGCGTTGATCCGCAAGTGCTGGACCCAGTCGCCGGTCGAGATCCCCCGGATGTACGGCGACGTGGAACAGATCACCGACGCGGTGCGCCGCCCCGGCGTCCTCGGCCAGTTCGGTCCGTACTGGCAGAACGACGTGCTGAAGGTGAGCCTGCGCCCCAGCGAGTTGCGGTCCGGCTACGGCTGCCCGATCGTCAGCGACCGGTCGGCGACGCGGCTCACCGACGAACAGGCCCGCTACACCGCCGAGCGGTATCTGAGCCGGGTGGTCGGGTATCCGGTGAATCCGGCCGACGTGGAACCCGACTATCCGCTGCTGTGCACCGGCGCCCAGCTGGGCACCGCGTTGTCGGGGGCGAAGCGCTTCGACGACAAGGCGCTCACGGTGCGTGGCTCGACCGGTTCGGCCGTCACCGTCAGCGCGCCGGTGACCAGCGCCGATGGCGCCTCGAAGCAGGTGTATCTCACCCTCGACCACGGCACCGACGGATTCTGTGTCTCCCGCGTCGACGCGACCGGGTGAGCGCGCGCGCCGAAGAGAACTGCGTCACATCGGTTTTCGATATGCCCCTCGGATCGGGGGCGCGCTATGCTGCCCGGCAGGATCCGTCCGCAGGCTGTCTCGCCGCGGCCGGATGGAGTGGGGAGCGGCTCGGCCGCACAACGGAAAGGTCCGAACACGATCATGCGTGGCGTAACTGTGGGAGGGGCGCAGGAGCGCCGACACCGCACGAGCAGACTCCTGGCGAGTGCCGCGGTGGCCGCGTTGCTGCCGTTCGGCGCGTCGGTGGCCACGGTCGCTCCGGCGGCGGCCGACGCCGACCCGGCGGCGATCGACTTCCCGGTCGACTCCTCGATGGGCACCATCAACACCCGCATCCTGCGGGCGGCCGACGGCAACACCGACCGGGTGGTCTACCTGCTCGACGGTGAACGCGCCGAGGACGACCTGAACGGCTGGGAGAAGCACACCTCCATCCCCGCCCAGATCGCCAAGTTCAACATCAACGTGGTGATGCCGGTCGGCGGTCAGTCCAGCTTCTACGCCGACTGGGACCAGCCGAGCAGCTTCAACGGCGTCAACCCCGACGGGTCCCTGCTGCCCAGCGCCGACTCCGGTTCGGCCATCGGCGGCTGGGAGGACACCCAGGGCAAGACCAACACCTATCAGTGGGAAACCTTCATCACCAAGACCCTGCCGGACGCGCTGAAGTCCCGGCTGGGCTTCAGCAACAGCCGCAACGGCGTGGTCGGGCTGTCCAGCGGTGGCAGCGCGGCACTGTTGATGGCGGCCTACCACCCCGAGCAGTTCACCTACGCCGGCTCGCTGTCGGGCTACCTGCACATGTCCATGCCGGGCATGCGTGAGGCGCTGGCCGGCGCGATGATCGCCAGTGGTGGCTACAACATCGAGGCGATGGCGCCCGCGGGCAGCGAGAAGTGGAAGCGGATGGACCCCTACGGGTTCGCCGAGAAGCTGATCGCCAACAACACCCGCCTCTACATCTCTGCGGGCAGCGCCAAGCCGGCCGATCAGGACCTGTCCTCGATCGACGCGATCACCCAGGGCATGCCGCTCGAGGCGATCGCGCTGGCCAACACCCGCTCGTTCGAGAAGCGGCTCACCGCACTGGGATACACCAACGTCAGCTACGACTTCCCCGACATCGGCATCCACAACTGGGGCACCTGGGAGCAGGTCGCCATCCGGTTGATGCCGGACATGGCGCGCAATATCGGCAAGCCGCTGCCCGCCGGTGCGCCGCCCGCCGGTGGGGAGCCGCCGGCCGGTGCGCCGGGGCAGCCGCCCGCCGGTGGCCAGCCGCCCGCGGGTGAGCCGCCGAAGTAGTCTTTCCTGCGCGAAACCGCCGTTGTCTCCATGGAGGCAACGGCGGTTTCTTTTGCGCCGGGTCAGCTTGTCCTGATGGGGCTTTCGTTCGTCCAGCCCCACCGGTCGTCGGCGCGGACCGTGATCTCCGCCGTCGGTGCGGCGATCAGGCGGGTGAGGCGCTGGAGTTCGCCCCAGTCCCTGGTCCAGTCCTCGGCGAGGTAGGCCGGAAGGGTGCGCGACTGCATGAGCAGCCCCGTCCAGCCCAGCGGGCCGCCGCCGGTGTCGCCCTGCCAGGTCTCGGAGACCTGCGCGTTGAGCTTGTCCGGCAGGATCCGCCAGATCGGCATCTCCGCGACACCGCTGCGGTGATCGAACGGCCGCTGGCACGGGAAGGCCAGTCCCACCTGGAAATCCCCGAGCACCGGAGCCGTGGTGCCGACCACGGTGTTCAGCGACGAGAGTTTCGGCAGGCGCGGGGGCGTGACCGCCAGCCACTGCATCGGATCGGGTTCGCCCGCCGCGGCGACGAGCCGGACCGCCGTGGTGCCGGCGGGAATCTCGTCCAGGTCGATCGGCAGGTTCCGCCAGCCGGGCGCGCCGCCGACCGTGGGCGGGGTGAGTTCGCCGGTGGGCGTGACGTTTCCGTCGTCCGCGCGGCGTGCGAACTCGACCCGCAAGCGCTGTCCCGGCAGGGGGCTGCCGTCGGGGGCCACGGATTCGATGCGGCCCGCCACGGTGAGGATCACCACCCGGTACGCCGAATCCTGTTGGGCGGCAGCGAGGTCCAAGCGATACCACTGGGTGGTCAGCTGAGTGCGTTGGGGCGCGCCGGTGGAGTAGCTGCCCAGGACCGGGGTGCGTTCGGGGACGAGGCCGAACGGGAGGGCGACGGTGCTGCCGTTCACGCCGGGGGTGGCGCCGGGACCGCCCGCGGGCCCACCGGGACCGCCGGGTGCCGCGCCGCCTGGGTCTGCGCCGACCGCGCCTGAGCCGCCGGGC
>NZ_LPNR01000083.1 GCF_019266065.1 Nocardia sp. MH4 | reverse complement strand
GTGGCGCTCGGTGTGGGCGCGTCGTTCGGGTTGGGCGCGGCGCCCGCCTCGGCCGACCGGCCGCCCGCCGCCGATCCCGCCAATCTGCCCGCGGGCGATCCGGCCGCGCCGCCGGAGAAGACCGAAGTCGGCTCGAACGCGGTGTGCACCACGGTGGCCACCGGTGGCGACGGGCCAGCCATCCCGGACGCGCAACGGTCCCTCGATCTGGCTCGGGCGTGGGAATTCTCGCGCGGCGCAGGCCAATTGATCGCGGTGATCGACACCGGCGTGAGCAGGCACGACCGCCTGCCCGACATGATCGCGGCCGGCGACTTCGTCGCCAATTCCGGTGACGGTGCCGAGGACTGCGACGCGCACGGCACCTTCGTGGCCGGTTTGATCGCGGCGACCCAGGTGCCCGGCCAGGGATTCGCGGGAGTGGCGCCGGAGGCTCGCATCCTCACGATCCGGCAGACCAGCAAGATGTATCAGAAGGAGGGCGCCAACCGGAACAAGGCGCCCGAGGACCTGCCCGACGGCTACGGCAACCTGAACACGATGGCCTCGGCCATCCGGCGCGCCGCCGACATGGGCGCGGGCGTCATCAACGTCTCCGAAGTCTGGTGTGGCACCAACAAGGACGTCAACGACCGGGCGATCGGCGCGGCCCTGCAGTACGCGGTCGAGGTCAAGAACGCGGTTCCTGTGGTGGCGGCGGGTAATTCGGATACCTGCAAGACGGCGAACACGGTGGTCGATCCGCTGGAGCCCAACGCCGACCCGTGGACCAAGACGGCGATGAACGTCAGCCCGGCGCGCTGGGACGAGTACGTGCTGGCCGTCGGTTCGATCGACGCGAACGGCGCACCGTCGAAGTTCACCGTCGCCGGGCCGTGGCTCAGCGTCGCCGCGCCCGGCGAGAACATGACCTCGCTGAACCCGCGCGGGCCCGGCACCGCGACCGGAACGGTGAACCAACAGGGCCAGACCAGCCCGATCAGCGGCACCAGCTTCGCGACACCGCTGGTGTCCGGGGTGGTGGCGCTGGTGCGCGCGCGGTTCCCCGAGCTCAGTGCCAAAGAGGTGATGAAGCGGATCCAGGCGACCGCGCACGCGCCCGCCGAGGGCTGGAACCAGTACATCGGGTACGGCAGCGTCGATCCGATCGCGGCGCTCACCGCCGAGGTCACCGGGGCGCTGCCACCCAAGCGGCCGTCGCCGGCCAAGCAGGTGCAGCTCGCGGTTCCCGCGCCTGCCCCGGTGCCGGACAACACGGCCAGGAACGTCGGGTTGATCGGCGCGGGCGTGGTCGGGCTGCTGTTCGTGCTCGGCATGCTCGCCTCGTTCCCGATCCGGCGTCGATTCGGAGTACGCGAGGACACCTGAGGGAGCGGACGCGGTACCGTCCTGGTCGAGCGCACTCCGCGCAGCCCGTCGACCCAGGTAGCAGTATGGATCCGTTGACCACAGAGCAGCGCCCGCAGACCCGTCGGCAGCGGTGGGAGCAGGCGACCAACCTGCCGATGATGGTGCTGGCCGTGCTGTTCCTGCTGCTGTACGCGTGGCGGGTGCTCGACACCGACGCTTCGCCGACCCTGGACGCCTGCCTGGTGTGGGCCGATGTCGGGATCTGGGCGGTCTTCGCGGTGGACTTCGCGGTCCGGCTGCGGTTGTCCACCGATCGGCGCCGATTCGTCCGCAAGCATCCGCTCGACCTGCTCGTCGTGCTGGTGCCGCCGTTTCGTCCGCTGCGCCTGGTGCGCGCCGCGCTGCTGCTGCTCGACACGCTCAATCGCGCGACGCACCCGCGAACGCGCCTGGTCACCTTCGTCGGCACCAGCTCGCTGCTGATCCTGCTGCTGTCGAGTCTGGCCTTCTTCGACGCCGAGTTCGGTGCGCCCGAGAGCAAGATCGAGACCTTCGGCGACGCGCTGTGGTGGTCGGCGGTCTCGGTGACGACGGTCGGTTACGGCGACGTCTACCCGGTGACCAGCGAGGGCAGGCTGGTGTCACTGGTCCTGATGACGCTGGGCATCGGCCTGATCTCCTTCGCCATCGGCACCATGACCAGCTGGGTCGTCGAGCAGCTCAAGACCGTCGACGACGCGGCCGACCGGACCGAACGCACGCTGGCCGAACTCGTCGACGAAGTACGCGAGTTGCGTTCGGAGGTCGCCGAATTGCGGGCGCGATCGGAGACCCCGCCCGTCGGCTGACTACTTGCTGTTGGCGACGGTGGCCACCGGCTGCTTGGCCGGGGACGAGTCGGGCGCGACGCCGTCGTGGGCGACCATCGCGTCCTCCCGGCCCAGGCTCGGGCCGCCCGCGAGCAGCCCGACGATCGGCCACGGCGCGGGCTCGGCCTTCACGTTCTCCAGCCCCAGTGCCTTCACCGCGTCGGAGTTCTTGATACCGAAGCGAACTCCGGTGTCGGCGATGTAGAACAGGCTGTCCTTGCGGCGGCTGTCCGGTTCGATGCCGGTGGTCTGGACGTAGGCGCCCGAGGCGGGCGGGATGTAGACCGAGTCGGCCTTCGGTCCCGAGCCGTCGGCCTGGGCGAGGCTGACCAGCTTGGCCTTGTCCGGGATGGGCAGGTCGATACCGGTGAGCACGGTCAGTTCGGCGCGCGCGGTGGCGTCGTTGTTGTCGATGGCGCCGGGGATCGGCTTCCAGGACAGGCAGCTGACCGGCTGATCCTTGGCGGTGATCAGGACCGGCCGTTCCTTCGGGTAGTTGTCCACCTTCAGCGCCCGCGACTCCTTGGCGTAGGTGCGCTCGGTGTTCTGGATCGTGGTGCCCGGCATGGTCGAGTTGACCGAGTTGCGGATGATCTGGGCGGTCAGCGCCGAGACGGGCTGCAGACCGTCCTGCAGCACCACGTAGTCCTGGTTGGGCGCGTTGAACACCTGGACGACATCGCCGATCTTGTGACCACTGACGTTGTAGGACGGCACGCCGCCGGGGTTGTCGATGACCGGCGCGATGATCGGCAGGACCTCGGGAATCGCGTTGAGCACGCCCTCGCTGATGGTGCGCGGGGTGACACCGGAGATCCCGAGCGCGAGCGTGACGGCCGGGTCGTTCATGTTGACCTTGGCGCGCTTGCCGTCGAACACGAGGAAGACGTCGTCCTTGGCCTTGACCAGCAGCGCCCTGTTCGTCGGCATCGCCGAGGCCTTGTCGCCGAGATCGAGCGAACCGGCCAGCACCGAGGTGGTCAGATCGGCGGTGCCGTCGGACTTGAGCTGGTCGCACACCGACCACTGCCTGCCCTTGCCGTCCTTGTCGTACAGCAGCGACGAGGGCGCGCCCGGTATGCCGATCAGCTGACCGCGCGGCTTCTTGCCGAGCTCGGACTCCTTGACGATGACCGCCTTGGCCGCCTCACCGGCGGCGAGCCGGGCCGAGGCCAGGTTGAGCGCGGGGTGCACGACGTTGTCGATGACGACATAGACGCCACCGGATTCCTTGCCGATCAGAATCTTGTTGTCGCCGATCTTGTCCTGCGGGCGCAGCAGCGCGAGGATGCCGCAGCCCGCCAGCACCACCAGGCCGAGCACCAAACCCACCGCGTAGGCACGGGACTGGGCGCGCATCGGATCGTGCAGCATGCGCACATCCCGGCGCACCAGGGCGTGCTCCATCCGCCGCACCAGGAAGCGGTAGCCGCTGACCTGCCAGCGTGTGGTGGGTTTTGAAGGCATGGTTCCTCCCCCGAACAGTGCTCTCGTCCGGGCAACACAGTACAGTTCCCGGCAGCACTTGTTCACGTTCGGGGGAGGAACCAATGGCCGAGTACACCGGTGCTGGTCCACGTCCACTGTTCGGTCGCATCACGTTGCCGCAGCTGCTCATCGCGCAGGTGCTCGGCCTGACCGTGGGGCTCCTGGCTCTGGTCTGCGGCCTCGGCCCCTTCCCCGCTCTCGGCATCGCGATCGTCGTCGCGATCGTGCCGCTGATCCCGATCGGCAAGCGCACGATCCTCGACTGGATCGGCACGATCCGCCGCTATCTCGGCAAGCGCGAGTACACCCTCGGCGACACCGTCGACTTCCGTGACACCGACGGCCGCTCGCTCGGTCTGTATTGGGATGGCAGCCGGGTGGTCACCGTGGTCGAGGTGCTGCCCCCGAAGGGCGGGTTGACCAGGATCGCCCGCACCGCGGTGCACGCCTCCCACCTGCTCCCCCTGCCCGAGCTGGCCGCCTGTCTGCACCAGCACGACATCCTGCTCAGCGGCATCGACATCATCAGCCACGGCCACCGCAGCCGCTCCGGCACGCCCGCGGGCGCGATCTACGAGTCTCTGCTCGGCCCGCTGCCCGCGACCGCGCACCGCACGGTCTGGCTCGCGATCAGCTACGACTCGGTGCAATGCCCCGACGCGACGGCCCGGCGCGGCGGCGGTACCGACGGCGCCTCGCGCGCGGTCACCATCGCCACCCAGCGGATCATGCGCACGCTCGAGGACGCCGACTGCAGCGCGCGTATCCTCACCGCGCCCGAGATCCGCAAGGCCGTCCAGCAGATCACCGCGGGCCTCGACCCGCGCACGCTCACCCAGCGGTGGAAGTTCGCCGAGATCGGCAACACCGTCAATATCGGCAGCGCGGTGGACCCCAAGCAGCTCGGCTCGGATCTGCTCGCCCAGCTGTGGGTCGCGCCCTCGCGGGGCACGACTGTCGCGGTGCGGCTGCGCCCCGGCAGCGACGCCGAGTCGGTGAGTGTCGGTGCCGCATGGCGATTGACCGCGCGGGAGCTGCCGGAGAAGACCGCGTCCAAGGGCATGATCTCGATGAACGGCCGCCACCGCGACGCACTGCTCGCGCACCTGCCGATCGCGGTGCCCGGGGTGGACGACACCGTGCCGACCACCGAATACCCGATCGATGTCATCGGCGCGCTGCACCTGCCGTCGGCGGGCTGCGGCCAGCTGCTCGGCTCCGACGACGAGGGCAACGGCGTCGCCACCAGGATCATCGGCGCCGGTATCTCCTCGGTCTACGTGGCCGGCGAGCTGTATCTGGCCCAGCAGTTGGTGTTCCGCGCGCTGGCCGTCGGCGAGCGGGTGCTCGTGCGGACCGATCGCGCGCACGCCTGGGAGCACCTGGTCAACACCGTCGGCAATCCGGAGCGGCTGACCATCGCGGTCGAAACACACCAGTCCGACGCGGGTTTCACCGCCACCGTCGTCGACGGTGTGCTCGCCCCCGCGCCGCACGCCGGTGTCACCACCGTCTACCTGACCGGCGATCCGAACGGCTGGCCCGCGTCCCGCCCCGATCTGGAGATCTTCCAGCCGGGCGCGATCGGCAACCGGGTGGTGCTGCGCACCGGCACCACCAGGGTGAACCTCACCCTGGTGTCGATCCCGCGCGAGGCGACCTACATCGGCCAGCCGCGCGGGCAACGCTCGATGGCATCTGCCTGACCGGTCAGCGGAGGCGGTAGCCGCAGGCCGCCCGGGCATGCCACGAGGACCGGCTTGATCGGGTCAGCCCGGGTAGGGGTCGGCGGCGCGGGCGGCCCGCAATGTTCTTCCCCACCAAGCCAATTGGCCGAGCATCCGCGCGCTCGCGTCGATCGCGGCGTGATCGTCGGTGGCGCCCTGGGCATCGAAGCGCCGCTTGGCCTGGGCGAAGCTCACCGATTCGCGCACCGAGACCATGTGCAGTTCGGCGACCACCTGCCGCAATTGCTCGACGGCGCGCAGGCCGCCCGAGAGACCGCCGTAGGAGACGAAGCCGATCGGCTTGGCCCGCCACTCCCGTTTGGCACTGTCCAGCGCCGTCTTCAAGGACGCGGGATATCCGTGGTTGTACTCGGAGGTGACGACGGCGAAGGCGTCGGCCGCGGCGAGCCTGGCCCGGAACGCGTCGGCTTCGGGCGTCTCGGTGAGGTCGACGGGCAGGGCGATATCGCGCAGATCGAGCACCCCGACCGCGAACTCCGGCCGCTCGCCGAGCACACCGAGGAACCAGTCGGCCACCACGGGCGCGAACCGCTCCGGGCGGGTACTGGCGACGATGACCTCCAACCGCAACGGTGTGTCCATACCGCGAGCTTATCGACGGACCCCCGCCCCACGGCGGCCGGCGGATCGGGCACGATGGGCGCAGGCGATTTCGTTCGATATCCGCAGGTGGGGAGTAACCGAAGGGGGCAGAACAGGTGATCATCGGGCAGTGGCAGCTGGTGGAGACGCTCGGCGCGAGGTGGTCGATGCTGACCACGGGGTCGACGCCGCGGGAGTGGGCGTCGTATCAGCGCGCGATCCCCGTCGCGCTGCAACCGATGATCGCCACCGCTCACGATTCCGGCACACCGGTCGATCGAGTGCTGCCCAAGTCGCGACAGCCCTGGTCGGAGTTGCGGTTGCGGGCCGAGCCGGTGGTCTGGCCCGACGCCGGGACGCACGCGGTGAAGGTCTGGGTGGGCGAGCGGGCGCCCGCCGAGGATCTCGGGGTCGGCATGTTCCAGATCGACGCGCAGGCCAGGGTGGTGCGCACCCGCCCCGACGGTCTCGGTTCCGCTCTCGGTTCCACGCCGGGCGAATTCACCGGCGCCGAGGCCTTCCAGCGGATCGAGCGTTTCGATCGCGCGCTGGATATCGTCGCCGCGCTGACCCGTTCGGACCCGGACAGCCGCTGGTCGGGCATCGCCACCGTGCACTCGACGACCGGACCCCGGTCATTGCTGGTCGCGGCCCGCAACGGGACCGCGGCACAGCGGTTCTCGTGGCGCGGCCTCACAGTGGACGTCACCGACAGCATCGCCCCGCAGCCCAAGTCGTTCGAGGCCGCGACACTCGCGCTCCTGCGCGACACGCAACCGGGCCTGTACCTGTGCATCCTCGACACCGCGCAGGTCCGGCAGGTGCGATGGGTCACCGAGCCGGTGCCCGGGTTGCGCTGGCGCGGAATCGACGAGCGGCTGATCCCGCACCCCGACGACCGCGCCCGGATCGTCGCGGCGCGGGCGGAGATCCTGGCGGGCGCGGCCCGCGCGGGGATGACCGGGGTGCGGCTCGCGGCCGAGGCGGGCGGCTGGCTGGTCGCCGACGTCGAGGTGTCGCCGCTGCCCGCGGGCGCCGACGGTACGGCGCCCGCGTTCGTGCTGGCTCAGCTGCAGGTCACCGCGCCGGCGCGGTGATCAGGGCAGTTCGAAGGGCAGCGAGACCCCGGCGTGCACGCGGCAGCGCTCGCAGGTGTCCTCGCCGTCGACCGCGGCGACCGCGCGGCGCATCAGCTCCTTGAACGGGCCCAGGTTCTTCTTGAACTCGGCGAAGACGTCGACCGCGTGCACGCCGTCGCCCTCCTCGAGGCCGGCGTCCAGGTCGGTGATGAGAGCGACCGCGGCGTAGCACATCTCGAGTTCGCGGGCGAGCACGGCTTCGGGGTGACCGGTCATGTTGACCAGGTCCCAGCCCTGTCCGGCGAACCAGCGGCTCTCGGCCCTGGTGGAGAAGCGCGGGCCCTGCACCACGACCATCGTGCCGGAGTCCTCGACGCGCAGTTCGTCGCCCGCAGATTTGACCGCGGCCGTGCGCAGGTCGTCGCAGTAGGGGTCGGCGAAGGAGACGTGGACGCCGCCGCCGTCGAAGAAGGTCTGCGGGCGGCCCGCGGTCCGGTCGACGAGTTGGTCGGGCACCGCGACGGTGCCCGGGCCCCAGTCGGCGCGCAGGCTGCCGACGGCGCACGGCGCGAACACCCGGCGCACGCCGAGCGAACGCAACGCCCACATGTTGGCCTGGTAGGGCAAAGTGTGCGGGGCGAACTCGTGCTGCTTGCCGTGGCGCGGCAGGAACGCGACGGCGCGTCCGTCGACCTCGCCGATGGCGACGGGCGCGCTCGGCGCGCCGTACGGTGTGTCGACCTCGACGTGCACCGCGTCGTTGTCGAAGAAGTCATAGAAACCGCTGCCGCCGATGACGGCGAGTGCGGGCCGGGGAAGCGAACTCATACCGGTGATTCTCCCGTCCGGCCAGGTCCGGCGCATCACCGGGACCGCGCCGGCGGCCGCATCTGACATTTCCGGCCGGAAACTGTACCCTAGGGGGGTATCAGCTCGGTAATCCGGGCACCCCGTCAGGCGAGGAGACCTCCGGTGACCGCACCCACCCCCGACACCACGACCGGCGGCGAGCACACGGGCCACCAGGGCCACGGCTACATCACCGCCAAAGAGGACTATCTCAAGCGCCTGCGCCGGATCGAGGGTCAGTCGCGTGGCCTGCAGCGGATGGTCGAGGAGGAGAAGTACTGCATCGACATCCTGACCCAGGTCTCGGCGATGACCAAGGCGCTGCAGGCCGTCGCGATGGGCCTGCTCGAGGACCACATCTCGCATTGTGTCGTCGACGCGGCGGTGGCCGGCGGGCCCGAGGCCGAGGCCAAGATCAAGGAGGCGACCGACGCGATCGCGCGTCTGGTCCGGTCCTGACCGGCCTCAGCAGGCCCGCGGGTAGCCCTGGCCGTCCGTCCACGGATTCGCCGACTCGTCGACGACGAAGTCGGCGAACAGCACCCCGGGCTTGCCGGGCGGCAGCGGCGGCACCAGGTCGCGGCCGTCCGGTCCGAGAATCCGGGCGACCCCACCGCCACCGCTGAGCATCGGGGACCCCGGCGGGCGCGCGTCGACGGCGGCCCAGCCGGTCATCGGGACGAGCGCGGTCGGCGCGATCACCACGGTCCGGCTGTCGCGGGCGTACTGTTCGCCGACCGTGCTGTTCACCGCGACGGCGAGGTCGTCGTCGACGTCGTGACACACGGTGAACCCGGAGAACGCGGCGACGTGGATCTGCTCCCGCCACAGGGCGACGCGCCGGTCCGGGCACAGGTGATCGGTGCCGCCGAGAACCCCGATCCGGCCCAGCTCGGTGTGGTGGACCATCGGCGGCGCGATGCCGTCGGCGAACACCTCCCGCTCCAGCGATCTCGGCGACGGCTTGTGCGACACCCGGACCCGGCCGTCGGGGCTGATCATGGCCTGCGCCAGATAGAGGTCCTCGCCCGCGCGCTCGGCGAAGCCGAGCACCACGTGCACTCCCGCCCACCGCGCCGCGTCGGCGATGGCCCGCATCTCGGCGCCGTCCCTGGTCATCGCGTTGGCCAGATACCGCGCCCGGAACTCCGCGCCCCAGTCGACCGAGTTCAGCCACAGCCACCACGGATAGCCCGGCAGGAAGGCCTCGGGAAACGCGACCAACCGCGCGCCACCCGCCGCCGCGTCCTCGATGAATCCGATCGTCTGCGCGACCCCGTCGGGCAGATGTAACCACGTCGGCTCTGCCTGTACGGCCGCGGCGCGAACCCGAATCGCCATTGTGCCCGCTCCCTGTTCTCACCCAGCACTGGAATCCAGTGTCGGGCAGCGAGTACGCCGATCCACAGACCAGCCGTGCCATCCCACTGACAATCAGTGCCAGCCGGCGGCTCGACCGAGCCGGGCGTGCCGAAGACCCGATACCAGTGCGCATCCGGCGCGGCCGGTTCGTTCACCATCGACGCTCGCCGGGAACGGAAGGGGTCAGCCGATGTGTGATCGACGGTATTCGCCGGGCGTCATGCCGGTTTCCTGCTGGAAGGCGCGGTAGAACTGCCGTTCGGAGGCGAAGCCGGAGTCGAAGGTCACGGTGCACGGCGGATGCGAACGATGCCGCGCCAGTAGCCTTTTCGCCCGCTGCACGCGCATCTTGCGCAAGGTCGCGGCGAGACTGTCACCGGCGCCGTCGAACATCCGGAACAGGGTTCGGCGGGAGATATGGCACGCATGCGCCACCTCATCGACGGTCAGGTCCGGGTCGGTGCAATGCTCGCGCAGGAAGACCAGGACCTGTTCGCGATTGAGCGCGTCGGCCGCGGCCTCGACCGGTCGCAATCCGGCGGTCAGCACCACCGCGGATCCGAACAGATCGAGGGCGTTGCCCGCCAGCACCTCCGCTTGGGCGGGCGCCTCCCGCCGGACCCTGACCAGACCGCGGAAGAAGCTCGCCACGACCCCGGGCGCGCTGGCCGCGGGCACGGTGACCGCGGTCGGCAGGTCCAGCTGGCCGAGACCGGGTTGCTCGCGGAGCAGCCGGATCGGCACCTGCACCACGACCTGCTCGAAATCGGTTCCGTTGGACCAGAAGTACGGCCTGGACGTGTCGTAGAAGACCATGTCGCCGGGACCGACGACCGCCGACCTGCCGTCCTGGTTCAGGCACGCCAGGCCGACGGTATGGATGCTGGCGAGCAGGTACTCGTCGTCGGAGCGGGCGATGTGACTCGCTGTCCGACGGAACTCCTGACTACTCCCCGCGACCGTGGTGAGACTGAAATCCCCCCTGCCTGCCAGCGATCCGGTGCTGACCCGGCCGTAGAAGGGCTGGTCGGGATGGGTGTCGACGGCGAGCGGCACATAGGTCCGCGACATCAGCGCTTCCCACTCGTCGCGCGCCGCACTCCGCGGCGTCGGCGAGGAGAACTCGAGCATTGTCGGTTCGATGGCCATGGGCAGCCAACCCTCCGGGACACACGACGTCAGGCGTAATCGTCCCTACGGTATCCGGCGTGGACAGTCCCGTCAGGCGCTCAGGTGCCCGCCAGCTCGACTTGAACCGGTTCCCGGCGGATCCGGCCACTGGGCACCCGGAAGTTCTCGCGCTCGCCGCAGGCGGCCGGGGCGGAGCGGAGGCTGCGGGTGAGGTCGAGGTCGGCGTAGAGGAGGCCCTCAGCGCCCTCGGCCAGCGGGGTGGCCAGTTCCAGGCCGCCGGGGCCGAAGATGCGGGAGACGCCGCCACCACCGCGTAGCAGCCGACGGTCGGGGAGGCGCGCGTCGACGACCTCCCAGCCGGCGACCGGCACCACGGCGACGGGAGCGATCACGTAGGCCGCGCCGTCCATCGCGTAGCGCACGCTGGCCGCGGTGTTGAGCTCCGGGCCCCACTCCTTGCCCTCGCCGTAGTACACGGTGAAGCCCGACCACGACGCGATGTGGATCTGTTCGCGCTCTTCGTGCATGCGGGCGCGCAGCGCGGCGCGCATGTGGTCGGCGCCGCCGAGCACGCCGATCCGGCCGTGCTCGGTGTCGCGCACCAGCACCTCGTCGTCGGCCGCGCTGAAGACCGTGCGCTCGAGGCCGGTCGGTTCCCCCTTGCGGGCGAGGGCGATCTCGCCCTGCACATCGATGAGCGCCTGCGACATGAACACCTCGCGGCCCGCGCGCTCGGCGAACCCGATCGACACGTGAATACCCTTGCGGCGCGCGGCATAGGCGATGGCTCGCAACTCGGGGCCGTCGGCGGTCAAGGAATTGGCGAGATAGCGGGCGAGGAACTCCTCGCCCCAATCGACCGAGTTGAGCCACATCCACCACGGGAATCCGGGCAGGAATGTCTCGGGAAACGCGACCAGCCGAGCACCACCGTCGGCGGCTTCTTCGATCAGTCCGATGGCCTGCTCGACCCCGGCGGACAGGTTCAACCACTTCGGCTCGGCTTGCACCGCAGCAACGCGTACCCGACCAAACATCGTGACCCCTTGTCGCTCAATCCTTGAAAGGTGTTCGATTCACTCTCTCGCAGATAGCGCGGACATAAACTGTCATACCGTGCCACTCGACTGACCGTCCGTGCCAAACCGGCGGTACTCCCCGGGAGTTCGGCCTGTTTCCCGACGAAAGGCCCGGTAGAACTGCCGTTCCGTGGCGAAGCCCGATGCCGCGCCGATGGCAGCGAACGTCAGGTCTGGTCTGGAGACCAGCATTCCACACGCATGGCGCACGCGAAGCCGCCGCAACAGATCGGTGGGTGATTCACCGTGCTCCTCGAACACGCGGTACACCGATCGCCGGGAAACGAAACACGCCGCCGCGAGGGCATCGATCGACAACGCCGGATCGGTGTAGTTGGCCCGCACATAGGCCAGCACGCCCTCTCGGGTCAGCGAACTCTCGCCGGGACCGGCCAGCGGCTGACCCGCCACCAGCGCGGCCGCCGAGGCGATCAGGTCGATGGCGGTTTCGGTGAGCGCGGCGGCCTGGGCGGTATCGCGATCCTGCAACCGCGCCAGGTCGGTCAGGAACCCACTGACGATCGCGACCGGTCCGTCGGCGGGAATGGTGCGCGCGGCCGGGACCCGCACCGCCGACATCCCCGGACGCAGGCGCACGGCTTCCATCGGGATCTGCACGATGACCTGCTCGATGTCCTCGCCGACCCGCCATTCGTACGGCGCGTTCGACTCGTAGAACACCATCTCCCCCACCCCGACCCTGGTGCTGCGGCCGTGCTGACTCAGCACGGCCGAACCCCGGGTGTGGATGCTGATCAGCAGGTACTCCTCGACGGCCCGCGCGATCAGCGACCGCGTCCTGGTGACCTGCTGACGAGTCGAGGCCAGCCGGGACAGACCGAAGTCCGGATAGGCATGGTGGGCGATGCGGCCGTGGAACGATTCCGCGCCCGCCGGGCGGGCGGCCAGTGGCACGTAGGTCTGCGTCAGCATGGCTTCCCACTGCTGGAACTGCTCGTCGGCCCCGCCGGTGCCGACCGCGAGCACCCCGGGAAGACGCGACTGATCAACTGCTGCCGGAACATCGACTGTCATCGGGACACCTCGTCGTATTCGCATTCACACGACGTAGAGACTCGTCGAGTACCCCCCTCGACTGGGAAGAGGATATCACCGATGGAAAAGAATTCTTTTCGATTACAGCCCGGCACACATCGCATATCCCGCACGGTATTCCCCCGGCGCCATTCCGAATTCCGCGTGGAACACCCGGTAGAAGTGACGCTCGGCGGCGAATCCGGCGGCCGCGGCCACCTCTTCGATCGGCCGCATGTGCCCGTCGCGCAATAATTCGCACGCGTGTTCGAGGCGCAGTCGGAGCAATCGTCGGGCCGGGCTTTCGTCGCCTTCGAACAGCCGGTACAGGGTGCGGCGCGAGATCGCGAATCGCTGCGCGACGGTATCGACGGTGAGATCGGCGTCGGCGAACCGGCGCCGCATGAAAGCGAGGATTCCGGCCCGGGTCGATTCGGCGGCCGACGCGCCCCGCGGCACCGACCCCGCCGCGAGTTGCAGCGCCGAGGCCAGCAGTCCGACGCCATGGCGCGCGAGCTCGGCGGCCACCACCGGGTCGCCGTGCTGCATGCCCGCCAGCCCGCGGAAGTACGCGCCGACCGCGGCGGCGGGATGTTCGGGCCCGAGCGCGATGGCCGACGGGATGGTGGCCAGGGGTGCGCCGACCGCGGCCAGCGCGTCGATCGGCACCTGGACGACGACCTTGTCGAAGTCCTCGTCGACCTCCCAGCGATAGGGCCGGGCGCTGTCGTAGATGACCATGCTGCCCGCGTCGACGTGGGCAGACCGGCCGTCCTGGTGCAGCACCCCACGTCCGCCCAGGTAGATGCTGGCCAGGATGTGGCGGTCGGCGGCGGCCTCGACCTGCCGCGGCGTCCGGCGCACGGTCTGCGCGCCGGCCTGCACCGAGGTGACCAGCAGATCGTCGTACGCCGTCGCCGCGATCCGGCCCCGAAAACCCTCCGTGCGGTGCGGCGCGACGGCGAGCGGAATGTAGGTCTGGCTCATCAGCGATTCCCACCGCTCGACCACCGCGCGCTGGGGCAGCTCGTCGCCGGCCCGGACGGTCACCGTCGTTCGTTGGCTCATGACCGCTCAGCCCCCTCTGTCACTCGGCCCTGCGTGCGCACAGTATGCCACGGGAATACGGACATAACGCCCAGAAAACGCGGGGTCACGCGGTGTGGCGGCGAGGCTCGCCGCTCGCGGGCACCTGCCCGGTGACCAGGCGATACTCCCCCGGGGTCATCCCGGTCTCCACCCGGAACGCGCGGAAGAAGTGCCGCTCGGAGGCGAAGCCGGAGGCGAGCGCGATCGAGGATGTCGACCGGCCGGCATCGCGCAGCAGCAGCACCTGCGCGCACTCGACCCGCATGCGCCGCAGCACCGTGCTCAGGCCGTCGCCGGTCTCGTCGAAGAGGCGGTACAGGCTGCGCCGCGACACCAGGCACGCGCGCGCGATCTCGTCGACGGTCAGGGCCGGATCGGTGCACCTGGACCGCATGAACGACAGCACCTGCTCCCGCGACAGCGCCTGGGCCGACTGCCCGGTCGGCAGCGCGCCACCGGCGAGCGTGACCGCCGACGCCAGCAGCTTGACCCCGTTGTCCGCCAGGACGACCGCCTGCTCGGGCGCGCTCTGCTGGATGCGGGCCAGATCGCGGAAGAACCCGGCGACGACGCCTGCCGGACTCTCGGCGTGCACCGTCGTCGCCGTGGGCAGCGCGTCGCGCCCGGTGGGGATGTGTTCGCCGAGGACCGACAGCGGGACGCGGGCCACCACCTGCGACCAGGAGCCGTCGATGTCCCAGTGATAGGGGCGGGTGGTGTCGTAGAAGACCATGTCGCCCGGACGCAGCACCGCGATCCGCCCGTCCTGGTGCAGCCTGCCGAATCCCTCGGTGAGGATGCTGACGAACAGGAACTCCCCGTCGGTGCGCGCGATACCGCTCTTGGTACGCCGAATACGCTGGCCACTGGCGCCGACGGTCGACAATTCGAAGCCGGGCAGGCTGCCGCGCACAATGCGGCCGTGGAACACCTCGTCGCGTTCGGGATCCACCGCCAGTGGCACATAGCTCTCCGACAGCAGGGATTCCCACTCCGCGAAGGCCTCACCCGCGGCCATCTCCGGACTGTCGTCCAGTCTCAGTTCGACGAGAGGCTCAGACGACTCCACGCCAACCACCTCGCTTTCCTGCGAACCGACCAGCAAACCGTGGGCGCAACAACGAATCACCCGTCGCCCGGTGTCCGAGCCTGCCAGATTCAGCGGGTCGTTGCCAACGAGTGATTCGAAATGGAAATATCAACTAAACTCAAATCTTCAACCGACCCCGGCCTTTACAGGAGATTTGGCCCGCTCCGCCGCATGACCGCCGCCACCTTGTGATGCTGATCACCGACCCCCGCGCGTCGCCGGGTCACGCTCAGCGCAACGCCACTCGCGCCCGGGCAACCATCCGGTATTCGCCCGGTGTCATTCCTGTGACCTCCCGGAACACTCGGTAGAACTGCCGTTCGGT
This sequence comes from Nocardia sp. MH4, assembly GCF_019266065.1. Taxonomy (GTDB): domain Bacteria; phylum Actinomycetota; class Actinomycetes; order Mycobacteriales; family Mycobacteriaceae; genus Nocardia; species Nocardia canadensis. Next base: position 41,922 of record NZ_LPNR01000083.1, on the reverse strand, counting down.
GGCGAAGCCGGAGGCCGCGGCGACCGTCGCGATCGAGCCGATGTCCCCGGCCTCCAGCAACTTTCGGGCCCGCTCCACCCGCAGCCCGCGCAGCACCGCGCCGAGCCCACCCTCGAACTCCGCCACGATGCGATACAGCGTGCGGCGCGACACCCGGCAGGCATCGGCGATCCGGTCGACCGTCAGGCCGGGATCGGTGAAGTTGGCGCGCACGTAGTCCAGCACGCGCTGACTGCTCATCGCCTCCGCCTGCGCGTGACCGGGGCGCCCACCCGCGGCGATCACCGCGGCCGCCCCGACGAGATCGATCCCGCTGGCGGCCAGCATCCCGGCGGCGGCCGGATCGGAATAGTGCAGTTCGGCCACCCGCTGGAAGAACCGGGCGAGCGTCGCGCCGACCCCACCGGCGCCCAGCATCATCCCGGCGGGCAGCGCCTCGGCTCTGATCCCCAGGAAGTCGACGACCCGCTGGCGGGGCACCCGGATCGTCAGATCCTCGATCGGGCCGTCCGACCGCCACCGGATCGGACGGGAGGTGTCGTAGAAGATCATCGACCCCGGCGTCAGCACGACGCGATGTCCCGCGTGCTCCACCTCCGCCCGGCCGCCGAGCACGACGCTGCCGATGACATGGAATTCGCCGGCCCTGGCGATGTGCCGCCGGGTGCGGCGCAGCTCGTGCCCCTGCACCCGCACTGTCCCCACGGCCACGTCACCGAAGTCCGCCGAGCGGATCCGGCCCGCGAACTCGCCGTCGACCGTGGGCGCGATCGAGACCTCGGTGAGCGCACTCCCGACCAGGTCCGCCCAGAATCCGAACGCGTCCGGCGTCGCCGTCGGCTCGGTCGAGCAGACTTCGGGAAAACCCTCGAACCCCTGCATCGCCCGATCGTTCCACCGGCGCCGACCCGCTGTCAGGAAATTTGACGAACATCACCGTTCGACTAGCTAACGAAGTGCGCGGCCTGCGGCTTCGCCCGGAACTCCGCCGAAGTCACCACGGTCGCCGCCCGGAGCGCCCGGCAGAGCCGCCACTCAGCGGCGAACCCGCCGCGGCCGCCACCGCAACGAGCGGCCCCGCCGGCTCCATCCGCAGCAACGTCTTGGCACGCTCCATCCGCATCGTAGACAACGGCGCCAGAACCCGTTGCCGCACCATCGCTTTGGCCCCGGCCGGGCCGGGCAGTCGACCCTGCCGCCGTCACCGGCGCCGAGGCGACCAGCGGCACGCCGTGCCCAGCCGGCTCGGTGGCCTGCCGGCCGTTGCCTCGACACCTCCGCCCGAACGGTTGTCACCCGGGATGGTGCACGCTATCCGGAATCGGTGGTTGTCCCACCGCCGCTCACGCCACACGACGGTGGGGGCGGGCGAGGATCTGCAGCACCAGCAAGGCCACCACCGCCGCCAGGGCGATGAGCGCGGTCACCCACGGCGTCGGGTAGTCCCAGAGGACGAACACCGTCGCGGCGACGACCAACACCGCGGCCCGCAGTGGGCCGAGATACGCGGCGGCGAAGCGGGAGGCCCGGCCGCCCTCCCCGCGCCGCGTCCGCGCGATCGCGCCGTCGAGGGTGTCGCGCATCTTGGTGGCGAGGGTCGACGGCCCGGCCAGGAAGGCGCCGAGCGCCGTGAACGTGGCGACCAGCGCGACCACCCGCGTGGTCACCCGCAGCGGCTGGGCGAGGGTGTCGTATACCGTCCTCGCCACCTCCTGCGAGACGTTGTGTACGTGGTCGAGATAGACCGTGCGCATGATCAGCAGGGCGGCGCTGAGCACCACCATCGACACCAGCATGCTCAGGGCCACCGCGAGCAGCGCCCGTCGCCGAGAACCGCTGCCCGCCACCAGCACCGCGCCGATCGCGCAGCCCAGCGCGGCGACGCCGAGCACGATCGCGCCCCGGTCGAGCAGCCGCACGGCCCGTTGGGCTTTCGCCAGGTCGGCGGATTCGATCAGGACGAACTCGCCCTGCGGATCGACATCGAGGCGGGCCAGGTCGAAGCCACGATCCGCGAGCCGCGTCTCCACCTCGCGCAGCATCGGTTCCAGCGACAGCGAGACGACGCCGTCGGTACTCACCCGCAGCACACCGTCATCCACCCCGGTGAGCGACGCGACGAGAGCGCGATGGGCCTGCCGGTTCGCCGACTCCCACAGGCGGGCGAAGGAGTCGCTGCGCACCAGCGTGTCCGCCGCGTCGCGCACCAGCGCCTCGGACTGCGTGGCCAGCAGGGTAGGCACACTGCGCAGCGCCGCCTCGACGCGCGGTCTGAGGTCACGACGGTCGTCGAGCGCGTCGACCAGTTCGGTGGCGGCACCGCGCACATCGACGCGTGTCATGACCGCCTGGGTCAGCGCACCGGCGACGGCGTCCTGGATCACCGGATCGTGGGCCAGCGGGGCCATGGTCTCGACGTAGTGATCGGTATCGAGGAGCTCGGCGCGCGCGTAGCCGGCGAGCACCGTCACGAGGGTGAGCACGCCGGTCGCGCAGACCAGCAAGGCCACGGCAATCCGCCTGACCGTACGGGCACGTCCACCAGAATCGTCTGCCATCTGCCCGGCTTTCTCGCTGACGTCGAGTCTGCCATCGTATCGCCGTGCGCCCGGTGGCGACAGCAACCGCGCGGCGGCTACTCCCCGCAGCACCCGCCCGCGGCGGGCAGCGTCCTGGTTTCCCTGGTCTGGGCGTTGCGCGCGGCGAGGTCGGCATCGGCCGGGTAGTCGACGCGCACCAGGCTCAGGCCGTGCGCGGGCGCGACGGTCACCGAGCTCGATCGCTCCGTCTCGGTCAGCAGGCTCGCCACCCACTCGGGCGTGCGGCGGGCCTCACCGACGGCCAGCACGGCGCCGACCAGGCTGCGCACCATCGACCAGCAGAAGGCATCCGCGCTGACCCGCGCGTTCAGCAGCTCGCCGTCGCGCTCCCAGTCGAACCGCTGCAGCTCGCGCACCGTCGTCGCGCCCTCGCGGCGGCGGCAGAAGGCGGCGAAGTCGTGCAGCCCGAGCAGCTGCCGGGACGCCGCGCGCATGGCGTCGAGGTCGAGACCGGGCTTGGCGGCGACCACGCTGCGGGCCTGCAACGGCTCGGCGCCGTAGCGGGCGGTGGTCAACCGGTAGACGTAGTGGCGACGGGTCGCGGAGAAGCGGGCGTCGAAGTGCGGCGGCGCGGGCGAGACCTCGGTGATGCGCACGTCCTTGGGCAGGAACCGCGCCATCCGGTACAGCAGTTTGTCGGCGTCGAGTTCGCCGGTGGTGTCGAAATGCGCGACCTGGCCCTCGGCGTGCACCCCGGCGTCGGTGCGCCCGGCGACGGTGAGCTGAATCGGTTCGCGGAACACCTTCGACAGCGACTCCTCGAGCGTGCCCTGCACCGTGCGCAGTCCCGGCTGACGCGCCCAGCCGGTGAAATCGGTGCCGTCGTAGCTGATCCCGAGCCGCACCCGGATCACTTCCCGCTCGGTGTCGTCCATCGCTTCCTCCGCACCTGTCTTTGGCAAAAGAACGAGCCCGTCACCCACGAAGGGTGACGGGCTCGGCCGGACTCGAAGAGAATCAGGCGTCCTTCTTGTCCTCGGTGGCCTCGTCGGCGGCCGGGGCGTCGGCCACGGTCTCCTCGACGACGGTCTCCTCGGCCTCGGCGGCCGGGGCGGCCTCGGCCTTCTGCGAAGCGGCGACGCGACGAGCCCGATCGGCCTCGTTGGTCACGGTCTTCTCGCGGACCAGCTCGATGACGGCCATCGGCGCGTTGTCACCCTTGCGCGGCAGCGCCTTGGTGATGCGGGTGTAGCCACCCTCGCGACCCTCGAACGAGGGGCCGATCTCCGCGAACAGCGCGTGCACGATGTCCTTGTTGCGGATGACCTTCATGACCTCGCGACGGTCGGCGAGAGTGCCGCCCTTCGCCTTGGTGATGAGCTTCTCGGCGTAGGGGCGAACCGCCTTGGCCTTCGACTCGGTGGTCGTGATACGACCGTGCTCGAAAAGCGCCGTGGCCAGGTTGGCGAAGATCGCCTTCTGGTGCGACGCCGACCCGCCGAAGCGAGCACCCTTCTTGGGCTTAGGCATTGGATTCTCCTTGGGAAAGGTTCACCGGGGGTGCCCCCCTGGCGACCTAGAGCTGTTCGGTCTCGGCGTAGTCCTGCTCGCCGCCGTCGGTGTCACTGAACGTGCCGCTGTCGCTCCACGTTCCGGTGCTCGCGTCGTAACCCACCACGGAGGACGGGTCGAACGACGCCGGGCTGTCCTTGAGCGAGAGGCCCAGCGCGTGGAGCTTGACCTTCACCTCGTCGATGGACTTCTGGCCGAAGTTACGGATGTCGAGCAGATCCGACTCGGTGCGGGCGACGAGCTCGCCCACGGTGTGCACACCCTCGCGCTTGAGGCAGTTGTAGGACCGGACGGTGAGGTCCAGGTCCTCGATCGGCAGACCGAACGAGGCGATGTGATCCGCCTCGGCCGGGCTGGGGCCGATCTCGATGCCCTCGGCTTCGACGTTGAGCTCACGGGCCAGGCCGAAGAGCTCGACCAGGGTCTTGCCGGCCGAAGCCAGCGCGTCCCGCGCCGTGATGGAGTTCTTGGTCTCCACGTCGAGGATGAGACGGTCGAAGTCGGTGCGCTGCTCGACACGGGTGGCCTCGACCTTGTAGGTCACCTTGAGCACCGGGGAGTAGATCGAATCCACCGGGATCCGGCCGATTTCCGCACCGGTCGCCTTGTTCTGCACGGCGGGCACGTAACCGCGACCCCGCTCGACGACGAGCTCGATCTCGAGCTTGCCCTTGTCGTTCAGGGTGGCGATGTGCATGTCCGGGTTGTGCACGACGACGCCGGCGGGCGGCACGATGTCACCAGCGGTGACGGTGCCGGGGCCCTGCTTACGCACGTACATGGTGACCGGCTCGTCCTCTTCGGAGGACACGACCAGACCCTTGAGGTTCAGGATGATGTCGGTGACGTCTTCCTTCACACCGGGAACGGTGGTGAACTCGTGCAGGACACCGTCGATGCGGATGCTCGTGACCGCGGCCCCCGGGATGGAGGACAGCAGGGTACGACGCAGCGAGTTGCCGAGGGTGTAACCGAAGCCCGGCTCGAGGGGTTCGATGGTGAACTTCGAGCGGTTCTCCGCCACAACCTCTTCGGTCAGTGTCGGACGCTGGGAAATCAGCATGAGGATCTACTTCCTGTTCAGGGCATCCGCTATTTGATGCCTCGTCAGTGAGTGCGGGGGTCGCCGTGTGCGCGACCCCCACCAAAAGCGCTTACTTCGAGTAGTACTCGACGATGAGCTGTTCCTGCAGCGGCACATCGATCTGCGCGCGCTCGGGCAGCTGGTGCACCAGGATGCGCAGGCGGCCGGGGACGACCTGCAGCCAACCGGGAACCGGACGCTCGCCGACGGTCTCACGCGCGACCTGGAACGGCAGGGTCGGCAGCGACTTCTCCTTGACATCGATGATGTCGTACTGGGAGACCTGGTAGCTCGGGACGTTCACCTTGACGCCGTTGACCACGAAGTGGCCGTGGCTGACGAGCTGACGAGCCTGACGACGGGTGCGCGCCAGACCGGCGCGGTACACGACGTTGTCCAGACGCGACTCGAGCAGACGCAGCAGGTTGTCGCCGGTCTTGCCCTTGAGGCGGTTGGCCTCTTCGTAGTAGCGACGGAACTGCTTCTCCATGACGCCGTAGGAGAAGCGAGCCTTCTGCTTCTCCTGCAGCTGCATGAGGTACTCGGATTCCTTGATCCGCGCGCGGCCGTGCTGGCCGGGCGGGTAAGGACGACGCTCGAACGCCTGGTCGCCTCCGACGAGGTCGACGCGCAGACGACGCGACTTGCGGGTGATGGGGCCTGTATAACGTGCCATTTTTTAGCTGTTTCCTTTCCCGCTAGACGCGACGACGCTTGGGCGGCCGGCAGCCGTTGTGGGGCTGGGGGGTGACGTCGGAGATCGAGCCGACCTCGAGGCCTGCGGCCTGGAGCGAACGGATCGCGGTCTCGCGGCCCGAACCCGGGCCCTTCACGAACACGTCGACCTTCTTGACACCGTTCTCCTGCGCCTTGCGGGCAGCGTTCTCGGCGGCGAGCTGCGCGGCGAACGGGGTGCTCTTACGCGAACCCTTGAAGCCGACGTGGCCCGACGACGCCCACGAGATGACATTGCCCTCGGGGTCGGTGATCGAGACGATGGTGTTGTTGAACGTGCTCTTGATGTGCGCGTGGCCGTGCGGGATGTTCTTCTTATCCCGGCGACGCGACTTCTGAGTCTTCTTCGGGCCAGCGGCCCGGCTCTTCGGAGGCATACGCTATCCCTACTTCTTCTTGCCGGCGACGGTCTTCTTCGGACCCTTGCGCGTACGCGCGTTGGTCTTGGTGCGCTGACCACGAACGGGCAGGCCACGACGGTGGCGGATGCCCTGGTAGCAGCCGATCTCGATCTTGCGGCGAATATCGGCCTGGACCTCGCGGCGCAGGTCACCTTCGACCTTGAACTCCGACGCCTCGATGTAGTCGCGGAGCTTGGTCAGGTCGTCGTCGCTGAGATCCTTCGAGCGCAGGTCCGGGCTGACGCCGGTCTGAGCCAGGATCTCGGTGGCGCGGGTGCGCCCGATTCCGAAAATGTAGGTCAACGCGATCTCCATGCGCTTTTCGCGCGGGAGATCGACGCCCATCAGACGTGCCATGTGGCAGGTTCCTTAATGGTTGCGGAGGTCTGCTCCCTGTCCGTCCCCCCGTCTTTCAGGTGGGGGCACCGGCCTCCGTACCGGTGGTTGGCGCGCACAGCCTGCGTGCGTGCTGGAGCTGGGAGTTCTTCTTTTCGGTCAGTCCGATCAGACGATCGGTGCCCGGCGGTGAGGCTGGATCAGCCCTGACGCTGCTTGTGGCGCAGGTTGTCGCAGATCACCATGACCCGGCCGTGGCGGCGGATCACCTTGCACTTCTCGCAGATCTTCTTGACGCTCGGCTGAACCTTCACGTCCGTCCAATCTTTTCTTGGTCCACAAGGGTCTGTGAACACAGTTTTTCCCCAGCCGACGACTGGGGAAGTCTTGTAGCGCGCTCCGACCAGGGCCGGAACACCATGCGACGCCGCGTGCCGTCAGGCTCGCGGCGTCGAGCGGGTCTCACTTGTAGCGGTAGACAATCCGGCCGCGAGAGAGGTCGTACGGCGACAGCTCGACGACCACACGGTCTTCCGGAAGGATACGAATGTAGTGCTGCCGCATCTTTCCGCTGATGTGCGCGAGAACCTTGTGACCGTTCTCGAGCTCGATCCGGAACATCGCATTGGGCAGCGGCTCGACAACTCGACCCTCGACCTCGATGGCCCCGTCTTTCTTCGCCATATCCTCCGCGATCCCGGTTATGCTTCTAACCTGAGTTGGATTGCCTCGTAGCTGCTCGCTGGCATGCGAACAGTCGGCGCATAGGTGCACCGCCGCTCAAGCTTACCGGTACTGCACTCCAGAGGCAAAAACGCCCCGAACCGGCCGCCGGTCCGGCGGGGTCGGCCGCCCGGACCGCCCACCACCGCGCCGGGGTTGTCGCGTAAACTCACCGGCGTCGGAGATGTGGGTCGAGCAGATCGGGGGACCCTGGTGAGCGGAACGCGCCGGTGAGTCGTAACAACGACAGCCTCCCCATGTTGCCGCCGTGGCTGTCGGAGAGCGAAGTCACCCAGGTCGGCTACGAGGCTCCGGTCGAGAACCTCCCCCAGGACGACCTGATCGACGAGGCACCCAAACGCCGCCGCTTCATGGGCCGTGGCGGGAACGACGATGCCAAGAAGGACAAGCGCGGCCGCCGGCGCAAGGGCGAGGACCAGCAGCCCGAGCAGCACCGGCCCGATCCCGCCCCCGAGCCCATCACGCAGCGGCCACCCGCCGAACAGCCGCCCAGGCGGCAGTCGGAGTGGACCGCCGAGACCGCCAACCCACTGATTCCCGGCGATCAGCCGAGCGCCGGATGGCCGGGTGGACCGACCGTCGGCGCTGGTTCGCCGCCGCCGTGGCCGCAGGAGCGGGCACCGTACAACGACAGCGCCCCGGTGGCACCGCCCGCACCCGCGCCCACCGGCGACCCGTCGATGCCCACGGGTACCTACTTTCCGCAGAGCCCGCCGTCGCACGGTGGCCCGGCCGCCGCGCCGCAGGTCGGCCCGACCGGCCCGCACGAGAGCTCCGCCGCCTCCTACGCCGACCCGGTGTCCCCCACCGGTCCGCCCCATCACTCCGCCACCTCCTACGCCGACCCGACCGCATCGGCGGACGACCATTCCGGCCCTGCCCTGCCCACACGCACGCCCGCGCCACCGTCGAACGGGTTCACCCCCCTGGGCCCCGGCCAGCAACAGCGCCAGCTCCCCGACCTGCCGCCGCCCCCGCCGCTGCCGGATCCGCCCACGCGCACCCGGCCGACCGAAGCGCCACCGCGCCTGACCGCACCGGGCGAGCCCTCCACCTCTGCCCCGTCCGACCCGCTCCTCGGCCCGATGCCGACGTCCGCCGTCGAATCGCCCGCGCCGTCGACCGGTAGCGCTGACCCGCTGCTCGGCCCGGTGACGAATGCCGCTACCGGTGCTCCGTCGACCGGTGCCGCCTCGGTGGGCGGGTGGCCGACGCCCGATGACGCGGTCGCCGACGTGCGCCCGCCGTCGCCGGAAGCGCACCTCGCGCGCACGCCCGACCAGGCATCTGCGCCCGTTGCCCGGCCACTGCCGGACCCGGCCGATGCCGCACCGGCGAAGTCGGGCGAACTCGCCCCGTCCGAGTCCAGCGAACAGGCAGGCAGCACCCGCGGTCGGCACAGCCTCGATCAGCCGGAGTCCGCAGCCCCGACGAGCGGTGACACGGCATCGGCGGCACCGGATACCACGCGGACTCCCCCGCGCCTGCCGGAACCGCCCGCGCACCTGGACGACCGGTCCGCCACGGGTACCACGCACCCCGCCGACGCACTGTCACCTGACGCCTCACGGATTCCGCCACCCCTGCCGGAGCCGCCTGCGCGCCTGGACAACCCGTCGACCTCCGACACACCGACACGTCCAGCGACATCGGCGGAGGCCACCCCGCGCACTGCACCGTCACCTGACGATGCCGCGCCCACCACAGCCGCGCCGGCCGACGCCACCACTCGCATGAGCCTGCCGGGTGATCTCACCGGCGGTAGGCCGTCGAGTGCCCCCGAGTCCCGGTCCGCTTACAGCGCAGGCGAATCCACGCCGCCCAGCGGCGCGGGGTCCCCGTATCGTCCCGGCGAGTCGATCGCTCCGCCGCAGGCGCCGGGCCCCGAGCAGTCGCACTACGTCTCGCAGACGCCGACCTACCATTCGTCGCAGTACAAGGCGATTCCCGGCGATCCGTCGCACGGCACGGGTACCCCGTCGACGCCGGACGCGCAGACCGAGATGTTCCGCGGCGACGACCCGCGGATTCAGGCCGCTCGGAATCAAGCCCCCGGCGACTACGCGCCGCCCACCTGGCAGGCCGGACAGCAGCCGCAGGCACCGCAAACCGGTTTCCGCTCCGGCGAATTCGCGCAGCCACCGAACCCGGTCTCGCCGTATCAGCAGGCCCCTGGCCGGTACCAGCCGAGCGATCCCGCGCACCACCTGCCCGAGTCGTATCACCGTCCGGACGGCGCGCCCGTACCGCAGCCCGATGGCGCCGCCACACCGCACCAGCGTCCCGACGGCACGCAGGCCGAGGCGACCCGGCACTACCAGCAGCCCGATGCGGCCCAGGTCCCGCCGTACCAGCGGCCGGACGGCGCGGCACCGCAATTGCCGCCCGATGGTTCCCCGGCACCGCAGTACCTGCCCGATGGCACCCCCGCGCCGCAGTTCCAGCGCCCCGACGGAGTCCAGCCGTACCAGCAGCCGGGTGACGTCGCGCCCCAGCAGTTCCAGGGCGGCCCGACCGTGCCGCCGTACCAGCAGGCACCGGGTCAGTACCAGCAACCCGGCCAGTACCAGCAGCCCGGCTGGGGCGCGCACGCCCAGCACGGCTACCAGCCGCCGTCGCTCGACAACGTGCCGGTCAAGCGGGTCAAGAAGGCGCCGGGCAGTGGCTGGCGTAAAGCGGTGCACCATGTTTCGGGTGGTGCGATCAATCCGGGGATGTCCGCCGAGGAGCGGCGCCTGCAGGAACTGGTCGCCCGCATCCGGCAGCCGGTGCGCGGTGACTACCGGATCGCGGTGCTCTCGCTCAAGGGCGGTGTCGGCAAGACGACGACCACCACCGGCCTCGGTTCGATCTTCGCCTCGATCCGCGGCGACCGGGTGATCGCGGTCGACGCCAACCCCGACTTCGGCACCCTGTCGCAGCGCGTGGCCTTGCAGACCCGCTCGACCGTGCGCGACCTGCTGCTCGATCCGTCGATCGAGCGCTACTCCGATGTCCGCCGCCACACCTCGCAGAGTTCGAGCAGGCTGGAAGTGCTTGCCAGCGAACGGGATCCGGCCGCGTCGGAGTCGTTCAACGACGAGGAGTACCGGGCCGTGGCCCGGATCCTGCAGCGGTTCTACAACATCATTCTCACCGACTGCGGCACCGGCCTGATGCACTCGGCGATGAGCGGCGTGCTCGATCTGGCGCACTCACTGGTGCTGATCTCGTCGGCGGCGATCGACGGCGCGCGCAGTGCCGCGGCGACGCTGGACTGGCTGTCGCTGCACGGGCACGACCACCTGGTCCGCAACGCGGTCGTGGTGATCAACCTGCCGCGTGAGGGTTCACCGAATGTCGGTGTCCAGCAATTGCGCGAGTACTTCCTCTCGCGCTGCCGGGCCGTGCACATCATCCCGTTCGACGAGCACCTGTCGGAGGGCGCCGAGATCGATCTGCACCGGCTGCACAAGACGACCAAGCGGGCGTACGTGGAACTGGCGGCGACCGTCGCCGACGAGTTCGGGGTAGACCACCACCGCTTCGGCTGAGAGACGCCGCGGGCCGACCGGTCACCACTCCGGCAGCCTGCGGCGACCGGCGATCACGTCGCGGACCAGGTCGTCGTAGGCGTCGGCCAGTTCGGCCAGGTGGTGCCACGCGCAGTGCAGCATCTCGTCGTTGGCGGGCATGGTCATCAGGGCGTGGTGCGCCCGCACCGAGGACTCGGCCAGCCGGTCGATGACCGCGCCGATCGTCTCGGTGTGCAGGGTCGCGCCCAGGCGGTGCTGCGGGACGCCGCGATGCACCCAGTCGTCGATCGCGAGGACCAGTTCGGCTCGGCGGCAATCGATCTCACGCAGGACCACCGGATCGGTGTCGACGAATCCGCCGCGCCCGACGATGCGCTTCTCGTGCAGGACCGCGAGATCACGCGCGAACCACAGCAGTGGTCCCCCTACCACCCGATGTCCGCGACACGCCCGGACGAGAAGGTCGGAGAGCGGCAGGAGGCCGGTAGTCGCCGGCGGCCCGGCGGGATCGACACACCGCAAGGTGTCGGGGAAAGCCATTACGACCGTAGAACTCTCCGCACCAGCCACGTTGCCTCGCCGTCGTCGCCGCACAGCACCGGATCAGGACGTTCATTACAATAAACCTCGCAAGCTTCCTGTCAAGCATTACTCGGCCGTAGGTAACGCAGACGAGTACACTTCGTTACCTGCACGACCTACCGAGGAGCATGATGGCGGACGGTCCGACCTACCTCCGGATCGCAGACCTCCTCCGCGAGGAGATCCGCGCGGGCACGTGGAAGCCGGGCGATCGACTGCCCAGTCATGCCGAACTGGCCGAGCAGATGCAGGTCTCGATCACCACCTCGCGCAACGCGATCCAAGTGCTCGTCGCCGAAAACCTTGTCTACACAGCTACTTCCCGCGGCACCATCGTCCGAAACCAGGAAGTACTGGAATCGGTGGTCACCGACCACATCCGCCCGGACCGGCCGCGCTCGGCGCACGACATCTTCGAAGAGATCGCGCGCGCCGCCAACCGCGAGCCCGCCAAGGAGTTCAGCACCAGAATGGAGCCCGCCGACGACCAGGTCGCGCAGTGGCTCGGGGTCGCCGTCGACTCCTGGGTGCTGGCCCGCACCGTGGTGCAATACCTCGACAACGAACCGTGGTCGTGGGAGGTGAGTTTCTACCCACGCGATCTCGCCGAAGCCGCCGGCATCGATTCCCCCCACGACATTCCCGAGGGCACCACCCGTCGGCTGGCCGACCGTGGTTACGGCGAGACCGCCCACCGCGACACCCTCGCCGCCCGGCCCGCCACCGCCGAGGAGGCGGCCGTGCTCGGCGTCGCCACCGGCACCGTCCTGCTCGACCACCTGCGCATCGGCGCCAACCACGAACGGGTCACCCGGGCGACCCGGCATCGTTCCCTGGCGGGCCGCAACCGGCTGGCCTACCAACTCGGCGACGCGGCGGGCACCGCCGTCATCGCCCACACCCTCGGCATCGCACCCGGACCTGCCGTCGCATTGCCATGACCGTGGGGATGCGCCCGGCCGCCCTGGGCGACCTGCCGCTGATCTGCCGCCTGCGGGTGCAACGCACCGCCTGGCTCACCGCGCGCGGTTCCGACCAGTGGACGGTCGCGGGCCGGGGCCGTCCCATCGAGATCTTCGCCGGCGCGGTCGGCCGGGCGCTGGACGCGGGCGAGACGTGGATCGCCGAGGTCGACGGGGAACCGGCGGGCACGATCACCGTCAACCAGCGGGCCGATCCGGGCCTGTGGTCACCGTGGGAGCTGGCCGAGGCGGTGATCGTGCATTTCATGATCGTGGACCTGCGGTTCGCGGGCAGACAGGTCGGGCATCGGATGCTCGCGCACGCCGCCCGGCTGGCCGATCAGAAGCACCGCGACTGGGTCCGGCTCGACGCCTGGACGTCCAACCACCAACTCCACGAGTACTACCGCCGGGCAGGCTTCACGCTGGCGCGCATCGCGGGGCCGCGCGCGGACGGCCCGTCCTGCGCCCTGTTCGAGCGACGGACCGACAGCTGGTGCGGCCCGCCGATCTCCCGGCAGACCCACCACCGGGCCGGTACCCAGGCGCTGCCGATCGGCCGACTGCCCGGCTGACCCGCTACACCGGCGGCAGGTCGGCGATGTGGACCAACTCGATGCCCTGACTGCGCGAGACCAGCGTGCCGCGACCGGGCGGCATCTTGCTCGGGCGCACGTCACCGACCAGCTTTCCTTCGTCCCTTGACCCGCTCATGATCAAGGTCTGGACCGACAGGTTCTTCATCGCACCGAGCACCGGGTCGTAGAGCGCACGCGAGGCGCCACCGATCCGGCGGGTGACGACGAGATGCAGGCCGATGTCACGGGCCTGGGGCAGGTACTCGAGCAGCGGCGCGAACGGATTGCCCGAACCGGTGACCACCATGTCGTAGTCGTCGACGACGACATAGATCTCCGGGCCCGACCACCAGCTGCGTTCGCGCAGCTGCTGCTGGGTGATGTCGGAGCCGGGGATCCGCTTGGCCAGGTAGGCGGCGACCTCCTGGATCATCGGCCCACAGGTCTGCGACGAGGTCGAATAGCCTGCCAGCTGGTCACCCTCGAGCACGCCGAGCATCGTGCGCCGGTAGTCGATCAGGATCACCCTCGCCTCGGCGGCGGTGGACTGTTCGGCGATGCTCATCACGATGTTGCGCAGCAACGTGGTCTTGCCGCATTCCACGTCGGCGAAGGCCATGAAGTGGGGCTCGACCCCGAAATCGAGTACCAGTGGCTGCAATTCGGACTCGCCGAGACCGACGACGACCTTGGTGCGATCCAGTACGACGCCCTGGTCCCTGGCGGCGGCGATGACCTGCTCGCGCGGGAAGCTCAGCGGCAGCATGCGCACTTCGGGCGCGCGCCGGCCGGGGTAGAGCGCGATCAGCTCCTCGCGTGCCCTGGTGACGCCGTCGGCGATGCTCGCGGGATCGGAGTCGGAATCCAAGCGGGGCAACGCGATCAGCATGTGCAGTTGTTCGGCGGTGAGACCGCGGCCCGGTCTGCCGACCGGAACCTGGTGCGCGGTGCGGCGATTCATCTCGGAATCACCCGGGTCACCGAGGCGCAGCTCGAGCCGGGTGCCGATCTGGTCCTTGACCACCGGGCGGATCTCCGCCCAGCGGGACGCGCCGATCATCAGGTGGACGCCGAACGAGAGACCCTGGGTGGCGATGGCGTTGATCTGCGGTTCCAGCAGATCGAATTCCTCACGGATGGCGCCCCATCCGTCGATCACCAGGAAGACGTCGCCGAACTGGTCGGCGGACATCGGGTCCCCGGGTGGCGCGGTGGTGCCGTTGATCTGTCTGGCTTCCAGCGCCGAGAACTTGCGCCTGCGGAACTCGGTCATCGACTCGATGCCCAGTTCGGCGAACCGTTCCTCGCGCTGCCGCATCAGGGTGGTGAGCTCGGCGATGGTGCGCCGCACCCGGTCACCGTCGAGCCGGCCCGCCACCGAACCGACGTGCGGGACGCCGACCAGGCCGGCCATACTGCCGCCACCGAAGTCCAGGCAGTAGAACTGCACCTGTTCGGGCGTGTGGGTGGCTGCCGCGGCCATGATGATGGTGCGCAGCGTCGTCGACTTGCCCGACTGCGGGCCACCGACCACGGCGACATTGCCCTGCGCGCCGGCCAGATTGATGGTCAGCACGTCGCGCCGCTGTTCGTAGGGCTTGTCGATCACGCCGATCGGCATCCACAGCTGACCGTGCCGGTTCACCGGCGAGCGCCAATCCGGGTCGGGCAGCAGCATGTCCGCGGTCGGCGATTCCTCCAGCGGCGGCAGCCAGACCTCGTGGGCCGGGCGGCCGTGGCCGGTCAGCCGCTTGACGACGACGTCGAGCAGCGAGTCCGGAATCCCCTCCTCGGCGACCGGAACGCTCGGCGGTGGCGGCGGCAGTTCCAGCCTGCCGCGCAGGATCGGATCGTCGTCGGTCTCGATCGGCTCCGGCGTGGCATCGGTGACCTCGACCGGCGCGGCGGTGAACACCACCGGTCGCTGGCCGCCCATCGGCGCGCCGTCGTCGTCGACGACGGTGCCGACGGGCGCCACATACGGACCCGAGACATAGCTCGCGTTGAATCGGAGCGGCTCGGACGCATCGCTTTTCAGATAGCCGGCGCCGGGCACACTGGGCAGGTGATAGGCGTCGGTGATGCCGAGCACCGCGCGCGACTCGTTGGCCGAGAAGGTACGCAAACCGATCCGGTAGGACAGATGCGACTCCAGGCCGCGCAGCTTGTTCTCCTCCAGGCGCTGCGAGGCCAGCAGCAGATGGACGTGCAGCGAGCGCCCGAGCCGGCCGATCATGACGAACAGCTCGGCGAAGTCCGGCTTCTGCGAGAGCAATTCGGAGAACTCGTCGACGACCACGAACAGCGCGGGTAGCGGATCGAGCGGAACGCCCGCCGCCCTGGCCTTCTCGTAGTCGTTGACGTTGGCGTAGTTGCCCGCCGAGCGCAGCAGCTCCTGGCGGCGGTTCATCTCACCGGCGAGCGCGTCCTTCATGCGGTCGACCAGGGAGAGTTCGTCTTCCAGGTTGGTGATCACGGCCGCGACGTGCGGCAACGAGTCGAGCCCGAGGAAGGTCGCGCCGCCCTTGAAGTCGACGAGCACCAGGTTGAGCGCGTCCGGCGAATGCGTGGTGACCAGTGAGAGCACCAGCGTGCGCAGGAATTCCGACTTGCCGGAGCCGGTCGCGCCGATGCACAGCCCATGCGGGCCCATGCCGTTCTCCGCGGATTCCTTGATGTCGATCTCGACCGGCGTGCCGTCCGGTGTGATGCCGATCGGCACCCGCAGCCGCTCGCGCGCGGTGCGTGGCCGCCACACCCTGGCCGGATCGATCTGGGCCGCATCGGGAATGCGCAGCAGCGCCATCAGGCCGGGGTCGCTGGTGGTCCCCTCGCCCAGGCTGACGATCTGCGCGGCTGTCGCCACCCGGTACCGCGCCAGGGCGCGGGCGAATGCCGCGGCCTCGGCCACGCTGACCTCGTCGGCGGTGGCGAAGCGCTCCACGCCTGCGGCGCTGCGCGCCGACACCGCACCGTCGCCGACGACCAGCTGCAGACCACGCCGCGCCGCGAGACCGTTCTCGGGTGCGGTCAGGTCGAGCACGGTCACCGAGTCGAGCCCGGATTCGCTGATGATGCGCTCGTTTCCGCTGATGTAGCCGTCATCGATCACCACGACCACGTGCAGCCGGCCCTGGGTCGGCTGCGGGTTGCGCATGAACCGGCCGCGTTCCATCAGTTCGGTCTGCAACGCGGATTCGAGCTCGCCGAGCGAGGTGTAGATCATCCGGGCGGAGCCGAGTCCGTCGCGCACCGACGGATGCTGCACGTGCGGCAGCCATTTCGCCCAGGCCCAGTGCCCGTCCGGGTCGGCGCAGACGATCGCGACGACGAGGTTGTCCGGTCCGTGGAAGGTGGTCAGCTCCATCAGCATGGCGCGCACCAGTTCACGGCCTTCGTCGAGGTCGCCGCCGATATTGATGGCGGGGAACGCGCGCATCGACACCGCGGTCGGCAACTCGTGCACGACCGAATGGGTGCGCACGAACCGGCGCAGCGCCACGGTCGAGACCGGCTCGAGGTCTTCCAGCGGACCGGTCTCCGGACGCGCCAGCTTGGTGGCGAGGCGATGGCTGCCGACGCCGACCCGCACGTGCCCGAAATCCGGGTCGTTGGGGCGGCGCTCCCACATCCGCCTGCTGCCGATCAGTGCGGGCAGGTCGGCCGGTTCGGGATGACTCCAGCCGAGCGTCTCCAGCTGTTTGCTGCCGGTGGTGCGCACGTCCTTGCGCACCTGATCGAGGTACCGGAAGTAGTCCTTGCGTTCCTCGTTGAGCTCGACGGCGCGCTTGGGGCCGCCCCCGCGCATGCCGGCCATCATGCCGACCATCGACATGAGCATCATCATCGGGAACATCATCATCATCGGATTGGCCAGCAGATTGCGGCCCATCGAGACCATCATCGCGATCATGCCGACGACCGCGACCACCATGATGACCGGCATCAGCTTCATCATCAGCGGCGACGGGATGGCGCGCTGGATCTCCGGCGGCGGGGTGAGCGCGACTTCACCGCCCGGTGCGCGCGGCGGCGCGATCCGGGGGCGACGAACGAAACCTTCGGTAGCCATCGATCCCTCTACTACTCGAATTCCTGGTTGAGGTCGGCACCGCGCCTGCGGAACGGAAAGCCGAACGCGGCGCCGATTCCCAACGCGGCCAACAGGGTCAGCGAACCGATGATCGCGACCCGGCGCGGTCGCGGATCCGGCTCGGGTGCCACGTAGGGCGCCGCGATCGCGTGCCCGACATCGGCGCCCTCGCTCGGTGGCTCGGTGGCCAGCGGCGCGGTGAGCGCGGCCAGCGGATCGATCAGGCCGGCCCCGATGGCGTCGTCGCGCCCGCGGCCCGGCGCGTGCGCGGTGCGAGTGATCCGTTCGATCACCTGCTGCGCGGACAGTTCCGGATAGCGCGACCGGATCAGCGCGGCCAGCCCGGCGACATACGGTGCGGCGAAACTGGTTCCGTCGACCGGCTGCACGCCGTCCATCGTCTGGACTCCGTCGACCAGGCCCGCGCCGCCCGGTTTGCTGTCCAGCGACACGATGTTGCGCCCGATCGCGGCGGCCCCGATCCACGGACCACGCAGCGACAGCGCCGAGGGTTTGCCGTCGGCGTCGACCGAGCCGACCGCGAGCACGTACGGGGCGAACCAGGCCGGCGAGGCGACGGTGGTCACCGAACTCCAGCCCGAACCTTCGTTCTGGTTCTGGCACGGTCCGCCCTGCTCCACATTGCCCGCGGCCGCGACGACCACCACATTGCGGTCGTAGGCGTACTTCACGGCAGCGCCGAGCGCGCCGTCGGCGGTGTTGGAACCGGCCGCGGTGCACGCTACTTCGGAAATGTTGATCACGGTCGCGCCCATGTCGACCGCGCGGACGACGGCGCCGGCGAGGGTGAGCACGCTGCCGTATCCGTCGCTGCGCAACGACCCCTGCGACTTGTCCGCGCCGCGATCCTTGGCTTCGTAGGCGAGGCTGAGCTGGCGGATGGTGAGGATCTCCGCCTCGGGAGCGACCCCGACGAACGCGTCCTCGGGTGCGGGCCGCGCGGCGATGATGCCCGCCACCAGCGTGCCGTGCCCGTCGCAGTCGACAGTGCCGTCGGAATCGCTCACGTAGTCACCGCCCGCCTGCAGCGCGGGTAGCCGCGGATGCCGGTTGACGCCGGTGTCGATCACCGCGACCTTCTGACCGGCGCCGCGGCTGAACTGCCAGGCCGAGGGCAGGTCGAGCACCCGCTGCGCCATCGGTGGCTCACTCGGCGCGCTCCCGCGCAGCACGGGTTCGGCGCACAGTTCGCGCTGTTCGGTCGGCTCGAGCGGGGCCGGCCTGCCGCTGAGCGCGAGCGCCGCGTCGAGCGCGCCCTGGTCGATCCGGGGCGGGGCGATCGCGCCTGCGGGCGCCGGGAAACCCGCCACGGCGCCGAGCACGGTCGCCGCGCAGGTCAGCCGGAGCACCGCGCGCCGCAAGGGTGCGCGGGTCATATGTTGCGAGCGGTCGAGTACACGTCCATGACCCACAGCGCGAGCGGGACCATCGTGATGATCAGCAGATACTCGAAGATTTCGATCATCCGCCTGGTCACCGGGGTCACCTCGAGATGCGGGCCGATCACGCCGAACCCGATCACACTGCCCGCGGTCAGCAACAGTAGTGCGACCGCGACGAATTCCAGCGAATCGTGCCCGAGTCCGAGACCGGTCAGCAGCGCGATCATGATGAGCGCGCCCGCGGTGATCAAGGTGGCCGCCTGCACCAGGTCGGCGTAGGAGCGCCCACGCAGGCAGAGCACGACCGCGGCGACCGCGGCGAGCGCGACGCCACCGGAGTGGAACGGCCCGAGCGGATCGGCCGCACCGACGGCGCCGACCAGCGCGGCGACCGCGCAGGCGATGACCAGCCCGGTCTGGATCTGATTGGCGACACGGGCACGTTCACCGAGACCCGCCGCCGAGGGCAGCGCGATCGCGCCGACGGCGCCGACACCCTCGATCGTCGGCCGCTGTTCGTGGTCGGCGGGGTCGATCGCCCCACCGGCTGTCGGCACCGGCGGAATCGGCAACCGGGCTGTCACCGCGGCCAGCCGCGGCACCGACGACAGCAGGATCACCGCCGCGACCAACACCCCCGCGAACAGCTTGGCCAACCCCGGATGCCACAGCAGGTAGACGGTGCCCGCCACCGCGCCGAACACACTCAGGGTGATCGCGGCGGCGAACAACCCGGCGCCGATTCCGGTGATCCGGTAGCCCGCGATGGCCGCGACCAGCAGCACGACGCTGCCGAGCAGCACCTGCCCCGCGCCGAGCTGACCGGGCACGATCAGCGCGCCACCGCCGAACAGCAATAGCAGGGCGTCGAGCGAAAGCCAGTTGCCGGTCAGCGAATCCGCGAACTTGCGGGCGGCGATACCGGCGGCCGCCGACGCGGCGATGCCGGTGCCGAGCAGTGCGAACGCCGGAACGAGCGGATCGCTGTCGGCGCGCGAGACCGCGAGCAGCACGAGCGCGGCGACGATCGCGATCGTCGCGATCACCAGTCCGGCCCACCGTGCCGCCGTGCCGGACCAGCCGCGGAACTCGCCTGCGGTGAGCCGGGATACGGCGTCGATCACGTCGTCGAAGAGCGCGGGCGACTCCTTGCGGGTCACCGGGCTCAGTACCAGCAGCTCGCCGTCGTAGACCTCGGCCTCGGTCAGGGTGCGACTCGGCGCGAGGGGGTCCTGCCCGAGCCGGGCCAATGTCCAGTGCTGGGCGCGGACCGGGGCGGAGTCCTCGTCCCCGTCCGGCAGGCGGGGATCACGTGAACGGATCAGGGCCACCAGGTCGCCGATGAATCCGGCGATCGGAACCGTGGCGGGTAGGCCGATGTCGAGCTGCGTATCACCCCCGATCACTGAAACTCGGCATAGTTCGGGCTCATTGCCTAACAACGTCGACACCAGTGATGAACTCTCAGTCGTAGCTGACTACTTCCGTTGCGACCACACGGCAGCGTTACCTAATCTAACGGACAGGGCAAACCGGCGCGATCGAAGTCCCGCCGCCGGATTGAACAGCAGCTGTCCACCAGACGAAGATTTCGGGGTCCGACACCACATGCCAGACATTCGCCAGGCTCAGCGCGCCTTCGACGCGGGCGTCCTCTCGCTCGGTCTGTCCATCGACGGTCAGGAGTCCGCGCGCGACGAAGAGTACGCGAAGCTGGCCTTCCAGCGCGCGACGGAATGGGATTCGTCGATGTGCGACGCGTGGCTCGGCCGCGCCGCCGCAGGCGAAGTGACCAAGGAGGTGCTGTTCAACCTGCATCGCACCAGCCTCGATTCGCTCGGGCGCGAGCAGCGCAGGCTCGGCCTCGCGCCGCGGGCGATGGCGGGCCGGTTCCTCCCCGGCCTCTACATCGACTACCCGCTGGCCGGGCTCACCGAGATCTGGCTCGCGTGGGCGGCCCAGCTGATCGCCGACAAGGACTACGACCAGGCCGAGCAGGTGCTCGACAAGCTGGCCGAGTTGCGCGCCACCCGTGCCGACGATCCGGACAAGCAGATCGACGACCGGATCAGCGCCTACATCCGCGGCATCCTGCACTACAACACCCAGCGCTGGCCCGATGTGATGACCGTGCTCGCCGGCTCGGCGGACTGGAAGGACCCGTACTTGGCCACCGGCGCCAACGTGATGGTCGGTACGGCGTGCGCGCAGCTCGGTCTCTTCGGCGAGGCCATCCGGCGGATGGAACAGGCCGAGGCCGGCCCGATCCCGTCGGCCAAGTTCACCGCGATGTACAACCGGGGCCTGTGCCTGCGGGAATCGGGCAACGAGGCCGAGGCCCAGAAGCTGTTCGAGCAGGTCTATTCGCAGCTGCCCGACTTCGCCGCCAACACCAACGCCATGCGCGATCGCACCTTCCGGATCGTGGTCACCAGCCGCGAGGTGATCGACGCCCGCACCGACAAGTGGGATCCCACCTCGGCCCTCTCGCTGGCCGCGATGAACGAAGCCGCTGCCGAGGACCGCGCGAAAACCGTACTCGCCGAGGCGCGTGCGCAGTTGGACAAGCAGGTCGGTTTGGCGTCGGTGAAGAACCAGGTCGCCAAGCTGCAGTCGTCCGCGCAGCTGGCCAAGATCCGCGCGGGCAAGGGTCTGTCGAGCCAGTCCCGTGGCCAGCATCTGGCCTTCACCGGTCCGCCCGGCACCGGCAAGACCACCATCGCGCGTGTGGTCGCCAAGATCTACTGCGGTGTCGGACTGCTGAAGACCGACAAGGTGGTCGAGGCCAAGCGCGTCGACTTCGTGAGCCAGAACCTCGGTGGCACGGCCATCAAGTCCGAGAAGCTGATCGACAGCGCCATGGACGGCGTGCTGTTCATCGACGAGGCGTACACGCTGATCCAGACCGGTCTTTCCGGCGGTGACGCGTTCGGACGCGAGGCCGTGGACACGCTGCTGGCGCGCATGGAGAACGACCGCGATCGGCTCGTAGTGATCATCGCGGGCTACGACGGCGAGATCGACCGGCTACTAGCCGCCAACGACGGTCTGGCGTCGCGATTCGCCAAGCGCCTCCAATTCCCCTCGTACACAGCCGAAGAACTGGGCCAGATCGGTGAAATCGTCGCGAGCGGACGCGATTCACAGCTGGCGCCGGAAGCACTGGAAACCCTGATCGAGACCTGCCGGTTCCTCTACGACCTGGAGAGCACCGACCAGAGCGGGCAGCCGCGCCGCGGTGTCGACCTGGCGGGCAACGGCCGCTTCATCCGCAACGTGATCGAGGCGGCCGAGGAGGAACGCGAGTTCCGGCTGGCCAACACCGACGGCCTCGACCTGGCCGAGGTCGACGACGACGTGCTCATGCGGATCGAGGAGACCGACATGCGCACCGCGTTGAAGGGGATCGTCGCCACGCTCAATGTGGGTCAGGTGCCGAATCTGAGCTGAGCCCGAATACGGCGGGGGCCCGGCGCACTGCGCACCGGGCCCCCGCCGCGTTCGCTACTTGCTCGCGGAAGGCAAGGAATCGTAGCTGGTCAGAGCGTCTTTCGCGGATAGCGTCGGGCCGGGGACCAGCTGACCGATGATCGACCACGGCGCGAGTCGCGGCTTGTCGCCGAGCCCGAGCACCGCGGCGGTGGCCGCGTCGGGAATGCCGTAGCGAATTCCGTTGTCGGCCACGTAGAACAGCGATTCCCGGCGCAGGCTCCCTGGCTCTGTCCCGGTGACCTGCACGAATTCGCCGGTGCTCGGCGGCAGGTAGACCGCGTCCATCCGGTCCCCCGAGCCGTCGGCGGTCGCGAGGGTCACGGGCTTGGCCGAAGCGGCCAGCGGCAGCTTCGTTCCGGCGAGCAGAGTCACCGTGGCGCGTTCGGCCGGACCGTCCACCGAGGTGCCCTGCGCGGTCGCGACGCCCGGGTTCTTGGCCCAGTGCACGCAAGCGACCGGAGCGTCCTCGGCCGCCAGGATGCGCGGCTTGCGCTCGGGGAAACCGTCGACCGGCAGGGTGTGCAGCACCGGCATCCGGTCGAGCACGTCCGGTGCCAGCTCGGCGATCTCCCGCATGCCCCGCGAATCGGCGTTGCGCAGCAGGTCCGCGGTGAATTCCGAGACCCGCTGTACCCCGTCCGCCAGCACCACGTACATCGTTTCCTGACCGGCGGCCTGCACCCCGGTCACCGAGATGATGCCGCCGATCGGCACATTCGACAGTTTGCCCGGGCCCGGCTCGCCCGCGCGCTCGATGGTCGGCACAGCCAGCGGGGGCGCCTGGGTGGTCGCGCCGAGGACCGCGCTGCCGATCGGGCGGACCTGCTTGCCGGTGAGCCCGAGGGTGCGCGCGATCACCGAGTTGTTCGGGTCGAGTTCGGCCCTGGTGCCCTGGTACACCAGGTAGGTCTTGTCGTCGCGGCGCATCAGCAGCGCGTCGTCGGCGCCGGCGGCGCCGATCCGGTCACCGGTTTCCGGCTTGCCGACGATGGCGGTGGTGAGCCCGCCGGTGGCACCGGACGCGCTCCCGGATGCCGAGAGCTGAGTGGTCTCGCACAACGTCCAGTTCGAGCTGTCGCCCTGCTTGGATCCCGGCATGGCGGCCGGGGCACCCGGGATGCCGAGCAGCGGACCGCGTGGCATCGAACCGAGCTTGTCGTCCTTCACCGACTTCGGCGTCTGGGCGTCGCCGGCGATCAGCCGGGCCGAGGCGAGATTGAGCACCGGATGGAGCGTCTTCTCGCCCTCCTTGGCCTCGACGACCACATACATGGCGCCGCTCTGCTTACCGCTGACGATCAGCGCGTCACCGATCGCGCCCTGCGGTTTGAGAAAGCCGAGAATGGCCGCGCCTGCCACGATGATCAGTCCGAGAACCGCGCCGACCATCATCGACCGGCTCTGCGACCGCATCGGATCGTGCAGCATGCGCACGTCGCGGCGGACCAGCGCGTGGTCGAGCCTGCGCAGCAGGAAACGATAACCGTTGACCTGGGCCTTGGTTGTCAGCTGTGCCGGCACAGGGACTCCATTGCTGCGTTGATCACCATCTCGTCGGACACGGTACCGTAAATCCGGAATTGTCCTTCACCATGATTCGACGGATGCCAAGCAGGGACAACGATTTTGAACAACAGTATGAACGCCGGGCAAACCGCCGGCGACAATGCCTACGACACACTGCGTGACCCGGAATTCTGGCTGTTCCGGATGTATCCGCTGCGCGCGTGTGTATCGGTCGCGGTGCTGGCGGCGATCGTGGCCTGGGTGGTCCTCGCGACGTCGAATTCGGGCTACGGGGCGATCGGTGGGGCGGTGGCCGTGCTGCTGATCGGGCTCGTCCCGATCCGCCGGCGCACGCTCGCGGTGCGGTTCGGCGGCTGGCTCGCGCGCCGTGCGCGCGGCCGCACCGACACCCTGGACCGGGCACCCGCGTTCGATGTGCCGCTGCCCGAGGGCGGCGGCTGTGGCGTGCGCTGGGACGGCGATCTGCTGCTGACCATGCTCCGGATCGATCCGCCGCCGGACTCGCTCACCCTGCTCCAGCGCGGCACCCTCAGCGCCGACCAGCTGCTGCCGCTGACCGAGGTCGCGCGCTGCCTGGACCAATTCGACGTGGAGCTGGTGAGCATCGACGTGATCGCCACCGGCGCGCGCACCGCGGGCACCGGCGCGGCCGCGCACCTGTACGACCGGATCCTCGGCCCGCTGCCCGCCATCGCGCACCGCACCTGCTGGCTCGTGCTGCGGCTGGACCCGGTGGCCAACGCGGCGGCGGTCGACAAGCGTGGCGGGGGCGCGACCGGTGCGCTGCGCACCATGATCATCGCTACTCGCCGGGTCGCCAATCGTCTCGCCACCCACGGTATCGACGCCGCGGTCCTCACCGCCACCGAGATGAACAGCGCGGTACGCGAGCTGACCCACGGTTTCGACCCGCTGCACCTGACCGAGTCGGCGCACGGCCTCGAATCCGAATTCGGCAGGCACCTGACCCACTACCAGCTCACCGCGCCGATGATCGGCACCAACGGGCTGGCCGAGATCTGGTCGCTGCCCTCGCTGTCGACCACGGTGACGCTGCGTCTGCATCCCGGCGCCCGGCGCATCGGACGCGCGTACGACAAGGCCGGGACCGTCGTCCTCAACGCCGTGGTCCGGTTCGATTCGGTGGCCCCCTACGAGCAGGCGCCGGTCGCCGGACTGCGCGAGCTGCCGGGCAGTCAGCGCCGAATCCTGCTGGACACGTTGCCCATCGGCGCGGCCGAGGACTTCGGTGGTCGCGACGGCTACCGCGGCACCCTTGCCGCGCTCACCGACATCTCCGTGCCGACCACCGGCTGTGGCCAGTTGATCGGTGCCGACGAACGCGGTCAGGGCATCGCGGTCCCGTTGATCGGCGCGGGTACCCGCCACGTCGACGTGATCGGAAACCTGGACCTGGCCCAGCAGGTCATCCTGCGTGCCACCGCGCTCGGCGCCCATGCCGTCGTGCACACCGCTCGGCCGCAGGCGTGGCAGTCGATGGTCGCCAACCTCGCGACCCCACAGCTGCTCTCGATCGCCCCGCGCGCGGCGGGCGCGACGCCGCAGACCCCGCCCGGGCCGCCGCCGGTTCCCGCGGCTCCCTACCCGACCACCACGGTGCTGGTCTTCGACGGCATCGCCCCGACCAGCCACCTCGGTGGCGCCACCATCGTCGAGATCCGCACCACCGAGCGGGATCCGGAGGCGATCGCCCCCGACGTCACCCTCGTCCAGGATCCGTACGCCCCGAACCGGATCACGGTGCGGACGAGTACCGGCAGCGCGACGGTGTCGATGGTGACGACCCCCGACGAGATGCACTACATCGGCGAATCACTCGCGGCGAGATGAGTTCGGACTGATCGACGACCTGAGCCCGAACTCAGCGCCGACAGCGCCGACCAACCCCGCACGGGCCGACCTCGAGGAGGCCCGCCCGCGCAGCGGGCGTAGCGGCCCGGCCCGACGAAAACGGGGCGAGACCATGTGCCGCAGGCACGAGTCTCGCCCCGTTTTCGTTGGGCCCCAAGGGGGCCGCGCTCGAGCGCGCCAGCGCTCCAAGAACTCAGAAGTCGGCGAAACCGTCGCCGACCTTGCCGTCGGCCTCGAGCGCGCGGTTGAGCGCGGACTCGACCTGGGCGGCGAGCTTGTCGAGCTTGTCGAGGGTGTCGGTCAGCTCGGTGGTGACGTTCTTGTGCGCGGTGTCGAAGTTCGAGATCGCGTTGTCACCCTGGAGGTTCGCCCGGAAGTCCGTCGCGGCGCCCTCGAGTTCGTCGATCTCGCCCTTCATCTTCCCGCCGTAGGTCTGCAGGTCGCTGAACAGCTCGTTCATCGCCGCGGGATCGTAAAGAATGGTCATGAGCTCAGTTCCTGTTCGTTTCTGATTCGCGGTCAGAGGTTGGTGTAGCTGCCGCCACCGCTGGTGGAACCACCGCCGGACAGGCCTGCGCCGTCCATGTTCACGAGGGTGGACTTACCGGTGTTGACGGCCTCGGTGAGCCGGTCGAACTTCTTGTTCAGAGCATCGGCCTCGTCGTGCCAGGCCTGGGCGACCTTCACGAACTCGTCGGAGGCGTCACCCTTCCAGCCGCGGAGCACGGCCTGGGCCGCGTCGTCGATCTGACCGACCGACGTACGCAGGTTGTTGATCGTGCCTTCGAGCTTGGAGACGACGCCGTCTACGCCGCCGGCTTCTACACCTACTGGTCCCTGAGGGGGCATGTGCCGAACCTTTCCTACTTGATGGTTGAAACGAGAGATGGCTTAGTCGGGCCGCCACCCCCCACCGGGAAGCCCCTCGAGGAGCGCACCGACGGCCTGGGTGAGGCGATGGTCGGTGCCCGGCGTTATGGTCGACCACACCTGCCCGTCGGGCGCCGTCATCGGCGCGACGACGATCCGGCCGCGCGCGGTGTCGTACACCGCGACCGCGCCAGGGGCTCGGGTGGTCAGCCCGTCATGGTGGACGGCGGCGACGATCTCGGTGTAGCCATGGCAGGTGCCGAAGGCCGCGCCGAGGACGGTCGCCTGGTGCGCGTCGATGCCGAGCGCGTACATCGCGTCCACGTACTGGGAAGTTGTCTCCGCGGCATCCAAGCGCGCCGCCAGATCATCGGCCGCGACGCTCACGCCTGCCACCTCCGCCGGCGGGCACTGCGGTAGCGCGGCGAGCAGGAGGCGGGTCAGTTCGCGGTCGGAACCGTCGATCGCACAGGTGCCGATCTCGAAACCGGCGCCGACCCGGATCGCGCTGGCGTGGCTCGCGCCACGGCGGGCCACGCAGATTCGGCGCCGGTCGCCGTCGCCGTAGCTGCGGGCCACGAGTTCGGCATCGGGCTGGGCGAGGGTGTGCAGCGCGTCCGCCAGGTCGGGCTCGACGTCACCGTAGCCGTCGAAGACACCGGTAGCCGTGAGCTCGGCGACCGCGGCGTCCCTGGCGGCGCGCCACGCGTCGAAGCTGTCCTGCTGCGGACCGACCGCCAGGACGAGAGGCAGGGTCTGGACACCGAGCCGATCGGCGACGGCCAGCAACGAATCATTGGTGAGGGTGGTCATGGCCGTCCCTCCGTGGTCGCCGTGGACGCGCTCCCGGTCTGGGGCGCGGGGCGTTCGGCGACGCCGAGCACAGCGGGGGCAGCCTGGATTTCGCCTTCGGCGACCAGCTGGTCCGATTCCTCGTACGCGAGGCCGGCGCGCGGGAAGCGGGACGCCGAGTCCTGTCCACCCGCGCCCGCGCCCATCGCGCCGGGCACGACCGGCGCGGCCTGTCCGGTCGGAGTGGCGACCGGCGTCGGCTGGGGGGTGGTGGTAGCCGCCGCGGCGGACTGCACGAAAACTGGTGCGCGATACGCGGTTTGCACCGGAGCGGGCATCGGCGGCAAGGCACCGAGGCCGAGTGCGCCGAGCCCCGGCACCGCCGCGGCGCCCGGCGCCCCGGGAGTTCCCGCCTTCGCCGACTGTTCGCCCGCCAGTGCGGATTCCGGTGCGATCGGCGGCGGCGGCGCGTGCAACCAGGGCGTCGCCAGCGGTTCGCTGGCCGCCTCGTAGCTGCGCATCACCCGGGAGGCGACGGCTTTCGCCACGTCCGCCTCGGTGTCGGTCTGGGCCGCGATGGCCTTGATCGGCGCGCCCAGCGCGGTGCCGACCTGTTCCAGCGCCTGCTGCATCGCGGTGATGGCCGCGATGTCGGCGGTGTTCGGCATCGCCAGCGCGGCCACCTCGTAGGCGAGGACCTGAGCTTGCAGCCGTGCGGCATTGGCGGTCGCGGCGGCCGCGGTGTCGATCAGCCACTCCCGCAGAGTCGAGATCCGTTCCCACACCTGCTCGCTGCTCCCCGACTTCCAGGAGCCACGCAGGGTCTGCAGCACCTGCTCGTAGTCGAGCACGGCCGCGCCGAAGGCCGCGGCCAGCCGCGTCCAGGCGGCGGCCGCGTCGGCCATCGGCATCGGTCCGGCACCGGTGGTGAGGTCGGTGGCGAGCTTGTGCGGCTCACGCGCCTCCCACACCACTCCGGTGAAGCCGGGCTGCGGTGGTTCGATCATCGGTGATGGATGCCTTACGCCGCAGGCCCGTTGAAGCCGGTGGTGTTGTCGGTTTCCATCTGATCGAACTCGGAGACCTGGGCCCGCAGGGTGGCGGCGAGCTTGTTCATCTCGTGCGCGCCGGCCTCGGCACCGGTCAGGTAGTCGTCGGCGACACCGCTGGCGGTGGTCGCGGCGCGCGTGGACACCTCGTCCGCGCCCGCGGGCACCACCCGCAGGGTCGGGGCGACCGCGGACAGCTCGGTGGTGAGCCGGTCGGCGATGCCGTCCAGTGCTGCCGCGGCCTTGCTCGCCGCGGCCGAATCGAATTCGAAGGTGTTACTCATCTGCCACTCCTGTCGTGGTCGTGCCGCGTCACAGTGAGAGTTCTTTGTCCGGCGGCGCTTCGGTGGTCACCGGTTCGGCGGCACCGACCACCGGGGTCGCCACCCCTGCGATCTGGCCGACGACTTCGTCGCCGTGATTGCCGGTCACCAGCTGCGAGTGCACGGCCTCGTTGCCGCCACCATCGATCGCGCGTGCCATCGGCATGCCCGCGCCCGCGCCGGCGCCCATCGGCATATAGCCCGGTGCCGAGCCGCTCGCCGATGCGGTGGTCGTGCTCGCGCCACCGGAGCCCGCGCCCGTGCCGCCGATCGCACCGGTGGCGCCCACAGTGGACAGCCCGCCACCGCGACCGCCCTGCCAGGGACTCAACGGCGACGATGCCGCCGCCGCGCCTCCGACCGCGCCGATGCCACCGATCGCGCCGCCTCCGCCGCCGGCGCCGGACAGGCCCTCGGCCGTCTCGGTGTCGGCATCGGCGATCTCGGCGCCGGTAATCGCCGCGTCTTCGGTCGTGCCGGTGGTGCTCGTCGACAGCGAACTCACCTGCTCGGCCAGCGAACCCAGCGACGACACCGCGGTGCTCGCCGTGCTGATCAACGGGCTGATCAGGCTCATCAGCTGGCTCAGCGACTCGCTGCTCGCGTCGACACCGGACGGCGCGTTGGTCACCGGGACCTTCTCGCCCGCCTGCGCCATCTCGCCGCTCCGCGCCACCATCTCGGCCTTGGTCTCGGCCGTGATGGCCAGACCCTCGGCCATGGCCTCCATGGTGGCCGCGATCAGCACCGCCTGCCCGCCCGGCGTCGCCGCGTAGAGCGGGGCGAGGGCCACAGTGGCCGAATAGCGTGCGATCACCGCGGCCAGCTTGGCACCACCCACGGCGACGTTGCCCGCCGCGTGGGTGAGCACCGCCTTCTCCTGCACGCTCTGCGTCGCGAGGTTGGCACCGTCGGACTGCGCCGCGGTCGCCTTGTTCGTCGCCTCGGTCGCCGCGGCGCTCTGCCACAGCTGCATCACCGTCTGCAACGCGGTCGACCCCAGTGACATCGCTGTCTCGAGCACCGAGGTGATATTCGACAGCGCGTCGGTGGGATTCGACGACGTGCCGGACGTGGAGTTCGTGCCGCCGAGCGCGCCGGTGCCGAAAGCGGAGGCCAGATCGGTGAGCGGCCGCATCAGCGCGGACAGGTCGATCGTCGGCAGCGCGGGCATTTCCGGCAGCTGGATGAACTCCGGCAACTGCGGCAACTGCGGCAGACCCATCGAGCTGAGCACCTGGCTCACCGGCTGGTCCAGCATCGGGGCCAGGGAACTACCGCGCAGCAGCTCGAGCACGGTCGGGTCGACCGATGCCGCCGCACCGGCCGTGCTTCCCCCTGGATAGGTCATGGCTACTGATCGACCGCTGCGATGCCCAGCTTGGCCGCACCGTCGGCGCCCTCATACGTCGCAGCAGCCTGCGCGGCGGTCAGCGCGGTACCCGCGTGCACCGCGGCGAGCTGCGCCACCGAGGTCAGATGGTTGGCCTGCGCGTAGGCGAAGGACAGCAGGAATTCCTGGCCGATCAGGCCGAACACGGGCACCGCGGCGGCCATCGTGGCGGCCTGGTCGACCGCGCCCGCCTGGGCGACCCCCGCCGCCATGGTGGCCGAGGCACCCGCGTACGCACGAACTGCATCGGGAACTACCGCAACGTGATTCATGGCTATCGTCCAATCTCGAAACAGCCCATGGTGTTTCGTTACCTTATCTACCCGTCGGAAACCCGCGCCACACAAATCGGCGGTTAAAGCCAGTTGAATCTCACATGCCCGTTTGGTTGTACGCGGTCACCAGCTCGGCGCGCTCACCGAACGCACGGTGTGCGGCGGCCTGCGCGGTCCGCACCAGCACCTGCTCGAAATCGGCCGGTGACAAGCGGCCGACCGCCGCGGAGAGTTCCAGCCCGACCAGCGCGCCGCTGCCGTCGACGGTCACCGTCACCGCCCCGTCGGGCGAGGTTTCCTGCGCCCTGATGCCATTGGTCGCCTCGGTCAGGTCCTGCAGCCGATAGAGCTGGCCCTGCACCTTCGCGATCAGCTCATCCATGGTTTCGACCATCGCCGTGTCCTCCCCTCTCGCTCGCTAGACCGACCGTAGCCAGCTGTCCGGCTCGGTGTCGTACTCCTGTTCCTCGACGATCTCCGCCGCCGCGACCTCGGCCTCGGTCGGCAATCCCGTCGCGGCCAGCAGCACCGGATCGAACCCCGCCTCCGCCAGCTGATTACGCCGTGCCAGTCCGGCCCGCTTGGCCGACTTCTGGCACAACCGCAGGATCTCGGCCGCCAGGTCGGCGGGATCGCGGCGCAGCTGATCCGCGTCGACCGTGATTCCCACCGGCAGCCCCTGCTCGGTGGTCCGTACCGTGATCGCCCCCGTCAGCGACGACGCGCTGAACTCGGTCGGAAACTCGTCCATCGATGCCCCTCCCATCCGCACTAGGCCCGATCATCCCTGATGGCTCTGACAACTTCGGCGATCTGGCTGTTGATCAGCGAGACCACCCGTCGGCGATCGGCACCGACGGCCACCGGCGGCGTGCCGGGGACGATCACATAGCGACCGTCGTCGGTCAGATCGCGCCAGCCCAGCCGCAATCGGAGTATCCCGCGCGGACCGAATCGCGACCAGCCCTGCTCGATGTCGATGAAGCCGTCACGATCCAGCGGCGCCTGCTGAAAGGTCTGTGTCTGCACCGCGGAGTCGTCGTCGTAGTGCTGCACCAGCGAGCGACCATAGGTGCGGTCGAATTGATCATCGCCCGGTTCGTCGAGGCGGATGTCGCGGCCACGGCCCGCCTCGGCCTCGGGCAGGTGATCGGCGATCACCTCGCCCAGCGACAGGGCGCTGTGCCGCGTGACGACGAATCCCTCGGCGTGGTAGAGGGTTTCGCCGGGCCGCTGCCGTACCAGGTAGCCCAGTTCGCCCTTGCGCACCGCGAGCATGCGCACCGAATAGGCGGGATCGATCAGCTTCTCGCCACCGCCGTAGCCACGCACCGCGATCCGGATGTCGGGGTGCGTGAGCACATCGATGATCTCGTCGAGCTCGTGTCCCCACCGCCGCCTGATTCGCGCCCACGCGTCCTTGCGCACGAATTCGGCCTCGTCCGCGTCGCCCGGTGCGCCGGTGTGGATGAACGGGTCGGGCATGTACTCCTCTTCGATGCCCGTCCACAGCGCGTCGAACTCGTCACCGGTGAATTCCCAGGTGGGCGTCACTGTTCCACCACCGGCCTCGCCACGATCGGCGCGTCACCGATGGCCTCGTCCAAGTGGTCGGTCGAGTCGAGGTAGTCGGCCCGCTTGTGTTCCTTCTGCTGGCCCTGGCCGCCCGCGCCGGCGCCACCCATCGGCGCCATGGGCATGCCGCCCATCGGCGAACCGGCGGCCGAGGACGCCACGCCCGCGCGGAAGCCCTCGGCCCCCGTGACGGCCGAGGCGCGCGGGAACAGCTTGGACGCGCTGTCCAAGCTCGGCGACAGCGGTGCGGCTCCCGCGCCACCGCCGCCGGCGCCCGAACCACCGCCGCCGCCCCCGCCTTTGCTCGCGGCGCTGAGCGCCTTCTTGGCCTGATCCTGTAGCGAACTGAGCGCCGCGGAGCCCGGAATCCCCGCCAGGGAACTCTGTTCGGCGGCCGAGGACGCCTGTTCCAGCGCGGATTGCGCGGCCGAGCTCGCTTGCTCGAGACCGGACTGCAGCGCCGAGGTCAGCTGATCGGCACCGGACGAACCACTCGATCCGCTGCCACCGTTCTGGCCGCCGGACCCGTTCTGACTCCCCGTGCTGTCCTTGCCACCGGTGTCGCTGCCCGACTTCTGTCCCTGCAACTCGGCGAGCGCCCGATCGAAGGCCGCCAGGGATTCCCCGGATTTCGAGCTGGAACCCGAGCCGGAGCCCGAACCCGAGCCGGACCCGCTTCCACTTCCACTTCCACTGCCGTTGCCGTTGCCGTTCCCATTGCCGTTCCCGGTCCCGTCGCCCGTGGTCGGCGCGGTCGGCTCGGGCAGCGTGGGGATATGGCTGGTCGTGCTGTTGAGCCCGGGGACATAGGTGTTCCACATGACCTGACGGCCGTTCTTGGCGCAGGTCTCCTTGTCCGCCTGGGCCTGGGTACCGTTGGGGTCGGAATAGCAGCGGGGCAGCATGAGCGCCGTCGCCAGCCCCTTGGAGGTGGCGTTGATCCAGCCGACGGTGTAGTCGAGCGCCGCGGCCACCTGTTTGGTCTGCTCGACCAGCAAGCCGTTGGCCTCGTGATAGGCCGACATCGCCGCCATGGCGCGGGTGGCGCCGCCCGGGCTGGTCCAGCTCTTCTTGCTCGCTTCGACTTTGGCGTTCAGATCGTCGAAACCTGTTTTGAGCAGATCCGCCAGATCACCCCAGAACAACGCGGTGTGGGCCAGACTGCCGGGCACCGTCGACAGCGACGACATGATCGCCTGCAGTTCGTTGTAATTGTAGTTGGGGGTCTCGGCCTTCATGCCCGCCGGATCGAACGTCTTGCCGTCGGCCAGGATCTTCGGCAGGTTCACCGCCGTCGCGACCGCCGGGTATTGGACGACGGTGGGCGGCAGCACCAATTTCGTACTGGCGCTGCGGCCCTGTTCGATCTTGGTGCGCAGCGATTCCAGATCGACTTTGCTTCCGTCCTCGGCGCCCTTGTAATGCCGGGCCGCGTCGAGGAAGGTGTTGGCGACATTGTCGAGGACTGTCTCGTGTTTGCCGAGCACGGTCTTCAGCTGACCGGCCTTGCCCTCGAACTGCTTCGACAGTTGCTTACCCGACTCCAGCGAGGAGAACTCGGGCAGGTTCGCGACGCCGTCCGCGGCGGATTTGACGGAATTGACCCAGTACCGCGCGTTGTTGGCGGCTTCGACCAGGTTCGGCAGCGCCGACGGCTCGAGCATCAGCGATCCGTCCGAGGCTGCCGAACGCAGCCCCGCCCACTGATCCTGCGCCGATGGTCCCGTCATGAAGTCGACCCTCCCTGTCCGTACCGGTGCCGCCTCGCGCCCCGCCTGGCACCGCTACCACGACACCGCCGATTCGCACGGCTTGCTAACGATTCTACGGTCCGACAGATGAATTCCGCATGTACAGCGCCAATCCCGCTGGTGGCGATGGCTCGACCATCCGCCGCCGCCGATCTCACCAGCTCGCGTCGGTGGCGGTCCGCGAGCGATCCCGCGCGCCGTCCGGCTCGTCGGCTGAGAGCCGTTCCCGCTCAGGCGAGTTGGGCGGTTCCAGCGACGCCTCCACGGGCTGCGGAATGGCGAATCCATCCATGTCGTCGACCAATTCGGTGATCTTCGGGAGCCGAGCGCGTTCCCGCTGAATCGGCGCCATCATCTCCTGGGTCTTGCGCGCGACCTCGGTCGCGGCCTGCTGGGCGGCCTCGGTGACGGCCTTGGCGATCTCGGTGTAGGTGAGATCGTCGATGTCGGGGGTGAACTTCGTTTCGATCACCTTGTAGTCGGCGTTGACCGTGACGGTCACCCGCTTGCGCACGGTGGCGCTGGCGATGATCTTCGCGCGGTCCTGCTGCACCTGCGCGATCGCCTGCATCTGCTTCTGCACCGTCTCGAGGATGTCCGCCATCTGCGCCTTGGCATGTTCGTTGGTCATACTCGATTCCCTCCGACTTCCGAGCCGTCCCGAGCGGCTCTTCGGTGAGCGAGCACACCACACCCACCACGCCCGCGCAACAGCACCAGCGCTCAGCTCACCGCGCCAGGCCCACGGAATGCGTGCCGAGCAAACCGGCGAGATTCAGCTCGAACCAGGCGGCGTCGACGTGATAGGCGTCGGCGGGAAAGACCCGTGTGAAGGACTCCCTGGCCACGGCCGCCCGCTCGGCGGACTCGACCAGACCGAGCACGGCATCCTTCTGCGCCTGCGACGCCTTCTCGCCGAGCAGTCCGGTCAGCACCTCGACAACGGTTCTGGTATCCCACATCCCCGGTACCGCGGCGGCGAGCGCGTCGGCCCCCGCGGAGGCACCCCGGTACCAGCGGCCCCCCTCCCACCAGTAGCAGAAGGTGAGCAGACCGTTCTCGGCCCGCCGGTTGATCACCGGCGCCGCGACCCAGTCGGGGGCACCCAGGTAGAAGTCCGGCATCGGCAGGTCTTTGTTGTAGACGGCGTCGAGTTCCGGTGCGTTCCACACCCCGCCGGAGAGCACGGCGCGGTCGCCGGGCAGCAGGCACAGGGTGGAACCGCTGAACTTGGAACCCTCGAAGACATGGAACGCCGGTGTCACCCGCGGCCCCCACTTGGAGCCGACCGCGACGAAAGCCGCGGCGATCAGCGCCCATCGGCGTGCCATCGGCTCGAGCGCGGGGAACTCCACGTCCGGCGCCGAGCCTGCCGCGCCCCGGCCCGCCGCGATATCCGCGCGCGCCTGCTCGGCCGCGGCCACCGGGCCGCGCACCTGCCGATTGCCATGGTGGATGTAGGCGGCCAGCCAGATCGGCAGGCGATCGCGCGGATAGATCTCGATGTCGGTGCGGTACACCGTCGGCGGGAACAGCTGATCGTCCGGGAACGGCTCGTCGCCGTAGTCGTAGTCGACCTCCATCCGGCCGGCGTTGGTGAGGGTGAGCAGGTAGCGCCACCACGGACCGTCGCCCATCGAGGCGGAGATGTGCCGGTGCTCGCGCAACGACTCCAGCAGTTCCGGACTCGGGAAGACCCGGGCGAAGCGCCCCTGCTCGTCGTGGAAGACGATCATCGACACCTCGGCCGCCGCCGTCATCGCGAACGACGCCTCGACCGTGGTCCAGCCCGGCGGTCCCAGCGCCGCCACGGTTTTCGCGATCCGATGACTCAGTGCGGCGGCGCGCTCCGGAATCCCGCCGTCGTCGGTCACCACCGTGGTGAGGGTGAATCCGACATCGGGATCACCGGCCAGCTCGTCAGCCACTGCGCACTCCTTCGTCTAGTCCCGGTCTTCGCCGTACCGCGCGATCACCGCACCCGCCTCGTCCCATCGGGTGCGGGTGAGCAGCGCGCCGTCGTCGTCGAAGACGGTCTCTTCCTTGCGGTCTCCGGTGGGGAACCATTCGACCCAGTGGCCCACCTCGTGCCGATCGGCGTATTCGCTGGTGTAGCGGGGGGTGCCGTCGAGGTACCAGCCGCGAGTCGGCCCGTCGCGGTAGCCGTCGGCGTAGGTGGCCAGATCGGTGATGGGGGCGCTCGGCGCCGGGCGGCGGAATTCCTGGCCGGTGAACGGCACGCCGCCGTAGTACATCCGGTTTTCCGTCTCGTCCCAGCGCAATTCGGGGTCGTCGGACGACACCGCGTCGGCGGCGATGCCCTTGCGGGTGCGCTCGTCGGCGAATTCGATGAGCGCGCCCGCCTCGTCCCAGACCGAGTGGGTCTGCAGGACGCCTTCGATGTCGTAAACGTCTTCGAGGCGGCGGGCGCCGCCGGGGTACCACTCCTGCCAGGTGCCGACCGGCCGATTGCGGTAGAACTCGCCGTTGTAGCGCATCGTGCCGTCGGGGTACCAGCCCGACCAGTCGCCGTCGCGCTCGCCCTGGTCGTAACTCCAGTACTCGCGCCAGGTGCCGTCGGGGCGGGTGTGGGTCACCGCGCCGGTGTACGGCTCACCGCGATACGACAACCTGCCGGTCGCCGCATCGATCTCCACGTCCGGATCGTTCCATTCGATCGGATCGTCACTCACCTGGGGAAACCTCTCCGATCGGTCAGGCTCTGTCGCTGAACATTGTCATCCGGCTGGCGGGATCGGCAACTACGTTACGGATCAGCAGTCCGAGGTCCAGTTCCGGTGGGAGTGCCCGGTAGATCAGCTCACCCATCGGCCTGCCACCCACCGCGACGGTGAATCGCGTCATCCGCTGCGCCGACCGTTCCCAGCCCACCTGCGCGGCGCCGCTGAGATCGATCGCCTGGGTGCCGACCTGCACCATCAGCCGGTCGGCGAGCCGGTAGAAGATCACCGTCACCCCACCGAGGTCGGCGTACAGGCCGTCCGCGCCGATCTGCCCCGGCGCGGCGGGCCGCAACGCCCCCGACTGCGGATCGAACTCGGCGAGCACACCACTGGCGTACGGGCGCACGACCAGCCTGACCCGTTCGACCGGAGCCTGGTACTCCGGCCGATACGGCCTGCGCTGACCGCTCTGCCCTGCGCTCGGCGGCATCGCCGGCGGCGGATACCCGGGAGCACCACCCGAGGGATAGCCGGAGCCCGGCTGCTGCCCACCGGATTGCCCGTTGCCGCGACCATTTCCCGGTGCGGACGGCTGGTCATTGCCCGGCGGATACAGCTGCCCATTGCCCGGCGGATACGACGGACCGCCACCGGGCGGGTATGGCTGACCGCCACTGGGCGGGTATGGCTGACTGCCACCGGGCGGGTACGACGGACCGCCACCGGGCGGATACGGCTGACCGCCACCGGGCGGGTACGACGGACCGCCACCCGGCGGATACGGCTGACCGCCACCCGGCGGATACGGCTGACCGCCACCCGGCGGATACGAAGGACCGCCACCTGGCGGATACGGCTCACCGCTCCCAGGCGGGTACGGCTGAACCGGCCCCGGCGGTTGGGTAACCCACGGCGGCAACGGCGGCATGGTGGGACCACCGACCGGCGGGGTCGGCGGAATCGGGAAGGACGGGACCGTCGGTTCGTGCGGAGCCGGCACCTGCTGCTGCGGCGGCACCGGCGGGCACGGCGGCGCGGGAATCTCCGGCAGGCACGGCGGATCCGCCTGACCCGGTGGACTCGGCGGCACCGGTGGACTCGGCGGCACCGGTGGACGCGGCGGCTCCGGCGAACGCGGCGGCTCCGGTGTCGATGCCAGTGGTGGTACCGGCCAGGCGACTGCGTCGAACCGCGGCACCTCGAGCTCTACCTCGTACTCGTGCGGCGGATGCGGAATGTGCGACCGATAGGCCGACCCCGGCAGCTGCCGCCCCATCCCCGGTCGATCCCCGTCCGGAGTGCGCGGCGGCGCCTGCCCACCCGGATCGAAACCCTTGTCCGGTTCCTGCCCACCGTCCCGATCGGCATCCGGATCATCGGACCTGTTCCGACCGCCACCATCGGCGTCCGGATCACCGCCCACCGGCCGAGGACGCGAACCGTCACCGGGCGCGGAAGGCCCACGGCCTGCGTCCACCGTGGATTCGTCCGCCTCACCGACCGCAGGCCGACGAACACCCTGACTCGCCTGATGATCAGCCGGAAGGCCAGGATCACCCGGATCGGTCACCGGCCGCGACACCGGCGGACGAGAGGTATCAGCCTCGCCCACGACACCTTCCGGATCGATGGGCGACCGACGGCGCGAACCGTCACCAGGCTCCGGCACGGCGGCGCCGCGATCGGCATCCGCACCGGGCTCATCGGAATCAGCGCCCGCCGGACGGCGAACGCCCTCAGCCGCAGGGTGATCCGTCGCGATGCCCGGATCACCCGGATCGATCACCGGCCGCGACACCGGCGGCCGGGCCGGATCATTCTCGGCCACGAGATCATCCGGATCGGTGGACCGACGGGGCTCGCGCGGGTCGGCGTCGCTCGGCAGCCCGGCATCGGCGTTCTCCGCGGGCGGC
This sequence comes from Nocardia sp. MH4, assembly GCF_019266065.1. Lineage (GTDB taxonomy): Bacteria > Actinomycetota > Actinomycetes > Mycobacteriales > Mycobacteriaceae > Nocardia > Nocardia canadensis. The sequence continues at coordinate 3,861 of NZ_LPNR01000083.1, read as the reverse complement.
CCGCTCTCCGGGCCCGCGGACAGTCCTGGACGCACCGGCGCGCCGTTGACGGCCGGACCAGAGGCGGTGAGGCCGGGCGCAGGCGATCCAGCGGGAGTCGGCCCGGCGGCGTCCTCGGCGGGCGCGGGCAGCCCGGTCCGGTCCGCCCCGCCGAGCTCGGGGTCGGTGACGAACGGTTCGGTGAGCAGCTCCCGCAACCGGGCGATATCGGCTGCGGCCCTGCGGATCTCGTCGCGGATCTGCTCGTGCACCTCGGCGAGCTTGTCCAGGGTCAGTCGCTCGTGCTTGTCGATGCGACCGTCCCGGAACCACTCGTAGACCTTCGCCACCTTCGCGTCGTCGGCGTCGGTGAGGTCGGCGCCGAGCAGGCGGGCGTGGTCGCGGCTCGGGCCGGGGACGGCGTCGCCGGGCACGGGTGGCAGTGGCGACCGGTTGCCGAGATCGGCGGCGCCCACCTCCCGCAAGAAGTCCAGGGCGTCGCGCTCGTGCACCGGCGGATCGTCGCCGACGGCACGCGGATCGGTCTCCGGGTTGTAGACCAGGTCGTCGGCGTACGGATCGATCTTCGCCAGCGCCCGGACGTAGTCGGCGAGCGGACCGGTGAGATCGTCCGTCGCACCCCGCGCCGCGCGGTTCGACACTGCCTCGGCCAACGCGGCGGCGTCCAGCGGCAGACCACCGCGCGGCAACCCGAGATGCGGAGCGAGCGCGTCCCGCGCGGCATCGACCGCGGCCGGGTCGAACGCGCGCAGCAGTTTCGCGTACTCGGTGAGGTCCTTGGCGCGCTGGCGGTGCAGTTCCACCCGGGTGCCGGGATCGGCGAGCCGTTGGGCGACCAGTTCCGGTCCGAGATCGCCCGCGTCGACGCCGAACCGCAGTGCCAGCGCGCTGCGCGCGTTGTGCAGCGCGTTGAAGTTGTCGACCGCGTCGACGATGATCGCGTAGTCGACGGCCGCCTCGAGCTGCCTGGCCCGCACCTGATTGGCCCGGTCCAGCTCGGTGAGCAGATCGGTCAGTCGCTCACGCGACAGGTTCGAGGGATCGTCGATGCCCAGCCTGCCCGCCACCTCGGCGAGCTCCGCGCGCACCTGGGCCAGCGAACGTGGTTCCCGGACCGGCTGATTCACCTCATCGGCGACGACCGGCAGGTTCGTCTCCGGCGCGGTGTGCCGCGGCGGTGTCTCGATCATCCGCCACGGACCCGACCCGTCCCGCACCATGGTCGCGTCGACGGTACGGCCGTCGACTGCGCCCCGCAGGTGCCGGACCTCCGGCGCGTCGACCTCCAGGACGCGCACGCGCCCCTGGTCGTCGACCCCGACGATCCTGACCTGGATCTCGACCTCGCCGCGATTGAGCCGATCGAGGAAATCCCCGTCGGCCTCGGCCAAGGCCCGAGCCAGCGCACGTTCGTGTCCGGCGCCGGTATCGACGATCGCGATCGTGCCGTTCTCGGCATCGACGACCAACCGGTCACCGGTATCCCCGGCAGCGAAATCGGCCACCCGCTGGGTGAATTCGCCCAGCACACCGACATTGTCGTCGAGTTGCCCACGCAGCCTGGCGACCTCGGCGTCGAGGTTGCGGACCAGCGCTTCCAGGTCGGCGCCCGCCAGATGGGCCCACGTCGACCGCTCGTCCCGCAGGCCCGCACGGCGCAGCGCGTCGTCGAAGATCTTGCGCGCGTCCTCGGCGTGCACGGTCCCCGAACCACCGTCGTCGCTCAGATCGGGCCAGATGTCGACCCATTCGCCGCCGTTGTTCACCCCGCGCCAGTTCAGCATGTCGAAGCCGAAGCGGTCACCCCTGGCCGCCACGACTTCCTTCAGATAGGCGCCCAGCGGGTCCTTGCTGAAGAAGTTGGCGGGCCGGAACGGGATGTCGGCGTGCTCCTGGTTGAACAACCGCGCGGCGGCCTCCAGCGCCTGGATCACACCGTCGCGACGCAACAACCGGTACTCGGCCTCGGCGAGCGCCTTACGCAGACCTTCCTCGCTGAAATCGGTGATCCGCACGCCGAGTTCGCGGGCGAGCGCATCGAGCACGGTGGCGTCGGCGATGCGCTGGTCGACCGCGTCGACCACGTCCCGCAACCACGGCGGCAACGGCTCGGCGACCGCGGGCGACTGCTCGGGTTCGCCCGTCGACTGCCGCGGCTCAGCGGTTTCGGTGCGCTCCGACGCTTCCCGGGCGGCCTGTTCCGCCGGTGTCAGGCTTTCCGGTTCCAGCAGATGCTCGAGCCCGGCATCGCGCAGTTCCTGTTCGATCCGACGGCGCAGCTCCGGATCGGCGTCGGAGATCCACGGCTTGTACTCGGTGCCGTCGAGATTGCGCAACGGCAGGAATTCACCCGCCTGGTTCGCGATGCGCGCGGACAGATGCTTGAGGATCGGCACCAGCTCGCGCTTGCGCCACATCTCGATGCTCTCTTTGAGGACGCGCACCGGATTGAACTTGAGCTGGAGCTGGTCGTATTCGCCGCCAGGCGCGTCCGGAGTCGCGTCCTTCACCGTGGTCAGCGGCAGCCCGGCACTGTGGCCCAGCATCGAGAGGGCGGCGCTGTCCTGGGTCGACCCGGACGGGTACTTCGGGTTCTCGCCGTAGAACCCACGGTTGACGATCCTGTCCCACAGCCTGCGCAGCCAGCGCTTCTTGGGTGTCTCGACAGCTGTCTCGGCGGGCCGCACCCGCGGCGTCGGCTCGGGCCGCGCGACGGGTTCGAGGCGCCAGGCGTCCGGTCCGTCCTCGACCCGCCGGACCAGTGTCTGGTCGCCGTCGACATCGACGGACAGCATCCGGTCGTCGAGTGTGGTACGCGCCAGCCGATCCAGATGCGCGAGATCGGCGGCGTCCCGGGTGACGCCGGCGCGCAATCGAGTGATGTCGTCGGCGGCGCGCACGAGACCGGGATCGGCCGCCAGCCCGAGCCGGGCCGCCCAGCGACGCGCGACGGCCTCGCGGGCCGCCCGCTGCTGCGGATCGGTCGCCGTCTCGGCGTGGCGCACCGCCGAGGCGAACGCCTCGACCGCGCCCGCGCGCAGCAGCTGCCGATATCGAGCCCCGTCGAGCGAACCGGGGTCGGTGAGGTCGACCCCGAACCTCGCGGCCAGCCGGTCCAGTGCCTGCTGCGCGGGCTCCATCCGGGGTCCGCCCGGCTGCTGGGTGCCGTCGGCGGGCGGCAGGATCGCGGTGGGATGCAGCGGCTGAGCCTGCGGGTTCGGTTCCGGTTCGGTACCGAGCGACGGCCGGGAGCCCTCGTCGAGCCCGGCCCGGCGCAGGTCGTCGGCGACCTCGGCGCGGACCTCGGGATCGCCCTCGACCCGCCACTGGTCGATACCGTCCTGGAGCTGATCCAGGTTCAGTGGCGCGTAGTCGTCCGGGTAGCGCATCGGCGCACCGAGCTCGGCATCGGGATCCAAAGCACTGTCGAGGAATCCACGCGCCCTGGCCATATCGGCGATCTCGGCCAACGCCCCGAGCGGATCACGCTGACCGGTCAGCGCCTCACCCAGGCCGAGCGCCTCGGCGAGCCGACGCACCTGCTCGACCCGCTCCGGAGTCAGCGGCGGCGCGTCCGCGTGGGTCGACGGCGGCAGATCACCGAGGTCGCGCAGGAACTGGCGCACATCGTCGATCCGGACGTCGCGCTGCTCGGCACGGCTCGGCGGATCGGCCGGCGCTTCGGCACCCGGCTGATCCAGCCCGGCGGCATCGGGCACCGCGAGTTCCGCGGGTGCGGTCGGGATGCCCCGGTCGAACGGCGACGAATTCTTCGCCGGCTCCTCGGGTTCCGGGCTCGGCGCGGTCGGCGGATGCGCGGGCGGCTTCGACGGCGGGCCGCCGGGCGCGGGCCGCGGCGCG
>NZ_LPNR01000082.1 GCF_019266065.1 Nocardia sp. MH4 | reverse complement strand
CGGGTCGCCGATCGGATCGTGGGTCCGGCGGGGCGGGGTCGGCTTGCGCGGTGCGCGGCCCGCCTCGGGGGTCTGGGCGGGCAGTGCGGTGGTGGCGGTGCGGTCGGCGGGGGATTCGGCGCGATGGGGGGCGCCCACGATGTCGTCGACGACGGGCGAGCTGTCGGCGCGCGGGGATAGATCGGGGCGCTGGGTGGGCCGGGGCGCCTGCTCGCGAGCGCGGCGGCCCGCACGCGAACCCTCGGCCTCGGGGGCGGCGTTGCGCCTGCCGCGCCGGGTTCGTTCGCTGTCGACCCGGTCGACGAGGTCCTGCACCGTCAGTGGGGCCGCACCGGGGTCCTGGGTCGCGTCCGCGTGCCGGGAACGTCGCGCGCCCGGCTCCGGCTGCTCGGTGGGTTCGGCCGTCGGATAGCGCTCCCAGGGGGCGCGACTTCCGGGCCGGGGCGTTCGCCCACGCCGATCGTCACCCACCAACGAACCTCACTTCTCTAGCTGCCGCAGCATGCGCGTCATCGTCCCGGCTCCGAGTCGAACCGCAGCCGAACGATGTCCGCAATGATAACGATTCCGCCACGAGTGGCCACTCCTGTGCACAACAGATTCGCTGACGATCTCGTTGCGACGCTCTGACCGGCGGGGAAAGCGGAAGGTCGGCAGGGGAGAAATCAGCCGCCGCTGTGCATCACGTCGGCCGCGGCGGGGACGGTGTCGTCCTCGGGGTCGTCGAGCCAGCCGTCGGGGAGGGCGACTTTGGTCTGCGGGGAGCCCTGACGGCCGCGGGGGCCGAGGGCGTCGGTGGGGAAGGGGACCGCGGGGTCGAGCTGGGCGACGAGGTCCTCGAGCTGAGCGAGCCGGGACACGGTGGCGAAGCTGCGGCGCAGCTGCGAGCCGACCGGGAAGCCCATCAGATACCAGGCCATGTGCTTGCGGATGTCGCGCATCGCCTTGTCCTCGCCGTCGTGGGCGGTGAGCAGGGTCGCGTGGCGGATCAGGATCTCGCCGACGCGGCCCAGGGTCGGGCCGTCGGGGATCGGCTCGCCGCGCAGCGCGGCGCTGAGTTCGGCGAACAGCCACGGGCGGCCGAGGCAGCCGCGGCCGACGACGACGCCGTCGCAGCCGGTCTCGGTCATCATCCGCAGGGCGTCGTCGGCGGAGAAGATGTCGCCGTTGCCGAGCACGGGGATGGTGGTGACGGCTTCCTTGAGCCGCGCGATGGCCGACCAGTCGGCCGCGCCGGAGTACAGCTGGGCCGCGGTGCGGGCATGCAGGGCGACGGCGGCCGCGCCCTCGGCCTCGGCGATGCGGCCGGTGTCGAGGTAGGTGAGGTGGTCGTCGTCGATGCCGATGCGGAACTTGAAGGTCACCGGCACGCCTGCGGGTTCGGCCGCGGCGACCATCTCCTTGACGATATTGGCGAAGAGCCTGCGCTTGTACGGCAGCGCCGAGCCGCCGCCGAGCCGGGTCACCTTGCGCACCGGGCAGCCCAGGTTGAGGTCGATGTGATCGGCCCAGCCCTCGCCGACGATGATCCGCACCGCCTCGCCGAGCGTCTTCGGATCGACGCCGTAGAGCTGCATCGAGCGCGGGTTCTCGTCGTCGTCGAACGACATCATGTGCAGCGTCTTCTCGTTGCGCTCGACCACCGCGCGGGCGGTGATCATCTCGCAGACGTAGATAGACGTCGCGCTGCCGAACTCTCGGCACAAGGTGCGGAACGCGCGGTTGGTGATGCCCGCCATCGGGGCGAGCACCACGGGCGGATCGACCGGGTAGGGCCCGATCCGCAGCGGCGTCGTCACCTGGGGCATCGTCGTAGTCACGCTGGCCATTGTCTCATCACCCGAGGTCGCGACCGAAAAAAGCCCTGGTGCGGCCGATCACAGCGAGAACGAGCACCCGAACCGAGCACCGCGACGCGCCCGGCCCCGGCCGGGCACGCCTTCTGCGTTCCGCCCGCCACGCTGCCCGAGGGGCCGGCGCTGCGGGGCGATCTGTTCGGCCCGCTGACCGGCGTCGCGGGCTGACCGCAGCACTTCGGGGGCTGAGCGGCGCGAGTGTGATCGATATCGCCCACTACCTGTTTCGTGTGGTTACAGCATCATGACCGCCCTCGCGAGCGGTCGGGTGTGAGCAACACGACAGCGTTCGGCCGTGGCCGATCGCTGCGCGCGCTACGGCTCAGTAACCTGTGACTGCTGGCACCGTCGCCTCCGGCGGTGCGCTGTCCCCACGTAATCGGAGAAACCACCCATGGCCGAACCCGCTGACGACGCCACCGACCCGACCGAGCCCGCCGCCGCGCCCGCGCGGCCGGACAAGGGGACGGTCGCCGTGCAGATCTCGTCGCTGATCGGCGGCGCTGTCATCGCCGTCCTCGCGATCATCGCGATCGTGCTCGGCGTGCTGCTCGGCTCGGCGCGCTCCGAGCTCTCCGATATCGAGGCCCAGAACGCCGACGACGCGAAGGCCGAGCAGATCGCGCTCGACTATGCCGTCGGCTCGGCGACGCTGAACTATCAGGACGTCAACGCCTGGGTGGCCAAACTGAAGGCGGGCACCTCGCCGGAGCTGTCCAGCAAGTTCGAGGCGACCGGCGACAAACTGGAGCAGATCATCGTCCCGCTGAAGTGGACCTCCAGCGCGACGCCGATCACCGCCAAGGTGATGTCGCACGAGGGCGAGGTCTACAAGGTGGCCGCGTTCGTCGACGTCAGCACCACCAACGCCCAGAATCCCGACGGCCTGCGCAACACCGTCACCTACAACATCACCGTCGACGCCGGCAAGGACTGGAAGATCACCGACGTCGGCAGCACCGACGGCGCCCTGCCGACCAAGTAGCCCCACCGACGACAACAGCGCCGCCCTCCGAACACGGAGGGCGGCGCTGTGTGGTTGTCGGCTAGACGCGCGCCAGCTCGAGCTTCTTGGCCTCGCGGGCCAGCATCTTGTCGCGCTGCTCCTCGAACTTGAGCACATCCTGGCCCAGCTTGTCGAGGAAGGCGGCGAGCCGCTCACGGGTGGCCTCACCGCGCGCGGTGAAGTCGGTCCGCTCGAAGATGTTCCACTTCTTGAGCACCGGCTGCACGACCTCTTCGAGGTGCTGACGCAGGTCGTAGATGCCGTGCTTGGCCATCAGCACGCCGTTGCGACGGAAGTTCGGCATGCCCGCGCCGGGCATCTGGAAGTTCTCCACGATCAGGGAGATGGCCTCGATCGCCTGGTCGGGGCTCAGGTCCAGCGCCGCGCCGCACAGGTTGCGATAGAAGATCATGTGCAGGTTCTCGTCGGCGGCGACGCGCTGCAGCATGCGGTCGGCGATCGGGTCGTCACAGACCTTGCCGGTGTTGCGGTGGCTCACGCGAGTGGCCAGCTCCTGGAACGTCACGTAGGCGACCGAGTGCAGGAAGCCGGCGTCGACCTCGGTGGGGGAGGCGAATCCGTTGGTCATGTGGATCATGCGGGCGTTCTCGAGGGCGACCGGGTCCACACCGCGGGTGACCACCAGGTAGTCGCGCATCACGATGCCGTGCCGGTTCTCCTCGGCGGTCCAGCGACCGACCCAGGTGCCCCAGGCGCCGTCCTGGGAGAAGTTCTCGGCGATCTCACGGTGGTAGGACGGCAGATTGTCCTCGGTGAGCAGGTTGGTGATCATGGCCGCCTTGGCGACCTCGTTGAGCTTGGACTGCTCCGGATCCCAATCGACGCCGCCCATGGCGGCGAAGTTGCGGCCCTCATCCCACGGGACGTAGTCGTGGGGATGCCATTCCTTGGCCAGCGACAGGTGCCGGTTGACGTTTTCTTCGGCAACCGGCTCCAACTCTGTGAGCAGTTCGAGTTGAGTCAGATCCCTTGCCATGTAAAAACCCTTCGCTGTCGTGCTTACGGTCGAACGTCGCGATGCGGCCATACCTTACGGCACCGTAGGTGTGATGCGAAACGCAACTGAGCGGAATTCTGCCGAGTTTGAGCAACGCCACAACCTCGTCCGACGCCGTCTCGTCGTGCTGACGAGTCTAGGTGTTCGGCCCGCAGCGTAGGGACTATCGCTGCGGGCCGCACGGTGTTAGCTCCCGGTGGGAAACCTCTCAGCGCTTGCCGCCGAGCAGGCCGCCGAGAATGCTGCCCAGACCGCCGCCCGCGTTCTTCGCCAGCGCCTCGCCGATCACGCCGCCGAGCCCGCCGCTGCTGGTGCTGCCACCGATCAGCCCGCCGAGCAGATCGCCGAGGCCGCCGCCGGAGGCCTGCGGCTGCGGCGCGGGCGCGGGCGCGGCCGCGCCGCCACCGCCGGTGAGCTGCTTGGCGACATAGGCCAGCACGATCGGCGCCAGGATCGGCAGCAGCTTGCCGATCAGGTCGTTGCCGCCGGTCCCGCCGGTGCCGCCGAGGGCGCTGATGACGGTGTTCTTCTCGTCGCCGAAGACGTTGTCGACGATCTTCTCGCCGTCGGCGACGTCCACCTGCTGCAGATCGACGGCGCCCTCGCCCTCGACGAGCCCGCCGTGGTTGTCGAGCGCGCCCAGCAGCGACGCCGCGCCCTGCGGTTCGGCCGCGTTGGCCTGCAGCCCGCCGAGCAGCGTCGGCAGCGCGGCCTGGACGGCGTTGGTCGCGGTCGCCTGGTCGACGCCGAGCTGGTCGGCGATCTGGGCGATCGGTACTTGGGAGAGCAGGTCATCGAAGGAAGTCATCGGCTCCGCCTGTGTCGAGGTAGTCGCACGCTGCGCGTGCTCGGCCCGGTAGTGCCCGGGTCGGGCTCAGGGTAGGGGACCGAGATGGCGGAACCGGGGGTTTCGGCGGCGTCTGCGTCTGGCGCGTCGCCACGTGACGTTGGCCATGCGGCCCGTGGGAGTCGGCCGCCGCCGAACCCGAGTAGCCGGGTACGCGTGCCCCGCGCCCGCCGAAGTCGGACCGTGGAGAAAACGAGCCAAGGGCGTTGGGAGTGAGGACGATGGCCGAGCAGACGATGATCGCGGCGGATCCGCCGCCGAGTCCGGCGCCGCCTCCGGCCTACGACGCCTTCCTGTCCTATTCGCACGCCGACCGCGCGATCGCCGCCGGCATCCAGCGCGGTCTGCACCGCATCGGCCGCCGCGTGGGCCGCCTGCACGCCCTGCGCGTATTCCGCGACGCGACCGACCTGACCGCCAGTCCCGATCTGTGGGGCAAGGTCGCCGAGGCGATGGACCAGGCCCGCTACTGCATCGTCGTGCTGTCCCCGCATTCGGCCGCGTCGGAGTGGGTCGACCGCGAGATCGGCTACTGGCTGCGCACCCGCGGACCGGATCAGCTGCTGTTCGTCGTCGCCGGCGGACAGGTGAAGTGGGACCGCGACACCCACCGCTTCGACCCCGCGCGCTCGACCGTGGCGCTACCGGTCCTGACCCAGCCGGGGTCACTGCCCACCGAGCCCCTCTACGTCGACGTCACCGAGGATGCCCCATGGGACCCGCGCGCCGCGCTCTTCCGCGAGAAGCTCACCGACCTGGCGGCGCCGATCCACGGCAAGCCGAAATACGAACTGGCGGGGGAGGACCTGCGGGAACAGCGGAGATTCCGGCGGTTGCGTCGCGCCGCCGTCGCCGGGCTGGTGCTGCTCACCGTCCTCGCCTTGGTCGCCGCGTTCATCGCCATCGACCGCCAGCAGGAGGCGGTGCGCCAACGCAACCAGGCGATCGGGCTGCGGTTGATCTCCGACACCGAGTCGATGCTGGGCGGTGCCCGACCACGCGACGACGTGCGCGCGATCCAGCAGACGCTGGCCGCGCGCCAGATCACGCCCGACTTCGACGAGGGAGCGTTGCTGCGGACGCTGAATGCCGAAGTGGCGGTGGACAAGATCGTGCAGACGGGCAAGCCCTACGATCCGCTCTACCTGCCCGAGGACCTCGGGGTGCTTGGCGACTACATCCGGACGGTCAAGCCGGACATGGGCATAGCGTTCAGCCCGGTCGGCGACCGAATCCTGACCATCGGCATCGAGATGCGGCTCTGGGACGCGGCGACCGGATCTCGGATCGATCGGGACTTCGAGGCGCTGTCGCCGGAATCACGCGCGATGTTCGCCGCGGCGTTCAGTCCGGATGGTCGGCGGATCGCCGCCGCCACCGGTGACGGCCCGATCCGGATCTGGGACGTCGAGACGGGCAGGCTCGTAGGCACGCCCTCGGCCGGTTACGACACGGCCCCGAACAGCATCACCTTCTCGCCGGACGGCAGGTCGATGGCAGCCTCCGGAAAGGACGGCACGATCCGGTGGTGGGATATCGCCGACGGCCGGACGGCGGTCTTCACCGGCCACGACGGACCGGTGCACGCCGTGGCATTCAGCCCGGACGGGCGCGACCTCGTCTCGGGCGGCGAGGACACCACCGTGCGGATCTGGAAGGTCGACGCCCCCGGGGACGGCCCCGAGACCCTGCGCCGGCACACCTATCCGGTGAAATCGGTCGCGTGGAGCCCCGACGGCCGGCGCATCGCGTCCGGCAGCGTCGGATCGGCCAAGGCGGCGGAAGTGGCGCCCGAATTCGGTACGGCGCTGCTGCTCTGGGATGCGCGGACACGTCAGCCTGTCGGCACACCGCTGGTCGGGAACGAGGTGCTCGTCAATGCGGTCCAATCCGTCGCGTTCAGTCCGGACAGCAGCACGTTGGCATCCGGGTCGTCCGACAACACGGTCCGGCTGTGGGACGTCGGCTCCGGGCGTGCCGAAGGGCAGCCGCTGACCGGCCATGCGGGGATGGTCATGGGTGTGGCCTTCAGTCCTGATGGCCGGCGCCTGGCCTCCACGGCGTGGGACGGAACGATGCGCGTGTGGAACGTCGGCACCCCTGGTTCCGGGTCGCTCGGCGCTCCCTGGCAGCAGGCAGCGGGATCCCCCAAGCCGGGTTTCGGTCCCGTGCTGGCGTTCGAGAGGGACGGTCGGCGGTTCGTGAAGATGGAAGAGGGGACCGCCACGGTCTGGCTGACGGACACGCAGACCGGCGGCAGTCTCGCTCTGGTGGACTTCCCCGACGGCTCCGGCGCCCGCGCCGCGCTCAGTGGAGACGGCCGTCTGGTCGCGGTCGCCGGGCCGGACAAGACCGTCACCTTCTACGACACCGCGACCGGTGCGCGAATCGGTCGCCCGCTGACCGGTTTCGCGGAGCCGGTCAGTGCGCTGGAATTCGATGCCGGCGGTGCGCGTCTGGCCACTGTCACGCTGGCCAACGTCCTCCAGTTGTGGGACACCGAGACCGCGGCCGCCGTCGGCGGCCCGTTCGAAGGGCTGCCCGATGCCGATGGGGTCGTACTCAGCTCGGACGGTCGCCTTCTCGCCGGCACCGACGGCCGGACCGTACGCCTGTGGAACACCGAGACCGGCGCCACGATCGGCGAACCGATGACCGGCCACACCTCAGACCTCAGCAGCCTCGAGTTCGACGCCACCGGCACTCGCCTGCTGACGCACAGCCCCGATTCGGTCCGCCTGTGGGATCTGCGCACCGGAGCGCTCGTCAAAGAAATCCAGGCGACGTCGATCTGGTCGGTGGCGATGGCTCCCGACGGTTCCCGCTTCGTCACCGGTGAGGAAACCACGTTGCGCCGGTGGGACCTGCGGACCGGCGAGCAACTCGGCCCCGCGATGGAAGGCCACACCGCGATGGTGCGCAGCGTGGCGATCAGTGCCGACAGCCGCTACATCGTCTCCGGTTCCAGTGATCAGACCTTGCGTTTCTGGGACCTCGGCGACGGCCACCCCCTCGGCGAACCCTTGCACGGGTCACCGGGCTGGATCGAGAGCGTCTGGCTCTACGCGGACGGTTCGGGCGTCCTCACCAGGAGTCAGGACTTCGGCAACAACTCGGCCCTGTGGACTTGGCCCGGTCCCACCACCTGGGCGGACCTGCTGTGCGACAAACTGACTTTCGAGATGAGTCGGCAGCAGTGGGCGGATTGGGTTTCCCCCGACCTGGAATATCGCTCCGGCTGCCCTGGCCTTGCGCCCCGTCCGGACGAAGGATGACACCGCTGAGCGTGGCGGGAATCACAAGAACTCGCGCCGGCGGACCTCGGGGTCCACGCACGGGGAATCTCGACGAGCGAGCCTCGGGAGTGATTGTCGGCGGGATGTCTCGGCGGTGGTACCCGCGCGAAGTCGTGGCCTGCGGGCGGCCTCGATGGCTCGCAGTGCCTATCCCCGCAGGTCAACCAGGAAAAATCATGGTGCCCCCTGTAGGACTCGAACCTACGACCTAGTGATTAAAAGTCACCAGCTCTACCAACTGAGCTAAAGGGGCGCGGTGGGGAGTCTAACCGACACCGTGCCGTCGGGCCGAATACCGGTCCCCGGCCCCGTCGCGGCCCGGGGTCGGCGCTGGTGGGCGCCGGTAACGAACCGTCGGAGTCCGACGATTCGTGGTAAACAACTGGTACCCATCACCGTTCGCGCTTCCGGCGTCGGCATGGTATCGAATACTGTTGTATCGCAACAGTTTTCGATGAGCAGGGGTTTCGTGGCCGATGAGGTGGTCCGGTGTGGGCGCGGGTCTCGCGACCGGCGGGCGAACAGCAGGGGGTTCGCGCGCGGGTGGTGGGCCGGGTCAACCGGGCTGTGCGCCTATGGAATTCGTAGCTTACGAAACCAATTCGGTTGCGCCTCGTTTGCTGGACTGGATAACCGAACCGGATGTTCGGATGGGTGTTCCATTTGCCGCGTGTCGGCTGCGGAATGCGGGTACGGTGATCGCCTGGTGAATTTCGGAACAATCACGGGTGCTGCGTTATCCGACGGCCCGGTGCTGGGTGCGGTGTCGCGGAATTCATCGAGGGTTCGAAGTGCCGGGGCACACGCGGTGGGCGCGCGAATCTTCGGCAAAGGGGCAGTCGTTACCGCAGGAGGAGGCGGTTCTCACAGGTAGTTGGGCCCGAGTGTGCACCCCCTGCGGCGCACTCGGGCAGGCGAACTATACCAGCCGGAGGGGTACCGGCTTTTCTGCGAGATTTCATACCGAAAGTATGTAATAAAACCACAATTCGCGCTATCGGTTGGTTATTGATCGTTAGCGACGAGAAGGTTCGGAGGCGTTTCGAGCATGGCACGGCAGCAAGAGCGGGCGCGCCGGACACGCGCGGCGATAATCAAGTCCGCGGCCGTCGAGTTCGGGAAGAGTGGATATGCCGCGGCATCCCTCAACCGCATTCTGGAGGGTTCGCGCGCGACCAAGGGCGCGATGTACTTCCACTTCGACTCCAAGGAGGATCTGGCGCGCGCGGTCCTGGAGACCGCGGTCGAGCGCTACCGCATCTGTGCGGAGCGCTGGCTGGCCCGCGCCGATCTGGGGCCGCTCGACGTCCTGCACGGGATGGTCGACGAGATCGCGCTGCGGCTCGAGCACGACACCATCGTGCAGGCCGAGTACCGGCTCGTGATCGAGCCCGAGTTCCACCGCGACGCGGGCAACGGTGGCGGCCGCATCGTCGGCCGGGCCACCCGGGTGCTGGCGGTGCGCGCGATCGACGACGGGCAGCTGCGCGCCGACGCCGACCCCGATCGCTTCACCCGCACCCTCTCCGCGGCCCTGGCCGGCCAGCGCTATCTGGTCGACCCGATCGCCAACGGGTCGGCCGCCGACCTGCGCGCCCGGTTCGCCGAGGTGCTGGAGGTTATCGTGGAGGCGATGGCGACCCCGGTGTGGATCCAGAACTTCCGCAGCGACGGGTGGCGTTCTCAGGCGCGCCTGGACGACCTCGGTTTGGGCGCCTGACCAGCCGATTTGGAAGTCTGCGCACACCTGTCATAAGCTATGCGAGCTCCCAACGGAAACGTTGAAAGCCGGTCCGGAGAGATCCGGGACGAGCCCCCTTCGTCTAGCGGCCTAGGACGCCGCCCTTTCAAGGCGGTAGCGCGGGTTCGAATCCCGTAGGGGGTACAGTCTTCGGACTGTGTAGTACAGCAAGGCCCTGTGGCGCAGTTGGTTAGCGCGCCGCCCTGTCACGGCGGAGGTCGCGGGTTCGAGTCCCGTCAGGGTCGCAAGTAAGCGCCGGAGTGATCCGGCGCTTCGCGTATGGCATTCAGTACGGGTGCCTGCGGCCAGGTAGCTCAGTTGGTACGAGCGTCCGCCTGAAAAGCGGAAGGTCGCCGGTTCGATCCCGGCCCTGGCCACCACGAAATCCCCTCACCAGTTCCTGGTCGAGGGGATTTTCTCGTCAGCGGGTGGGCATGCGCAGGGCGTTCACCCAGAGGCGGGTGACGGTGTAGACGATGTCTTCCAGGGGGCGGGGTTCGCCGTCGAGGTGGCCGTCGGCGACGACGAAGTAGTTGAAGGCCAGGCGGCTGACCATGCCCGAGAGGGCGCGGGAGGTGAGCATCGGGTCGAGATCCGGGTCGGCCAGGCCGCGCTTCTGCAGGTCGGCGATGCTGCGGGCGTTGCGCTGGATGAAGGCGTCGGCGCGGTTCTGGCGCAGCTTGCTGAACTCGGGATCGATCGTGGCGACCTGCTCGAGCAGGCCCATCAGCTTGGCATTGCGCCGGTAGGCCTCGAAGTAGGCGCGGTTGCTCGCCTCGACGATGGAGGCCGGGTCGTCGTCACCGGCCACATGCTGCATACCGGGATGCAGCATGTCCTCCTGGGCGTGCTCCAGGATCGCCGCGAAGATCTCTTCCTTGCCGGCGAAATAGGTGTAGAAGGTGCCCGAGGAGCAGTTGGCTTCCTGGGTGATGTCGACCAGCCGGGTGTCGAGATAACCCAGCCGCTCGAAGACCTTGCGGCCCGCGTCGATCAGGGCCGCCCGCGTCCGCAGACCGCGCGGGGTGGCGGGTAGTTCACGCAGCAGCGAAGTGCGCGCCATCGAGGGCAGCGCGCCTTCGCTGTCGGTGTCGTCCATGCAGTATTTATAGCGCTCAGGGCTGGAAGACGACGCGACCGACCGTGCTGCCGTCGCCGAGCCTGCCGAGGCCATCGGGCACCTCGGCCAGCGAAAGCCGCTCGCTGATCAGCGGTTTCAGCTGTCCCTCGGCGGCCAGCCGGGTCAGTTCGGCGTGGCAGTCCGCGATCGCCTGCTGGTTGTACTGCTTGTACAGGCCCCAGTGCAGACCGATGATCGAGTAGTTCTTGATCAGCGCGTGGTTGAGCGCGGGCTGCGGGATGGTGCCGCCGGCGAAGCCGATCACCAGGATGCGGCCCTCGAAGGCGACGCATTTGGTCGACTTGGCGTAGGCGTCGCCGCCGACCGGGTCGTAGATCACGTCCGCGCCGCGCCCGCCGGTGAACTCCTTCACGATCGGCACGAAGTCCTCGGTGTGCCGATCGATGACGAGGTCGGCGCCGAGGCGGCGGCAGTACTCGGCCTTGTCCGGACCGCCCACCACGCCGATCACCGTCGCGCCCGCGGCCTTGCCCAGCTGCACGGCGGTGCTGCCGACGCCGCCCGCGGCCGCGTGCACCAGCAGCGTCTCGCCCGCCATCAGCTGGGTGCGCCGGTGCAGCGCGAACCAGCTCGTCTGGTAGCCGATGGACAGCGCGGCCGCCTCGGCGTCGTCGAGCGCCGCCGGTGCGGGAAAGACGTTGTCCGCGTCCAGGACCGCCAGTTCGGCGAACGCGCCGCCGGGCAGCGTCGTGGTGCCGACGACCCGATCGCCGACCGCGCACCGGGTGACATCGGCGCCCACCGCCACCACCGTGCCGCACAGCTCCACACCGGGCGTGAACGGCAGCGGCGGCTTGATCTGATACTGCCCTCGGCACAGCAGCACGTCCGGGAAGTTGGCCGGGGCGGCCAGCACCCGCACCAGCACCTGGCCGGGGCCCGCGACGGGGTCGTCGACGTCGTCGAGCCGCAGCACCTCGCGCGGTTCGCCGAGTTCGCGCACCTGCCAAGCCTTCATGATGATCTCCTGTCAGATTCCGGCGTCGTCGGCGACGTCGCGGGCCAGCCGCACCACGGCGTCGATGCGTTCGACGGTCGGCGTGCCCGCCGCCGCCTTGTTCGCGGGGGTGTCCTGTGCCCGGCGCAGCACGCCCTCGGCGATGATCGCGAGCTTCCACAGGCCCAGGACCTGCCAGTACCGCAGCGCGGCCGGGTCGCGGCCGGTCAGCTCGAGGTACATCCGCGACATCTCGGCGCGGTTCGGGAAGCCGTCGAGCGCGGACGCGGGAAAGTCGCCGCCGATCAGCTCGCCCGGCTCTGCCCAGTAGGCGAGCATGCTGCCCATATCGGCCAGCGGGTCGCCGAGGGTGGACAGTTCCCAGTCCAGCGCGGCCGTCACGGCACCGGTCTCGCGCGAGGTGATGACGTTGCGGAGATGGAAATCGCCGTGCACGAGACACACTTCGGTCTGCTCCGGCACCGCGGCGGCGAGGCGGCGGGTGAGGTCGTCGAGCTCGGGCAGGTCCCTGGTCTTGGACCGTTCCAGCTGACCGCTCCAGCGCTTGAGCTGACGCGGCGCGTACGGGGTGTGCGCGGCGAGGTCGGCCAGGCCGACGGCGGCCGGGTCGACCGCATGGATGCGCGCGAGCGTGCGCGGCAGCGATTCCGCGATGGCCCGGCGGCGCTGCGGCGTGAGCGATTCCGCGATCGGCATGGTGTCGACCACCTGCCCGTCGACGTACTCCATCAGCACCAGCGGCGCGTCGACCACGTCCGGATCGGCGAGCACCCCGAAGATCCGCGGCACCGGCACCTCGGTGGACTCGAGCGCGGCGATGATCCGCGCTTCCCGCACCACATCGTGGGCCGAGGCCAGCAACGTGCCGAGCGGCGGCCTGCGCAATACCCACCGCCGGTCTTCGGCATCGGTGACCAGGTAGGTCAGGTTCGATTGGCCGAGCCCGATCCGGTCGAAGCGCAGCGGTGCGGCGCACCCGATGCCGAGCGTGCCGAACCAGCCGGTCACCGCGGCCGGGTCGATCCCGACGACGTCACGTGTGTCAGACACCGAGCGATGCTCCGCTCCGGAACAGCGGCGCGTCGCCGAGCCGCTGCCCGCCGTCGATCACCATGACCTCGCCGGTGATCCAGCTCGCGGCGTCGGAGACGAGGAACGCCACGGCGGCGCCGATGTCCTCGGGCTCGCCGATCCGGTCCAGCGCGGTGGCGCCGGCGACCGACTCCTCATGGTTCTTCCACAGGGCCTCGGCCAGCTTGGTGCGGACGACGCCCGGCGCGATCGCGTTGACGCGCACCTTCGGCGACAGTTCCAGCGCCATCTGCTTGGTCAGATGGATCAGCGCGGCCTTGGACGCGTTGTACAGGCCGATGTCGGGCTCCAGGGTCAGCCCGCCGATCGACGTCGTGTTCACGACGGCGCCGCCGTGCTCGCCCATCCAGGCCGTGGTGACCAGCGAGGTCCACAGGATCGGTGCCCACACGTTCACGTCGAAGGTCTTGGCGAACCGCCCGTGGTCCTGGCCGGTCACCGGGCCGAAGGCGGGGTTGGTGCCCGCGTTGTTGACCAGGATGTCGACGCTGCCGAAGCGCTCCACGGTCAGCTCGACGCACCGGCGAGCCGCTTCCTCGTCCGTGGCGTGCGCGGCGACACCGAGGGCGGTGCCGTCCACCTGCGCGGCGGCCGCGTCGGCGGCTTCCTGGGTGCGCGCGGTCAGTACGACGGTCCCGCCCGCCGCGGCGATGGACCGGGCGATCGCCAGCCCGATGCCGCGCGAGGCGCCGGTGACGATGGCGGTGCGCCCGGTCAGGTCGAGTCCGGTCATCAGTTGCTCTCCTTGCTGCGGTACTTGCTCAGTTCCTGGCGCGCGATGGCGCGCTTGTGCACCTCGTCGGGGCCGTCGGCCAGGCGCAGGGTGCGCAGCTGGGCCCAGGCCATCGCGAGGGGGAAGTCGTCGGTGACGCCACCGGCGCCGTGCACCTGGATCGCGCGGTCGAGGACCTTCAGCGCGATGGTCGGCGCGGCCACCTTGATGGCGGCGATCTCGGTGCGGGCTTCCTTGTTGCCGACGGTGTCCATCAGGTGCGCGGCCTTGAGCGTGAGCAGCCGGATCATCTCGATCTCGATGCGCGACTCGGCGATCCAGTCCTGGATATTGGCGTTCTCGGCGATCGGCTTGCCGAAGGTGACGCGCGACTGCGCCCGCTTGCACATCATCTCCAGCGCGCGCTCGGCCATGCCGATGCTGCGCATGCAGTGGTGGATGCGGCCGGGCCCGAGCCGGGCCTGACTGATCGCGAAGCCCTCGCCCTCACCCTTCAGTACGTCGGCCACCGGCACGCGGACATCGGTGAAATCGATCTCGGCGTGGCCCTCGCGCTCCTGGTAGCCGAACACCGGCAAACCGCGCACGATCGTGACGCCCGGCGCGTCGATCGGGACGACCATCATCGACTGCTGTCGGTGCGGCGCGGCGGTCGGATCGGTCTTGCCCATCACGATCAGCACCTTGCAGTTGCGGTGCAAAGCGTTGGTGGCGAACCACTTGCGGCCGTTGAGGACGTACTCCTCGCCGTCGCGCACCATCGACAGTTCCACATTGGTGGCGTCGGAGCTGGCCACGCCGGGTTCGGTCATCGCGAACGCGGAGGCCATGGTGCCGTCGAGCAGCGGTTCGAGGTACTTCTTCTTGTGCTCCTCGGTGCCGAACAGCTCGAGCACCTCCATGTTCCCGGTGTCGGGGGCGTTGCAGTTGCAGGCCTCCGAGGCGAGATGGCTGCGGCCCATGATCTCGGCGAGCGGCGCGTACTCGAGGTTGGTCAGGCCGGGGCCGCGACCGGGATGCGGATGGAAGAGATTCCACAGACCGCGCCGCTTGGCCTCGGCCTTGAGCTCCTCGAGGATCGGCGGCTGGAAGTGCGGGTCGCCGGACTCCCGCATCTGCTCGTCGTAGACGGCTTCGGCGGGGTAGACGTGCTCGTCCATGAACACGAGCAGGTCCGCGCGGTATTTCTCGGCGCGCTCGGAGAGATCGAACAGCGACATGGGGTGCTCCCGATGGTCGGCGGTGACTTGTCAGCGAACCTATTAGAAGTTGACGTCAACTTCAAGTTTGTGCGTGTGCGACCGCCCGGCCGGGCGGTGCCGGGGCTACCTCACGGCCGATTCCGGACCAGCGTGGTGATCCAGGCACGGGTGTCGGCGGGGTCGATCACGTCGTCGAGTTCGAACCCGGTCGCCGCGGTGAGCGCCTTGCCCTGCTGATAGGCCAGGGCGAGCAGCTGCCCGAACAGCGTCTCGCGCTCGGCCGGATCCGCGACGGCGGCCAGCTCCTTGCGAAAGCCCAGGCGCACCGCGCCCTCGAGCCCCATCGGCCCGATCTCGCCGGTCGGCCAGGCGACGGTGAAGTTCGGCGCGCGGAAGTGCCCGGCCGCCATCGCCATCGCGCCCAGGCCGTAGCCCTTGCGCAGGATGATGGTGCCGAAGGGGACGGTCAGCCGGGCGCCGAGCACGAACAGATCGCTGAACCGGCGCACCGTCGCGGTCCGCTCCGCGTCCGGTCCGACCATGAATCCCGGTGTGTCGCACAGGGAGACGATCGGCAACCCGAACGACTCGCACAATCCCAGGAAGTCGCCCATCTTGTCGGCGGCCTCGGCGTCGATGGCGCCGCCGAGATGATGACTGCTGTTGGCCACCAGGCCGAACGGCACGCCGTCGACCCGGACCAGCGCGGTGACGACGCCGACTCCGTAGTCGGGCCGCAGTTCCAGGATCGAGCCGAGATCGGCGATCGCCTCGATCGCGCGGTGGATGTCATAGGCGCGCAGGCGATTCTCCGGCACCACATGCCGGGCCAGGCGCGGATCGGGCACCTCGAAGTCCTCGACCGGGCCCTGGAAATAGCCGAGGTACTGCTTGGCCAGCGCGACCGCGTGCGCCTCGTCGCGGGCCACCAGGTGCACGACACCGTTGCGCCGCTGCACCTCGATCGGCCCGATGTCCTCGGGCCGGTACACGCCGAGCCCGCCGCCCTCGATCATCGCCGGGCCGCCCATGCCCAGATTGGCGTCCGGCGTCGCGATGATGACATCACAGACCCCGGCCAGCGCGGCATTGCCGGCGAAGCAGCGGCCCGACACGATCGTCACCAGCGGCACCCGCCCGCGCAGCGCGGCGAGCGCGCGGAAGGTCGGCACGTCCAGACCCATGCCGGTCACGTCGGTGTCGCCGGGCCTGCCGCCACCACCCTCGGCGAACAGCACCACCGGCACCCGCTTGCGGGCGGCCAGCTCGAAGGCGCGGTCGGTCTTGGCGTGATTGTTCTTGCCCTGGGTGCCCGCGAGCACGGTGTAGTCGTAGGAGACCACCACGGCCTCGGCGGCCGCCGTGCCGAAGCGGTCCGCGCCGATGGTGGCCAACCCGGTGACCAGGCCGTCCGCGGGGGTGTTGGCGATCAGGTCCTGCTCGGAGCGCCTGCTGCGCTGCGCGGCGACGGCCAGCGCGCCGTACTCGACGAAGCTGCCCGGGTCGACCAGGTCGGCGATGTTCTCCCTGGCCGTGCGGCGGCCGAGCCGGTGTCGCTTGGCCACCACGTCCGGGCGAGCTTCGTCCCGTGTGACGCGGTGGCGCGCGCGGATCTCGTCGACGTCGGCCCGGGCGCGCACCGGGTCGAGCTCGGCCTGCGCGGCGCCGGTGGCGTCGGCACCGGTGGGGGCGATGATCACCAGCGGATCGCCGGGCGCGACGACCTGGCCCGGGCGGACCAGCACCCGGACCGTCCGCGCGGCGGCCGGTGCGGCGAGCACGTGCTGCATCTTCATCGCCTCGAGCACGACGAGCTGTCCGCCCGCCGCGATCTCGAGGTCCTCGCCGGTCACCTCGACCACGGTGCCCGCCAGCTGCGCCCGCACCGCCTCCTGCCCCGGATACAGCTCGACCGCCGCGACCGCGAGCTCCGGCTGCCCGGCCTCGGCCGCCGCGACCAGCGTGGCCAGGTGCTCGCCGAGATAGGAGGTCGTGACGGTGCCGGTCTGGAATCGGCGGTCGGTGAGCACTTCCCGCAGGAAGCCGCTGTTGGTGCGGAGGCCGTCGACGGTGAATTCGGCCAGTGCGGTCGCCGCCTTGCGCGCGGCGGCGGGGAAGGAGTTCCCCCTGGTACGGGTGATCACCTTGGCCAGCAGCGAGTCGTAGCGCGGGCTCGGGGTGAGGCCCGGTCGGCCGAAGGTGTCGACGCGCACGCCCGGACCGGTGGGCGGGGCGAAGGCGGTCAGCGTGCCCGCCGTCGGCACCGCCGATCCATCGGCCGCCATGGTCTCCATGTTCACCCTGGCCTGAATGGCGATGCCGTCGGCGGCGGCCGGTTCCCCTTCGGCTCGGGTTCCGTCCGAGACGATTCCGCTCGGCAGGCCCAGCGCGTCGAAGGTCGCGCCCCGGGCGATGTCGAGCTGGACCGCGACCAGGTCGACCCCGGTCACCTCCTCGGTGACGGTGTGCTCCACCTGGATGCGCGGATTGACCTCCAGAAAGACGAAACGGTCACCGGCGACCAGGAATTCGACGGTGGCCAGGCCGCGATAGCCGACCCGCGCGCACAGCCGGGCCGCCGCCTCGTGCAGGCCACGGCGCAGCTCGTCCGGAAGCCCCTGCGCCGGAGCGATTTCGATCAGCTTCTGATGCCTGCGCTGCACACTGCAATCCCGGTCGCCGAGCGCGAGCGCGGTGGTGCCGTCGTCGGCCGCCGCGGCGACGACCTGCACCTCGATGTGCCGGGCGTCGGTCATCAGCGCCTCGGCGAACACCGCCGGATCGCCGAAGCCGAGCTCCGCCTCGGCGGCGCACTGCCGGTAGGCGTCGTCGAGCTCGACGGCGGTGCGCACCACGCGCATGCCGCGCCCACCGCCACCGGCCAGCGCCTTGATCATGATCGGGCCGGATTGGGCCGCGAAGAACGCGCCGACCTCGGCGAGCGTGCTCGCGCCCGCGGTGGCGGGCAGCACGGGGACGCCGGCGGCGTCGGCGCTCCGGCGGGCCGCGGACTTGTCGCCGAACAGGTCAAGGACGGCGGGGTCGGGGCCGACGAAGGTGTGGCCCGCCGCCGCGCAGGCCCTGGCGAACTCGGCGTTCTCGCTCAGGAAGCCGTAGCCGGGGTGGATGAGATCGGCGCCGGATTCCTTGGCGGCGGCCAGGATCGCGGCATGGTCCAGATACGGCGCGGGTCCGGCGCCGGTCAGGCCGATCGCCTCGTCGGCCGCGTGCACAGGGGGAGCGGCGGCGTCGTCCTCGGCGTAGACCGCCACGGTGCGCAGGCCGAGTTCGGTGGCGGTGCGGATGATGCGCAGGGCGATCTCGCCGCGATTGGCGATCAACAGGGTCATGGGCGTCCTCGATGTCGTCGACCGTGCCGGTCAGGGAGCTCGGTGGGGTTGCTCGGTGAAGCCGATCAGCCGGTGGGCGATGGCGATGTGGTCGGTGACGAACTGGGCGCGCTCGTCGGCGCGTACGCGGGCGGCGCCGATGAGCAGTGCGTCGGACAGGGTTTCGACGATGCGCGGCAGCGGCGCGCACGGGTCGATCGCGCCCTCGGCGTCGACGCGTTCGAGAAAGGCGATGAACCGCTGCCGCAGGCGTTCCCGCATCCGGGTCCACTGCGCGCCGATCGCCGGGTCCACGTCGGCGCGATGCTCGATCAAGGTCCCCAGGGCGCCGTTGGCGAACACCGCCTCCGCGAACGCCCGCGTGGTGGCGGCGATGACCTCCGCAGGCGCGGTGACCTCGACGTCGACCACCAGCTGCGCGTCCAGGAACCGCGCGCACACCCGCTCGGTGATCGCCTGGAACACCTCGTCTTTGGAGGAGAAGTACGCGTAGAACGTCGCCCGCGAGACCCGCGCCCGCGTGGTGATCGTTTCCACCGAGGTCTGGTCGTACCCGAGCTCGGCGAAACACCCCGCCGCCGCGTCGAGCAATTCGCCCCGCCGCGGCCCACCACTGTCCTTGCGGGCCGACCGGGCCCGCTCCTGCGCCGCACTCGTGGTCACCGCCCGAGTGTCGTTGACATTGACGTCAATGTCAACGCTTCCTCGCGGGCCCCACCTGCGTGATTACCGCCCACACCGTTCCACCGGGTACAGTCCACCCGCGATGTAGCGATACATCACGGCCCTGTGGCGCAGTTGGTTAGCGCGCCGCCCTGTCACGGCGGAGGTCGCGGGTTCGAGTCCCGTCAGGGTCGCAAGAAGATCCCCGCACCGAGTATCGGTGCGGGGATTTCTGCGTTCGGGGGCGAGGTCAGCGGCGGTGGTCGATGCTGGTGATGCGGTAGCGGCCGGGGGCCACTTCGGCGGTGCGCATGGTCTGCTGGATCTTCTCGATGGCGGTGTCGCCGGGCCACTGCTGCTGGACGGTGACGTTCCAGACGGTGGGGTCGGTGGAGTCGGCGCGGGTGATGTGAATGCAGTACTTGACGCCGGTGGGGAAGGTGGAAATGCCTGCGGCCAGGGCTGATTCGTCGCCCACGTGAGCGTCGTCGGTGACGTAGGTGCGGGCCTTGGCGGCATCGCGGTCGACGTAGTAGCTGTATTCGAAGCCGAGGATGGCGCCCTGCGGGGTGGCGGTGTCGCCGCGTTCGGCGCTGATCGTGATGGACTGGCTGCGGAAGGACTCACAGCCCGCCACCGCGTGCGCGGGCAGCGGGGCGACGGTGGTCGCGGTGGATCCCGTGGTCGGCGAACCGGAGACGGAGGCCTGTTTCGCCGCGACCGGTTTGTCGCCCGAGCCGAGGAAGATGTTCGCCGCCAGACCGAGCACCACCACGAAGATCAGCGCGCCGACGATGCCCTTCACCGCGGCGGCGGCCTTCGCCCGGCCGTGCGGATCGTCGTAGCGTTCGTCGTCGTACTTCTTGCGTGGCCTGCGCGCGATCGGGCCGCCGCCACCGAAGTCCTTGAGCCGCGGCAGCACCGGCATCTCGACCCGATCACCGCTCTGCTCGGTCGCGGTGGCGGTGGCCCAGTCGTTCCAGTCGACGTCGTCGGTCCGGCGCGGCGGTTCCTCGACGGGCGCCTCGTCGTTCCAGTCGTTCCAGTCGCCGGTGAACCCGTCTTCCTCGGCGGCGGTGCGATAGATCGGCTCGGTCGGCGCGGTGGTGAGCGCGCCGGGAACCTCGTCGTAGTGTTCCGGCTCCGGTGGCGGCCAGGTCTCCGGATTGGTGCCGATGGTCTGCGGCTCGGCCTCACGCCGCCGCCGGCGTCGCCGTTTGCCCTGTGGACGACGGCGCGCCGGATCGGCGGGCGAGGCGAAATAGGCCCCGAACGGGTTGTCCATCCGGCGCCCTTACGCCGTAGCCGGGACGACTCCCGGCTGCCCGTGCTTGGGCGCGGCCGACGGGCGCTCGCTCTCCTGATCCTGTTGCGGACGGCTCGTCGGCGGAATCACCCCGGTCTGGCTCGGCTGCTGCTGCGCGGGTGCGGGCGCGGCGGGGGCCTGCTGCTGGGGCTGCTCGACAACCGGCGCCTGCACCGTGGGCGCCGGTGTCGTCGGCGCCGCGGGCGCGGGCTTGGTCGCGGTGCCGTTGCCGCCGGAGGTCTCCGGTTTGGTGGTGGTGTCGCCGTTGCCGAGCCCGGCGAACAGGCCGCCGGAGTTCCCGCCGCCGTTGGTGGACGGGCTGGTCGGCGTCGGTGTCGTCGTGGCCGGCGTGGTCGCCGTGCCCTCGGTGCCCGTGCCGGTGACATTCGCGGCGAGGGTGTCGATCCCGGTGGTCGCCAGTTCGGCGCCCTTGTCGATGCCGTGCATCGCGACCTCGGCGATCTTGTCGATCAGATGCGTGCCGAAGGTGACGCCCGCGTCGATCGCCGCGGTGCCCAGCGAGACGCCACCGTCGATCAGCGCCTCCTGCAGCGCGATCTGCGCCGCCGTCGCCGGATCGGTGGTGGTCGTGGTCGTGTCGGTATCGATGGTGTTCGTCGACGTGCCGCCGGTGCCGAGAACGTAGACGCCCGGCGACACCTCGACCGCGCCCGGCGGCACGGTGACCCCGTTGGTGCCGCCGAGATCGGAGGTCAGCTCCTTGGTGTTGCGGGTGTGCTCGTCCATCTCGGTGCTCGCGGTCCCGACGACGGTGACGGCCTCCTGGATCGCCTCCTCCGCCAGCGCGACGATCGCGTCCAGGTTGTTGCCGTTCACCGCGGGTGCGGCGGCCTTCGCCTTGGCGCGGAAGTCGGCGATGATCGCGTCGACCTTGGCCGCCGCGGTCGACTGGGTCGAATGCGCCTGGCCGAGCAGGGTGCTGAGCTTCTGGCCGCGGTCGGCGGCCGCCGACACCTCGGTGGCGGTCTGGCGCAGGGCCGGGGTGGCGGGCGCCGCAGTATCGGTCGACTCCAGCGCGTACAGGCCGAGCCGGTGCGGGTCCTCGGTGGCGCTGGTCGCGGCGCTGGCCGTGGTCAGGGCGTTGACCACGTCGGTATCGGGGTCGGCGGAGGTGTTGGAGCCCAGCGATTTCCGCAGCTCCAGCAGCGGCACCTCGAGCAGGGCGACCACCGGCGCGATCTTGGCCTCGGCCTCCTCCTGCGTGATCGTGCTCAGTGTGGTCTCGGTGACCAGGGATTTCGCGCGCATCACGCCACCTCGCTCTCGATCGCGCCCAGGTCGCCCGCCAGCCCGCTGTCGACCCCGGTGACGTTGGCGCCGTACTGATTCAGGATGTCCTGATACGCGCTGACCAGATTCCCCGCGGTACTCAACGTCGACGCGTGCGCCCCCGCGGCCGCCGTCCACGCGGCCGCGAATTCCTTCCCCAGCACCCCGAGCCCCGACAGGTCCACCCCCGCCGCCGTCGTCGTGCTCGTGGCCGCTTCTCCGAGTAGATCCGCGACCCGAGCAGCAGCGCGCTGATACGCGTCGAGCGCTGATGGGTCGAATGACATTTCCGCCACGAT
This sequence comes from Nocardia sp. MH4, assembly GCF_019266065.1. Classification (GTDB taxonomy): domain Bacteria; phylum Actinomycetota; class Actinomycetes; order Mycobacteriales; family Mycobacteriaceae; genus Nocardia; species Nocardia canadensis. The sequence goes on along the minus strand of NZ_LPNR01000082.1, from coordinate 34,984 downwards.
GTCTTCCGTTCCATGAAGCCAGACAGTGTGTCCCGGTCATCGACTCGCCGTCTTGCGACGACGAGGTTGAGTCAGTGACTCTTCCCGAGGCAGTCTCCCTGCACGACGAGGTCGTGTCCGACAGGAGTTCCTTCGGGCTGCTCCCGCACCAACTGTACGGTGTCGGCCGCTAGCGCGGCGAGGTTTCTCGCGGCGTTGACGTCCCGGTCGAGGGTGTAACCGCAGGCCTTGCAGACATAGCTGCGTTCGGACAGGGCGAGCTTGGCTTTCGCCGCGCCGCATCCGGAACATGTCTTATGACGATCGTGTCGAACTCGGCAACCAGACGGGTGGTCAGCTTTTGCTGTGTATCGCGGCGCCGGTTCGCGACTCGGGCATGCAGTGTGTCGGCTCGCGCATGGGCCTTGGTCCAGCGCCGGGACGGCATGAGACCACCGCGCCGATCGGGGCCCTGTCGGCGTGCGATCTGCCGCTGCACCCGCCGCAACGACGTCTGCATGCGGTCGAGGTGTCGTGGATTCGGCACCTGTTCGCCGGTGGACAGCACGGCCAGCGACTTGATTCCCAGGTCGACGCCGACTGTCCGGTTCCCCGCACGGGAACGAGGGGCCGGGTCCCGCAACTCGACCGAGAATGACACGCTCCATCGGCCCCTCCCGAAGCTCAGCGTGGCCGAGCGTATCCGGGCAGACCCGCAGGCCACCTTCCGCGCCAGCTTACGAGTGGACTCATGGGTGCGGACCGTACCGATCACCGGCAGTTTGATGTGTCGGCGATCGGACCCCAGCCCGAATGCGCCGGTGGTGAACCGGCACGTCGGACGCGTTCGATGTTTCGACTTGAAGCGAGGTAGCCGCGTGAGCCCGGCGCTGTAGTTCTTCAACGCAGTGGCGAGGTTCGCGCCGCCGGAGGCATACGCTTCCTTACTGTTCTCCGCCCACCACGGGGCCACCTCGCCTTTGGCCGCATTCCAGGCCTTGCGCAAGCTGTACGCCGAGGCGCTGATCCATGGGGTCAACGCGTCGGGCGCCAGGCCATACGACTCCTCGGCCCGGCGTTGGGACCAGTTCGCCAGCACACGCGCCAGACACCAGTTGAAGGCCAAGCGTTGTGCACCACAATGCGACCGCATCGCATCGGCCTGCGCGTCGGTGGGGTCGAGTGCGAAAACGAACGCGCGGATCATCGCGCGTCGTCGTCGGCGGTGGAGGTCGCCACTTCCCCCGGAGTGTTCGGTCTCACCCGGTCATTGTCACTCGTGCCGTCCTCGATCGCAGCTTCGCGAGGTCGGCGGTCGTCGGCTCGACCGTGACCGGCGAGTAGGGTCGCGGGGGTCATGGGTGTCCTGCTGATCACGTTGCTCGGGTTTGCGGTGGTCGACGCGTTGGATGTGCTGTTGGTGGCGATCACGACGGCGGTGGTGGCGGACAGTCGGTTGGCGCGGCGGTCGCCGGTGGTCGGGGGGCTCAGTTTTCTCGGTGGCGTGTTCGCGGTGTCGGTGGCGTTCGGGATCGCCACGGTGCTGGGGATCGATTTCCTGGTCCGGCTGTTCGACTTCGAGCTGACGCCGCTGCTGCGGTACTGGGGTGAGCTGCTGATCGGTGTGGTGCTGATCGTGGTGGCGGCGTTGCCGATGGACACGACGATGGGCAGCGGCGGGCGCTGGGTACGGCCGGTGCGGAAGTATCCGTGGTTGATGGGGGTGGTCGGGGTCACGCTGGGGCTGGCGAAGGTGCCGACCTCGGTGCCGTACCTGGCGGCGCTGGCGATGGTGTCGGCGCAGCGTCCGCTGCCGGTGGTGTGGCCGCTGATCGTGGTCGCGTACTGCGCGATCGCGCTGCTGGTGCCGCTGGTGGTGCTGGCGCTGGCCCTGCGCACGACTCCGCGCGCCCGCCGGGTCTATCGGGTGCTGGTGCGGGCGATCACCCGCTACGGTCCGCCGGTCGTCCGGGTGTTGTTCGTCGTTTTCGGCGTGGTCCTGGTGGTCGACGCGCTGGTCCACGCCCGCCAGCTGTGGTGACGCGGCCACGGCCGCTCAGGTTCGCGTCAGGTCGATCGAGTACGGTCATAACGAATCGATGACATGCTCGCGCACCCGTTCGGTGGGTCGCGCAGCGTAACCAGGTGAGCAGGGAGGGCGACCCTTGAGGGTTACCGTTGTTGTGCCGACCTACAACGAGCGGGAAAATCTGCCGGTGGCGGTGGAGCGGCTGACGGCACTGCCGGTTCCCGATCTGCACGTGCTGGTGGTGGACGACAACTCACCCGACGGCACGGGGGAGGTGGCCGACAAGCTGGCCGCCGAGCTGCCGAACGTGGTGAGCGTGCTGCACCGCACCGAGAAGGACGGCCTCGGCCGCGCCTACATCGCCGGCATCACCCAGGCCCTCGACGAGGGTGCCGACGTGGTGATCCAGATGGACGCCGACCTGTCGCACCCCGCCGAGGTGATCCCGGCGATGCTGGAGAAGCTGAGCTCCGCCGATGTCGGCGTCGTGCTGGGCTCGCGCTACGTCCCCGGTGGCTCGACCGCCGCGGAGTGGAAGTGGTACCGCAAGGCGCTGTCGGCCTGGGCGAACTTCTACGTGAACCTGATCCTGCGTCTCGGCGTGAAGGACGCGACCGCCGGCTTCAAGGCGTGGAAGGCCGACACCCTGCGCGCGATCGACGTGGCGTCGATCCGCAGCAACGGCTACTCGTTCCAGGTCGAGATGAACTACCGCGCGATCAAGAAGGGTTACACGATCGCGGAGGTGCCGATCCGGTTCGAGGAGCGCACCCTCGGCGCGTCGAAGATGAGCCTGAAGGTGCAGCTGGAGTCGGCGCTGATGCCGTGGAAGCTGCTGTTCGGCCGCTCGGTCTAGGACTTACGGCGAAGGGCCCCACCGGTTTCCGGTGGGGCCCTTCGTCATGTTCGGACTATCCGGTGGTGATGCCGCGGCGCACACCTTCCAGCGCGACCACGATCACCGGCACCAGCACCACGTGCATCACCGACAGCGCGATGGTGGAGGCGGTGTCGAAGTCGGCGTCGACGGTCAGCGCGATGGTCGCGATCGACAGCAGCGACCCGACGACGGCGGCGACCCGCAGCACGCCGGTCCACAGGTAGGACACCGCGACCGCGACCGTCAGGCCGATCAGCAGCGGCACGGACGACATCAGGACCACCCCGCCGGGGGCGACATCGGAGACCTTCCCCGCGTTGGTCATGGTGAAGTCACCGCCCGCCGCGGCGCCGATCGCCCACACGATCAGGTTGAGCGCGACGGCGGCGACGACGCCGCCCAGCACGGCGACGGGGCGGGACAGCGCGGGCAGGGTCAGGGTGCGGGTGGCGGGGGCGGTGGTGGTGGTCATGTCGTTCTCCCTCATTCGGTGGTGAGACCATCATCAAACCTAAACAAATATTGAGGTCAAGTCGTCGGTCGAAATCTTTCGCTTCGCATCGATGAGACGCTGGTCATAGGCCCTGCGCCCGGTCACTACGACAGATGGTCGTAGCATGGCGGGGTGCGTTCACCGAGGGATCACACCGCGCGCTTACGTGGCGCCGCGGTGGGTGCCGCCTCCGGTGCGGTCGCCGTCCTGGCGCACGGACTCGGTGGCGCGAGCACGGTTCCCGGCGGATCGTCGGTGGCCCTGCTGCTCGCAGCCTGCGCGCTGATCGGCGCCATCGCCTCGGCCCTGCCGCGCGGGAACACGCCGCTGGCGACGATGGCCGTGCTGGCCGTCGGCCAAGGCGTCGGGCACACCGCGCTGTCGCTGGGACACGCCCAGCATCACCACGCCTTCTCCGCCGCCATGCTGGTCGCCCACCTGGTGGCGATCCCGGGGGGCGCGCTCGCGATCCGCGCCGCCGAGGTCGGGGTGCGCCGGGCGATCACCAGCGTGCGACGGCTGGTCCTCGCGCTGGATGGTCCGCCTGCCCCGTCCGCGCGACCGTGTCCGCTGCCCCGCGCCGACGAGCGCGCCCTCGCGCGGCAACTGCTCCGGCGACCCGGGATCGGACTGCGCGGTCCGCCTGCCGCAGGTCGTACCGCACTTCACCCCGTTCCGGCGTAGCCGCCGACATCCGCCGACGCGGCGGATGATTCGCCGTGCCGGTCCGGGTCCTCACCTCACCCGATGATCGGAGATCTGCCGTGTCCGCATTCCCGCATACCCTCCTGCGTTCGTCCCGCGCCGCCCGCCGGCTCGGCGCCGCGACCGCGCTGTCCGTCCTCGCCGTCTTCGCCACCGCCTGCTCGGACGCCGAGCCCGCGCCCGCCGCGCCCGCCGCGGCGGGTGACCGGATCACCATGAGCGACCAGTGGATCAAGGCCGCCGACTCCGGCATGTCCGCCGCCTTCGGCAATCTGAAGAACACCGGTGACGCGCCGGTGACGTTGGTCGCCGCGACCAGCCCCGTCTCGGATCGGGTCGAGATCCACGAGGTGGTCCCGGACAGCACCGGCGCCAAGACCATGCGCCCGAAGGAAGGTGGCATCACCATCCCCGCGCACGGCGAGGTGACGCTGAAGCCCGGCGCCGAGCACCTGATGTTCATGGACCTGAAGCAGCCGCTGCGCACCGGCTCGGAAACCTCGCTGACCCTCACCTTCGCCGACGGCTCGAGCACCGTCGTCACCGCGCAGGTGCGCGACTTCGCCGGCGGCAAGGAGAACTACGCGCCGGGCACCGAGAACTCCTCGCACGGTGGCTGATCCGCAGACCAAGCTCTCCCGCCGGCGATTGCTCGGCGGGGGAGCGGCGGCGGCGGGCGTGGTCGGCGCCGCCGGGATCGGCTGGGGTGCGGCCGGTCTCGCGCAGCGCGAACCCGAACGCGACGACGCGCTCGAGGTCGTCCCGTTCTACGGCGCCCATCAGGCGGGCATCGAGACGACCCCGCCCGGTCATGTCGCCTTCGCCGGTTTCGACCTGGCGCCGGGTGTCGGCCGCGAGGACGTCATCGGGCTGCTCCGGATCTGGACCGACGACGCGTCCCGGCTCACCCAGGGTCGGCCCGCGCTCGCCGACACCGAACCGGAGCTCGCCGTCCGCCCCGCGCGTTTGACGATCACGGTCGGTTTCGGCCCCGAGCTGTTCACCGCTGTCGGCCTGACCGAACGGCGGCCGAGCTGGTTGCGGCCGCTGCCGCCGTACCCCATCGACCGGCTCGAACCCGCCTATACCGGCGCCGATCTGGTGCTCCAGGTCTGTGCCGAGGAGGCGACGACGGTCGCGCACGCCGTGCGGGTGCTGTCCAAGCACGTGAAGTCGCTGGTGACGGTGCGCTGGGTGCAGCGCGGTTTCCGGGACGCGCCGCGCGGCCAGACCATGCGCAACCTCATGGGCCAGGTCGACGGCACCGTCAACATCGCCCCGCGCACGGTCGACTTCGATCGGCTGGTGTGGGACGACGGCACGTCGACGCCGTGGCTGGCCGGTGGCTCCTCGCTGGTGCTGCGCCGCATCGCCATGGACCTCGACACCTGGGACGAGCTCGACGCCGACGGCCGGGAACTGACGGTCGGCCGCCGGGTGTCCAACGGCGCTCCCCTGACCGGCACCGCCGAACACGACGAGCCGGACCTGGCCGCCGTCGACCGCAACGGCATCCCGGTCATCCCACCGTCGTCGCATGTCGCCAGGGCCAGGCACACCCACGCCGGGGAACGGTTCCTGCGCCGGGGATTCAACTACGACGAGGCCCCCGCGCCGGGGCAGGTGTCGAACTCGGGCCTGCTGTTCGTCGCCTACCAGCGCGACATCGCCGCCCAGTACCTCCCGGTCCAGGCGCGCCTGGCGGAATTCGACGCGCTGAACCAATGGACGACCCCGGTCGGCTCGGCGGTCTTCGCCATCCCACCCGGTGTCCCCGGCCCTGGTCGCTACCTCGGCCAGCAGCTGTTCGAGGGGTGAGACCGAGTCCGGCCGGGCTCAGTCGGCCTGCGGCCAGTCCAGCAGGGTGTTCTCGAACAGCCGGCGGACGCTTTCGACCTCGTCGTCCATGTCGGTGGGGTCCCAGCCGGAGACGTCGATGGGCGGCAGTACCGCGACATCGACGACTCCGGACCGGGCGATCGGTGAATCGCGCCAGGCGATCTCGCCCGCGTTGCGGATCACCACGGGGATCACCGGGACGCCGGCCTGGATGGCGATGTGGAAGGCGCCCTTCTTGAACGGGCCGACGCCGGGCGTGTAAGACCGGGTGCCCTCCGGCGCGACGGCGATGGACAGGCCGTCGCGCAGGGTCGAGACCACCGGCGCGAGCGCGGCTTTGGCGCGTTCGGTGTCGGTGCGGTCGATGAAGGTGACGCCGACGAACCGCATGAGCGGGCCGAACAGGGGATGGTTGGCGAGTTCCTTCTTGCCGATGCCGGTGACCGCGCCGTCGAGCACCTTGGGCACGATGATCACGTCGAACTGGCTCTGGTGGTTGAACAGGAACACCGCGGGGCGCGGGGAGCGGGCGTGCTCGGCGCCGACGACCCGCAGCCGCACATCGATCGCCGCCAGGGTCGCGGTGGTGCCGTCGTGCATCAGCGCGTCGGCCATCGCCTGACGCTCGCGGGTGTAGCTCTTGCGCAGCACGCCGACCAGCGCGCCGCCGAGGAGCGCGGCGAACCCGGCGAGGGTGCGCAGGTAGTCGACCGGCCGCGGGGCCTGCCGGGGCCGGAACGTCAGCGCGGGCCAGCCGCGTTCGGTGGCGAGCTCGGCGAGTTCGGGATCCGGGTCGACGACCGTCGGGATCTCGGCCAGGTCGAGCAGCGTCAGATCGGTGATGCTGTCGGCGTAGGCGTAGCCGATCTGCACTTCGGCGGCGGCGGCGAATTCGGCCACCGCCTCGGCCTTCTCGACCCGCCACAGTGGCGCGCCGTCCGGCTGCCCGGTCACGACCCCGTCGCGCACGGCCAGCTGGGTGCACAGCACGTGGTCGATGCCGAGCCGCTCGGCGGCGGGCTGCACCTGGAAGCGGGTGAGCTCGCTGACCAGCACCACCGTGTGCCCGGCGAGCTGATGCGCGCGCACGAGCTGCCACGCCTCGGGGAACAGCCGCCCGTAGATCTCCCGGCGGAAGGCGCTGCGGCCCAGCTCGTCCAGCTCGGCCTCCGACATCCCGGCCCAGCTCCGTTCGACGGCTTGCAGGAACCGCCCGAAGTCACCGTCGCCGCCACCGCGCCGAATGCCCCCGAGCAGTGCGGCCCGGCGCGCGTCGCCACGGCGCAGCACCCGGCTCGGCAGCCCACGGCGGGGCAGCCCGTCGACTACGGTGCCCCCGAAGTCGAACACGGCGGCGACGCCCGGTCCCTGCGGACCCGACCTGATCGCGGCGACGGCCGCGGCGAGGGTGCCCATCAGATCGTGGTCCGGTTCGACGGGTCGAGGCTGGCCGCGCGCGCGATGCGCTCGCCGAGATCACGCAGCCGATCGGCGAATTCTTTTCTGCGCGCGACCAACTCGTCCTCGGCGCCCTCGGGGGCTGGGCCGATCAGTCCGTGGTTGGCCGCCAATTTCCAGGCGCTGGTGAACAATTCGGTCGATACCGATTCGGGGCTGTGCAGCCGCTGCTGCAACAGCATCTGCTTGCCGACGGCGACGCACTCGTCGATGAACTCCTTGCGATCGATCGTCGCGTCGGCCGGGCGCGCGGCCAGTCGCTCGGCCACCACGAGCTGGGCGTCGAAGAACGAGCGCAGGACGCGATGGGCCATCACGAACCCGGAATCGGTGAGCGCGCCGAGGAATTGACGATCCAGCCGGTCGTCGGGGGTGTTCTCGTCCCATTCCGGCACGATCAGGCGCACCTCGTCGATGATCTGCTCGGCGAATTCCTGGCGCTCGGGGAAGAAGAACTCGAACTTGAGCAGGTCGCGCAGCGCGAAGGCGGCCTTCCAGGCCGAGCGCAGCGGGTCGTCACCCGGTTCCTCGACGGCGGTGAGCGCGGCCAGCTCGAGGATGGCGCGGTTGACGAACCAGTGCACCGCGCTGTTGCGATAGAAGGCGGCCTCCAGGTGCGCGCCCGGTTCGATCGCGTAGACCGGTTCCAGCCCACCGCGATACACGGTGACCACCCCGGCCAGCGCGAGCTGTTCCAGCACTACACGCAGGCCCTGGTCGTCGCGCAGGGCGGACAGCTCGCCGCTGGGCAGGCCGCGCTGGGCGATATAACCGAGCACCGGGTCGACCACGGTGCGGACCTGTCCGAGCGTCAGCGCGCGCTCGTGCACGCCGAGCAGGGCTAGGGTGACCAGCGCGTTCACCGTGATCGGGGTGACGGCGTTGATCCCGACGGCGACGTCGAAGGCCAACCGCTGCACCGCTTTGCGCTCGGTCTCGCTCAGCGCCGACTCGTCGGGAACGCTTGTCGCGCCGGTCGTGGTGTCGCGCAACGGGATGGTCGTCGGCCGCTGGTCGAGCGGATCACCGTGCGCGCCCAGCCGTTCCCGCGCCGAGAGCGGCTCGCCGAAGCGCACATACACGCGTCCGGCCGAATGCTGCTGGCTGCGGACATATCTGGCGAGCCAGCCGATGCCCTCCGGCTTCTTCTTGCCGCCGGACTGTTCGCTGGCGATCGCCCCCAGCTCGTTGAGCCGCTCGTAGGTGATCGACACCGGCACCAGCAGCACGTCTTCGACGCGGCGTGAACGGACCGCGGCGGCGAGGTAATTGAGCAGACCGTAGCGCGGCGGCCGCAGCTTGCCGGTGCGGGTGCGCCCGCCCTCGAAGTACCACTCCATGTTGAATCGCTTGGCCAGCAGATAGGCGAAGTACTCCTCGACGACGGCCTTGTACACCTCGTCGTCGCCGAAGCTGCGGCGGATGAACACCGTTCCGGTGCGCCGCGCGATCGGGCCCATCGGCCAGAAGTTCAGGTTCGCGCCGCCGATCACGTGATTGGGGGGGAAGTCGTTGCGCGCCAGCACGTCACCGAGGACGAACGCGTCGACGTAGGAGCGGTGCGAGGGCAGGAACACCAGCGGGAACTTGCGGTTGAGCTTGCGCAACGCGTCCAGGCCGTGCAGGTCGGTGTCGACCTTCCAGGTCGAGGCGTGCACCGGCCGCATGGCCTGGGTGAACAGGTCCGAGACCAGTCGGCTCTGCGCGGCGACGAGCTCGCGCAGCGCCTTCTCCGCGTTGCGGTACACCTGGTCCGGCTCGGAGCCGATCTCCTCGGCGATGTAGTCGAGTTTGCGCTGGAATTCGGGGGAGTCGAGGATCTCCTCGGCCACCAGCTGCGGCACCTTGTAGCGGTCGCCGATCACGGTGCGTTCGGCCCGTTCCAGCGCCACCACGGCCGCGCGCACCACCGACCGCGCGAACGGATCGGCCGAGCCGGCCCGCAGCAGGGCGGCGGCCTCGGGGTTGTTGGTGCGCAGTTCGCTGAGCCGGGCCGGCGCGCCGACGAGCACCCGGTGCCGGTCGGGTTCGGTGCGCAGCAGCCTGCGCTGGACCAGCCGATTGGGCTTGCGGGGGTTGGTGAGCAGGGCCAGATCGGCGAAGGTGACCCGGCGGACGCCGTCGCGCTCCGGCGGCAGCCACAGCACCCGGACCGGGACGACGAGTGGGTCGTCGTGCCTGCCGACCAGGCGTTTGGTGATCGCCTTGGCGTCGAGGTCGAGCTGGGTCACCGGGGCGTCGGAGCCGATGTCGCGGGCCAGCCCGCCCTCGGCGATCCAGTTGCCGATCAGTTCGCGTTCGACGCCGGAGGCCGCGTCGACCAGGGCGACCACCGAGTCTGCCCCGGATCCCGTTCGCGGGCCGCGCCGCCCACCGATGTCGATCATCCCTCCATTCAAGCGGCAGTTCCGCCTCGGCGCACCGAACTTCGACGACAGCGCGTGGCGGGGACCGCTCGGGGGTGGCATAGGTTACCCAATGCTGGGCTGGCCAATCGACGAGGTAATGCTAACCTAACCCGAAGAAGTTAGGTCAGCATTACCTTGGAGGATCGTTGTCGTCGACGGAGCAGCCCGTACGGGTGGAGTATGTGACCGATCCAGCGGCAGCGATGTCTCGTCTGGCGGCGGCGGACCGCTTCGGTGAGTACGTGATGTACGAGCAGCCGGGGGAGTGGGTGTTCGCCGCCGATCCGCTCGGCAGCGTGGAACTCGACGCCGGTGAGCTGCGCACGGTGTGGGGCGGCAAGACCACCGCGCGCGCGTGGACGGGCAGTCCCGCGCAGGTCGTCGACGCCGCGCTGGCCGAACTGCCGCTCGACGGCCGCAACGCCTTCGGCTGGATCGGATTCGAGTTCTGCGCGTACTCGCTGGCGGCCACCCGCTACCTGAACCAGCGGACCCCGCTGGCGCACCTGATGATTCCGCGGATCGAGGTGCGCATCGACGCCTCCGGCGTGCGGATCAGCGGCGCGACCCCGGGGGAGGCGTGCGATATCCACGACCTGATCGCCGCGTCGCAGGGCACCGACCTGCCGGTCGCGCACCCCGTCGACGTGCGGCCCGACCCGACCGGCTACCAGGACCGCGTCGCCGCAGCGGTGGCCGAGATCCGTTCCGGCAGCTACCAGAAGGTCATCCTGTCGCGGAAGGTCGCGCTGCCCTTCGCCGTCGATGTGCCCGGCACCTATCGCCTCGGCCGCGCCAACAACACCCCCGCCCGCTCGTTCCTGCTGCGCCTGGGCGGGCTGGAAGCGGCCGGGTTCAGCCCGGAGCTGGTGGCCTCGGTCGACGACGATCGCATCGTCACCACCGAGCCGCTGGCGGGCACCCGCGCCTTCGGGCTCGGTGTCGAGGCCGACGACGCGGCCCGCGCGGACCTGCTCGCCGATCCGAAGGAGATCGTGGAGCACGCGATCTCGGTGCAGACCTCGTTCGCCGAGATCACCGAGGTGGCCGCGCCCGGCACGCCCGCTGTGTCCGACTTCATGGCGGTGCGCGAGCGCGGCAGCGTGCAGCACCTGGCCTCGACCGTGCGCGGCACCCTCGCCGCCGACCGGACCAGCTGGGACGCGCTCGAGGTGCTGTTCCCCTCGGTGACCGCCTCCGGCATCCCCAAGCGCGAGGGCGTCGACTCCGTCTTCCGCAACGACCACGACCCGCGCGGCCTGTACTCCGGTGCGGTGGTGTGCGTCTCGCCGACCGGCGCGCTCGAGGCGACCCTGGTACTGCGCGCGATCTATCAGACCGGCGAGGGCGCCTGGCTGCGCGCCGGTGCGGGCATCGTCGGGCAGTCGCGGCCCGAGCGTGAGTTCGAGGAGACCTGCGAGAAGCTCGGCAGCGTCGCGCCCTACGTCGTCAAGGCTTGAGCCTGTCCGCGAATTCTGCCGATCGTCGGGTGCGCGGGACTTGGGCATCGGGCCGACGGTGGTGGCCGTCGGCCCGATGCCGGGCGTACCCGTGTTCACGCGAGATCAGTGCGCGGGGTCAGGCGAAATCGGCGCGTAGGGCCTTCTTGTCGATCTTGCCGACGGCGGTGATCGGCAGCGAATCCGCCTGGCGCACCAGGTCGGGCAGCTTGTAGGTGGCCAGCCCGCGCTCGGTGAGGAAGGTCTTGATCTCGCTCAGGCTGGGCAGTTCGCCGGTGACGACCAGGACCACGCAGGCCTTCTCGCCGAGCGAGGCATCCGGCAGACCGACCGCCGCCGCGTGCCGGACGGCGGGATGGGCGAGCAGGTGCTCCTCCAGCTCGTCGCACGAGATGTTCTCGCCGCCGCGGTTGATCACGTCCTTGATCCGGCCGCTGACCACCAGGTGCCCACTGGGCAGCTGCCGCACCAGGTCACCGCTGCGGTAGTAGCCGTCGGGGGTGAAGGCGCGCGCGTTGTGTTCGGGCGCGCGGTAGTACCCGCGCAGCGTGTACGGGCCGCGGGTGAGCAGTTCGCCCTCCTCGCCGGGCGCGACGTCGTTGCCGTCGGCGTCGACGACGCGCAGTTCGTCAGCGGGGGAGAGCGGGCGGCCCTGAGTGGTGTAGACGAGCTCGTCGTCATCGTCGAGGCGGGTGTAGTTGAGCAGGCCCTCGGCCATGCCGAACACCTGTTGGAGACGGCAGTGCAGGGCCGGCTCGACGTCGCGGGCGTTGACCTCGGCCAGACGCGCGCCGCCGACCTGCAACAGCCGCAGCGAGCTCAGGTCGGCGTCCTCCCAGTCGACCGCCGCGCTCCACAATTGGGCCAGCGGCGGGACGACCGCGGTGACGGTGACGCCGTGCTTCTCGATCGCGGCGAAGGCCGCCTCCGGGCTCGGGTCGACAGTGAAGGCGATCGCGCCGCCGGTCGCCACCACGCCGAGGATGCCGGGGCAGGCCAGCGGGAAGTTGTGCGCGGCGGGCAGGGTCGCGAGGTAGACGTCGTCGGCGGTGAGTTCGCAGATCCGGGCGCTGGCGGTCGCGTTGTAGGCGTAGTCGTCGTGGGTGCGGGCGATCAGTTTGGGCAGGCCGGTGGTGCCGCCGGAGACCAGCATCAGCGCGATCTCGGACGGGTCGATCACCGGCAGTGATGCGCCGTCGGCCGCGATCGAATCCAGCGCGGTGAACTCACCCGGATCACCGGCGACGAGGACGTGGCGCAGGCTCGGGACGGCCTGGCGCACGGTGGCGGCGAGCTCGCGGTAGTCGAAATCGCCCAGGGTGTCGGGGATCAGGTAGGCCACGGCGCCGGAAAGCGCGGCCAGGTGCTCGATCTCGGCGCGGCGATGCGCGGGCAGGGTCAGCACGGGGATGATGCCCGCTCGCAGCAGGCCGAACAGGGCGGTGGCGAACTCGGGAATGTTGGGCAGCTGCACGACCACCCGGTCGCCGGGTTCGATGCCGAGCGCGAGCAGGCCGTGCGCCATCCGGTCGGCGGCGGCGTCGAGGTCGGCGTAGGTGCGCACGCCCGTGTCGGCGAGGATCGCGGGCCGGTCCGGCTGGGTGCGGGCGGAGTCGCGCAGGAGGTCGCCGAGGGTGCGTCCGGCCCAGTAGCCATCGGCGCGGTACTGCTGTGCGGCGGCCTCGGGGAAGGGGACGTAGCCCTGGCGATGGTCTGCTGCGGCTGATGTCGACGTCACGTTCTGCCTCGCTGCTCTGGCCGGTGGTCCGGTGGTTCGGCGCCCGCGTCGCAGGCTACCCTTGCATAGGTTAGGCAACCCTATCTCAATGGAGTAGGCTGCCGCCGAGCAGTACCGGAATCCGTCCGGCCACGGACGGCGAGCAAGGAGTGAACCGGCAGATGGATACCGCACCCGCAGGCGTCGTGATCGACCGCGCCGAGATCCGCGCCGCGATCGCCCGCCAGCTCGAGCTCACGCCCGACGATGTCGCCGACGTCACCGACCTCATCCAGCTCGGCCTGGACTCGATCCGCACCATGAAGCTCGCCGGCGGCTGGCGCAAACGCGGCATCGCGGTGAACTTCGCGCTGCTGGCGGCCCATCCGACGGTCGACGCCTGGTACGCCTTACTCAACGGCGCGCATCCGGGCGAACTCGATGCCGCCGCTCCGAATCCGTCCGCGGAGGATGCGTCGCCGGCCGGCTCCGCCGAGGGCTCGGCCGCCGCACCGAGCGCGGTAGCGCGTGGCCCGCTCGTGCGCGACCGCCTCGAATCCACGACGGCTGATGGCGCGCAGCCCGTCGGCGACCCGGTCGGGGCCCCCGACTTCGAGTCGGCGGCAAGCGAATCGGAGATCGTCCCCGACGACGGGACGCCGTTCGCGCTGGCCCCCATGCAGCACGCCTACTGGATCGGCCGGTCCGACGCCCAGGAACTCGGCGGCGTCGCCGCGCACCTCTACGTCGAATTCGACGGCGCGGATGTCGATCCCGAGCGGCTCGCGCGGGCCGTCGACCAGCTGCTGGTGCGCCACCCCATGCTGCGCACCCGGTTCCTGCCCGACGGCACCCAGCAGACCCTCGACCGTCCCGGTCGCCCCGTCTACAGCGTCACCGACCTGCGTGCGTCCTCCGCCGAGGACGCCGAGCGGCGGCTCGGGGACCTGCGGACCGCGCGCACCCATCAGCGGATGGCGGTGCAGGACGGCCAGGTGATCGATATCGCGCTGACCCGCCTGCCCGAGGGCCGCACCCGCCTGCACCTCGATGTCGACATGCTCGCCGCCGACGCGATGAGCTACCGCATCCTCGTCACCGACCTGGCCCGGCTCTACCACGGCGAACAGCTGCCGCCGCAGGACTACACCTTCCGGCAGTACCTGGCCGAGCACCCGGCGGGCACCGGTGACGAGCACGCCCGCGACCGCGCCTGGTGGCAGGATCGTCTGCCCGAGCTGCCCGGCTCGCCGGAACTGCCGCAGTCCCAGCACATTTCCGACCCCAGCCGGACCGTCCGCCTGCACCGCTGGCTGTCGCCGCAGGCCAAGGCCCAGGTGTTCGACGCCGCCCACGCGCGCGGCATCACGCCGGCGATGGCGCTGGCCTCGGTGTTCGCCGAGACCATCGGCGGGTGGTCGGCGCAGCGCCGGTTCCTGCTGAATCTGCCGCTGTTCCACCGTGAGCCGGTGCACCCGCAGGTCGACGGCGTCGTCGGCGACTTCACCTCCTCGGTGCTGCTCGAGGTCGACGTCACCGAGCCGGCCACCGTCGCCGACCGGGCCCGCGCCCTGCAGCAGCGGCTGCACGAGGCGGGCGCGCACTCGGCCTACTCGGGCCTGGAAGTGCTGCGCGATCTGGGCAGGCACCGCGGCGAACCAGTGCTGGCCCCCATCGTCTACACCAGCGCGCTCAACCTGGGCGAACTGTTCGCCGACGCCGTCACCGACACCTTCGGCGAGCCGGTCTGGATCATCTCGCAGGGCCCGCAGGTGCTGCTGGACGCCCAGATCACCGAGGTCCGCGGCGGCCTCCTGCTGAACTGGGACATCCGCGAATCCGCCTTCCCCGTGGGCATGGTCGAGTCCATGTTCGCCCGCTACATCGAGGCCATCGAACGTCTCGGCGGGCAGACCTCCGCGCCTGCCGACGCGCCGGTGAGTGTCGAGTCGGTCGCCGGTGCCACCGAGCCCGTGGCGGACTCCGCGACGCCGGAGGCGGCCGACCCCGGTGGCCGGGGACGGTCTGCCGCCGCGATCGGCGGTGCCGGGTGGCAGGCCGAGGCAGGCGTGCGAATCCCGGTGGAGCAGGCCGCGACTCGGGCCCGCGTGAATGCCACGGCCGGTCCGGTCAGCGGGGGACTGCTGCACACGGGCTTCTTCGCCAACGCCGCCACCAACCCGTCCGCGCCGGCGGTGCTCTGGGAGCCCGCCGGGCAGCTGACCTACGGCGAACTGGCCGCCGACGCGCTGGCGGTCGCCGGTGCGTTGCGCGAAGCCGGTGTGGCGCCGGGTGATTCGGTCGCGGTGCAGCTGCCGAAGGGGCCGGAACAGATCGTCGCGGTGCTCGGTGTGCTGGCGGCCGGCGCGGTGTACGTGCCGATCGGCTTCGATCAGCCCGCCGCCCGGCGCGCGGAGATCCTGCGCACCGCCGACGCGGTCGCGGTGCTGACCGTCGGCGGCGCGCGGATCCCCGACGTGCGAGCGATCGATCTGGCAGAGGCCCGCGCGCACGCGGAACCGTTGGCGCGCCCCGTCTTCGGTGATCCGGAGAACATCGCCTACGTGCTGTTCACCTCCGGCTCCACCGGCAAGCCCAAGGGTGTCGAGGTGCCGCATCGCGCCGCGATGAACACCATCGACGACCTCAACGAGCGCTTCGGCCTCGGCGCCGCCGATCGGGCACTGGCCCTCTCGGCGCTGGAGTTCGACCTGTCCGTCTACGACATCTTCGGCCTGCTCGCCGTCGGCGGCGCGGTCGTCGCGGTGGACGACACCCAGCGCGCGGACCCGGTCGCGTGGGTGGACCTGATCGGCCGCCACCGGGTGTCGATGCTCAACTGCGTTCCGAGCCTGCTCGACATGCTGCTCACCGCCGCGGCGGGTGCGGCACTGCCGTCGCTGCGCACGGTGATCCTCGGCGGCGACTGGGTCGACGTGGCCCTGCCCGCGCGCCTGGCCGCGGTGGCGCCGGAGTGCCGGTTCGCCGGTCTCGGCGGCGCCACCGAGACCGCGATCCACTCGACCATCTGCGAGGTCGTCGACGCGCGGGTGCCCGCCGAGTGGAGCGCGGTGCCCTACGGCACCCCGCTGCGCAATGTGCGCTGCCGCGTCGTCGGGCCCGCGGGCAACGACTGCCCCGACTGGGTCACCGGTGAGCTGTGGATCGGTGGCGACGGCGTCGCGGCCGGCTACCGCGCCGATCCGGAACGCACCGCCGACCGGTTCGTCACCCACGAGGGCGTGCGCTGGTACCGCACCGGCGACCTGGCCCGCTACCTGCCCGACGGCGGCCTGGAGTTCCTCGGTCGCGCCGATCACCAGGTCAAGATCCGGGGTTACCGGGTGGAGCTCGGCGAGGTGGAGAGTGCCCTGCGCGCGGTTCCCGGCATCCGGCACGCGGTCGCGGCCGTGGTCGGCGCCGCGGCCCCGAAGCTGGTCGCCGCGGTCGTCGCCACCCCGGGCACCGCCCTCGACGTCGATGCCGTGCTGGCGGCGACCGCCGAGCTGGTGCCCGCCTATATGGTTCCGACCCGGCTGGAACTGCTCGCCGAACTCCCGCTCACCTCGAACGCCAAGCCGGACCGCAAGGCGGTGCGCGCGGTGCTCGAGCGCAGCGAGACCGTGGTCGAATTCGTCGCGCCGCGGACCGATCTGGAGCGCGCGCTCGCGTCGGTGGTCGGCGAGGTGCTCGCGACCGAGCGGATCGGCGTGACCGACGACTTCTTCGCCCTCGGCGGCGACTCGGTGCTCGCCACCACCGCCGTGGCCCGCATCCGCGAGTGGCTCGACGCTCCCGACACCGTCGTCGCCGACCTGTTCACCGCGCGCAGTATCGCCGGGCTGGCGGCGCGCATGCTCGAACGGGAAGCCGCGGCGGGCGCCACCGGCAGGCTCGAGGCGGTCGCCGCGATGTACCTCGAGGTCGCCGCGATGACCGACGAGGAAATCCTCGCGCAGTCCTGATGACCAGAGCCGGTGCGAACCACGCACCGGCTCTTGTCGATTCGCGCTTTGCGCAGGTCGCAGTAGACTTTCGCCGGTGAGCAAGTGGACTACCGCGAACCTGCCCGACCAGACCGGCCGCACCATCGTCGTCACCGGAGCCAACAGTGGCTTAGGCGCCGCCACCGCGCGGGCGCTCGCCGGCGCGGGCGCCCAGGTGATCCTGGCGTGCCGAGATACGGGCAAGGCGGAGCGGGTCGCGGCGAGTCTGCCGGGCGAGACCGAGGTCCGCCCGCTCGACCTGGCGAACCTGGACTCGGTGCGGGCCTTCGCCGACTCGATCGAGCGGGTCGACGTGCTCATCAACAACGCGGGCGTGATGGCGCTGCCGCTGCGCCGCACCGCCGACGGCTTCGAGATGCAGTTCGGCACCAACCACCTCGGCCACTTCGCGCTCACCAACCTGCTGCTCGACCGGGTCACCGACCGGGTGGTCACGGTGTCCAGCGGCGCGCATCGCATCGGCCGGATCGATCTCGACGACCCCAACTGGGAGCGCCGCCGCTACGACCGCTGGATGGCCTACGGCCAGTCCAAGCTGGCCAATCTGATGTTCGCCTACGAATTGCAGCGCAGGCTGGCCGGGGAGGGCGCCGCCGTGGTGTCGGTCGCCGCGCACCCCGGCTACGCCGCCACCGAACTCATGTCGCACACCGAGACCATCCAGGACGCGGTCATGTGGCTGGGCAACCGCACCCTGGCGCAGAGCGCCGAGCAGGGCGCGCTGCCGACGCTGTTCGCCGCCACCGCCGACATCGTGCCCGGCGCGTTCTACGGCCCCGACGGCCTGCTCGGCCTGCGCGGCTACCCGGCCCGCTGCGGCAGCAGCGCCGCGTCGAAGGACCGCGCGGTCGCGGCCGAACTGTGGGAGCTCTCCGAGAAGCTCTGCGGCCTGATCTGAGATGCGGTGACCGGCATCACCTTCGGTGATGTCACATCCCGGGTGGCTCCCTCGTCCTCTCTGTAGAACCCCACAGAACGACGAAGGAGCCATCATGGAACCGCGCTTCAACCTCTTCGGTAACCCCGTCGCCGCCGGCTTCGCCAAGCGCCTGACCATGGCGAGCAAGGTGATCGACGATTCGACGCTGGACAAGGCCACCTACGAGCTGGTAAAGCTGCGCGCCTCGCAGATCAACGGCTGTAGCTACTGCACGGACATGCACTTCAAGGACGCCGTGCACGCGGGCGAGTCCGCGACGCGGTTGAACCTGGTCGCCGCCTGGCACGAGGCCACCGTCTTCACCGAGGCCGAGCGGGCCGCGCTCGCGCTGACCGAGGAGGCGACTCGCGTCGCCGACGGCGGCCACGTCTCCGACGACACCTGGGAGCAGGTGCGCAAGCACTTCGACGACGACCAGACCGCCGCGCTGATCGCCGCCATCGCGATGATCAACGCCTGGAACCGGATGAACGCCATCGCCCGCACCCCCGCGGGCGACTACGTCCCCGGTCAGTGGGGCTGAGCGAGCCGGTGCCCGCGCGGCCCCGCCGGTGACGACGTCGCGGTCAGCGGGGCCGCGCGAACCGGTGCCCGTGTTCGGCCGCCCACTGCGCGAACGTGCGCGCCGGGCGGCCGAGCACCTGTTCCACCGTCGGATCGACCGTGTACGACTCCGGGCTCGACTCGGCGTACCAGCCGATCACGTACTCGGCGTCGGCCCGCGAGACACCGGTGGCCAGCAGCCGGTCGACGGCCTGCTGGTGGGTGATCCTGGCGAACTCGATCGGCCTGCCCGCCGCCGCGGCCAGGATCGCGATCCGCTCGCGGGTCGTGAGCGGCGCGGGTCCGGTCAGGTTGTAGGCGCGGCCGTGATGGCCGTCCTCCAGCAGCGCCGCCGCCGCGACCGCGCCGATATCGGCCTCGTGGACCACCGCGCTCGGGTGGTCGTAGGGCTCGCGGACCACGCCGTCGGCCAGGATCGTCTCCCGCCAGGTGAGCGCGTTCGACATGAACTCCTGCGGCTCCAGCCGCGTCCATTCCACGCCGGACTCGGCGACGGCCCGCTCGACCGGCCCGACGCCGCCGCCCCAGACCACGGTGATGCGGCGCACACCCGCGTCGACCGCCCGGCCGATCAGCTCCGGTCCGACCTCGGCCAGTCCGGCCGTCGCCGTCACGTGCAGCCGGTCGACGCCGTGCCAGGCGTCGTCGAGGGTCGACGGCACGGTGTGCGTGCCGGTGACCAGTTCCACCTCCGCGCCGAGCAGCGTGCGCGCGGCGGCGGCATCGCGGGTGAGTGCCTTGACCTTCTCTCCGCGACCGACGAGTTCGCGGACCACCTGGCGGCCGGTATTGCCGGTCGCGCCCGTAACCAGTGTTGTCACAGTCGTTTTCCTTTCCTCGGCTACCGACGCTAAAAGCTCGAGCGAGGTAGAGGTCAAGGGTTTCGGTCTGCGGACCCGCGGGCGCGGCGGTGTGATGGTCCGCACTCCGGGCAACCATGCCCCGGCCGACGACGTTTCACCGGTGGTACAGTCCACGGCATGCAGCGCGCATATTTCTGGTTTAGCGAGCCGGCCCTGGGTGGGCCGGTCTGCGACCCTGCGCGCTGACCTCTTCCACCCCGAGCCGGACACTGACCGGCTCGACGGGTTCGCGAAAGTCCGTGGGTCGGCCTCGAAGAATAGGAAACCCACACATGACCACCGCAGCCGATGTCGACTCGCGGCATTCCGATCTCGATGATCAGCGCACCCTCAGCGTGAGCCCCCTGCGCTCGCCCGCCGAGGTCCGCACCGTCCACCCCATCACCGACCAGCTCGCCGACACCGTGCGCGCCGGCCGCAAGGCCACCGTCGACGTGCTCAACGGCGACGACGACCGCCTCATGGTGATCGTCGGCCCGTGCTCGGTGCACGACCCGGCCGCCGCGCTGGACTACGCCCGCAAGCTGGCCGCCAAGGCCGCCGAGCTGAGCGACCGGCTGCACGTGGTGATGCGGGTGTACTTCGAGAAGCCGCGCACCACGCTGGGCTGGAAGGGGCTGATCAACGATCCGCACCTGGACGGTTCGTTCGACGTCAACACCGGCCTCGGCATCGGCCGCAAGGTGCTCGTCGACATCACCGCGCTCGGTCTGCCGGTCGCGTGTGAGTTCCTCGACCCGATCACCCCGCAGTACATCGCGGACCTGGTCTCCTACGGCGCGATCGGCGCCCGCACCGCGGCCAGCCAGGTGCACCGCCAGCTGTCCTCGGCGCTGTCCATGCCGGTCGGCATCAAGAACGGCACCGACGGTGACGTGCAGGTCGCCGTCGACGGCGTGCGCGCCGCCGCGGCCAGTCACGTCTTCCCCGGCACCGACCTCGACGGCCGCTCCGCGCTGATCCGCACCACCGGCAACCCGGACTGCCACGTCATCCTGCGCGGTGGCAGCAACGGCACCAACTACGACGCCGCCTCCGTCGCCGAGGCCAAGCTGCGGCTGGAGAAGTCCTCGCTGGCCCAGCGCGTGGTCGTCGACGCCAGCCACGGCAACAGCAACAAGGACCACAACCGCCAGGTCGACGTCGTCACCGACATCGCCGAGCGGCTCGCCGCCGGCGAGCAGGGCGTGGTCGGCGTCATGCTGGAGTCGTTCCTCGTCGCGGGCCGCCAGGACCTGACCCTCGGCAAGGCCGACGAGCTCATCTACGGCCAGTCCATCACCGACGCGTGCATCGACTGGGACGTCACCGCGGCCCAGCTCGACCGCCTCGCCGCCGCCGTCGAATCCCGGCGCGGCTGAGCCTTTCTCGTCCTGTGGCCCCGGAGAAATCCGGGGCCACAGTGTTTTCCGCTACTGGTTCTGCACCGCGAGGCGACCGGCCAGCGCGACGAACGAGGCGCCGAACACCCGTCGCATCCACGTCACCACGACCGGTCGCGCCAGGATGTGCGAGCGCACCGCCGCCGCGGCCGCCCCGTATACGGCGAAGACCACGAAGGTCGCCAGCATGAACAGCCCGCTCAGTTCGAGCATGCGCGCCAGGGCATTCGGGGCGCCGGTGGGCACGAACTGCGGCAGAAACGCGAAGAAGAAGATCGTCAGCTTCGGGTTCAGCACATTGAGCAGAATCGCCGACCCGATCACCTTCCGCGCCGACGGCGCGGGCCCCGCCTCCGCGTCGGGAACCCCCAGCGCTCCCTTGTCCCGGAAGGTGCTCCACGCCATGTACAGCAGATAGGCGACGCCGAGATACTTCAACGTCTGAAACGCGACCGCACTGGTGTTCAACACGGCCGCCAGCCCGGTGATCGCGGCGATCATGTGCGGCACGATGCCGAGCGTGCACCCGAACGCGGCGACAACACTGGCCCGCACCCCCCGAGCCAACCCGGCAGCCAGCGTGAACAGCACCCCGGTCCCCGGCGTAGCGACGATGACGAGCGTAGTCAGCACGAATTCGATGCTCATCTCCCGCAGGGTAACCGCTCGCCGAACCTCGAGGAAGGCTCGATCTCGCGGGCGTAGGGTGTGCCGGTGACCGGGCGCCGAGACAACCCACACGACAGCTTGTTTCGTGGCATCATGGGCGAGCCGACCTACGCGGCTTCCGAATTGCGGTCGGTGCTACCCGAACGCACTATCTGCCGCGATTCCGGTTCATGCTCGACGACATCACGGCGGTGGATTCGGCAGAACTGGCCGAGCGCCCGCTCGCACCGGAAGTGCGGCTGATGCTGAATGTGATGAAGTCCGCCCCGAACAATTCCGATCTGGGTCGGGCGCTCGCCGAATGGACAGCCGACCTGGCCGAGGTAGCCGATGGCGTGGACGCCTTTCGGGTCCTGAATATGCTAGTTCGCGACATTATGCTGGTCGGTGAGACCGAAGAGAAGGCGTTGACGCCGCTGTTCGATGGGCTCGGACCGGAAGCGAAGGAGGCGCTCGTGACTGCTGCTGATCGGCTTCGTGCCGAGGGGGAGTTGCGTGGGCGTGCCGAAGGCGAGGCTCGAGGAGAAGTTCGGGGCGTGGTCAAGACGCTGCTGAATCAGCTCCAGCTCAAATTCGGTGTTGTGCCTGCTTCTGTTGTCGACACCGTCCGTGCTGCCGACCCCGAGGATCTGAATCGATGGGCTGGGCAGATTCTGACCGCGAACACGATCGAGGAAACGCTGCGCTGATCGCGGTGGCGGCCGCCGGGACGAGTTCGCGAGCCGGCCGGGTGCGTGCTGGAGGTTTGTTCTGGGTCGGCACACTGGTAGGCGATGAAGCTGCCTGAACTACCTGATCTGCCGGTGCGGCCCGCGCTGGGGGAGATCGTCGAGACGCTGGTCGAGCGGGGGGTGGCGGTGCTGGTCGCGCCGCCGGGGACCGGGAAGACGACCCTGGTGCCGTTGGCGTTGGCGGCGGGGACCGAGGGGAAGGTTGTCGTGGCCGAGCCACGGCGGCTGGCGGCGCGGGCGGCGGCGGCTCGGATGGCGGCCTTGCTCGGGGAGCGGGTGGGGGACAGCGTCGGGTATTCCGTGCGCGGGGATCGGAAGGTCGGGTCGCGGACGCGGATCGAGGTGGTGACCTCGGGGCTGCTGGTGCGGCGGTTGCAGAGTGATCCCGAGTTGGATGGCGTGGGTACCGTCGTGCTCGACGAATGCCACGAGCGGCACCTGGACGCCGACCTGCTGTTGGCCCTGCTGCTCGACGCCCGCTCCGGACTCCGGCCCGACCTGCGGGTCCTCGCTACCTCGGCGACGGTCGCGGCCGGTCGCCTCGCGGTGCTGCTCGGCTCGGGGGAGGCGCCGCCGGGCTCGGCGCCGTCGTCGGCGGGTGGTGCGGGCACTGCGCTCGAGGCTGGCCCGATGGTCGGGGGCGGCGATGACCCGATGATTCCGAGGGCCGCGGCCGATGGCGGCGCGGTGTCGTCGGCGGTCGTGGCTGATGGCGGTGCGGCTGAGGCATCCGGCAGTGGCTCGGTGGCTGGGGTGAGCGCTGACGCGAGTGGCGCGGCACCGGTGGTCGAAGTTCGGGGCCGGGCGTATCCGGTTGCGGTGGACTATGTTCCGGCGCTGGCTCGGGAGCGGGTGGAGGCGCAGGTCGCGCGGGCGACTCGGCGGGCGCTGGCCGAGACCGAGGGGGATGTGCTGGTGTTCTTGCCCGGCGTCGGTGAGATCACTCGGACCGCGGGGTTGTTGCGGGATCTCGACGGTGTCGACGTGGTGCCGTTGCACGGGCGATTGGGGAGCTCGGTGCAGGATGTCGCGTTGCGGCCGGGGGCCAGGCGGCGCGTCGTATTGTCCACGGCGGTAGCCGAATCCAGTCTCACCGTGCCCGGGGTTCGCGCGGTCGTCGACTCGGGTCTGTCGCGGGTGCCTCGCATCGATCACCGTCGTGGGTTGTCCGGCCTTGCGACCGTGCGGGTTTCGGCCGCCGTCGCCGAGCAGCGCGCGGGGCGGGCCGGGCGTGAGGCGCCTGGTCATGCGTGGCGCTGCTGGCCCGAGTACGAGCATCAGACGCTGCCCGCCTATCCCGAGCCGGAGATCCGCACCGCCGAACTCACCCGCCTCGCACTGGAATTGGCATGCTGGGGAACTCCCGACGGCACCGGCCTCACCTGGTGGGACGCCCCGCCCGAAGGTGGTCTCGCCGCCGGCCGTGCGGTCCTGCATGCCCTGGGTGCCCTCGACGACGCGGACCACGTCACCGAACGTGGCCGCGCCATGGCGGCCCTCGGCCTGCACCCCCGCCTCGCCCGCGCCCTCCTCGACGGGGCCGCCGACGTCGGTGCTCGCGCGGCCGCCGAGATGGTGGTTCTGATGGATGACGATGCCCTCGCCTCCGGGGTCGACGCGGCAGCTGCCCTGCGCGCTCTGCGCGCCGAACGACCGCCCCGCTGGACGCGAGAGGTCCAACGCCTGATCCGGCTGATCGATGCGAGCGCGGGCGCGGCGACAGCTGGTGACCAGGGCGCTGGAGCCGCCCGCGGTGGTCCGAACGCCGGGTCGGCTGCTGGGCGGCGTGGCGGAGCGAAGGTTGCGGGCGATGACCGGGGTGGTGTCGTGAGTTCGGCGTCGGCGGATCCGGCGGCGCTCCTCATCGCGTTGGCGCATCCGGAGCGGTTGGCTCGGCGGCGGGCGAACGGGGCGTCGTATCTGATGGCGGGTGGGACGGCGGTGACCTTGCCGCCGGGGTCCGGGCTCGCGGCGGCGGAGTGGCTCGCGGTCGCGGTGGCCGATCGGGATCCGGGGCGGGCCGAGGGGCGGATTCGGCTGGCGGCCATTGCCGATGAGGATCTCGCGCGGGCGGCCGCGCCGGGGTTGGTGACGCGCGCCGACGAAGTGCGCTGGGAGTCCGGTGATGTCGTCGCCCGGCGGGTGGAACGGCTCGGGGCGATCGTCCTGTCGGAAAAGGCCCTGCGCGAACCGGATTCGCGATTGCTGGCAGAAGCGGTGCGCGAGGGGTTGCGTTCGGAGGGGCTCGACCTGCTGCGCTGGGACGAGGACGCCCGTGGTCTGCGCCAGCGCCTCGACTTCCTGCACCGCACCCTCGGCGCACCCTGGCCCGCCGTCGACGACGACACCCTGCTCGCCGACCTCGATGCGTGGCTCGGCCCCGAGCTCGGCACGGCCCGCCGTCGCTCCGACCTGGCTCGTATCGACGCCGGCACCGCGCTGCGCCGACTGCTGCCCTGGCCGGCGGCCGCCCGCCTCGACGAGCTCGCCCCGGAACGCCTGGAGGTGCCGTCGGGCAGCCGCATCCGCCTCGACTACAGCGCCGACCCGCCGGTGCTGGCGGTGAAGGTCCAGGAGATCTTCGGCTGGACCGAGCCGCCCACCCTCGCCGGCGGCCGTGTCACGATCGTGCTGCACCTGCTGTCGCCCGCCCAGCGTCCCGTCGCCGTCACCGCCGACCTCCCGTCCTTCTGGCAGAACGGCTGGCCGCAGGTCCGCGCCGACCTCCGCGGCCGCTACCCCAAACACGCCTGGCCCGAGGACCCCACCACCGTCACAGCCCACCGAGGCACCGCCCGCAACGCCAACCGCTGATCCCGACGACCGGACGTTCGCACGGGGCACAGGCAAGAGGCACGCCCAGCGTCCGCTCAAAGGTGAGAGATCGAGCCCGGCCCGGGACCATCCGACAGCGTTCCGAATCGGTCACTCCTGACGGCGAGAGTGCTTCGGCCGGGGCGGATCGCGTCGTGGCCCGGTCTGCGCACGCGCCCGCAGGACCTCGGCGACGCGTGACTCGGTGAAGCGGTGACGCGCTGACGCCGTGGGGGTGGCGCGGTGGAGTGGTGGACGCTCTACGGCGATACCGCCCGTGCGGCCAGGAGGTCGCCGGAAGTGGTGATTTCGCAGCGGAATCCGGCTGCGGCGAAGCGCGTGGTGAGTTGGTCGGGGGTAGGTTTCGGGCTGGTAGGCGGATCGGTAGGGCTGCCGTAGCCGTAGCAGAGCCACAGTCGCCCGGTGGGGGACAGGCACTCTCGGATCATCGACCAGGCCGCCGTCGCGG
This sequence comes from Nocardia sp. MH4, assembly GCF_019266065.1. Lineage (GTDB taxonomy): Bacteria > Actinomycetota > Actinomycetes > Mycobacteriales > Mycobacteriaceae > Nocardia > Nocardia canadensis. The sequence continues at coordinate 9,577 of NZ_LPNR01000082.1, read as the reverse complement.
GGCCGGTCCAGAAGAGGTTGACGTTCACCGCGAACACGAGGTCGAAACGCCGGTCCCCGTCGAGCTGGGCCAGCACCGTGCTCGTCGACGCCGGGCCGATCGCCCCCTCGACCAGCCGAACCCGGCCGTCCGCGATCTCGGCGGCGCAGCGTTCCTGGGCCCGGCCGATCGCGGTGGCCGACCGATCGAGACCGACGATCCGCCCGCTCCGCAAGCGGTCCGCGATCCGCGGCAGCGAAGCGCCGGTCCCCGGCCCGAACTCGAGCACACGGTCGTCCGCCCGCACACCCATGAGGTCGGCGAACCACTCGAACCGCGCGTCGTCAGACATCGGAACTCCTCGGAGTGCCCATGCCTCCATGTTGACACGCCGCCTCGGCAATCGATTCTGGTCACCGTGGGGTCGGCCCGGACCGGCGGCTCAGCGCGGCGCGATCTCGGCAGGCCAGCCTTCGGCGAAGACGCCGGGGTCGGTGGCGAGGCGCGCCGCGTGCCATTCGTCGACGCGAGTGCCGCGCTGCATCCCGCCCTGCCGGGCCAGGCCCTCGTAATGGAACCCGACCCGGCGGACGGCGGCGGCCGAGGGATGGTTGCCGACCATGGCGCGCCAGGTGACGCGGTCGAGGGCGAGGCCGTCGGGGGCGAAGGCGAAGTCGCAGGCCAGGGTGATGGCGCGGGTCATCAGGCCCTTGCCGCGGTGGTCCGCGGTGAGCCAGAAGCCGATCTCGCAGACGCCGGGGCCCCGGGCGTGCAGGCCGAGCATGCCTTCGACGGAGCCGTCCGGGGCGGTGCGCAGCGCCCAGACCGGCGTGTTGCTCGCCCAGCCGGGGGCGACGACCGTGTCGAGGAATTCCTCGGCGTCGGAGCGGGCATAGGGAACGGGGATCGTCGTCCAGTGGCCTACCTCGGGGTCCTGGCAGCACTCGACGATGCGGTCGATGTCGGCACCGGTGGGGCGGGTGAGCCACAGGGTGCCGTCGGTGAGCGTGTGCTCGTACATCGTGTCATCGTGACAGGTCGGCGCCCGGTTTCTCAGCTGGTTTTCGCCGTCCGTAGGATCTGCGGCGATGGTTTCCCCGCTTCTCGCCGACCTGTTCGAATCGCATCGAGCGCATCTGCTTTCGGTGGCCTATCGGCTCACCGGCAGCGTCGGCGACGCCGAGGACGCCGTGCAGGAGAGCTGGCTGCGGATGGCCGGTGTGCACCAGTCCGAGATCGAGGACCTGCGGGCCTGGCTCACGACCGTGGTCAGCCGGATCTGCCTGGATCACCTGCGCAGCGCGGCGGTGCGCCGGGAAACCTATGTGGGGCAGTGGCTGCCCGAGCCGATCGTCACCACGGCGAGCAGCACCCCGGATCCGCTGGACGTGGTGGTCCGGCATCAGGACAGCCGGCTGGCGGCGCTGGTGGTACTCGACGCGCTGACTCCGCAGCAGCGGGTCGCGCTGGTCTTGCACGACAGCCTGGACGTGCCGTTCGACGAGATCGCCGACATCCTCGGGGTATCGGCCGACGCCGCACGGCAATTGGCGGTGCGCGCCCGTAAGGCGGCGGCGAAGGCGCCGCAACCGGTCGCCGACGAGGTGCACGACGCGGCGGTGCGACGCTTCCTGGCGGCACTGGCCACCGGCGACGTCGAGGCGGTAGCCGCCACCCTGCATCCGGCCGCGACCTTCGTCGCCGATGCCGGCGGCACCACCAGGACGGCGCTCAATGTCGTTGCGGGAGCGGAGAAGATCGCGCGCCTCGCGCTCGGCCTGTGGCGCAAGCAGCAGGAGGAACCGGGTCTGGAGCTGGGCTTCGCCACGGTGAACGGGCAATCGGGCCTCGTGTTCACCGATCCGAACTCGCCGTTCGGTCGCCCCGTGCGGGTGCTCGGCTTCGCGGTGCGCGAGGGAAAAGTCTGGGCTGCCTACGATTTCGCCAATGTGGCGAAGCTGTCGGGCGCGCGGTCGCGTTGACCCCGCGTCGGACCGGACCCGCGCGATCCGGTCCGACGCGCCGAGTGTCTACGGGTAGGTCGACCCCCACTGATGGTCGCCGGTGGACGAACCGAGGTTCATGTCCCCGGTCGAGGAACCCATGTTGTTGTCCGGGGTCGCCGAGCCGGTGAAGTAGTCGACGATGGGGCTGCCCATCAGGTGATCGTGGATGAACCGCAGAGCCGAACCGGCAACCTCCGACGCAGCCGGGTCGACAATGAAATCGAGCAAGGGTGAGGCCATAAGGAGCCCCTTTCGATATGCCACCACGCTGTGGTGTGTGAGGTAGAACACGGCGAGGCTAGCTCAGCCTGGGTGATCGCACAATAGTGCAGGTCAACCCCGCAAAATGTTTGTGAAACATGCGTGTTCGCTATCGGTCGGCAACGGTGCCGAAAAGTGGGATACGCTGCGGAGATGTCGTCTGCGCCGCCCACTGTCTCCCGTTTGCGCCCGTTCGGATCGACCATCTTCGCCGAGATGACCGAACTGGCCCTCCGCCATGACGCGGTGAATCTGGGGCAGGGATTTCCGGATACCGACGGACCCGCGGGCATGCTCGAGGTCGCCAGGGCAGCCATCGCCGACGGGCTCAACCAGTACCCGCCGGGCCGCGGCATGCCGGTGCTGCGCCAGGCGATCGCCGACGACCGCGCCCGCCGCTACGGCACCGCCTACGACCCGGCCACCGAGGTACTGGTGACCGTCGGCGCCACCGAGGCGATCAGCGCCGCCGTGCTCGGCCTGGTCGAACCGGGGCAGGAGGTGGCGCTGATCGAGCCGTACTACGACTCCTACGCCGCCTCGGTCGCGCTGGCCGGTGCGCAGCGGCGCACCGCGCGCCTGGTCGCCGACGGTGATCGTTTCGTCCTCGACCTGGACAGCCTGCGCGCCGCGATCACCCCGAAAACCCGCATGCTGGTGATCAATTCACCGCACAACCCCACCGGCGCGGTGCTCGACCGCGCCGACCTCACCGCCATCGCGGAGCTGGCGCGCGAGCACGATCTGCTGGTGCTGGCCGACGAGGTGTACGAGCACCTGGTCTACGACGGCGTCGAGCACATCAGCATCTCCACGCTGCCCGGCATGCGCGAGCGCACGATCGTGGTGTCGAGCGCGGCGAAGACGTTCAATGTCACCGGCTGGAAGATCGGCTGGGTGTGCGCGCCGGCGCCGCTGCTCGACGGTGTGCTCGCGGCCAAGCAGTTCCTCACCTTCGTCGGCGGTGGACCGTTCCAGCCCGCGGTCGCGCACGCGATCAACGCCGAGATCGACTGGGTGCACGCCCTGCGCGACAGCCTGTCCGACAAGCGGCTTCGGCTCTCGGCCGCGTTGCGTGACACCGGGTTCGGCGTCGCGGCCAGTTCCGGCGGGTATTTCGTGTGCGCGGACATCCGCCCGCTCGGCGCCGAGGACGGGATGGCGTTCTGCCGGGAACTGCCGGCCCGGCTCGGCGTCGCCGCGGTGCCGGTGAGTGTGTTCGCCGACCACGCCGACAACTGGAAACACCTGGTGCGCTTCACCTTCAGCAAGCGCGACGAGACCATCGACGAAGGCGTGCGCCGCCTGCGCGCGGGCATGGCGGTGCGCTGAGGGCGCGCTCAGTCACGAGCGTGCCGGGCCAGCGGCGCGTGCCACTGGTAGTGGCGGGCCAGCAGGCGGAAGCCGATGGCGCCGACGGCGGCGAGCAGCCCGGTCCACGACCGGTACAGGTCGAAGTGCAGCAGGGTGGCCGTGGCGGCCGCGCCGAACAGGGCCGGGATCGCGTAGAGGTCCTGGTCGGGGCGCAGCACGCTGGGCACCTCGCCGCTGAGCACGTCGCGCAGGACACCGCCGCCGATGGCCGTCGTCATGCCGAGCAGCGCGGCGGTTGGCGCGCCCACCCCGGCCGAGTACGCGATGACCGTGCCGGTGACGCAGAACAGGCCGAGTCCGATCGCGTCGGCGATCTCGAGCGGTCCCTTGGTGAGCCGGCGCGAGGGCGCGATGAAGTACAGGACCAGCGCCGTCAGCAGCGACGCCGACAGGTAGGTCAGGTCGGTGAACGCGCCCGGCGGCGTGCGCCCGATGAGCAGGTCGCGCACGATGCCGCCGCCCAGCGCGGTGGCGGTGGCCAGGATCGCCATGCCGAACAGGTCGAGCCGCTTGCGCACGGCCACCAGCGCGCCCGATGCCGCGAACGAGACGACGCCCATCAGCTCGCCGCTGTGATGCACGGCGGTCAGCGCCGAATCCAGCTCCGTCGCCGACGGCCCGGCCGCGACCATCGCCACCAGCACCCCAACACTCACCACTCGCTCCTTCTCGCCTGCGCCACACAGCAGCGTGACACGGCGGGGTGCGACGAGGGCGACCCGGCCACACGTGTCGCGTGCCCGTGGTCGCGCCGGCGAGCTCCGACAGCGCGTCGGGTCGTGCGGGGGTCAGGCCGGGGTCGGGCGGGCGCGGTCGGTGGCGAGCATGATCGCGATGCCGCCGAGCGCGGTGCCCATGAGGTACCGCTGGGTGCGCAGCCAGAGCGGGCGGGCGGTGAGGAACCCGGCCAGCCCGGCCGCGCCGAGCACGATCAGCGCGTTGACGGTGAGCGCGACGGTGATCTGGATCGCACCGAGCGACAGGCTCTGCAACCACAGCGCCCCGCGCTCGGGATCGACGAACTGCGGGATCAGCGCCATGTACATGATCGCGATCTTGGGATTGAGCAGATTGGTGACCAATCCCATGGTGAACAGTCGCCGGGCCGGGTCGACGGGCAGGTCGACCGGCGCGAAGACCGACACCCCACCCGGCCGCACCGCCTGCCAGGCCAGCCACAGCAGATAGCAGGCCCCGGCGAGCTTGAGCCCCAGGTAGAGCCCCGGAACCACCGCGAACACCGCCGTGATCCCGGCCGCCGCGGCCAGCAGATACACCCCGAACCCCGCCGCGACCCCGGCCAGCGAGATCAACCCGGCGCGCCGGCCCTGCGCCACCGTCCGTGACACGAGATACATCATGTTCGGCCCCGGCGTGAGGACCATGCCGAGCGCCGCCGCACCAACCCCGAGTACCGCCGTAGTCTGAAGCACGCCCTGAGTCTGACCTGGTCAGCCGGGCCTTGTCGCGGTCCAGTCGACACCTGCTGGACCGCCCACCCAGCGCTTCGCCCCAGGTCGTGTCGGCTCGGGTCCGTACAATCGACAAAGGCCGCCGAAGCGATCCGCCCGCGGCGGCGCCAACGTCAAACATCCCGGCCGAACGCACCCCGCACAGGGCGAGCTCGACGAGCCCGTTCGGGGCCGCCCTTCGGTTCAACGCTCGAAGCGCAGGCGCCGCAGGCGCGAGTCTCGAGCGTTGAACCGAGGGGTCACGAGGCCCCGAACCCGCGGCCCCGGCCGCCGAGGAGCACAGTGACCGACGGTCCGCTGATCGTGCAGAGCGACAAGACCCTGCTGCTCGAGGTCGACCACGAGCTGGCAGGCAACGCGCGGCAGGCCATCGCGCCGTTCGCGGAGCTCGAGCGCGCGCCCGAACACGTGCACACCTACCGGATCACGCCGCTGGCGTTGTGGAACGCCCGCGCGGCCGGTCACGACGCCGAGCAGGTCGTCGACGCGCTGGTGAACTTCTCGCGCTACGCGGTGCCGCAGCCGCTGCTGGTCGACATCGTCGACACGATGGGCCGCTACGGCAGGCTGCAGCTGGTCAAGCATCCGGCGCACGGGCTGTGCCTGGTGAGCCTGGACCGCGCGGTGCTCGAGGAAGTGCTGCGGCACAAGAAGATCGCGCCCATGCTCGGGGCCAGGATCGATGACGACACGGTGATCGTGCACCCCTCCGAGCGCGGTCACATCAAGCAGATGCTGCTCAAGATCGGCTGGCCCGCCGAGGATCTGGCCGGTTACGTCGACGGCGAGGCGCACGACATCGGCCTGGACTACACCGCGGGCAAGTGGCACCTGCGCGACTATCAGGAGATGGCCGCCGATTCGTTCTGGGCGGGCGGCTCCGGCGTGGTCGTGCTGCCGTGTGGCGCGGGCAAGACGATGGTCGGCGCGGCAGCCATGGCCAAGGCCAAGGCCACCACGTTGATCCTGGTCACCAATACCGTCGCGGGCAGGCAGTGGCGGCGTGAGCTACTGGCGCGCACCACGCTCACCGAGGACGAGATCGGCGAGTACTCCGGCGAGCGCAAGGAGATCCGCCCGGTCACCATCGCGACGTACCAGGTGATCACCCGCAAGACCAAGGGCGAGTACAAGCACCTGGAGCTGTTCGACAGCCGGGACTGGGGCCTGGTGATCTACGACGAGGTGCACCTGCTGCCCGCGCCGGTGTTCCGGATGACCGCCGACCTGCAATCGCGGCGCAGGCTCGGCCTGACGGCCACGCTGGTGCGTGAGGACGGCCGCGAGGGCGACGTCTTCTCGCTGATCGGTCCCAAGCGCTACGACGCGCCGTGGAAGGACATCGAGGCGCAGGGCTGGATCGCCCCCGCCGACTGTGTCGAGGTGCGGGTGACGCTCACCGACGCCGAACGGATGGCCTACGCCACCGCCGAGCCGGAAGAGCGCTACAAGCTGTGCTCCACCGCGCGCACCAAGATCCCGGTGGTGGAGTCCATCCTGGCCAAGCACAAGGACGCGCCGACGCTGGTGATCGGCGCGTACCTGGACCAGCTCGAGGAGCTGGGCGTGGACCTGAACGCGCCGGTCATCACCGGCGCCACCAAGAACAAGGAGCGCGAGGCGCTCTTCGACGCGTTCCGGTCCGGCGAGGTGCCGGTGCTGGTGGTCAGCAAGGTCGCGAACTTCTCCATCGATCTGCCGGAAGCCTCGGTGGCGGTGCAGGTTTCGGGCACGTTCGGCTCGCGGCAGGAGGAGGCGCAGCGCCTCGGCCGGCTGCTGCGGCCGAAACAGGATGGGGGACAGGCGCATTTCTATTCGGTGGTCGCCCGCGACACTCTCGACGCGGAGTACGCGGCCCATCGGCAGCGCTTCCTCGCCGAGCAGGGCTACGCCTACCGCATCGCCGACGCCGACGATCTGCTCGGACCGCCCATCGGCGACGGCGCGTAGCGACGATCGCCCGGTCGGAACGCGGTACCGTGCGGTGAAGTCCTCGGCAGATAAGTGGAGGCAACTCCTCCGCAACTTGTGCTAGGAAGGAACCGTGCGCCGCTTCGAATTCGTGGTCGACCGTGAGCACGCTCATGCGGTCAACGAGACGTTCACCGGGTTACGCAGGTTGCGGGTGGTCGCCCTGCTGGTCGCCGGGCTCGCCGTCGCGGCCACGGCCGCCCTGCTGTGGAGCGGGCAGGCCTGGGGGTTTCTGCTCGCCGTCGTGTGCGTGCTGGTCGCGGCGATCGCGCTGTGGGTCGCGCTGTGGACCCCGCACCGCTCCAGTATCGAAAAGCTCTACCAGGACGGCGCATTGGTGCCGGCCGTGGTCACCGAGGCCGAGGACTCCGGCATCGTGCTGCTCGCCCTCGTCGACATCGCCGAGCCCGCCGCGCCGACGCGCAGCTGGGCGCTGATCACGCGCAAGGTGCGCGCGCTGCCCGGACACCTGCCCGAACCGGGGGAGCGCGTGCCCGCCGTGGCGGTGCGCACCGATCGCGCGCCGCGCCAGGTCGGCGAACGATGGCAGCTGGTCACGGCCATGCCGATCGCCTGGGGAACGCGTGATCGCCTGGTGATCGAGCGGGCCCGCGACGCCATCACCGAACGGGAATGGCGGTTGCTCGCCGAGAATCTGGCACTGGCCGCGCGGGTGAAGCGGACCGCGACCAAACGGCTGCTGCTCGACCCGCAGCAGCTGCCCGGCGACCTGGGCTGAGCGCGGGCTCGCACCGACCGCGCGTATTAGGACCTGCGCGGCGTGCCTGCGACGATGGAGGGTGTCCGCGGGATCCGAGCCGGAGCAGGCGAAAGGTGTCAGTCGAGGATGCGATGGTCGGCCGGAGTGTGCGCGGTGCTCGCCCTGCTGGCGCTGGGTGTGCGCCCGGTCGACGCCGACCCTGGCCTGATCGGCGCGCCGGGACTCGGTGATCCCTACTACCCGCTCGACGGCAACGGCGGCTACGACGTCGCTCACTACGACGTGGCGGTCGACTACGACCCGGCCACCTATGTCCTACGCGGCACCGCGACCGTCGACGCCCGCGCGACTCAGCCGCTGGCCCAGTTCGATCTGGACTACCGCGGCCCCGAGGTGCTGATGGTGACGATCAACGGGCAGCCCGCGGGCTTCACCCACGACGGCGACCAGGAACTGGTCGTCACGCCGCTGCTGCCGCTGCCGCCCGGCCTGCCCATGCGCGTCGTCGTCGACTACGCGGGCCCGGTCGCCGACACCGAGGGCGAGGGCTGGACCTACGCGCCCAGCGGCGGCGCGTTCGCCGTCGGCCAGCCGCACAGCGCCGGCACCTGGTACCCGCTCAACGACACCCCGTTGGACAAGGCGACCTTCACACTGCACGCCACGGTGCCCGCCGAGTGGGAGGTGATGTCGACCGGCGAGCGCACCCGGCACGAGGTCGTCGACGGCCGCCTGCACACCACCTGGGAGACGCGGCAACCCGTCATCGGCTACCTGACCACGATCGCCGTCGACCACTTCACCTTCCTCGAACAGCGCACCGCCGACGGCACGCCGGTGCTCAGCGCCTTCGCGCCGGAATCGGAGGGCAATCGCGACGACGAGCAGCGCCTGCCGGAGATCCTCGCCTTCCTCGAAAACCTCTACGGGCCCTACCCGTTCGACGTCGCCGGTGGCATCTACGTCGACGCCGTGATCCCGTTCTCGCTGGAAACCCAGACCCGGCCCACCTACGCGCCGTGGACCGACCTGAACACCGTCGTGCACGAACTGGCGCACCAGTGGTGGGGCGACACGATGTCGGTGCGGCAGTGGTCCGACATCTGTCTGAACGAGTGCTTCGCCAGCTACACCGCCGACTACCTGTGGCCGGAGCGGATCGACCACGCCGACGTCGACACCAAGTACCGCGAGAAGATCGCGAAATACCGTGATGATCCGGAGTTCTGGGAGGTCGCGCTCGCGAGTCCGGGCGCGGGCAACGAGTTCACCTCGGTCTACTATCGCGGCCCGCTGTTCCTGCACGCGCTGCGCAAACTGCTCGGCGAGGACGTGTTCTTCACCGCTATCCGCGATTTCGTGAACGCGCACCGCGACGGCAACGCCTCGATGCCGGAGTTCCGGGAGTTCCTGCAGAGCCGGACCTCGCTGCCGCTCGGTGAGTTCCTGGCCGAATGGCTGGACACGACCACGCCGCCGCGCGAGTCGTTCCTGTACCCGGGCACGCTGGGCCGGTAGTCAGTCCTCGTCCAGGCGGGCTCGCGCGCGATCGGTCAGCCGCTGCATGCGCTCGAATTGGCTGCGCGCCGAAGTGAGTTCGCCCCTGGCCCGATGGTCGGCGGTCCGGGCGAAATGGCGCTGCTGCTCGGCGTGCTCGAGGTCGGCGCGCAGTTCGTAGATGCGGGCCTCGATCTCGTCGAGCGCGGCTTTCGCCCGCGCGGCGGCGGCTTCGGCCTCGTCGCGCGCGGAGCGAGCCGTGGCCAGCGCGGCCTCGGCGTCGTCGAGTTCCTGCC
>NZ_LPNR01000081.1 GCF_019266065.1 Nocardia sp. MH4 | reverse complement strand
GATCGCCCCGGCCGCACCGGCGCCCGACGCTCCGGCTCCGGCCGCGACCACGACCACGGCCGCACCGGCCCCGGCCGCACCCGCGACCACTCCCCCGGCGGGCGCGCCGGTCGTCCAGAACCGGCCGACCGGAATGAAGTTCATCGCCGACCCGGCCAACCTGGAGCCCGGCACCACCCCCGAGACCCCGGCGCTGTCCCCCGGCGCGGTCGGACCCGACCTGATCGACCAGGTCGGCGCGCAGGTCAAGGAGCTCACCCAGGAGACCCCGTTCAGCATGGTCGCGGTCACCGCGCGCGACCTGGTGAACACCACCACCAAGCTGCGGGCCCGCCAACTGGACGGCAACTGGGGCCCCTGGTACGACGCCGATCCGGTCGACACCAGGGCCACCGACCAGACCCCGGCCGACGCGCCGACCGGCACCGAGCCGATCTACGTCGGCGAGACCACCGCCGTGCAGATGCTGGTGACCCGCAAGCCGGTCGCCGGCGCCGATCACAGCGACCCGGCCCATCTCACCGAGGCCGCGCTCAAGGCCATCCTGATCAACCCGGGCCGCGCCGCCATCGACGCCGGGCTCACCGATGTCGCCGCGGCGCTGCCCGGCGGCGGCCCGAAGGTCATCACCCGCGCGCAGTGGGGTGCCGACGAGTCGATCCGCTGCGAGGAACCCACCTACGACGACGGCGTCGGCGGCATCACCGTGCACCACACGGCCGGTCGCAACGACTACAGCCGGGCCGAGTCGGCGGGCATCGTCCGCGCGATCTACGCCTACCACGCCGAGACCCTGGGCTGGTGCGACATCGGCTACAACGCCCTGGTCGACCAGTACGGCCAGATCTTCGAGGGCCGCTACGGCGGTCTGGACCGGGCGGTGCAGGGCGCGCACGCGGGCGGGTTCAACGAGAACACCGCGGGCGTGGCGCTGATGGGCAACTACGAGACCGAGACACCGAGCAACGAGTCGATCAACGCGATCGGCAAGTTCATCGGGTGGCGGTCCAAGATCGCGGGGATCGATCCCGAGGGCCACACCACGATGTACTCCGAGGGCACCGAGTTCACCCCGTACGCCCAGGACGAGGCGGTCGACCTGCCGACGGTGTTCGCGCACCGCGACGTCGGCAACACCGACTGCCCCGGCGACGCGGCCTACGCGCTGATGGACCGCATCCGTGGGATCGCCGCGGGCAACAGCAGCACCTACTCCTCACCCGCGACGCCGGAGCGGCCGCCGAGCCAGCAGGCCCGCGCGCCGCAGCAGCAGGGCAATATGGCCGAACTGGGCGCCCTGGTCGACAAGCTGCTCGGTCTGTCCGGCTCGAACGAGATCGCCCGGCACTGGGTCAGCCGCGGCGGTGTCGACGGTCCGCTCGGCGCGCCGCAGTCGGATCTGCTCTCGGGCGCGCAGGGCCGCCAGTACGCGAAGTTCGCCAACGGCTACGTCTTCTCCGGGGAGAACGGCGCGGTCTTCGAGGTGGTCGGGGCGATCCTGGACCGCTACCTCAGCCTGGGCGGTGACTCGGGCGTGCTCGGCCTGCCGACCGGCAGCGCCTACCTGGTGCCAGATGGTCTGCGTGCGGACTTCCAGAACGGATCGCTGGTGCTCAACGAGCTCACCGGCATCGTCACCACGTTCTGGAAGACCTACAACGAGACCTACAAGGCCGAGATGGAGGGCATGAACGGCACCAAGCCCGAGCAGGCGCCCGCCACCACCGCCCCGACCTCGACGGTCCCCGCGGCTCCCGGCGCCCCCGCGCCGGTCGCCCCGCAGGTCCCGGCCGAACCGCAGGCCGCGCCGGTGGAACCGGCACCGGCGGCACCGCCGGTCGCCACCGAACCCGCCCCGGCCGGCTGACACCTGGTCACGGCGAAGAGCAGCCGGTGCGCCTCCGAGTGAGGGCACCGGCTGTTTCCATTCCGGCTCAGCTCCACCAGCGTTCGAGCACCATGGCGACGCCGTGGTCGACATTGCTGCCGGTGACCTCGTCGGCGGCGGCGCGGGCCTCGGGATGGGCGTTGCCCATGGCGACGCCGTGCCCGGCCATGGTCAGCATCGGCACGTCGTTGGGCATGTCGCCGAACGCGACGATCGACCCCTCGTCGATACCGACCCGCCGCGCCACCTCGACCAGCCCCGACGCCTTGGTCACCCCCGGCACGGCGATCTCGATCAGGCCGTTCTCGGTGGAATAGGTGATCTCGGCGCGGTCGCCGACCAGCGGGACCAGCGCGGCGCGCATGTCCGAACTGCGGGCCGAGCTGAGCCGGATCAGCATCTTGATCGCCGGCGAGTCGATGACCTCGGCGTGCGAGACGACGGTGTCGTCGGGATTGAGCCAGGCGTGCTCGTAGGTCGGCGAGCTGACGAACTGCGGGGTGGCCGCGTCGTGCGCGCTGGCCCCGACCCGCTCGGTGGCCAGCCCACAGCCCGGCAGCGCGTGCTCGGCGAGCTCGGCCAGCCAGCCGAGGGTGTCCACATCGAGAGTGTGGCTGGACAGCACCCGATCGGTGGCGCTGTCGTAGATGACCGCGCCGTTCCCGCACACCGTGAGCGGCGCGTACCCCAGTTCGCTGACCACCGGATCGATCCAGCGCGGCGGCCTGCCGGTCGCGAGCACGAAGGTGACGCCGTCGGCGACGAGCGCGCCGACGGCGGCCTTGGTGCGGGCCGAGACCTTGTCCGCGTCGTCGATCAGCGTGCCGTCGACGTCGGTGGCCACCAGCTTCGGTTTCGGGTGCAGGGGCGTCATCCGTTCCATCCTGCCGCACGTCGCCACGCGGGGACGGCGGACTGTCCTTATGATCAGGGCCTGATTACCCGATCCAGAGGGGACTGATGACCGGCTTCTTGTTGCGGCGCACGCTCAACTACATCGTGCTCCTGTTGCTGGCCTCGTTCCTGACGTTCAGCCTGGCATCACTCACGTTCAACCCGCTCGACAGCCTCGAGCAGCGTAATCCGCGCCCGCCGCAGTCGGTGATCGATGCCAAAGCCGAGCAACTGCACCTCGACGAGCCGATCCCCCAGCGCTATCTCAGCTGGCTCGGCGGCGTAGTGCAAGGGGATTTCGGGACGACGCTGGCCGGTCAGCCGGTGAGCGAGGAGCTGGGCAGGCGGGTCGCGGTGAGCCTGCGGCTGCTGATCCTGGGTTCGGTCATCGGTACCGTGCTGGGCGTGCTGATCGGCGCGGCGAGCGCGATCCGGCAGTACAAGTTCAGCGACTACTTCGCGACGGTGGTCTCGCTGCTGATCATCTCCACCCCGATCTTCCTGCTCGCGACCCTGCTGAAATACGGCGCGCTGCAGATCAACACCGCCACCGGCACCCAGGTGTTCCTCTACACCGGTGAGACCTCGGCGACGCAGGTCGTCGGCCTGTGGAACCAATTCGTCGACCGCGCACAGCATCTGGTGCTGCCGACGCTGGCCCTGGTGCTCGGCGCCGCCGCCGGATACAGCCGCTACCAGCGCAACGCCATGCTCGACGTGCTGCAGAGCGATTTCATCCGCACCGCACGCGCCAAGGGCCTCTCGCGCAACCGCGCGCTCTACAAACACGGCCTGCGCACCGCGCTGATCCCGATGGCCACGCTGTTCGCCTACAGCCTGGGCGGCCTGATCACCGGCGCCACCTTCGTGGAGAAGATCTTCGGCTGGCACGGCGTCGGCGAATGGTTCGTCGACGGGATCAACGCCCAGGACCTCTACATCGTCGTCACGGTCGCGACCTTCGCCGGCCTGGTCGTCCTGGTATCGGGCCTGCTCTCCGACATCGTGCTTGCCCTGCTCGACCCGAGGGTGCGTGTCTCATGACCGAAACCGAACTCATCGCCGTCGGCGCGCCCGAGGCCGCCGCGGCCGGTCGCCGCAAGCTGGTCTGGCGCCGTTTCCTGCGCAACAAGCCCGCCGTGGTCGGCGCGGTGATCCTGCTCCTGCTGCTGATCGCCAGTTTCGCGCTGCCGCCGCTGCTGCCCTGGGACTACCAGGAGATGGACTACAAGGCGCTGCTGAAGCCGCCGAGCCCCGAGCATCCGTTCGGCACCACCCAGATCGGCCAGGACGTGCTCGCCCAGACCATGCGCGGGCTGCAGAAGTCGCTGGTCATCGGGTTCTGCGTGGCGATCTTCTCCAGCGTCATCGCCTCCACCGCGGGCGCGGTGGCCGGGCTGCTCGGCGGCTGGACCGACCGGGCCATCATGTGGCTGGTCGACCTGCTGCTGGTGGTCCCGGCCTTCATCATCATCGCGATCTTCGCCCCGCGCACCAAGGGGTCCGGCTCGATCGTCATCCTGATCATCCTGCTCAGCGTGTTCGGCTGGATGATCGCGGCGCGCATCATCCGCGGCCTGACGATGAGCCTGCGTGATCGCGAATTCGTCCGCGCCGCACGCTATATGGGCGCGCCGACGCACAAGGTGATCATCAGCCACATCATCCCCAACATCGCCTCGATCCTGATCATCGACACCACGCTGGCCGTCGGCGCGGCGATCAGCGCCGAAACCGGGCTGAGCTTCCTCGGTTTCGGTGTGCAGCCGCCCGATGTCTCGCTGGGTTCGCTGATCGCGACGGGCACCAAGTCGGCACTGACCTATCCGTGGCTGTTCCTGTTCGCCGGTGGCCTGCTGGTCACGATCGTGCTGTGCGCCAACCTCGTCGGCGACGGTCTGCGCGACGCCTTCGACCCGGGCGCCCGCGGCGCCCGCAAGGCGCGCAAGGACGTCGCCGAGAAGAAGGACGAGGCGCAGGTGGAGTTGAAGAAAGCCGAGAAGCGATGACCGCGAGCACATCGACCGCGCCCCTGCTCGAGGTCACCGATCTGCGAGTCTCCTTCCCCGGCGAGGAAGGCCGCGTCGACGCGGTGCGCGGGGTGAACTACACCGTCGCCGACGGCGAAGTGCTGGCCATCGTCGGCGAGTCCGGGTCCGGCAAGTCGGTGTCGTCGCTGGCCGTGATCGGTCTGCTGCCCGAACAGGCGCGGGTGCAAGGGTCGATCCGGTTGCGCGGCCGTGAGCTGCTCGGCCTGGGCGACAAGCAGATGTCGAAACTGCGCGGCTCCGCGATCAGCATGGTCTTCCAGGACCCGCTCTCGGCGCTGACGCCGGTGTACCGGGTGGGCGACCAGGTGGCCGAGGCGCTGCTCGCGCACGGCACGATGCAGCGCAAGGAAGCCGCCGAGCGCGCGATCGAACTGCTCGAACTCGTCGGCATCCCCGACGCGCGGGTGCGGGCGCGGGCGTTCCCGCACGAGTTCTCCGGCGGCATGCGCCAGCGCGTGGTGATCGCCATGGCCATCGCCAATGATCCAGCGCTGATCATCTGCGACGAGCCGACCACCGCGCTCGACGTGACGGTGCAGCGGCAGATCCTCGACCTGCTGCGCAAGGCGCGCGACATCACCGGCGCCGGCGTCATCATGATCACCCACGACATGGGCATCGCGGCGACGATCGCCGACCGGGTCGCGGTCATGTACGCGGGCAAGGTCGTCGAAACCGCGCCGGTCGCGGAGCTTTTCACCGCCCCCCGGATGCCGTACACGGTGGGCCTGCTCGGGTCCATCCCGCGCATGGACGGCCCGCCGCGCCGCCCGCTGATCCCGATCGTCGGCGCGCCGCCCGCCATGCACGACCTGCCGCGCGGCTGCTCGTTCGCGCCGCGCTGCCCGGTCTCGATCGACGACTGCACCGCCGCCGAGCCGCCGCTGGAGAAGGTCGCGCCCCGGCACTCGGTCGCCTGCATCCGCACCGCCGAGATCGGCACGACGCAGCTGTTCGACGCCTACCGCCAGGAGATCGCCGAGCCGCCGCAGCAGGATGTCACCGAGTCCGATGTGGTCCTGCGGGTCACCGACCTGGTGAAGACCTTCCCGCTCACCTCCGGGGTGGTGCTGCGCCGCAAGACCGGCGAGGTCCGCGCGGTCGACGGCATCAGTTTCACCGTCCGCGCGGGCCGCACGCTGGCGCTGGTCGGTGAATCGGGCTCGGGCAAGTCGACCACCCTGTCCCAGATCATGGACCTGGTGCGGCCGCAGTCGGGCAGCATCGAGGTGCTCGGCAACGACGTCGCGACGCTGACCAAGGCCCGCACCCGCGAGATCCGCCGCAAGATGCAGATCGTCTTCCAGGACCCCAGCGCCTCGCTCGACCCGCGCCTGCCGATCTTCGACGCGCTGGCCGAGCCGCTGCGCATCGACGGCCGCTCGCGCGAGGAGGTCAACCGCCGGGTGCCCGAGCTGCTGCGCCAGGTCGGCCTGCGGCCCGAACACGCCGACCGCTACCCGGCCGACTTCTCCGGCGGCCAGAAGCAGCGCATCAGCATCGCCCGCGCCCTGGCCCTCGACCCCTCGCTGCTCGTCCTCGACGAGCCGGTCTCCTCGCTGGACGTGTCGATCCAGGCCGGTGTGCTGAATCTGCTGCGTGACCTGCAGGCCGAGCGGGGACTGTCGTATCTGTTCGTCTCGCACGACCTGTCGGTGGTGCGCAATCTCGCCCACGACATCGCCGTCATGCTGCGCGGCAAGATCGTCGAATCCGGCCCGGCCGAACAGATCTTCGCCGATCCTCGGCACGAGTACACCCGCTCGCTGATCGCGGCCGTTCCGGAACCCGTCGTCAGCGGCTGATCACGCCAGGAGGCCCGCCATGAGATCCCGAGGAATGCAAGCCCGTCGTCGCGCCCGGCTGCGTTGCGCCGCCGTCGTGGTGGCGGCCGGGATGATCGTGGCGGGCTGTGGGTCCGGCGACGAATCTGCGACCGGGCTCACCGACGCGCTCGGGACCACCAGCGACATCAACCCGATGGAGCGCGACGCGCTGCGCGAGGGCGGGAATCTGCGGCTGGCCACGACCAGCTACCCCGCGAACTGGAACACGCTGTCCAACGACGGCAACGACGGCGAGATCGCCGACATCCTGCGCCCGATGATGCCGCGCTCGTTCACGATCGACGCGGCGGGCAAGCTCACCGTCGACACCGACTACTTCACCGACATCGCGCTGACCGGCACCGACCCGATGCGGGTGACGTACACGATCAACCCGAAGGCGGTGTGGTCGGACGGTTCCCCGATCACTTGGGAGGACATCGCCGCCCAGGCGAACGCGCTCAGCGGCCGGGACAAGCGCTACCTGATCGCCATCACCAACGGTTTCGAGTTCGTCGACAAGGTCGAGCGCGGCGTCGACGACCGGCAGGCGATCCTCACCTTCAACACTCCCTTCGCCGACTGGCGCGGCCAGTTCGCGGGCAACAGCTCGCTGTACCCGAAGTCGGTGACCAGCACCCCCGAGGCGTTCAACACCAGCCAGGTCGACGCGATCGGTCTCACCGCGGGCCCGTTCATCGTCACCGGCACCGACCGCGCCCAGGGCCGGATCACGTTGGGCCGCAACCCGAAATGGTGGGGTGAGCGGCCCGTGCTCGACACCATCACCTACAGCGTGCTCGACCACACCGCCTGGGTGCAGGCGCTGCAGAACAACGAACTCGACCTGGTCCGCCTGACCACCATCGACGAGGTGAAGACCGTGCGCGGCACCGAGGGCCTGGTGGTCCGCCGCGCGCCCGGCAACCGCTGGCGCCACATCACCTTCAACGGCGCGCCGGGCTCGATCCTCGCCGATCCGGCCGTCCGGGTGGCCATCTCGAAGGCGATCGACCGGCAGGGCATCGTCACCGCGCTGCAGAACGGCCTGGTCGAGGACCCGAAGCCGTTGAACAACCACATCTTCCTGCAGGGCCAGCAGGGCTACCAGGACAACAGCCTCGGCTTCGATCCCGCGGCCGCGGCCGCGGAACTCGACGCGCTGGGCTGGGTCCGCACCGGGGACGGCCGCGAGAAGGACGGCCGCAAGCTCGTCATCCGCGACGTCATGTACAACGACCCGACCTGGGTGCAGATCGCCCAGATCATCCAGCAGAACCTCGCCGCGATCGGCGTCGGCCTGACCATCGACACCAAGCCCTCCGCCGGCTACTTCACCGACGTCATCCAGCCCGGCGATTTCGACGCCGCCCAATTCATCTTCCAGGGCGACCCGTTCCCGCTCGCCAGCATCCGCCAGATCTACTACTACGACCCCAACGACCTGCAGGGCAACTACGGCCGCATCGGCTCGCCCGAACTCAATGCCCTCATCGAACGCACCATCACCGAACTCGACCCGCAGAAGTCCATCGACCTGGCCAACCAGGTGGACCGCGCGGTGTTCGAGGAAGGCCACTCCCTGCCCCTCATGCAGTCCGACGGCAGCTTCGGCGCCCGCACCACCCTCGCCAACATCGGTTCACCGGGCTTGGCATCGTACGACTACACGAAGATCGGATTCACGAAATGACCACTGCTACTTACGCATCCCGGCTGCGTCGCGCCGGTTTCCGCGTCGCGGCACCTGCTGTCGCGTTGACCTTGGTTTTGGGTGGTTGTGGATCCGATACCGGTTCGCAGATCGGCGCCATCGAGATCGGCGCCACCAACGACATCAATCCGAAGGACGTGAGCGAGATCCGCGACGGCGGCAACTTGCGCCTGGCGCTGACCGCGTTCCCGGAGACGTTCAATGCCGACCACGTCGACGCCAGTGCGGATGTCTCCGATGTCGTCGGCTGGACGCTGCCGGGCACGATCACGTCGAACGCCGCGGGCGAATTGTCCGTCGACCACGACTATTTCACCGATATCCAGCTCACCGGCACCGATCCCCAGCAGGTGACCTACACGATCAATCCCAAGGCGGTGTGGTCCGACGGCACCCCCATCACCTGGGAGGACATGCGATCACAAGCCCAGTCGCTGACCGGGAAGAATGTCGCCTACCAGGTGCGCGGCACCGACGGATTCGACCGGGTGGAGAAGGTCGAACGCGGCGTCGACGACCGGCAGGCGGTGGTCACCTTCGCCAAGCACTACGCCGAGTGGAAGGGCATGTTCAACCCGCTCTATCCGAAGGCGTCCACGCAATCGCCCGAAGCGTTCGAGAATTGGGCGCGCAACGAGCTGCCGGTGTCGGCCGGCCCGTTCATCATCACCTCGATCGACCGGGGACAGCAGCGCATCACCCTGAACCGCAATCCGAAGTGGTGGGGCAACACGCCCAAGCTGGATACGGTCACCTTCGCCGTGCTGTCCTACGAGGCCCGCATGGCGGCCCTGCAGAACAACGAGCTCGACGCGGCGTCGGTCTCCGGCGTCGAGGAGATCACGACCGCGGCCAATTCGCCGGGCCTGACCGTTCGCCGCACGCCGTCGCAGCGCTTCTCGCACTTCACCTTCAACGGTGCCCCCGGCGCGTTGCTCGAGGACCCGAAACTGCGCATCGCCATTTCGAAGGGCATCGACCGCCAGGCCATCGCCACCACCACTCAACACGGTGTCGTCGAGAAGCCGGAGCCGCTGAACAACCACATTTTCATGAAGGGCCAGAAGGGCTATCAGGACAACGCCCAGGCCGTCAGCTACGACCCCGCCGAGGCGGCGCGCATGCTGGACGAGCTCGGCTGGAAGCTCAACGGTGACGTCCGCGAGAAGAACGGCCGGAAGCTGGAATTGCGCGATGTGATGTACCAGCAGGACGCGTGGGTCCAGATAGCGCAGGTCGCCCAGCAGAACTTGGCCGCCATCGGCGTGAAGCTGACCATCCAGACCGTTCCCGGCAACGGCCTGTTCAAGGACGTCATCGACCCGGGCAACTTCGACATCTGCCAGTTCACTTGGTCCGGCGGCATTCTGCCGCTCGGTGCGCTGCCGCAGATCTACGCCTACAACCCCGAGAACCGGCTGAGCAACAAGGGCCGCATCGGCAGCCCCGAGCTCAACGCGCTCATCGAGGAGACCATCTCCGAGCTCGATCCGGAGAAGGCGATCGAACTCGCCAACAAGGCCGACCGGATGATCTTCGAGGAAGGTTTCTCGCTGCCCATCGTGCAGTCGCCCGGTGCCGTCGCGGTTCGCTCTACGCTGGCCAACTACGGGGCCTTCGGTCTCGCCTCCAGCGACCTGACCAAGGTCGGCTTCGTCAAGTAGCTACCACCGTGCCGCACTCGTGCAGCGGACTGAGGGAAAGGAGCGAACCATGCGGATTCGTTCGATGACCACCCGCCTGGCGATACCACTGGTGATCGTCGGTCTGATCGCTGCCGGGTGCGGGTCGGGTACTGACAGCTCGCCGACCGGCGAGGCCGCGCTCGGCACCACCAATGACATCAACCCGAAGGATGTCAGCGAATTGCGTGACGGCGGAAATCTGCGCCTGTCGCTGAGCGCGCTGCCGCAGAACTGGAACGCACTGCATACCGACGGGAACGACGCGGAGGTCGGCGGAGTACTGCGGCCGACGATGCCGCGCGCGTTCGCCACGAACGCCAGTGCCGAGCTGTCGGTCAACACCGACTACTTCACCGATGTCTCGCTGACGTCCACCGACCCGCAGCAGGTCACCTACACGATCAACCCGAAGGCGGTCTGGTCGGACGGTTCACCGATCACCTGGGAGGACATCGCCTCGCAGGCGAACGCGCTCAGTGGCAAGGACAAGACCTATCTGATCGCCATCTCCAACGGTTTCGACCGGGTCGCGAGGGTCGAGCGCGGCGTCGACGACCGGCAGGCGATCATCACCTTCGATCAGCACTACGCCGATTGGCGTGGACAGTTCGCCGGGAACTCGTTCCTCTATCCCAAGTCGGTGACGAGCAGCCCGGAGGCCTTCAACAAGAGTGTCGTCGACGGTCCCGGCCCCTCGGCCGGTCCGTTCAAGGTCCAGTCGATCGACCGTGGTCAAGGCCGGATCGTCCTCGAACGAAATCCCCTGTGGTGGGGCAACACCCCCAAGCTCGACACCATCACCTACAGCGTGCTCGACAGCGCGGCGACCCTGTCCGCCCTCCAGAACAACGAGATCGACGCGGTCGGGGTGGGCGACATCAACGACATGCAGACCGCGCGGAGCACACCCGGCATCGTCATCCGCCGTGCTCCGGGCAACCAGTGGTCGCATCTGACGTTCAACGGCGCACCGGGTTCGATCCTGGCCGATCAAGGTGTGCGCGTCGCGATTTCCAAGGCCATCGACCGTCAGGGCATCGCCAACGCGATTCAGAACGGCCTGGTGCAGGACCCGAAACCGCTCAACAATCACATCTACCTCGCCGGCCAGAAGGGCTACCGGGACAACAGCCTCGGCTTCGATCCCACCGCAGCCGCGGCCGAGCTCGACGCTCTCGGCTGGAAGCTCAACGGTGACGTGCGCGAGAAGGACGGGCGCAAGCTCGAGATCCGCGACGTGATGTACAACGACGACACCTGGGTGAGCATCGCCCAGATCATCCAGCAAAATCTCGCGCAGATCGGCGTCAAGCTGAACATCGAGACCAAGCCTGGGGCCGGTTTCTTCACCGAGAACATCCATCCGGGCAATTTCGATGTCGCCCAATGGAGCTGGGTCGGCGACCCGTTCCCGCTGGGCAGCCTGAACCAGATCTACGGGCTCTACCCCGACGACGTGCAGGGCAACTACGGCCGGATCGGTTCGCCCGAGCTCAACGCGCTCATCGAGCAGACCGTCTCCGAACTCGACCCGGCCAAGGCTGTCGAACTGGCGAACCAGGTCGATCGAAAGGTCTTCGAGGAGGGCCATTCCCTGCCGCTGATGCAGTCGCCCGGCAATGTCGCGGTACGCGAGAACCTCGCCAACTACGGCGCGGCGGGCCTGGCCTCCCTCGACTACACCAAGATCGGCTTCGTGAAGTAACCGTGTCCGGCCCGGCGCGCGCACTCGTCTACCCCCTGCTGGTCACGTCCGGCACCGTCGCGGTTCTCGCCGCGCTGGTGCCGTTCGCCGATCTCGATCAGCTGAGTGCGCTCGCCGTGGTCGTGCTGGTGATTCTCGCGGTCACCACCTATCAGCTGGGGTTGGCGTTGGGGGTGCTGCCGACCGGGCTCGTCGCGACGGGCACGGTCGGGGGGCGGCGGGTGCGGCAGCAGCATCGGCTGGTGAGCCGGTCGTGGCTGGAGATCACCAGTGGGGATCGGATGGTGTGGCAGCCGGTGTTCTACGAGCCGAGCCTGTCCACGCTGACGCCGACCGAGCTGGAGTTGACCGGCCGCCGGATCCGCACCGGTGAGCTGCGCTTCTACCCGTCGGGCCGGGTCCGCAACACCGAGCCCGCGGGCAAGCTCGTCGACAATCCGAGCCGCGCGTCCGAGGTACCCGCCTACGGCCTCGCCCGCCGCCTGGTCCTCGATGTCCAGCCCGCCGTCGCCGCCCCGATCGTCGGCCTGCTGTGGGTCTACGTCATGGCCGGTGGCATCCCCGCCTTCGCCGGCGCCACCCTCGCCGCCGCGGCCACATTCACCTGGTTCTCCGCCATCCGCGGCTCCGATCCCAGCTGATTCCTGCCCACCCCGCGCTGACCGGGCGGTTTCCTCAACGTGATTCAACTGGTCTGACCACTTGACCTCTTGACCTGTTGGGTGGAGGATCTAGGCATGGCGTGGACTCCTGTCGTGAAGCGGTCGGTATCCGGTGATGTGTTCGAGCAGATCGCCGCCGAAGTGCTGGGCGGGGAGCTGGCGGCGGGGAGCACGTTGCCCAGTGAGCGGCAGCTGGCCGAGGCGCTGGGGGTCTCGCGGCCCGCGGTGCGCGAGGCGTTGCAGCGATTGGCGGCGGCGGGGCTGGTGTCGGTGCGGCAGGGGGAAGCCACCACCGTGCTCGACTACCGCCGCAGCGCGGGGTTGGAAGTACTGCCCCGGCTGCTGCTGCGGGGCGACACCATCGATCCCGCCGTGGCGCGCAGCATTCTCGAAGCGCGGCTGCACAACGGTCCGAAGATCGCCGAGCTCGCGGCCGGTCGGGTCCGGCGAGCCCGCGCGGGCGGCACCGACGCGCTCACCGCCGAGCTCGACCTGCTCCACGAATCCGTCAACGCCCTTGTCGCCGAGGCGGACCCGCTCACACAGCAGCGCATCGCCCTCGAATTCTGGGACCACGTCCTCGAGCTGGCCGATTCGATCGCGTTCCGGCTGATGTACTCCATGCTTCGCGCCGCCTACGAACCCGCGCTGGCGGCGCTCGCGCCGATCATGTCCGCCGAGGTGGGCAATGGTGACGCGTATCGAGACCTGGCCGCCGCGATCACCGCGGGCGCGCCGGAACGGGCCGCCGAATCCGCGCGAGCACTGCTCGGGCCGGCGACCACCGCTCTCATCCACGCCCTCGACGGGGCGTGATCCACCCGAGGAATCGCCATGAAGAATGACCGTCCGACAACGACGTCGCACGACACCACCGCGGCCGGGCAGGGCCGCGACCCCGCCCGATCCGGCGCCCCCCGCGCCCTCCGCCGCAGCGCCTCGCTGAGCGAGATGGCCCGCGAATTCGTCCGGCATCCCTCGCCCTGGATGATCGCCACGGTCTTCGTCGCCGCCTTGGTGGCGCGGATCGCGGTCGGGGACTGGCAGTTCACCGACGCCCTCGTCCCGCTGATCGTCATCGGCACCTTCCCGCTGACGGAGTGGATCATCCACGTGACGGTGCTGCACTGGCGGCCCCGCCACCTCGGCCCACTCACCATCGACAGCGAGCTGGCCCGCAAACACCGTGCGCACCACACCGATCCACGCGCCACCCCGCTGGTGTTCATCCCGCCCAAGTCGCTGACGCTCACCATCGTCGCGCTGGTCGCGATCGGCCTGCTGGCGTTCCCGCGCCTGGGCCTCGGCCTGACCTTCCTGCTGACGATCACCACGCTGGGCCTGCTCTACGAGTGGACGCACTACCTCATCCATACCGACTACAAGCCCAAGCACGCTCTCTACCGGGCGATCTGGCGCAACCACCGCCACCACCACTACAAGAACGAGCACTACTGGTTCACCGTCACCACCTCCGGCACCGCCGACCGCCTCCTCGGCACCGCCCCCGACCCGGCGACCGTGGCCACCTCCCCGACCGCCCGCCACCTGCACGCGGGCTGAAGCTCTAATTCGCGCTCCGGCAGAGCGTGTTCACCGCCCGCGAACGCCGCGGGTCCGGCCGCGCTCACGCCAGGAGTTTGGTGGCGATCGAGGCCGCGCGATCGGCGGCGGCCGGGGAGTTCTCGCGCACGGCGGTGACGATGGCGCCGTCGATGAGCAGGGCCAGTTCGGGGGCGAGGAGCTCCGGATCGGGATGGCCCGCGGCGGTGAGGAGTTCGGTGAGGTAGTCGATCACGCGGCGCTTGTGGCGGTCGGCCACTTGGTGGGCGGGGGCGGTGGGGTCGGCGACTTCGATGATCGTGTTGATGAAGGCACAGCCACGGAAATCGTTGCGGGCGAAGCGTTGCGCGAGGGCGGCGAAGACGGCCAGCGGGCGCGCGGTCGGGTCGTCGACGGCTTCGACGGAGGTGCGTAGCCAGTCCAGCCAGCGGCGGTCGCGGTCTTCCAGCACGGCGACGACCAGGTCGTCCTTGCTCGCGAAGTGGCGATAGAAGGAGGCGCGGCCGACGCCGGACTCCTGGAGCAGCCGGTCGATGCCGACGGCGCGAATGCCCTCGGCGTAGAACAGCTCCTCGGCGGTGGTGAGCAACCGCTGCTTGGCCTGTGTCGCCATGCGCCCACCGTACCAGAACGGAAACGATCGGTACCGAATTGCTTGACCGAGACGGAACCGATCGGTACCGTCTCCATTCGGTACCGATCAGTACCGTTGCCGAAAGCCTTGGAGCGCACCATGTCCCGACTGCCGCTACTGTCCGCCGACACCGCCGATGCCGAGCAGGGCGAACTGCTCACCGAAGTCCAGCGGCAACTGGGCCGGGTGCCGAATCTGTACGCCGCCATGGCCAACAGCCCGGCCACCCTACGGGGGTATCTGCGCTTGCGCGACGCCCTCACCGCGGGCAAGCTCGGCGCGCGGACCCGCGAGCAGCTCGCCCTGCTGATCGCCGCCGACAACGGCTGCGAATACTGCGTCTCGGCGCACACGATGCGCGCGTCGAAGATGGGCTTCACGCCCGAGGCGATCGCGGCGACGCGGGCCGCCCGCGCCGAGGACCCGCACGCCGAAGCCGTGCTGCGCTTCGCCCGCGAGGTACAGCGCACCGGCGGCCGGGTGGACGACGAGCGATTGGCCGAGGCCAGGAGCAGCGGCGTCAGCGATGCCGAACTGACCGAGGCCGTCGGCCATGTGGCATTGAACGTGCTGTCGAACTACTTCAACCATGTCGCCCGCCCCGAGCTGGACTTTCCACTCGCCCCCACCCCACCGAAGGCACCCGCGACGACATCGAGATGGCGCGCCGCCGACACCGTCGGCCTGGTCGCCGGCTACACCCTGACCGATGCCGACGGGCGGCAGACCGCGACGGTGCGCGATGTGCACGTCGCCATCGAGGGCGGCTTCGCGCACATTTCCGTCAAGGACGGCGAGCGGGTGCAGGTGGTGTCGGCGCCGGCGATCGCGCTGATCACCTACCGCCCCGAATCCTGATCCACGCAGCACGAAATGCCCGGTCCACCGCCGTGTGGGCCGGGCTTTTCGCTGTCGAAATCCTTTCCGCCGGAGTCTTGACAGGTTTATACCCTAGGGGGGTATGGTACCGACCACGAGACGCTCTCCGCTCGAAAGGACGAAAGTCGTGACTACGCAATCGCAATCCACCCGGAAGTGGTGGGCGCTGGCGGTGATCGCCGCAGCGCAGTTCATGGTCATCATGGACACCTCGATCATCGGGATCGCGCTGCCGAAGATGCAGGCCGAGCTCGGCTTCACCCCCGGCAATCTGACCTGGGTGTTCAACGCCTACGTGATCGCCTTCGGCGGCCTGCTGCTGCTCGGCGGCCGGCTCTCCGACCTGCTCGGCGCGCGCCGGATCTTCGGGGCGGGCTGGCTGGTGCTGGCCGTAGGCTCGGTGATCGCCGGCGCCGCGGGCACCGTCGGCATCGAGCTGGCGGGCCGGGCGATCCAGGGCGCGGGCGCGGCGCTGATCGCGCCCTCGGCGCTGACCCTGCTGATGATGCTGTTCGGCGGCTCGCCGCAGGAACTCACCAAGGCGCTGGCCGTCTACGGCGCGGCGGCTCCCGCCGGTGGCACCGCGGGCGTGTTCCTGGGTGGCGTGATCACCGAATACATCAGCTGGCCTTGGGTTTTCTACATCAACATCCCGATCGCGGTGCTCGCGCTGATCGCGGTTCCGCTGCTGATGCCCGCCGCCCCGGCGCGTAAGGGATCCATCGATATCGCCGGGTCCGTCACCGTGACAGCCGGTTTGGCGGCTGCCGTGTACGCGATCGTGCAGGCTCCCGAAGTCGGCTGGGCGTCCGGTGAGACCCTGGGCGTGCTGGCGCTGGCCGCCGCGCTGCTGGCCGGTTTCGTCGCCATCCAGTCGCGCCGCAGCGAACCGCTGATGCGGCTGAGCATCTTCCGCGCGCCGAATCTGGCCGCCGCCAACTTCGCCCAGTTCGCGCTGGCCGCGGCGTGGGTGCCGATGTGGTTCTTCCTGAACCTGTACCTGCAGCAGGTGCTCGGCTACAGCGCGTTCCCGTCGGGCGCCGCGCTGCTGCCGATGACCACGCTGATCATGCTCGGCATGGTGGTGCTGGCCCCGAAGGCCATGCAGCGCTTCGGCGCCAAGCCGATGATCGTCACCGGCCTGATCGTGCTGGGTCTCGGCCTGGGGATCATGTCGCTGGTGCGACCGACCGGCAACTTCTGGGTCGACGTGCTGCCCGCCTCGCTGGTGGCCGCCGGCGGTATGTCACTGGCCTTCATCCCCTCGCTCGGCACCGCCATCTCGGCGGCGCGACCGGAGGAGGGCGGCCTGGCCTCGGGCATCGTCAACGTCAGCTACCAGGTGGGTTCCGCACTCGGCCTGGCCGCCATGACGGCGGTCGCCGCCGCGTTCGGCGCGGGCGAACTGGGCGATGCCACGGCGCTGACCGACGGCTACTCGGCGGCCTTCCTCGGCGCGGGCCTGCTGGCCCTGGCCGGTGCGGGCATCACCGCCGCGGTCATGCGCAGCCCTGCCCCGGTCACGGCCGACGCGACCGTTTGACAAAGTACCCTAGGGGGGTATGGTAATGATTGAGATCACGGACGAGGAGACCACCATGAGCACCACCACCGTCACCGTCACCGGCATGACCTGCGGCTGCTGCACCAACAAGGTGCGCGACAAGGTCGGCGCACTGCCCGGCGTCACGGGCGTCGAGGTCGACCTGGCCACCGGCACGGTGGCGATCGACGGCACCGCACCCGAGCGCACCGCCCTCGCCGACGCCGTCACCGCGGCCGGCTTCCAGCTCGCCGACTGAACCCGAAACGGAGCATCCCGATGAACGCAACAGGCAAGTTCGCCGGTTTCACCCTCGGCCTCGCGGCGGTCTTCGGGATCGCTCTGGCCGCCGGCTCCCTGGTCGGTCCGGAACCCGCCGAACCGGCCGGGCACGGCGAACACTCGACCGCGGCGGCGCCGTCGGCCGACCTGCCCGGCGGCCTCCTCGCCTCCGATCAGGGCTACACGCTGGCCATCGACAAGCCGAGCACCACGACCGCGGCGCAGGCGCCGGTGAGCTTCCGCATCCTCGACGCCACCGGCGCACCGGTCACGAAGTACGTGACCAGCCACGACAAGGATCTGCACCTGATCGTGGTGCGGCGCGACATGGCGGGCTTCCAGCACGTGCACCCGGTGCTGGACCCGGCGGGCACCTGGTCGGTGCCGCTGAACCTGAGCCGGGGCGGTGACTACCGGGTGTTCGCCGACTTCACCCCGGCGGGCGGGTCGAACCTGACCCTCGGCGCGGACCTGCGCGTGGCGGGCAACTACGACGTGCAGGCGCTCCCGGCGCCCGCGACCACCGCCCGGGTCGGCGAGTACACCGTCACCCTCGACGGCACGGTCACGCCGGGAACGGCCTCGAACGTGACGCTGTCGGTGAGCCGCGACGGCACCCCGGTCACCGACCTACAGCCCTACCTCGGCGCCTACGGCCACTTGGTCGCCCTGCGCGCCGCCGACCTCGCCTACCTGCACGTTCACCCCGAAGGTGCCCCCGGCGACGGAGTCACCCCCGCCGGTCCCGGCATCGACTTCGTGGTGAACGCGCCGAGCGCGGGCGACTACCGCCTGTTCCTCGACTTCCAGCACCAGGGCGTGGTGCGCACGGCCGAGTTCACGGTGCGCGTCGCCCAGCCGGAGGCCACCGGCGCGAGCGATCCGGCGCCGACGACCGCACCGGCCGAACCCGGCCACGGGCACTGACGTAGCCCGTCGGCAAACCCTCAGCAAGAATCGATACCAGGAACGAACGGAGCACCCCATGACCACCGTGACGCAACCACCGGGCACCGGCCAGGTAGAACTGGTGATCGGTGGCATGACCTGCGCTTCCTGCGCGAACCGGATCGAGAAGAAGCTCAACAAGCTCGACGGGGTCACCGCGACGGTCAACTACGCGACCGAGAAGGCCAGGGTCGACGTCACCGGCGACATCTCCCCCGAGGAGCTGATCGCCACCGTCGAGCAGGCCGGCTACACCGCGGCGCTGCCCGCGCCGAAGCAGGCCGAGCCCACCGACGACGCGGCCGTCGAGCCCGACCCGACCGCCTCACTGCGAACCCGCCTGCTGGTCTCTCTGGTGCTCACCGTCCCGGTCATCGCGATGGCGATGATCCCCGCGTTGCAGTTCACCAACTGGCAGTGGCTCTCGCTGACGCTGGCCGCGCCGGTCGTCGTGTGGGGCGCGCTGCCCTTCCACCGGGCGGCCTGGACCAACCTCGAGCACGGCACCGCCACCATGGACACGCTGGTGTCGATGGGCACGCTCGCCGCTTTCGGCTGGTCGCTGTACGCCCTGTTCTGGGGTACCGCGGGCACGCCGGGGATGAAGCACCCGTTCGAATTCACCATCGCGCGGATGGACGGCACCGGCAGCATCTACCTGGAGGCCGCGGCGGGGGTCACCACGTTCATCCTGGCCGGGCGCTACTTCGAGGCCCGTTCCAAGCGACGGGCGGGAGCCGCGCTGAAGGCGCTGCTGGAGCTGGGCGCCAAGGACGTCGCGGTCCTGCGCGACGGCGTGGAGACCCGGATTCCGGTGGAGCGGCTGGCCGTCGGTGACGAGTTCATCGTGCGGCCCGGCGAGAAGATCGCCACCGACGGTGTGGTGACCGAGGGCAGTTCGGCGGTCGACGCCTCCATGCTGACCGGCGAATCCGTGCCGGTCGAGGTCGGCGCGGGCGACGCGGTGACCGGCGCGACCGTCAATGTCGGCGGACGGCTTCTGGTGCGCGCCACCAGGATCGGCGCCGACACCCAGCTCGCCCAGATGGCCCAGCTCGTCGAGGACGCGCAGACCGGCAAGGCCCAGGCCCAGCGCCTGGCCGACAAGATCTCCGGCATCTTCGTTCCGATCGTCATCGCGCTGGCCGTGGCCACCCTCGGCTTCTGGCTCGGCACCGGCGGCGCGATCGCGGCGGCCTTCACCGCCGGCGTCGCGGTGCTGATCATCGCCTGCCCGTGCGCCCTCGGCCTGGCCACCCCGACCGCGCTGATGGTCGGCACCGGGCGCGGCGCCCAGCTCGGCATCCTGATCAAGGGGCCCGAGGTACTGGAATCGACCCGCAAGGTCGACACCATCGTGCTGGACAAGACCGGCACCGTCACCACCGGCAAGATGACCCTGCTCGACGTGTTGCCCGCCGAGGGCGAGGAGCGCGGCCGAGTACTGGAACTGGCGGGCGCGCTGGAAGATTCGTCGGAGCACCCGATCGCCCAGGCGATCGCCAAGGCCGCGCAGGACGAGTTCGGCACGCTGCTGCCGGTGGAGGGTTTCGCCAATGTCGAGGGCCTCGGCGTGCAGGGCGTGGTGAACGGTTCCGCGGTGATCGTCGGCCGGGCCCGGCTGCTGGCCGACTGGTCGCAGCCGCTGCCCGAGGCGCTGGAAACCGCGATGACGGAGGCGGAGTCGGCGGGCAAGACCGCCGTGGCGGTCGGCTGGGACGGTAAGGCACGCGGCGTGCTCGTCGTGGCCGACGCGGTGAAACCGACCTCGGCGCAGGCCATCGCGCAGTTCCGCGCGCTGGGGCTGACCCCGATCCTGCTGACCGGCGACAACGCCCGCGCGGCCCGCACCATCGGTGACGAGGTCGGCATCGACGAGGTGATCGCCGAGGTGCTGCCGCAGGACAAGGTCGACACGGTCAAGCGGCTGCAGGCCGAGGGCAAGGTCGTCGCGATGGTCGGTGACGGCGTCAACGACGCGGCCGCCCTGGCCCAGGCCGATCTGGGCCTGTCGATGGGCACCGGCACCGATGTCGCCATCGAGGCCAGCGACCTGACCCTGGTCCGGGGCGACCTGCGCGCCGCCGCCGACGCGATCCGCCTGTCGCGCCGCACCCTGGCCACCATCAAGGGCAACCTGTTCTGGGCCTTCGCCTACAACGTGGCGGCCATCCCGCTGGCCATGGCGGGCCTGCTCAACCCGATGCTGGCCGGCGCCGCCATGGCGTTCAGCTCGGTGTTCGTGGTGAGCAACAGCCTGCGGTTGCGGCGATTCAAGTCGACGGCGCACTAGTCGACGACGAGCGCGGGGGCGTCATCCGGGATTCCGGGTGGCGCCCCCTTCTCGTTCGTCAGGGGGTGACGATGGCGAACGCCGGATCGAACTCGTCGAGGACACCGGCGAGGGTATCGAGCACCGTGGCATCGCCGTCGAGGGTGATCTTGCCGCCGGCGGCGAGTTGCTGCGCCGAACCGGGTTTCAGCAGTACCGCGGTCAGTGCGGGCTTCGCCCCCGAGACCGTGAGCTGAGGGTCGCCGAAACGTCCGCGGCGGGCATTGAGCACGCCGCGGCGGATCCACATCGTCCATCGCGCGTCGTGATCGGTGAAGTCGAAGACGATCCGCAGGTCGACATCGGCGGCCTTCTCGCCGATCACGTGCACCGACACGAAATCGAAGAGGATGTCGATGGGCATCGCCAGCACGCTGTCCGCACTGGCCGTCACATAGGGCGGCGGCTGGACACCGTCGCGCAATTCCAGCGCGGCGGTCAGGAATATCCCGCGCCATTGCGGACCCTCGGCCTGGTACCCCATCTGCTCATAGGCGTCGGCCTGCAAGTCCTTGGCGCGCTGATTGTCCGGCTGGGCGAAGACGAGTTTGTGCAGAATCTCCGCGGCCCAGCGATAGTCGGCCGCCGCGATCGCACGCTCGCCCTCGGCGAGAATCTTGTCCGCACCGGCGAATTCGACGAAACGGCGGGCCGCCTCGACCGGCGGATGCGGGTGCAGCGAGACCGGATCGCCGTCCCACATGCCCAGCTCCTTGGCGTACACCGCGCGCACGTCGTGGTGCAGGGTGCCGTGATAGCCGCGATTGGCCCAGTCGCGGCGCAATTGCTCGGGCAGCTCGATCACCTCGGCGGCCTCCAGCGGGGTGTAGCCCTTGTTGGCCAGTCGCAGCGCCTGGTCGTGAATGAATTTGTAGGTGTCGCGCTGGGATTCGAGGAATCCGGTGACGTTGTCGTTGCCCCAGACCGGCCAGGTGTGCGGGCCGTAATGCACCTCTACCTCGTCGCCCCACCGCTCCAGAGTCTCGTCGAGATAGCGCGCGAAATTCCGGGCGTCGCGCGTGCGCGCTCCGCGCAGGGTCTGGATGTTGTGCAGCGAGTGATTGGCGTTCTCGGCGCAGGTGAGCGCCTTCAGCTGGGGAATCCAGATGTGCATCTCCTCCGGGGCCTCGGTATCGGGCGCGTACAGGAATTCCATCTCGATACCGGCGATCTCGCGTTTGGTTCCGGTCTCGGTGATCAGATCGGTCGGCGAGATATAGGACACGATCGGGCCTTTGGTGGCCGCGATCCCGATACCGCAGCTGACGAATCCCCGCGGCCCCGGCGGCAGCATCGAGCCGAAGGCGTAGAAACTGCGCCGGGCCATCGCATTACCGGCTACCACGTTCTCGCCGATCGCGTACTTGTCGAACTGATGGCCCGGGGCGATGATCGGCACCTTGCCCGAGGCCACGTCCTCGGCCGAGATCACGCCTTTCACGCCGCCGTAGTGGTCGATGTGGGTGTGGGTGTAGACGACAGCCGCGACCGGTTTGTCGGTGACGTGCTCGCGCAGCAGCTTCATCGCCTGCTCGGCGGACTCGACACCGGCCATGCAGTCGATGACGATGAGGCCGTCCTCGCCCTCGACGATGGTGAGATTCGCGATGTCGTTGTTGCGGACCTGGTAGACCCCCTTGGTGACTTCGAAGAGCCCACCGAGGCTGATCAGCTGCGACTGGCGCCACAGGCTGGGATTCACCGAATCCGGGGTCGGCGGATCGCCGTCGAGGTAGTCGAAGTCCGCCGGATCGAAGACGACCTTCGACGGATCGGTGTCGGAGTACACCGGACCCGGCAACTCCGCGATCAGGCCCTGCCGCGCGGCGGCGTAGTCCGCGCGGTTGTCCATGTCGTAGAGCTGGGTCGCCGCGCGGTTGGCCGCGGTGGTCGCCTCGCTCGGGTCCTTCGGGTGCTGCCCCATTGCTGCTCCTCGGCTCGGGATCGGCTGCTGAGGTCCAGCCTGGGCGAGCCGGGGAGCGCGCGAATCACCCGTCTCGGGTGATTCGCGGGGTCAGAAGGTGGTCTGGCTGTCGGCGGAGATGGTGAAGCCGTGGCCCGCCGCGTCGCAGCGGACGCCCTGCCGGCTGGAGGTGCAGGC
This sequence comes from Nocardia sp. MH4, assembly GCF_019266065.1. Classification (GTDB taxonomy): domain Bacteria; phylum Actinomycetota; class Actinomycetes; order Mycobacteriales; family Mycobacteriaceae; genus Nocardia; species Nocardia canadensis. Next base: position 32,717 of record NZ_LPNR01000081.1, on the reverse strand, counting down.
GACGCCGCGCACGACGAGGGTGTCGCCGTAGTGCAGGGTGGCGCCGCCGCCCTTGTTGGTGCCGTCCACCGGGGAGCCGACGAAGATGCCCTGGCTGGTGCACAGGAACTCCGTCTTGCCGCCGACGGTGTGCACGGCGACCTTGCGGTCGGGGGCGTCGTCGCAGTTGGGCAGTTGCGGCGGAATGACATTCGCCTTCGCCAGCTGGCAGCCGACGCCGAACGGGGCGTCGGCGAGGATGCCGCACATGATGTTGCCGGTCGGTGATTGGAAGTAGAAGTTGTCGCGCTGCTGGTAGTCGCGGGCGTCGACGGTGGCGTCGTCGCGCGAGGGCAATCCGGTGGGCGCCGCCGTCGGGACGGCGGTGGCCGGGCTGGGCACGATGACCGGTGGGGTATCCGGGGCGCCGGTGCCGCTCGGCTGGGCGACGGCAGACTGGGTGACGGTGGTCTGCGCGGTCGAACCCTGATCGCCGGCGCACGCGGCCAGTCCCCCCGCCGACGCCACCAGCGCTGCCACCACGATCGCTGATCTCATGATCTCTCCCCTCGATGTCCTCCCGACCCATCGAAGGAAGAATCGACGGCAGGAACGGATTCGTTTCCTCCGCTCAGGAACCGTGACCCACCCGAGGTGAGCCCGTGACCACAGCTCAGCGCGTCTGGTACGCCGCGTACGGCTCCAACATGCTTGCCGCGCGGTTCGCCTACTACCGCGACGGCGGCACCCCGCCGGGCACAGCGCACCCCTACCCCGGCTTCCGCGACCGCACCCCACCGGCGGCGACGATGCCGCTGACCCTGCCGGGGAGCCTGTATTTCGCCTGGCAGAGCCCGGTCTGGACCGGCGGCGTCGCCTTCTACGCCGACCGCCCGGCCACCGGCTGGCCGATCGGCGTCGCGGCGCGCGGGTACCTGCTCACCGTCGGCCAGTTCGGCGATCTGCTCGCCCAGGAGATGTACCGGACACCGAGCGCCGACTTCGACCTCGCGTCGGTGCTCGCGACGGGCTCGGTCCGGCTGGGGCGCGGCCGGTACGAGACCGTGGTGCACGCCGGGACCCTCGACGGCGCGCCGATCCTCACCTTCACCGCGCCGTGGCGGCCGGAAACGGTTGACCTGCAACGACCATCGGCTCGCTATGTGGCCATGATCGCCGCCGGACTGCGCGCCTCGCACGGCTGGGACACCGACCACGTCGTCGGCTATCTGGCGGCGCTGCCCGGCATCGCCGCGCGGTGGCACGAGCCCGAGCTGCGCGCGGCGGTCACCGGCGGACCCGGCCTCGAGCTGCCGGAATGACCGAGGGCGTTTCGCCGGACGGTCTGCGGGTGGACAATCGAACCAGGGAGCATGACCGTCCGGGAGCGGGTGCATGGACTGGTTCACGGCGCCGGAGTACTGGCAGGGCAGGCTGATCTTCCAGCGTGGCCTGGCGGTCGTCTACGCGCTCGCGTTCCTCGGCGCCGCGCTGCAATTCCGGGCGCTGCTCGGCGAACGCGGGATGCTGCCGGTGCCGCGTTTCCTGGCGCGGACCCCGTTCCGGCGGGCGCCGAGTCTGTTCCAGCTGCACTATTCCGATCGCGCCTACGCCGCGGTGGCCTGGTCGGGGGTGGCGGTGGCGGTCGCGGTCGCCGTGGGGGCCGCCGATCTGGTGCCGCTGTGGGGGTCGATGGCGCTGTGGTTCGTGCTGTGGGTGCTGTATCTGTCGATCGTCAATGTCGGGCAGGCCTGGTACGCCTTCGGCTGGGAAGCACTGCTGCTCGAGGCCGGTTTTCTGGCGATCTTCCTGGGCAACGACACCGTCGCGCCGCCGCTGCTCGTCCTGTTCGCCGCGCGCTGGCTGCTGTTCCGGGTGGAGTTCGGCGCCGGGCTGATCAAGATGCGCGGGGACCGGTGCTGGCGCGACCTGACCTGCCTGTACTACCACCACGAGACCCAGCCGATGCCCGGTCCGCTGAGCTGGTTCTTCCACCAGCTGCCGCGACCACTGCACCGGGTGGAGGTCGCGGCCAATCACTTCGCGCAGCTGGTGGTGCCGTTCGGGTTGTTCGCGCCGCAACCGGTGGCGAGCGTGGCGGCGGGCATCGTCATCGTCACCCAGCTGTGGCTGGTGCTGTCCGGCAATTTCGCCTGGCTGAACTGGGTGACGCTGCTGCTGGCCACGACGGTGGTCGACGGGCGGGTCTATCCGATGCTGCCCGACGCGCCCGAGGCGCAGCCGCCACCTGCCTGGTTCACCGGCGCGGTGTTCGGCTATGTCGGGCTGGTCGCCGTGCTGAGCTATCAGCCGGTCGTCAATCTGCTGTCCTCGCGTCAGGCCATGAACGCCTCGTTCGACCCGTTGCACCTGGTCAACACCTACGGCGCCTTCGGCAGCATCACCCGGGTCCGGCACGAGATCGTGCTCGAGGGCACCGATGCCACCGAGCTCACCCCGGACACGCGGTGGCGCGAGTACGAGTTCAAGGGCAAACCGGGCGATCCGCGCCGCCTGTCCCGCCAGTGGGCGCCGTACCACCTGCGCCTGGACTGGCTGATGTGGTTCGCCGCGCTGTCGCCCGCCTACGCCAGGGCGTGGGCGCTGCCGCTGGCCCTGCGCCTGCTCCGCAACGACCCCGACACCCTGCGCCTGCTGCGGCACTGCCCCTTCCCGGACGCCCCACCGCACTACCTGCGCGCCCGGCTCTACGAGTACCACTTCAGCTCGCCCGAAGAACTGTTCCGGCAGCGGATCTGGTGGCGGCGCAGCCTGATCGGCGACTACCTGCCGCCGGTGACCTACGAGCGGATCACGCGGCGCTGAGAACGCGGAAAGCCCGGTGCGACAGAGTGTCGACCGGGCTTTTCGTGGAGCGGATGACGAGATTCGAACTCGCGACCCTCACCTTGGCAAGGTGATGCGCTACCAGCTGCGCTACATCCGCACGCCGTGCGAGGCCCGTTCCGGGATCGCCGGGGGCTTCGTCGTGCGAGAAGGAACTCTAGCGCGTCGGCCGCGAAAAACGAAATCCGTGCGCACGGCCGACGGGCGGGAGCGGTGAGGTCAGCGTGGGGCGCGGCGGATGCCGATCAGCAGCAGGACCGACGCGGCCCAGGCAAGCACCCAGGGCGCCGGTTCGAAGATCAGCGCGCAGCCGGCGGTCCAGACCGGCAACGACCAGGCCAGATAGGTCGGCGGCGCGATCGCGCACGTATGCTTCCACGGGTTTCGCCCGCCCGCACCCGATCCCTCGGGGATGGCCGCCAGGCCATACCGGTGTCCTCGACCCGGGCCGAGGCACCGACGACAGGCACCGCCGCACGGCGGCGCACCCGCCGTTAAGCGCTCGCCAAGGTTCCGGAATCCCTTGCCGGGAAAGCTCTTTCCCAGTCCGGTGGTCGCCACCGGCACTAGGGAGGAACGGGATGAAGACTCTGGGACCGGTCGCGGCGGGCATCGCCGCGATTACCGTGACGATCATGGGCGCGGGCCCGGCGCACGCGGACTTCACCGACGCGGTGGAGTTCACCGACAGCGGCGAGAACGTCGAGGAGGGCGAGTTCGGCGAGTACGCGATCGACCGGAACAACCCGGGCTCGTGCCTGGTGGTGCAGAACCACACCGGCGGGCGGGTGACGGTACGGCTGAATTACCCGACCAGCCAGGGCAAATGGATCTTCGCCCACGACGACGTGGGCGTGCTGACCCGCAACAACCGGGTGGTGACCTCGCCGTCCGGACGCTGGAGCGTGCGGACCAACCCGCCGATCGTGTTCCACTGGGTCTACGACGGCGACCTGAACGACCGTAAGGGCTGCAACGGATCCTGGGTGCTGACCATGAACTGATCCGGGACTCGGCACGGCCGCGCGAAGGCGCGGCGATGATCGGCGACCCACCCGCGCGGCAGGCTGCCCGCGCCGACTCGCTGCCGGATACCGCGCTGAGGGCGCGGCGCCGGGAGCGAGTCGGTCGGGATCAGGCTTCCGGCTGCTCCCGCTGGGCGGCCTTGCGGGCGAGGCGCTCCGCGGCCTCGGCGTCGTCGAGTGCGGTGGCCTCTTCCAGGGTCGGGGCGCTGCCGCCGAGGCGACGCGGGACCCAGTAGGCGCCGGGCTCGTGCTCGTAGGATTCCTGCAATTCGGCCAGCAGCCCCTGCATCGTGCTCCGGAGCTGGGCGGTCAGCTCGGTGGCCGGTTCGTACGGCTTGATCGGGGCGCCGACCGCGATCGAGATGGGGGTGTTGGTGCGGCCGAGGCGCTTGGGGAAGCCCTTGGTCCAGACGCGCTGGGCGCCCCAGATGACGATCGGGATGATCGGGACGTCGGCCTCGAGTGCCATCCGGGCCGCGCCGGACTTGAATTCCTTGATCTCGAAGCTGCGGCTGATGGTGGCCTCGGGGTAGACGCCGACCAGCTCGCCTGCTCGCAGGTACTTCACCGCCGACTTGTAGGAGTCGGCGCCCGCGGTGCGGTCCACGGGGATGTGTTTGAGGGCGCGCATGATCGGGCCGGAGATGCTGTTGTCGAACACCTCCTGTTTGGCCATGAACCTGATGTAGCGACCAGGTGTGCGCGCGGGCAGTCCCGCGTAGGTGAAGTCCATGTAGCCGGTGTGGTTGATCGCCACCACGGCACCACCGGACGCGGGGATGTTCTCCGCGCCTTTCACGGTGAACTTCAGACCTTCGAGGAAGAAGACGGTTCGGGCCAGGCCGATGATCGACCGGTAGACGGGTTCCACAATTCAGCTAGCGTAGTCGCAGATCGTGCCACGGCCCAGGAATGAGGAACGTCGTAGTGGAACGCGCGCAGCCGACCCCGCCTGCTCTGCCCCGTCCCCGCCCGCACCGCGCCGTCGCGCTGGCCGCGGGACTCACCGTCACCGCGGCGCTGATCGCCGGGTGCGATTCGGTCTCCGGCATCCCCGGTGACGATCCGGCACCGGCGGGCACCACGACCGCGACGGCACCTCCGACCACGTCCACCGCCACCCAGGCGATCGCCCCCGGCGAACCGGCGCCGACGAAGGCCACCACCCCGCTGCCCGCCGACGCGCCGCAGGTCGGCGCGGTGCCCGGCGACGCCGACGCGGTGACCGCGGTCCGCCGCTGGGCCGCCGACCTGCAGACGAGCACGGTCGCCGAACTGCAGGCCACGTGCTGGACCATCCCGCCGCGCACGGTCGCCGACATGTACGCCGACCCGCAGTCGATCCTCGCCGCGCTCGGCCAGCCCGGCACCGCGACCGCCGACACCGTCACCTGGCGAAACCGCACCACCACCGTCACCGTGGAGCGCGATGCCGTCGCCACCGGTTACGCCTGTGGCCGGGTGTTCGCGGCAGGCGTCGAGCCCGGTTACGACGAAGCCGATGCCCGCCACACCGTCCGCCGCTACCTCGCGCGCGCCACCGGCAAACCGCTCGATCCGGCCGACATCGAAGACACCCATCCGCTGACCTGCAAGGCAAGCCTAACCACCTGGGATCCCCAGGGCACTGGCAACCCCACAGCACCCCCACTGGCCGGCGACTCGGGCAAAGTAGGCAATGTCACCTCCTTCACCGGTGACGAGCTACGATCCGACCAGGTTCGCGGCGACTACCTGGCAGTTCATGTCCCGGTGACCACCTCGCCGGGGGGCACGCGGGTGCGGACTTTCACCGTGGTACCGACCGCCGAGGGCTACTGCATCGGTGACGTCACGGTTTAGCCACTACCCTGGTTGGCTGGTCCGCCGGAGCAGCCAGGGTCCGGAGGCGGCAGCTTGCGTGACCACGCAGGGCCCCCGATCCGGCGAATCAGATACTGGTAGGAGGAAACAGCTCGTGCAGATCACCAGCGTCGGACACGCAGGCTTCCACATCCGAACCACGGCCGGGACGATCCTGTGCGACCCCTGGGTCAATCCCGCGTATTTCGCCTCGTGGTTCCCGTTCCCGGACAACTCCCAGCTCGATTGGGAGTCGCTCGGCGATGTCGACTACCTGTATGTCTCGCACCTGCATCGCGACCACTTCGACGCCGCGCATCTGCGCAAGTACGTCAACAAGGACGCCACGATCCTGCTGCCGGACTACCCGGTGCCGGATCTGCGCCGCGAGCTCGAGGCGCTGGGCTTCACCAAGTTCTTCGAGACCGAGGACTCGGTCAAGCACACCGTCACCGGCCCCAAGGGCTCGCTCGACATCATGATCGTGGCGCTGCGGGCGCCCGCCGACGGCCCGATCGGCGACTCCGGCATTCTCATCTCCGACGGTGAGACCACCTGCTTCAACATGAACGACGCGCGCCCGGTGGACATGGACGTCATCCACGAGGCGTTCGGCGACATCGACATCCACCTGCTCCAGTACTCCGGCGCCATCTGGTACCCGGCCGTCTACGACATCCCGGCCCGCACCAAGGCCAACTTCGGCAAGCAGAAGCGGCAGCGCGGCATGGACCGCGCCCGCTCCTACATCGAGCAGGTCGGCGCGACCTGGGTGGTGCCCTCGGCGGGCCCGCCGGTGTTCCTCGACGACGAACTGCGCTACCTCAACGACGACCGCGGCGAGGAAGGCAACATCTTCCCCGACCAGATCGTGTTCCTCGAGCAGATGGAGATCCACGGCAACGCCGGTGGCATCCTGATGATCCCGGGCTCGGTCGCCGACGTGCGCGGCAAGGAGCTCGACCTCGCGCACCCCTTCGATCCGGACCGGATCTACGGCGACAAGGCCGCCTACATCGCGGAGATGGCCGAGCGGTTCGCACCCGTGCTGGCCGCCGAGAAGGCATCCTGGGAGACCGGCGAGGGCTCGCTGCTCGAGCCGCTGCGCGAGCTGTTCGAGCCGATCATGAAGCAGTCGGCGCTGATCAGCGACGGCATCGGGTACCCGGTCGGCCTGGTCATCGGCGACGAGACCGTGGTGCTGGACTTCCCGCACCGCACCGTCCGCGCGCCGATCGAGGGCGAGGGCCGCTACCGCTACGGCTTCCGGATCGCTCCCGAGCTGGTCCGCACCGTGCTGCGCGACAACGAGCCGGACTGGGTCAACACGATCTTCCTGTCCACCCGCTTCCAAGCGTGGCGCATCGGCGGCTACAACGAGTTCCTCTACACCTTCTTCAAGTGCCTCACCGACGAGCGCATCGCCTACGCCGACGGCTGGTTCGCCGAGGCCCACGACGACTCCGCCGTCACCGAACTCGACGGCTGGGAAGTCCAGCGCCGCTGCCCCCACCTCAAGGCCGACCTCTCCAAATTCGGTGTGGTGGAAGGCAACAACCTGACCTGCAACCTGCACGGCTGGCAGTGGGACCTGGAATCGGGCCGCTGCAAGACCTCCAAGGGCCACGAGCTGCGCTCGCGCAAGCTCTGACTCCGGATTCCGAACGGGCGGGACGGCTTTCGTCCCGCCCGTTTCGTCTGTCCACCCGCCTGTCCACTGTTTGCATAACTTGCAAACTGCCAATCTTCGGACAATTCCGGGTCGATTCGGCCGACGGAACTCCCGCCACTGACCTAGCGTCACCATCGACGGTCAACCGCTCCGATTCGGAAGGAAATCCCTTGGCGGACATGGATATCGCACTCAAGGAAATGATGCTGCTCGACGGGGCGCTCGGCGCCTGCATCGTCGACTACACCAGCGGCATGACCCTCGGCGCGCTCGGCGGATCCAAGACCCTGGATCTACAGGTCGCCGCCGCGGGCAACACCGAGGTGCTGCGCGCCAAGGTCCGCACCATGGAGCAGCTCGGCATCGACGACGGAATCGAGGACGTGCTCATCACCCTCAGCGGGCAGTACCACCTGATCCGGCCCTCCAAGGCGCGCCGGGCCAAGGGCCTGTTCCTCTACCTCGCCATGGACCGCGCCCGCGGCAATCTCGCGCTCGCTCGCCGTCGCCTCGCCGACATCGACGCCGAGCTCGAGATCTAGCCGTTCGTGCCGGGGACACAGCGGCCGCTGTATCAGATGAAGGCCGACTTCTTCAAAACCCTCGGGCATCCCGTGCGGATTCGCGTGCTCGAACTGTTGAGCGCGCGGCCACATGTGGTCGCGGAGATCCTGCCCGAGGTCGGCGTCGAGGCGGCGACCCTGTCCCAGCAGCTGTCGGTGCTGCGGCGGGCCGGATTGGTGACCTCGCGCCGAGACGGGCAGTCGGTCACCTACGCACTCACCTCACCGGAGGTCGCCGAGCTGCTCGCGGTCGCGCGCGGCATTCTGACCGGCGTGGTCGCGGTGCAGGTCGAAGCGCTCGGGCCCGCGGTCCACTGATCGCGGTTCCCTGACCGGGCTCGGATCGCGCCCGGTCAGGGCTCGTCCCGGCCCGCCACGTGGGCGGCGTACTCCAGGATGCGCAAGGTGTGCACGGCGTCGCGGGGGTCGACCGGGACCGGGGCATCGTCGAGGAGGGCGGCGGCCATGCCGGCGTAGAAGGCGGGGTAGTCACCGGGCACGGTGGGAACGGCCCGCAGGTCGTCGCCCGCGCCGAAGGTACCCCAGCGGTCCGGCGGGACTGTGCCCCAACCCGGTTCGCCGTCATCGGGTCGGCGGCCCGCGCGCAGGTCGTCCTCCTGCGGATCCAGACCGTGGACGGTGTAGCCGCTGGTGGAGCCGAGCACGCGCAGCCGGGGGCCCAATTGTGGTGCGACGGCGCTCATCCACAGCTGGGAGCGGGTGCCGCAGGCGTGGGTGAGGGCGATGAAGGCGTCGTCGTCGGCCTGGACGCCGGGGCGGCGGCGGTCGAGTTCGGCATAGACCTCGGTGACCGGGCCGAACAGGGTCAGGGCCTGGTCGACCAGGTGACTGCCGAGATCGAACAGGATGCCCGCGCCGTCGGCCGCGGTGCCCAGCTCACGCCAGCCGCCCTTGGTGACCGGACGCCACCGTTCGAACCGGGACTCGAATCGCCGCACCTCGCCGAACTCCCCCGCGTCCAGCAGCGCGCGCACCGTCAGGAAGTCGTTGTCCCAGCGGCGATTCTGGAACACGCTCAGCGCGAGTCCGGCGTCCTCGGCAGCGGTCACCACCGCGTCGGCGTCGCTGGAGGTCACCGCGAACGGCTTGTCGACCACCACGGGCAGACCCGCGGCCAGGGCCCGCAACGCCAAGGGCGCGTGACTGCTGTTGGGCGTGGCGATCACCGCCAGGTCGATTCCCGCCGGATCGGTGAACAGCTCGTCGGCGTTCGGTACCACTCGCACACCGGGATGCTCGGCCCGCGCCTTCGCCGCCCGCTCCTCGGACGAGGTCACCACCGCCGCCACCCGCAACCGTGGATCGGCGGCGATCAGCGGCGCGTGGAACACCGACCCGGCCAGGCCGTACCCGACTACCGCTACCCCGAGCTGGTCCATCGCTGTCCCTTTCGTGGTGGGTCCCCGGGATCGAGTATGCCCCGGGGCCGACGGGGGACGGGGATCTCAGCGGTTCGCCAGTTTCTCCGCGGCCGAGCGCAGGATCTCACCGGCGATCGCGCAGTAGTCCTCGCGCATGCCCTCGGCGCCGTGCACCGACACCTCGACCGTCTCCGTCTCGGACTGGGGTACGAGGTAGGCCCTGGTGCACATGGCCTTCGTGCTGGTGGGCTGGTCGACGTAGAGCCGGAACCCGTCGACGGAGATCGTCACCAGCTCGGTGCCGGAGGTGTACCTGCTCTTGCTGACGAGCTTCACGCTGAGCTGCACGCTGCCGTTCCACTGACAGGTGTGCGCGTCCGCGATCGTCGGCGCAGGCGGCAGTCTGCCGATCTTGGCGGCGACGAGGTCACGATCGAGCAGGGTGCACGGCTCGACCAGCGCCAGGGACGACTCCTGATGCTCCACACGCGGCGCGGACGACAGCGACCGGGCGATATTCGCCGCGATGTAGTCGATGCCGTCGCACCCCTTGACCCCGCTCGGCGGTGAGAGGGTGATGACGATGCCCGCCGGACCCTCCGCACCCGGACTCGCGATGGCCCTGGTGCAGGCGGCCGCACTGCCGTCGATGATCGGCACACCGTCGACGACGTTCTGATTCGGCGTCAGGTACATATCCTCGGTGCCCAGCTCCAGACTCAGCGAGGTCCGGTTGGAGGTGGCGAAGCACCCCCAGGACGGCGACTGGTCCAGCTTCCAGGTGTCGGCGGCGAGCGGGGCGGGCGCGACCGGGACCGCGTCGCCGATGGCCTCGCCGAGCCAGGCGCACGCATCGGTCTGCCGCAGCTGGGCGAGGGTCAACCCGGTCACCGGCGGCGGTTCGCTCGCCGGTCTGGTGGCCCAATAGGTGAGACCGCCGACGACGAGCAGCAGCGCCGCCAGCCCGCCGGCCAGCGCGCGCCGGATCTCCGGGGTGGCCGCGCGCCAGCGGTGCAGGCCGGATCGCGACACCCGCCTGCCGGTGTCGAGCGCGCGCTGCCCGAAACCGGCGAGGACTTCGGGCAACGGCCGCGCCGGTGGGGCCACCGGCGCGACGACCGGCGGCAACGCGGCGAGCAGGGCGGACACCTGGTCCTGTTGGCGGCCGATGTCGTCGAGCACCGGCGCGGGCCACGGCGCGGGCGCCGAGGGCGGACCACCGAGGTACTCCAGCATCTGGCCCGGCGTCGGCCGGGCCGCCGGATCCTTGCGCAGGCACGCGGCGATCAGTTCGTACAGCGGTTCGGGCACCCCGCTCAGGTCGGGCTCGCGCTGCGCGATGTTGAACAGGATGTAGGGCACCGACGGCGCGGTGAACGGCGCGCGGCCGGAGGCCGCGAAGGCGAGCACCGAGCCGAGGGCGAACATGTCGGCGGCCGGGGTGATCGCCAACCCGAGAGCCTGCTCGGGCGCGAGGTAGTCCGGGGTGCCGAGAGCGGTCACGCTGCCGGTCGTCGGCGGTCCGGCGACCGGCGTGATGCCGATCTCGCCGAGCCGACCGCTGTCGCGTGCGAGCAACACCGAGTCGGCCCGGAGCCGCTGATGCACGAGGCCTGCGGCGTGCACGGTCCGCAATGCCGAGGCCAGGGCCGCGGCGAGCGCGCGGACGGCGGGCACCGGCAGCGGGCCGTGTTCGGCGACCGCGCGGTCGAGCCGCACCCCCGGCACGAACACCGAAGCGAGCCACGGCTTGTCGGCATCGGCGTCGACATCGATCACCGTCGTGTTGGCGGCACCCGAGACCCGCATCGCGGCGACCGCGCTGTGCCGCAGCCTGATCCGGAACTCGGGCTCGTCGAGCAGTTCGGCCTCGGCCTGCCGCACGACGACGAGGGAATCGTCGGGACCGGCCGCGAGCAGCGAGCGGAAACCCACTTCCGCATCGAGCGCGCCGATGACGCGGTAGCGGCCGATGGTGTCCGGTTCGCCGGGACCGCGGGGGTGAATCGTCATGAGGTGGGCAACTTCGTGAGTACGGGTGCGAACAGGGTGGCCGCGGCGTCGCACGGGCTCAACGCTTGCGGCTTGTACGCGGAGTACATGATGCGCACCTGCTCCGCCTGATCGTCCCGGCTCGGCCTGGTCATGAAGGCCAGCTCGCAGAAATTGACGTTCTCCGTGCGAACGTTCACCGTGCGCCCCTCGATCGTCCTGGTGGGCCGGACCTTGCCACCGACCACGTGATCCGGTCGCAGGCGATCGTCGAGGTCGAGCGCGACATACCCTTCCCGCCCATCGGCCACGCAGCCGTGCACGGTACGGCTGCGGGCCGGATCACCGGTCACCGAGCTGAGGGCGGGAGAATCCAGCAGCGCGCAGGGATCCAGCCGCAGCACCGAGTCCGCGGGCAGCGCGCGCAGCGGTGGGTTGACCGCCAGCCGGCGCACCACCGCGCCGAGTCCGCGCTCGACCGCCGGACAGGTGTCGCCGCCCTCGAAGGTCTGCGCGCTCAATGTCAGCGCCATCGGCAACCCGCTCTGCGCCACGACCGAGCGGTCGCAATTGCGGGCTTCCTTGTTCCGGCCAAGCACCGGCATCCAGTTGATGGTGCTGCCCATCGCGGTCCTGCCGCCCTTGACCTGTTCGACCGGGGTGCCGTTCTCGAGCGTGAATTGCACCTTGCGCCCGGACTGATCTCGATAGGAGATGCTGCACGAGTGCACCCCGTTCGGCGCGACTTCACCTGTCGCCGTGCCGAGTTCACCGAGCACCGACGGCATCACCAGCGCGCAGAGATCGAGCCCGCGGCTCTCGTCGACGGTCAGCGCGAGCGGCGGGTCGTCCATCGCCACCGCGTTGCCCTCCACACCGATGCCCCAGAGGGCGGTAGCGCTCAGTACCAGCGCCGAGATCACCCCGGCGGCCACGACGATGCGCGACCATGCTCGCTTCGGCCGCTCGGCGGGCTCCGGCGCGACCCTGGCCGTGCCGTCGGCCCAGCTCACCGCCTCTGCCTGGTATTCCGCGATCCGTCGGCGAATCCGGACCGGCCAGACGGGCTCGGCCTCGATCCGGCTCGCCGCGTCGAGCACCTGCTCCGGCGTGGGGCGCTGCGCCGGGTCCTTCGCCAGACACGCGTCGACCAGCGCGCGGATCGGCTGCGGGATGCTGGTGGTGTCCGGCGAGCCGTAGAGCACGTTGTAGAGCACCTGCGGCGTCGACGCGGCGTCGAACGGGCCGACGCCGGTGGCCGCCATCGCCAGCACGGCACCGAGCGCGAACACGTCCGACGCCGCGGTGAGCGTGCGACACTCGGCTTGCTCCGGCGACATGTAGGCGGGCGAGCCGAGCACCGCGCCGGTCGCGGTGAGCGTGACGTCGTCCTCCAGCGCCCTGGCGATGCCGAAGTCGATCACCCGTGGGCCGTCGTTGGTCAGCAGGATGTTGCTCGGCTTGAGGTCACGGTGCACCAGGCCGGTGCGGTGGATCTCGAGCAGCGCCATCGCCAGGCCCGTCGCCAGCAATTTCAGCCCGCTCACCGTCAGGCGGCCGTACTCGCCGACCATCTCCTGCAGGGACGGACCCGCAATGTATTCCGATGCCAACCAGGGTGTTTCGGACTCGGCGTCGTGGTCGACGACGCCGGCCGTGTAGGCGCCGGTGACCTGCTGGGAGGCGAGCACCTCCCGGCGGAATCTGGCCCGGAACTCGGGGCTGCCGGTGAACTGCCGGTGGATCCGCTTCACGGCGACCAGTCGGCCGTCGGGACTCTGTCCCAGCAGCACCTGGCCCATCCCGCCGTTGCCGATCACCGCCAGCAGACGGTTGCGGCCCAGTTGGCCCGGATCGTGTGGACCCAGCGGTTTCATCGCCTCGCCTCCCGTCTCACCGGGATCCGCTCAGCAACGCGTACTGCGCGACCGCGAGTTGCCGGACATCGGTTTCCTGATTGCTGTACACGCGCACCACGAATTCGTCGCGCCGCACCAGACACGCGAAGCGGCGGGCGGCGCTCACCTCGGTATTCGGCCGCGACGCGCGATAGCACGAGACACCATCGGGCCCGGGGACCTCCGACATGGCCGTGAAATCCGCCGACAGCAGCAGTCTCTCCTCGGCCTCGGCGTAGGTCCGCGCGGTCTGCTCGTCGCTCGCGCGATGCAGGAACTTGTTGTACGACACCGCGATCGCGTCGATCTTGCTCTGCTCGAACTCCCGCAGCCGAGCCGACGGCTTGTCCAGCAGCAGCGCATAGGTCCGCGGGCCGTAGACGAGGAAATCCCAGCGATCCGGCCAGTATTCGCCGGTCTTCACGACCCGGGTGAGCAGATGCTCGCTGTCGAGTTTCAACGCCGCCAGGTCGGCGGCCGGTGTCGGGACGAAGGTGTCGAGCTCGGCCAGCTGGGCCCGATAGGTGCGGGTGAGCAGATCGGTCAGCACTTCCGGACGCGGGTCGACGACCTTCGCGTAGAGCCGGATCACCAGGTTCTTCCACACCAGCCAGCTACCGACCGTGGGCACACCCGGCCGCCAATGACTCAGCGCCGCCGGATAATCGGGCAGCGGCAACGGCGCGTTCTCGGTGTTGGCGCCGAAGTCCGCCGCCGCCATCGCCTGCGCCGCGGCACCGGCCTGCTCGGCATCGGGCAACGACAGGATCGTGATCGAGAGCAGCTTGTGCTGCTGTTCGTTGTCGGAGCGGCCGTTGCTGCCGATCGCCCCGAAACCGGCCTGGACATCGAAGGGTTGCAGGGCCGTTTGCTGCACGCCCGAGAGCAGCTCGTCGACGCCACGCACCCCGACGACCACACCGCCGCCGTCACCCTCGACCAGGTCCGGGTCGACCCGGTCGGCGAACAGCAGCCGCTCCCCGATGCGCACCGATTCCACCAGCGATCCACGCACGCGACTCGGCGCGTCGTCGAAGTCGCCCGGAATCGGCTCCAGCGCGTAGCCACCGTGATCCAGTGCCGCCGACTCGTCACCACAGGCCGCGATGAGCAGCGTGAGCGACAGCAACGCCACGACACAACGCGACCGATACCGCACGAATGTTCCCCTCCGACCGGCGAACTGACCGCCGACCCCTCCCGAACTCTGCCGTGAAACTATCACCCGGGTATCCGCGCCGCTACTGCGCGGGCAACCGGCTGACCGCCTGCTTCACCAGCGGATCGGCGATCTCACACAGCTGCGCCGTCCGCTGCCGTTGGTCAGCGACCACCACCTCGACGATCTCGACGAAGGTCTGGCCCACCTTGCGGTAGCGGTAGCTGCGGCGGCATTCGGACGCGACAGCGGAGAATTCGTCGGATTTATCGACCTGCACACCGTCGCCGATGTCGATGGTCTCCTGCACCGCCGACGTCTGCCGCTGGCGTTGCTGGGACAGGGCGATCCGCACGGTGGTCGCGCCCGGCCATTCGCAGCTGTGTGCGGATTTCGCGACGCCGGTGCCCAGGCTCGCGAACGCCGAACTGTCCACCAGCGCACAGGGATCGACCGAGGTCAACGATCGCTGGGCGGTGGGGTCGGTGGGTCGTTCGCCCAGTGTGGCCGTCAGCCGGTCGACGACATGGTCGGCGAGACCGCAGTCGTCGCGGGTGAAGGCGTCGACCGTGATGCCCCAGCGCTGCCCCTCGGCTCCGCCCTCGATCGCAAACGCGCAGTCCTCGCCCTTGCGGGCCAGCGCGTACCCGTTGACCACCCGCGCGTCGGGCGCGAATCCGGCTGTCGCGGCGCCGATTTCCACCGCGATACGCGCCGCTCCGGACGTGCCGTCGCAGCCCCAGCTCGACGTCGGCTGCCAGCGCCACGACGACACCTCCGTCGACGCCTTCACAGCCGCGGCCGCGGGCAAGGTCGGGCCGAGTGCTTGCCGCAACCACCCGCAGGTGTCGACGCCGCGGAGTTGGTCGATGCCGGGCAGCGTCGCCGTCGGCAGCGCTGACGGAGGCGCGGATTCGCCACCGCGCAGAACGACCGCGGTGAGCCCGGCGACGAGCACCGCCGCGCCGGCCACCGCGAGTCCCACTCGGAGTGCGGTGCGCCGTCGCCGCGGCGGCGGCGCGGTGGCAGGCGCCTGGGGGACCGACAGGTGCGCCGGAAGAATCTGTGTCGCTTCGGGATCGGAGGTGAGTGCGACCAGATCGCGGGTCTGCTCGGCGATCGCGGTGTGGATCGGCGCGGGCCAGGGCCGCGACTGCACCGGCAGCGCCCCGAGGTAGTCCAGGATCTGCGCCGGCGTCGGCCTGGCGTGCGGGTCCTTGCGCAGGCAACCGGCGATCAGCTCGCGCAGCGACGCGGGGACCTGGTCGAGCTGTGGCTCGCTGTGGACGATGTTGAACAGGGTGTACGGGGCCGACGTCGCGGCGAAGGGGCTCTGGCCGGTGGCGGCCATGCACAGCAGGGAGCCGAGGGAGAACACGTCGCAGGCGGAGGTGATCGGCTCGCTCATGGCCTGTTCCGGTGACATGTACGCGGGTGAGCCGACCACCGCGCCGACCTCGGTGAGCTGGCCGGAACCCACCGCCTGGGCGATGCCGAAGTCGATCACCCTCGGCCCGTCGGCGGCGAGGATCACGTTGGCGGGCTTGAGATCACGATGCACCAGGCCGGTGGCGTGAATGGAGTGCAGAGCCGAGGCGAGGCCGGAGGCGAGGGTGCGCAGGGCCGGGTCGGGCAGTGGGCCGTTGTCGCGGACGGCGCGGTCCAGCGGGACTCCGGCGATGAAGACCGAGGCCAGCCACGGGGATTCGGCGCCGGTGTCGAAGTCGACGACGGCCGCGGTGAAGGCGCCGGAGACGCGGGCGGAGATGGCGACCTCGCGTTCGAAGCGGGCCCGGAACTCGCGGTCGTCGAGCAGGTGCGCGTGGATCTGCTTGATCGCGACGAAGCGCCCGTCCGGTCCCGTGGCCAGCAGGACCCGCCCCATGCCGCCCGCACCGAGCACACCGCGAATCCGATACCGGCCGATCATCGATTGCTCGCCCGGCGCCAACGGCTCGATCACTTCGGCACTCCCCCATTTCACTCCCGCCACGGCGGGGCGAGCCCACCTCGATCAGGCGGCCCGGTTCGTTCGCGAGCAACCTAACACCCGCGCCGATCGGGCGGCCCGTCGTGACGGCGGGACCGGTGCCGACGACGACGCGGGCGCAGGTCGACGTCGAGTCTGGGCCGAGGCACGACCGGCGGCCCGCGCCTGCCTGCGCGTCAGCGATCGGCCGGGGTCTGGGCGCGGCTGGCTACGAGGACGGCGACGAGGACGACGAGGCAGCCGAGAACGGCTGCGGTGGACAGTCTTCCGTCGATGGCGTCGAGGACGAGCGCGGCGATGAGCTGGCCCGCGACGGAGGTCAGGCCGAGCAGCAGGACGCCGATCAGGCCGACGGTGTAGGCGGCCAGGGCGATGAAGGCCACGCCGATCAGGCCGCCGAGATACAACCAGGGGGCCGTGGGGAATCGCTCCGGCAGACCGGTCGTGATCACGGTGAACACGTCGAACAGACACAGGGCCACCAGGCCGACGGCGAAGTTCACCAGGGTCGCCGAGAACGGGCCGCCCACGGCGCCGACCCGGCCGTTCACGGCCTGCTGCCAGGCCAGGCCGATTCCCGCGAGCGCGGGTATGGCGATGAGCAGCACCGGGATGTCGGGGAGGCCGGTCACCGCGGTCGCGGACGCGGAATGACCGCCCGCGCCGAGGAGGACGCCGCCGATGCCGAGGATCGCGCCGACTACCCGCCACGGGGTGATCGGAGTGCGGCCTGCGGGGGCGAGGCCGAGCCGGTCGACCACGAGGCTGCTGAGCAGCTGGCCCGCGACCACCGCGACGGTGAACGCGGTGACGCCGATCGCGGCGATCGTGAGTCCCTGACCGGCGACGAAGAACGCTCCACACAACCCGCCGAGCAGCTGCCACGGCCGTAACTGCCCGGCGGACACGGCGGTTCGCACCCGCGCCGGACCCGCGCGCAGGTGGGGACTGACCGCGAGCGCGATCAGGAGGGCGACGAGACCGGTCGCGAAGCTGATGGTGGCGGCCGCGACACCGTCGCCCAGCTCGGCGCCGAGTGCGCCGTTGATCCGGCCCTGCACGGCGACACCGGCGCCGATGCAGAATCCGAAGACCAACCCGAGTCCGTCGCGCCCGACCACCGTGTCCTTTCGCCAGCTCCGCCGTAGTCTTCGACAGTAGACCCGGCCCGGAGCCGTCGTCCGGAATCGTCAGGGGAGGCCACGATGTCAGAGGTCGCGGTGGTGTCGCATCCGGTGATCGAGGTGGTGCTGCGACGGCACCGGGCGGCGCTCGGCGCGGACGAGACGACCTATCGCCATCACGTCTATCGCTGCGCCAACTATCACTGCGCGCTGCTCGGCGGCGTCCTGCCCGACGCGGCGGCCCTCGCCTGGGCGGTGCACGACCTCGGGATCTGGACTGCGGGCACGTTCGACTATCTCGCGCCGTCGGCGGCGCTCGTCGACGGTTTCGCCGCCGAGCTCGGGATCGCGGAACCCGACCTGGCGCGCACGATGGTGCTCGACCATCACGGGGTGCGGCCGCGCACCGACCGGCTGGTGGAGACGTTCCGGATCGCCGATCGGGTCGATGTCAGCCACGGTCTGCTGCGGGGCGGGCTCGACGCGGCATTCGTCCGCGCGGTGGTCGAGCGATACCCCTACCGCGGGTTCCACGGGTTTCTGGTGCGCAGCGCGTTGCGGCACGGCGTGCGGCATCCGGCGCGACCGCTGCCGATGCTGCGGTGGTGACTAGTCCTCGGCGCGCGGCGGCAACCAGCTCGGGGTGAGCAGGGCGGTCACCAGCAGCACCGTGCCGAGCAGGGCGATCGTGGCCGACATCGACAGCCACTGGGTGGCGGCCGCGACGAAGCCGAACACCAACAACGCCACGATCTCCGAGAGCAGCCCGGAGAACGACAGTACGGTCGCGCGAGCCGGGCCGGCGATGGCCGCCTGCAACCGCGCCCCCGCCACCACCTCGATGGCGAAGTCCACTCCATAGGCGACACCGATCCCGACGAACCCCGCCCACAACAGCACCGGCCCCACCGTGAGCGCGGCACCCACCGCCAGCGATCCCGCGATGAAGAGCAGGCCCGCGACGAACAGCGCCACGGCGAGCCAGCGCGCCGGGACCAGCTCGGTCCGGCCGGCCAGCAATGATCCGGCGAGCGACCCCACCACCGTCACGCCGACCAGCAGCGCGGACGCACTGGTCGACGCGCCGCCGGACACGGCGAGCAGACCGAAGTATTCGTCGAAGGCGGTGACGCCGTACAGCAGGGCGCCCAGCAGCACACCTCGCCGGACCCGGCGAACCCGGAACGCCTCGGCGGTGCCGGTGCGCAGCATGGTCAGGTACCGCGCGGGGGCCTTATCCGGAACCGTGGTGTCCGGGAGGGGGTCGTCCGGCGCGACCCGGTGGTCGGCGGGACCGTCGGTCTCGGTGCGGGGCGGCGCATCCTCGGTGCGGGCCACCGCTTTACCGATGCGAACCGCTTCCCCGGGGGAGGCCGAGTGTGGGTGTGCGGGGGCCGCACCCGGGACCTGGTGCGGGCCGGGGGCCGGGGGTTCGTCGTCGAGGTCGTCGACGGCGGCCGCGGAGATGGCGACCGGCGCGCTCGGCAATGCCACCGCGGTCAGGGTGTGCAGCAGGGCGATGGCCACGCTGACCCAGCCGACCAGGGGATAGCCGCCGAGCGCGAAGAGCGGGGCGGCCACCAGGATCGCTACCAGCACCGTGGTCTCCTGGGCGCCACGCGCCCAGCCGATGATCGAGGCATAGGCCGACGGTTCGCCGCGGGCGACGAGATCGTCGTAGATCAGTGCCTCGAACGTGCCCGATTCCAGCGACGACGCGACGCCCCAGATCACGAATCCCAGTGCGAAACCGAGAAACGACGGGGCCAGCATCCACAGCGCGAAACAGGCCGCCTGCAGCAGACAGCTCAGGACCAGCAGCGCCCGGCGCGAGACGGTGTCGGCCCACGCGCCCGACGGCACCTCCAGCACGAACGCGGTGACCGACCAGAGGGCGAGCAACAGCGAGATCTGCGCGGTGCTCAGGCCGTGATCGGCGAACAGCACACCGTAGAGCGCATAGATCGGCAGCAGATCGCGCGTGCCCTTGAACAGGACCGCCCGAACCGCGACACCACGCACGCCGACCGGCTCACTGGTCAAACGCGCCACCACCGCCGCGACGCGCCGGTAGAGCTCCGAAGATCAACAGCGGTAGATGAGCATTCGCATGCGTCCATGGTTCGCCGCGCGCGGGCGAGGCGTCAAGCGATTAACCGAGGGGAATCCAGCCGCTCGCCGAGAGCGAATCGTCGTCGTCGGTGCTGCCGGGCCGCCCCTGACCGTCGTTGAGGTCGTTGATCAGTTCCGAGACCGGATGCGAGTCGCTGTAGTGGTAGCCCTGGGCCAGCGCGAAGCCGAGCTCGGTGAGCACCGCCGCCTGGTATTCGGTCTCCACGCCCTCGGCGATGACCTGCAGATCCAGCGACTTGCTGAGCGCGGCGATCACGCCGAGCAGGGGCGGCGCCGGGGAATCGGAGCGGATCGCGGCGACGAAGGACTGGTCGACCTTGAGGATGTCGCTGGGGATGGTGGCCAGGCGGCTCAGCGAGGAGTACCCGGTGCCGAAGTCGTCGATGGCGATGCGCACGCCACGGTCGCGCAGGGTGTGCAGATTGGTGATCGCGGTCTGCGATTCGGCGGCCAGCTCGCTCTCGGTGACCTCGAGGACCAGCTGGTCAGCGGGCCAGCCGGTGTCGTTGAGGATGGTCGCGACCCGCTCGGCGTAATCGGGTTCGGCCAGTTCCAGACCGGAGACGTTGACGTTGAGCGTCAGATCCAGCGAGGCGAAGCTCTCCTGCAGGCGGGCGGCGTCGGCGCAGGCGCGGCGCAGCACCAGCTCGTCCAGGTCGGAGATGAGGTCGTATTCCTCGGCCACCCGGATCAGTCCCTCGGTGGTGACCTCCGGCTGGGCGTTGGACGACCAGCGCAGCAGCGCCTCGACGCCGACGGCCTGGCCGCCGTCCTCGGACAGGCTCACGATCGGCTGGTAGTGCACGTCGAGCGCGCCGCGGTCGATCGCCTCGCGCAGCTCCACCGCCAGCGGCAGCTGCCGCGACGACTCGAGCACCGTGCGATTGCGCCCGGCCTGCTTGGCCCGGTACAGGCCGACGTCGGCGCGGCTGATCAGCAGCGAACCGGACTCGCCCGGCTGCCAGGAGGTGACACCGGCCGAACAGCCCATGGTCACCGCGGCGCGCAGCTTCTCGGTGAGCAGGATCGCGGCCTGCTCGGTGGTGCCGGGCAGCAGCAGCGCGAAGACGTCACCGCCGAAGCGGGCCAGCACCTGATCGGGGGCGAGCAAGTCGAGCCAGGTGTCGGCGACCCGCTGCAGCACCGCGTCCCCGGCGCGGTGGCCGAGGTGATCGTTGATCTTCTGGAAGCGGTCCAGGTCGACCAGGACCAGGGCCAGGCCCTGACCGCCGCGACCCGCCGCATCGATGGCGGGGTTGAGCTGCTTCTCGAAACCACGCCGGTTCAGCAGGCCGGTGAGCACATCGATATCGGCGTCGGAGGCCATCCTGGTCAGAATGCCGACGACGACGCCCGCGCCGAAGGTGACACCGGCCGGGATCATGCCCGACCACCACGGCAGCCCACGGTCGGGCAGCACCCACAGGCACAGCGCCATCGCGAAGCCGATGTGCGCGGCGGCCTGCGGCCACGCGAAGAACAGCGCGGCGTCGCAGGCGACGAAGACGTAGAACGAGGCCAGCGTGATGCCGCCGACCAGGTTCGGGAAGGAGTGCACCGCGATCGTCACCAGGACGGTCGCGGTGGCCAGGTAGAGGTGGTGCAGGGAATGCGGCATCCGCGGACCCCACGCCAGCAATGTCAGACCGAGCACCAGCGCGACCGCCGCCGCCGTCCCGACCAGCAGCCGACTACCGTCGTCACCCGGTGCGATGGCAGTGATCGTCAGGCCGAGGACACCACCGAGGACGTAGAACGCCCCCGTTGTCCTGGCCATGACCTTTGCCGTCGCCAACGCCGATGCCGCCCGCACCCGGGTTCGGGTATCGCCGCGCGCCCCGATTCCTCGCACGTGCACCAGCCTAGATGTTGTTCGGTCAGGGCGTTTGCCACATCCACCAAATGGGACTTCAGCAAACAGTGAAGGACTCTACGGTTCGAGCACTTCGGTGCCGACGAAGGGCACCAGCGCCGCGGGCACCCGCACCGAACCGTCGGCCTGCTGGTGGTTCTCCAGGATCGCCACGATCCACCGCGTGGTCGCCAGCGTGCCGTTCAGCGTGGCCGCGACCTGCGCTTTTCCGTTCTCGTCGCGGTAGCGGACCGAGAGCCTGCGGGCCTGGAAGGTGGTGCAGTTCGAGGTCGAGGTGAGCTCGCGGTAGGTCTGCTGGGTGGGCACCCAGGCCTCGCAGTCGAACTTGCGCGCCGCCGAGCTGCCCAGATCGCCCGCGGCCACATCGATGACCCGGTAGGGCACATCGATCGCGGCCAGCATCTCGCGCTCCCACGCGAGCAGCCGCTGATGCTCGGCATCGGCCTGCTCGGGGGTGGTGTAGACGAACATCTCCACCTTGTCGAACTGGTGCACGCGGATGATGCCCCGCGTGTCCTTGCCGTAGCTGCCCGCCTCGCGGCGGAAACACGACGACCAGCCGGCGTAGCGCTTCGGGCCCTGGCTCAGGTCCAGGATCTCCTCGGCGTGGTAGCCGGCCAGCGGCACCTCCGAGGTGCCGACGAGGTACAGATCGTCGTCGGCCAGGTGGTAGACCTCCGCCGAATGCTGACCGAGGAAGCCGGTACCGGCCATGATCTCGGGGCGCACCAGCACCGGCGGGATCATCATGGTGAAGCCGTTGGCGACGGCCTTCTGCGCGGCCAGCTGCAGCAGACCCAGCTGCAACAGCGCGCCGGCGCCGGTGAGGAAGTAGAACCGCGAGCCCGACACCTTGGCGCCGCGCTCCATGTCGATCAGGCCGAGCGACTCGCCGAGCTCCAGGTGATCCTTCGGCTCGAAGTCGAACTCCGGTGGGGTACCGACGGTTTCGAGAACGATGTAGTCGTCCTCGCCGCCCGCGGGCGCGCCGTCCTGCACCACGTTGGAGATGGCGCGGTGCGCGGCGTCGAGGTCGGCGTCGGCCGCGTTCTGGGCGACCTCGGCTTCCTTGACCTTGGCGGACATGTCGGTCGCGGCGGCCAGCAGCGCGGGGCGCTCGTCCTTGCTCGCCTTGCCGATGACCTTGCCCATCGCCTTGTGCTCGGCCCGCAGGGTGTCGGCGGTGGCCACGGCGGCCCGGCGCGCGGCGTCGGCTTCGAGCAGGGCGTCGACGAGTGCGGGGTCCTCACCGCGGGCCCGCTGCGAGGCTCGGACGGCTTCCGGGTTCTCGCGCAGGAATCGGAGGTCGATCATGAGAAAACAGCCTAGTAGTTTACTCAACTCTTTATCCCGCGGCCTATGCCTTCCGGGCCGAACAGGAGCATAGTTGCGGTGTGAGTACTACTTTCGACACCGCCGTCATCGATAACGCGCTCGCTGATCTCACGCAGGGGGAAAAGACCTGGGCCGCGACCGACCTGCGCCGTCGCCGCGAGCTGCTCGAGGAACTCCATACGCGCACCGCCGCCAACGCCGAGGCCTGGGTCGCGGCGGCCCGCACCATCAAGCAGCTGGCCGCCGACAGCCCGCTCGTCGGCGAGGAGTGGATGTCGGGACCGATGACGATGCTGGCGGGCGCGCAGGCGCTGGCCGAAACGGTCGGCGCGCTCGAGCGTGGGGTGAGCCCGCTCGCCGGTGTCGAGCTCGGCACCGCCCCCGGCGGACGGGTCTCGGTGCCCGCGCTGCCGCACGGTGTCTACGACAAACTGCTGCTCAGCGGCTTCAGCGCCGATGTCTGGCTACGCCCCGGAGTCGACGCGGCCACCGCACGGCGCAAGGCCGGGCTGGCCCAGCTCGACCCGGCCGCGACCGGCGGTGTCGGCGCGGTGCTCGGCGCGGGCAACATCATGTCGATCGCGCCGCTGGACACCCTCTACGAGCTCTACGCCAACAACCGGGTGGTCGCGCTCAAGCTCAACCCGATCACCGATCCGCTGCTGCCGGTGTTCCAGGCGATCTTCGCGCCGTTCATCGAGCTCGGCGTGGTCCGCATCCTCACCGGTGGCGCGCCCGAGGGCGGCTACCTGGTGACCCATCCGCAGGTCGCGCACGTGCACATGACCGGCGGCGCGCCCACGCACGACGCGATCGTGTGGGGCCCCGGCGAGGCGGGCATCGAGCGCAAGAAGACCGGTGCCCCCGCGCTGGACAAGCCGATCACCAGCGAACTCGGTGGGGTCGCGCCGTGCATCGTCGTGCCGGGCGACTGGTCGGCCGCCGACCTGAAGTTCCAGGCCGAGCACGTGGCGACCCAGCGGCTGCACAACGGCGGCTACAACTGCGTCGCCGCCCAGACCGTGGTCCTCAGCGCCGACTGGCCGCTCAAGGACGCCTTCCTCACCGAACTGCGCACGGCGATCGACAACGCGCCCGCCCGGCCCGCGTACTACCCCGGCAGCGACGGCCGGGTCGAGGGCGCGCTGTCGGCGTACCCCGGTTCGGAGCGGGCCAACGGCCGCGTGCTGGTCGAGAACCTGCCCGCGAGCGACACCCCGCTGCTGCGCACCGAGTACTTCTCCCCCGTCCTCGGGGTGGTCGAGTTGCCCGGCAGCGGCACCGAATTCCTCCGCAACGCGGTCGATTTCGCCAACGACGAGCTGATGGGCACCCTCGGCGCCAACATCATCGCGCACCCGGCATCGATCAAGGAGCTCGGCGGCGCGCTCGACACCGCGATCGAGGATCTGCGCTACGGCACCGTCGCGCTCAACGCCTGGACCGGCCTGGCCTTCCTCACCCCGCGCGCGAGCTGGGGCGCGTTCCCCGGCCACACCCTCGACGACATCCAGAGCGGCATCGGCGTCGTACACAACGCCTTCCTGCTCGACGATGTGGAGCGCACCGTGGTCCGCGGCCCGTTCCGGCCCGCGCCGCGCGCGCTGCTGCACGGCGAATTCACCCTGAGCCCCAAGCCGCCGTGGTTCGTCAGCAACAAGACCGGCACCGGCACCGGTCGCAAGCTCACCGATTTCTACGGCGACGGCAAGAAGACCCGCCTGCCCGGCATCTTCGCCTCCGCCCTGCGCGGCTGAGTTCTTGGAGCGCTGGCGCGCTCGAGGTCGCGGCCCTTGGGTCCCGCCGGTCAGGCACCGTTGCTTGCTCCTTCGTCGCCTACGCAACGGCGCCTGACCGGCGGGACGGCCGCGACGGCCGCGGCGCGGCCTGCCCTCCTCGAGGTCGGGCGAGCAGGGCGAGGCGTGGACGGAAGTGCGGTGCCATGAGGTCGCGCGTGCGGGTGTCGTGGCATGGACCGAACCTCGCTGCCATGATGGATCCGATGTCTGATGAGCAGAGGGAACCAGCCGAGGGATCCGCGTCGCGTGGCCGCGTCCCCAGTTCGCTGCATCTGTCGGCGACCAAACTGCGGTGGGGGCTGCTGATCGGCGCCCTCGGCGCGGTGATCGCGGCGATGGTCACCATGCTGGTCACCGGCTTCGAGAACGACAAGGGGCTCGAGGCGCACCAGCCCGGCTCCGAGCCCGTGGTCCGGGACAAGGAATTCAGCAGCGCGAGCGTGGGCGACTGCCTGAGCTGGACCAAGTCCGATCGCAGCGACCTGGTGAAGGTCAACTGCGAGGACAAGCACCTGTTCGAGGTCGCCGGGGTGATCGACCTCGCCGCCTACCCCGGCCGGGAGTTCGCCGGCGGCACCAGGCACCCCGATTCGCTGCGGATGACCGAGCTCAGGGACGAGCACTGCGTCCCCGCGGTGCAGCGGTATCTGGGCGGGCGCTTCGATCCGCGCGGCCGGTACATGGTCAACGTGATGTCGCCGAGCCCGGCGGGCTGGCAGCACGGCGACCGCACCCTGCGCTGTGGCCTGCAGGTCGCCGCGACCTCGGCCAGCCCGGCCGCGACCGGCTCGGTCGCCGGCCAGGATCAGTCCAAGGTGCACGCCACCGGCACCTGCCTCGGCATCAACCAGAACCTGCCGACCGACCCTGTCGACTGCGCGCAGCCGCATTCGGTCGAGATCGTCGGCACCGTCGACCTGGCGAGCAACTTCACCGGTGGTCCCCCGTCGGAGGCAGATCAGGACAAGTACGTGGAGTCCGAATGCAACCGCCTCTCCACCGACTATCTGGGCAGCCCCGACGCCATCCGGAACAAGACGCTGACCCTGTTCTTCGATTATCTGGAACCGACCAGTTGGCTCGCGGGCAGTCACAAATTGGATTGCTGGCTCGGAAAGGGCGCCGACCGTGAGGGATTCGCGGCGATCGTCGGGTCGGCGCGCGGCGAGATCCTGATCGACGGTCAAGCCCCGGTGCCGCCGCCGAACACCGGGCGCTCCACGCCTGCCCCGCTGCCCGGCGCCGCGCCGCTGCCCCCGCAGCCACAACCACGGTGACCGTGTCGGAACGGATGTCGCCGGAGCGGTTCGAGGAGCTGGTGAGCGACGCGCTCGACCTGATCCCGCCCGAGCTGGCCGAGGCGATCGACAATGTCGTGGTGCTGGTCGAGGCCAGAAACGACGAGGAACCCTCGCTGCTCGGGCTGTATCACGGCATCGCGCTCACCGAGCGCGACAGCTACTACGCGGGTTCGCTGCCGGATACCGTGACCATCTATCGAGAGGCTATTCTCGACATCTGCACTACCGCCGACGAGGTGGTCGAGGAAGTAGCGATCACCGTGATCCATGAAATAGCACACTATTTCGGGATTGACGACGACCGGTTGCATGAGCTGGGATGGGGCTAGCGAAACTGGGTGGGGAATCGATGGAACCGAACGACCCGCTCTCGCGTCCTATCACTCGTAGGGGGAATTCTCGTGGTTCCCGATAGTCGCCACCAGAAGGAGTCGGGTCATGGTCGGACACGTTCTCGTCACACCTGAAATCGTCCTCGCCGCTGCCGCCGAGCTGGATCTGCTCGCCGAGCGCCTCGCCGTGGCCGCCGGCCTCGCCGGGCCAACCACCCATGTGCTCCCGTCCGGCGCCGAAGAGGTGTCGCTGCTCGCGGCCTCGCACTTCAACCGCGCCGCCGCCACCCACGACAGCTCTGTCGCCCAGGGCATCCTCGAGCTGCACCACGCGGCCGCGACCCTGCGCTCGCAGCTGGTCACCAACATCGGCGAGGACATCGCCCAGGGCGCGGCGATCACCGCGATCCAGATCTAGTCGTACCCGATCCGTCGCCGATCATTCATTCAGGGGAGAAACAAGCATGACCGCAGGGATCACCGGGGTCTTCTGGCTGCCGCGCATGGCAGAAGTCAACTCGACCACGCTCAACGCGGGCGCACACGCCGTTCCGATCTCCGCCGCCGCCACCTCGTGGGGCACGCTGGCCGCGGCGTGGGGTGACGCCGCCTTCACCATCACCCGCGTGATCGCCGAGGTCGGCGTCGGCCTGCAGGGTGTCAACGGCCTCGCCGTGCTCGCCAAGCTCGCGCCGTTCGGCGCCTGGGCGGGTCAGCAGGGCATCATGGCCGCGGCCATGGGGGTCAAGGCCACCGCCAACGCCACCGCCTACACCGTGGCCTCGCTCGCGATGCCGAGCCTGCCCGAGATCGCCGCGACCAATACCGCGGTCGCCGCCTCGGCCAACCCGCCCGGCGTCGTGTCCGGCGCGTTCGAGGCGGCCGAGGTCGCCCGTCACGCCATGGACATCCGCGCCGCGCTGGTGATGGAGACCTACGAGGCCGCCACCACGGCCACCGTCACCACGCCCGGCGAGTTCTCCATGCCGCCGACCATCGCCAACGGCGCGGGCACCGCCGCCGAGGGCGACTTCGGCGGCGACCCGCTCAGCACCGCGGTCGCCGCGGCGCAGGCCTTCGTCACCAACCCCGGCGTCGTCAGCGCCGCCACCCAGGCGGCCAATGTCGCCGGTGGCGTCGTCACCAGCGGCGTCAGCACGGCGGGCAACATCGGCGCCTCGGCGATCTCGGCCGCCACCTCCGCGGCGACCGTGCCCGCGACGACCGCCGCGGCACCCGCCATGGCGAGCCTCGGCGCCGTCGGCGCCGCGGCCGGTGTGGCCACCACGTCGGCCGGTCTCGGCAACGTCTCGCTCAGCAACGGTCAGCTGAAGCTGCCCGAGGGCTGGGGTGCTCCGGCGGCCAACGCGCCCGCCGCCGCCCCGGCGGTCACCGAGTCGGTCGTCACCCGTGCGGAGGGCGCACCGGTGCGCAACGCCAACACCGCCGGCAACCCGCTGCTGGGCAACCGCGCCAACGGCGAGGACGACGACGAGCACAACGGCGTCGACTACGGCCGTTCGGACGAGGCGTTCACCGACGGCCGGTACACGGCCGAAGGTGTGATCGGCGGCGACCTCGCCGGATCGGCCAAGTGACGGTGCTCGGGGGGAGTAGCGGGGGATCGTTGCTGGAGGCCGTCGTGCTATCGCTCGACGAATTGCAGTTCCTCTTGGAGAAGCTGCAATTCGACGAGATGCCCGTGGTGCTCGACGCCATGGGCCGCTACGACAACATCTCGACGCACGACGCCGCCATGAAGGCGGCCGAAGCCGCTCTCACCGAGCGTGAACTGCTGTTCGGTGACGTGGTCCAGACCGAGCTGGCGGAGCGCCTGCGGGTGCTCTACCGGCCGCAGTGGATCATCGCGCTGCGCTGGGTGGTCCAGGGCCACGTCAACCGGTTCTGCCTCGCGCAGGGCGACGACCGCGCGGTCGTCGCCCTGCGCGGGCCGGAGTCCTATGTCATCGACGACGCGGGCTTGGACCTGCCCGGCGCGGTCCTGCAGGCGCTGGGCAAGTCCGAACCGCTCGAGCTGTACGGAATGAACGCGCCCACCGAGGAACTCGCGCCGATCTTCGGCGATACCGGTGACGTCGCGGCCACCACGGAGCGGCTGAGCAAGATCGGCAAGCCCGCCACCGACGCCCAGACCCTGGCCTCGGCGCTGGTGGAGATCCACTCCTACGCCGAGATCATCGGCGTCGCCTACGGTGACGGCACGCGCGACATCCAGGACAACCACATCGCCGTGTTCAACACGCGCGCTGGCAGATTCATCATCACCGCCAGCGTGGCCGACGACGGCGTGAAGTGGTCGTCGATCGCCACGGGTACCAACGCGCGCCTGCGCACGGCGGTGGCCGATCTCATCGAGTCGCTGCCGATCCGCACCGAGTTCCCGACCGCGACGGCCGACAACCCGGCCTGATCAGCCCATCGGGTCGTCGGCCGTGGGCTCGGCCTCGAGCGCGAACGGTGGCGTGAACCTGCCCCAGCGCAGGCACTCCCAGCCGCCGTTCGCGGTGGGGAGCAGTTCGATGGTCTCGGTGTTGTCGAGGTGGTTGTTCGTCGTGAACGGCGGCGCCACCCCGGCCAGCGTCATCGCGACCAGGCGCATGGCGGCGCCGTGGTTCACCACGATCACGTCGCCGTCGGCGTCCTCGGTCAGGAATTCCTCGCGGAGTCCGGTGAGGATCGGCACGATCCGGTCGATCACCTCACGACCGGATTCGCCGCCGGGTGCCCTGGTGTCGAGATCGCCCCGGTGCCAGCCCCGGTAGATCTCCTGGAAGAACTCGTGCGCCGCCTGATCCGAGCGGCCGTGCAACTCGCCGACCTGCACCTCGTAGAGCCCGTCGAGGACGTGCGCGGGCGCACCGGTGGCCGCCTCGATGTAGCTCGCCGTCTGCCGGGCCCGCAGCGCCTCCGACGACACCAGCACCTGCGGCGCCCGTTCCAAACCGGCGCCGAAGGCTTTCGCCTGGGCCACACCACGTTCGGTGAGCGGGAGACCGGGCACCTGGGTGTCCAGGATCTTCGCGACGTTGCCCTCGGTCTCGCCGTGCCGCACCAGCACCAGCTTCGCGGGTGTACTCATAGGTCAGCGACCCCCTTTCGCAATTGCGTCAACCATTCTGCGGCAGGTTCGTCCGACGGGGGCGGTGTTCCGACTGCCGCGTACGCGGGCCACGAGCCGAGGTACCGGACCCGCGCCGTGCGATGCAGTGCCTTCAAGGTCTCCGCGACCGCCGGATCGTCGATATGGCCGACGCAGTCGAGGTAGAAGCGGTAGGTGCCCATCGCGGTCCGGGTGGGTCGCGACTCGATGCGGGTCAGATCGACACCGCGGGTGGCGAACTCGGCGAACGCGCGCATGAGCGAGCCGGGCTCGTTCGGGAGTTCGAGCACGATCGAGGTGCGATCGGCGCCGGTGGCGTGCGGGGCGACCCCGGGTTCGGTCACCAGGACGAAGCGGGTGATCGCCTGTTCGTGGTCGGCGACCCCGGCGGCCAGCGTGGCCAATCCGAGCCGCTCCCCCGCCAGCGCCGTCGACACCGCGGCGTCGGCGACGCCCGCCGCGACGTCCTCGGCCGCCGCCGCGTTGGAGGCCGAGGTGAACGGTTGCGCCTCGGGCATGTTCCGGGCCACCCACTGCCTGACCTGCGCGCCCGCGACCGGGTAGGCGGCCAGCGTGCGCACCTGCGCGAGCGTGGTGCCGGGCCGGGCGAGGATCGTGAAACTCACCTCGAGCTCGGTCTCGGCGACGATCTGCAGCCGCGGTCCGAGGGCGAGGGAATCCAGTGTCGCCGGGATCGACCCCTCGACGGAGCTCTCGATCGGCACGACCGCGCCGTCGACGTCACCGGAGCGGATCAGATCCAGCGCCGCGCCCTGACTCGGCGCGGCGACTCGCTCGACGGGACTGTCGAAGGCCCCCGAGTTCTCGAACTTCGCCAGAGCCATCTCGGTGAACGTCCCGGACGGTCCGAAATACGCAATACGCGGCACACAGAAAGATTAGCTGGATCGTTGTCCGAAGTCGGCCCCGCTCAGGAATCCAGCACCCGGAGCGCGTCCCGGATCGCCTGCTCATCGTCGGTTTCGATGGCCAGCAGAACAGTACGGGTGGCTTCGATGGCCGGGGGCTTGAGCGCGGTCAGGAAATTCAGGTCGGGGGTGCTGAGGGCGGTCGGGATGTCCTCACCGCAGAGGGCCGCGACGGTGCCCGCGACGATGGCGACCGCACGGGGCGCGATGGCGGTGCGGGCGACGAAACCGTGGTCGGCGTGCGCGATCCGGACCAGGAAGGCGGCCAGTTCGGCGTCGGGGACGTCGATGTCGACGACCTCGGCGGTGGCCGGCGCGCTGCCCAGCGGGCGGACCAGGCCCGCCACCAGACTGCGGCGGGCGGGGGTCGAGAGCGTGACCAGCACGGGTTCGGCGGAGGTCGGGTGGTCGTCGCCGTGGTCGTCGTGCGTCATCAGACCACCGTAGAGCCGATTCGTTCGGCGATTCGCCGGGGTGTCCCCTTGCGCGAAGTCGCGCGGTAACTTAGCTTAGGTTTACCTAATCAACAGTTCGCGGAGGTTGTCATGTCGAGCCCCACCACGATCCTCGCGCCGACGACCGCCGAGCGCGTGCGCAGCGCGTGCGCCCACGCGGAGACGGCGATGCTCGCGCTGCCCGGCATCGATCCGGTGCCGACCTCGCTGCATCACCTGCGTCGCTGTGGTGACGCGGTGATCGCGGTGCCCGCCACCTCGCTCGCGGCGGCGCTGGCCGCGACCGCGAACGAGACCTCGGCGGTGCTCGAGCTCACCGATCACGCGCCGCTGCCGCTGCGCGAACCGGTCCGGGCGCTGGTGTGGCTGCGCGGGTGGGTGCGGCAGGTGCCGATGCAGGCCCAGCGCACGCTCGCGGTCGAGATCGCCAAGGAATACCCGCATCCGGGGCTGCTCGACGTCGGACACGGGGTCACGCTGCTGCGCGTGGTGGTGAACTCGGCCGTGCTGGCCGACACCTCCGGCGCGGAATCGGTCGACCACGCCGACCTGCGCGCGGCCAGCGCCGACCCGTTCTGCGAACTGGAGAGCGCCTGGCTACAGCACATGGCCGAGGACCACGCCGATATCGTCGCCCAGCTCGCGCGCCACCTGCCGACCCGGCTACGCGGCGGCCTGGTGCATCCGCTGGCCATCGACCGCTACGGCCTGACCCTGCGGGTGGAGAGCAACGAGGGCGACCACGACGTGCGCCTGCCCTTCGCCACGCCCGCCGACGACGTCGCCGCGCTGAGCAAGGCGGTGCGCATCCTGGCCGGCTGCCCCTTTCTGAACGGCCTGCGCCGCATCTGAATCCGGTCGCGGCGCGACGCGCCCCGGCCACCGGGGCTGCCTACACTGCGCGACATGCGCGTCGATCCTCCTGACACCACGCTCAGCGAGCGGGAACGGTTCGGTCTCCGAGTCGAGATCACCGTCGTCCTGCTCGTCACCTTCGGGCTGAGCGGGATCAGCGCGGGCCTGGCCCTGCTGGATTCGGCGCTGGCGCCCGGCGGGGTCGGCGGGCGCACGGTGGCGTTGAACGCCTCGCGCTCGGACAACTCGATTCTCGACCTGCTGTTCCAGCTGGTCGGAATCACCCGGCTGCTCGCGTGGGCGGCGCTGGGCCTGTACCTGTTGTGGCGCAGCGGGATCGGACCGCGACTGATCGGGCTGGCCAGGATTCGCCGCACCGATGTGCTGCACGGCCTGATCCTGGCGGCGGTGATCGGCCTGCCCGGACTGGCGCTGTATCTGATCGCGCACGCGCTCGGGGTGAGCGTGACCATCGTGCCGAGTTCGCTGACCGAGCACTGGTGGCGGCTGCCGGTACTGATCCTGTCGGCGTGCGCGAACGCGGTGGCCGAGGAAGTGCTCGTGGTGGCCTACCTGATCACCCGGCTGCGCAAGCTCGGCTGGTCGGAGAACCGGTCACTGGCCGCCTCCGCGCTGCTGCGTGGCAGCTATCACCTGTACCAGGGCCTGGGCGGCGGGCTCGGCAACATCGTGATGGGCGTGATCTTCGGACGCTACTGGCAGCGCACGAATCGGCTGTGGCCGCTGATCCTGGCGCACGCGACGATCGATGCGGTCGCCTACCTGGGCTACACCGTGCTGCGCGGCCGCGTCGGCTGGCTGCCGTGAGCGGCGTGTCACGGCGAGTCTCGCCACATCACCGCGTTTCCCGCTAACGCGGGCACCCGAGCGGGGTATCCAGTAGAGACCGAGCGCGCACAACCCACCCGCGCCCCCGACGATCAGTAGAGTTCGACAGTGATGAACGGCGACGATCCCCGCGATGACCCGCGTAGGCGCCGGGTGCCGCCGCCTCCAGGCCGCCCCGGTGGACCTGCCGTGCCGCCGCCCGCGGGCCGCGGCACTCCGCCGCGGCGACCGCTGCCGCCCGGCGGCGATCCGACGATCCGGC